>JBLWZH010000025.1:0-44050 GCA_048266545.1 Paremcibacter sp. | reverse complement strand
GGAGTTGTAACAGGCGGCCGTGAAGCGGACGCTGCGTAAGCAGTAGGACCCCGGCTTTAGCCGGGGGTATCTATTTATTTTTCGCCTTCACATTGAATTTATTTCCCCCTGCCCCTACATTTGGGATTGAGAAAATGTTGATCGAAGATTTAAACCAGAGGTCCCGGACCATATTCCGGCAGATTGTGGACACCTATATTCTGACGGGTGAGCCGGTGGGTTCGCGCACCCTGTCGCAGCAATTGCAGCCCCCCCTGTCTCCGGCCAGCATCCGCAATGTCATGGCCGACCTGGAGGATAGCGGGCTGATCTTTTCGCCTCATAAATCCGCCGGGCGCATTCCGACCAACACCGGGCTTCGGCTCTTTGTCGACGGCATGCTCGAAATGGGCAACCTCAGCCGGGACGAGAGGACCAGAATCCGTATCCAGTGCCAGGAAAAGGGCCATAATGTCGAAGACCTGCTGACCCGGGCGACCAGCATGCTTTCCGGCCTCTCCCAATGCGCCAGCCTGGTGATCGCGCCAAAAAATGACCTGCCGCTCAAACATATTGAATTCGTCTATCTCAGTCCGGGGCAGGCGCTTGTGGTCATGGTCAACGAAGGCGACGATGTGGAAAACAGAATCATTAATATTCCCATCGGCCTGACTCCTTCCGCCCTCAGCCAGGCGGGCAATTACCTCAACGCCCGTCTGGTCGGCAGGACTTTCGCCGAGGCCAAGGCGCAGATCGAACAGGAATTGAAGAACCAGCAGGCCGAACTGGACAGCCTGACCCGGTCCATCGTCGAGCAGGGCCTGGCCGTATGGGCCGGTCAGCAATCCTCAGGCGACAGCGCGTCATACGAACATCTGATTATCCGCGGTCAGGCCAAATTGCTCGATAATCTGGACGCCATACAGGACCTGGAGCGGATTCGCCGGCTGTTCAGCGACCTTGAATCAAAAAAGGATCTGATCAACCTGCTGGAAAATGCCCGGGAGGCCGACGGGGTGCGGATTTTCATCGGTTCGGAAAATAATCTCTTTTCCCTGTCCGATTCTTCTGTTATCGCTTCCCCCTATATGGACGGTAAAAACAATATCCTGGGCGTGATCGGGGTTATTGGCCCGACGCGACTTGATTATGCCCGGATTATTCCCCTCGTGGATTACACGGCAAAGATAATTGGTAAAATACTTTAGTCAGAGATGTGAATTATGACGGACAACAGCGAAAATACGAATAACGAAAATATCTCCCCCGAAGAGGACATCAACGTGACGGATGCAACAGAAGCCGACGCCGAGGCCCCGGAAGCGCCTGAAGCCGCCGCCGATGACAAACTGGCCGCAGTCTTGAAGGAAAATGCCGACCTCAAGGACAGGCTTCTGCGTTCCGTGGCGGAAATGGAGAACCTGCGCCGGCGAGCCGACCGGGAAAAGGCCGACGCCGCCAATTACGCCATGACCGCCTTCGCCCGCGACCTGCTGGGGGTCGGCGACAACCTGCGCCGGGCGCTGGACTCCATTCCGGAGGATGCGGACCTGGGCGAAAACGCCAAAACCCTGGTCGAAGGCATTGAAATGACCGAACGCGAGCTGCTCAACATGCTGGAGCGGAATAACATCAAAAAGATCGACCCGATGGGGGAAAAATTCAACCATGACCTGCATCAGGCGCTGTTTGAAGTCCCCGACACCGGCGAAGAGGACGGCACCATCGTTCAGGTCATGCAGGTGGGCTATATCATCAAGGACCGCCTGCTGCGCCCGGCCATGGTCGGCGTCGCCAAGGGCGGAAACGACGCCCCGGCCGAACATGTCGACACCAAGGTTTAAGTCCTAGGGTCTGTGGACAATTAAGGTTAGGGCGTTGGTTTGGCCGGAATGGCCCAATTTTAAGCAGGAGGACGCAGGACATACCGGTATATTCAAGGACGACTGCTGTAAAAGTGGGCCATTCCGGCCAAATCCGGCGGACGATCCACATTTTATCACGGGACAGCGTTGCAAAATGCTTGAAGTGAATGACACTACGGCGCATTCCGCGCCTCGCCAGTGATAAAATGTGGGCCGCCAACGCCCTAACCTTAATTGTCCACAGACCCTAAAGCCATTGCCTGAAAAAGCAAAAGCCGGTGCTTTAAGTCACCGGCTTTTTAATATATTTTCCCATTCCCCGGTCAGCGCCTCAATGCTTATGTTCTTTCATGTCATGGTTCATCTTGTGATCCATTTTGTGGTCCATCTTTTTGCCCGACAGCGCCAGCGCCTTTTTTGAAATCCCGGCGCTGACTCTGATCTCTCCAGCCTGGGCGAACGTCAGGATCAGCGGCAGTTCGTCGCCGAGGTGAAGTTTTTGCTTCAGGCCGAACAACATCAGGTGATAACCACCGGGCTTGACCACGGTTTCGCCGTGCGCCGCGACCGGAATATGATCGACTTTCACCATTTTCATGACGCCGTTTTCATGCTTGTGGACATGAAGCTCGACCCGGTCAGCCAGCGGCGAGCTTGCCTTGACCAGCCTGTCGTCCCGGGCCGCGTTATTTACGATCGTGAAATAAGCCGCCCCCGGGCGGTCGAGCAGGATGGTCGGGCGCGACCAGGCGTCCTCGACCGTAAGCGCGCCCTCCTCTGCCCCGGAAAGCTGAACTGACGCCATAATCGCCGCCATGGAGAGAAACAATTTTGCCAAAAATTTCATTGTACTGATCCTTAAATTATTTTCTTGAAAAACCGTGAAAAGGGCAACCCGGCAGTGCACTTGATCTGTTTGCCATCATCGCAGCCATAGAAGGATACGGCAATCACTTCCGCCCGGCCAATAATATTTTCCACCGGCACGTAACCGACCCCGGACAGAACCCGGCTGTCGGCGGAATTGTCCCGGTTATCGCCCATGGCGAAGACATGGCCCGCCGGCACGCGATATTCCGCCGTATTGTCCAGATGGCCGAAATCGCTGCGCTCGGCGATATAATAACTGCGGCCCTCGGGATTATCTTCGCGGAACTCCCGAACCGACACAATCCTGCCTTTTGGCTCGCGGTAACTATAGCTTTTGTCATAGGTTCTGGGGATCAGTCCATCGTTGATCACCAGGCGGCCGCGGATGAGCTGTATCCTGTCCCCGGGCAGGCCGATGATCCGCTTGATCAGGGTCCGGCCGGGGTCTTTGGGGTCGGCGAAGACCACCACGTCGCCGCGCACCGGCAAGCGGCCCATAATTCGCCCGCCGTCCTGCCCAAAGCCCAACTGGCCCAGTTGAAACGGCAGGCTATAGCGGGAATAGCCATAGGCGAATTTGTTGACGATGATCCGGTCGCCGACTTCCAGGGTTGGCACCATGCTTTCCGAAGGCCAGATTTCATACTGGGCGTAGGCGAAACTATGCACCAGAAAAACCGTCACAACAACAACCAGAATTTCCCGGCAAAAATTCCACAATTTTCTGACCAGTGAAATTTCACCATTACTTTGTGACATTTAGGCTTTTCTCCTCGTGCTTCGGCTTTGCTTTTCACAGCTACGGCAAGAGTAAGACTTTTTTGAGGCGACCCGAAAGACAAAAATGCAGAAAACTTTATATTGACCCTTGCAGAGATCGAAAATGGCCTTATATAAGCTCCGTAAAGTATGAGCATCCCTTGGTTCGGGTGGAAACCGCCACCTCTGGGGCAGAATGTAACTAACGGACGACATCGCCAGGCCATAATGGCTGGCTCACGTCCAAATTAAATAGAGGATAGTATGGGTAAAGTTATCGGAATTGACTTAGGTACGACGAATTCGTGTATCTCAATCATGGACGGCGCAAAACCAAAGGTGATCGAAAATGCGGAAGGCGGCAGAACAACCCCTTCCATGGTCGCCTTCACAGCAGACGGCGAAAGACTGGTTGGTCAGCCGGCGAAGCGTCAGGCCGTGACCAATGCGGAAAACACGCTTTTCGCCATCAAGCGGCTGATCGGGCGGACTTATGATGACAAGGCGACCCAAAAAGACATCGAAATGGTGCCTTATAAAATCATCAAGGCCGATAACGGCGATGCATGGGTAGAGGCCCAGGGCAACGAATACAGCCCGAGCCAGGTATCGGCTTTCCTGCTGCAGAAAATGAAGGAAACCGCCGAAGAATATCTCGGTGAAACTGTTGACCAGGCGGTCATTACGGTTCCCGCCTATTTCAACGACGCCCAGCGTCAGGCCACCAAGGACGCCGGCAAGATCGCCGGCCTTGAAGTGCTGCGAATCATCAATGAGCCGACAGCGGCGGCCCTGGCCTATGGTCTGGACAAGGAAGACGGTAAAACCATCGCCGTATTCGACCTTGGCGGCGGCACCTTCGACGTCTCCATCCTGGAAATCGGCGACGGTGTGTTCGAAGTCAAATCCACCAACGGCGACACCTTCCTCGGCGGTGAGGATTTCGACATGCGCCTGGTGGAATATCTGGTCGATGAATTCAAGAAAGATCAGGGTATTAACCTGAAAAACGACAATATGGCCCTGCAGCGGCTGAAGGAAGCGGCCGAGAAAGCCAAGATCGAGCTTTCCAGCGCCCAGCAGACCGAAATCAACCTGCCGTTCATTACCGCGGACGCCTCGGGGCCAAAGCATTTGACCCTGAAACTGACCCGGGCCAAGCTTGAAGAACTGGTCAAGGATCTGGTCCAGCGCACCATCGCCCCCTGCAAGGCGGCCCTGAAAGACGCCGGCATTACAGCCGGGGAAATCGACGAGGTTGTTCTGGTCGGCGGCATGACCCGGATGCCGAAAATCAGCGAAGTGGTCAAGGACTTCTTTGGTCGCGAGCCTCATAAAGGCGTCAACCCGGACGAAGTGGTCGCCATGGGCGCCGCCATTCAGGCCGGCGTTCTGCAGGGTGACGTCAAGGACGTCCTGCTGCTGGATGTGACGCCCCTGTCCCTCGGTATTGAAACCCTGGGCGGCGTCTTCACCCGCCTGATCGACCGCAACACCACGATCCCGACCAAGAAATCCCAGACCTTCTCCACCGCCGAAGACAATCAGTCCGCGGTGACCATCCGGGTTTTCCAGGGCGAACGTGAAATGGCGGCGGATAACAAACTGCTGGGTCAGTTTGATCTGGTCGGCATTCCGGCGGCGCCGCGCGGCGTGCCCCAGGTCGAGGTCACCTTTGACATTGACGCCAACGGGATCGTCAATGTCTCCGCCAAGGACAAAGGAACAGGCAAGGAACAGCAGATCCGCATTCAGGCCTCCGGTGGTCTGAGCGATGACGACATCGAGAAAATGGTCAAAGACGCCGAAGCCAACGCCGAAGAAGACAAAAAACGGCGCGCGCTGGTCGAGGCCCGCAACCAGGCCGAAGGCGCCGCCCACTCTGCGGAAAGCCAGTTGAGCGAGCATGGCGACAAAATCGATGCGGCGGACAAATCCGCCATCGAAGACGCCGTCAAGGCGCTCAGAACAGCCGCCGAAGGTGAAGACGTCGCCGCCATTACCGCCGCCCTCGAAACCCTGCAGAAGGCTTCCATGAAACTGGGTGAAGCCATCTACAAGGATCAGGCGGGCGCCGCTGAGGGCGCCGGGCCGGAAGCCGGGACGGAGACCGCCTCTGACGCTGAGGACGACGTTGTTGATGCCGACTTTGAAGAAGTTGATGACGACAAAAAATAATCTGCTCGGTTGATCGGATTATATATTCATAGTAAATCGACATGAAGTGCTGCCGTCCTGTGATCAGACAGGACGGCACATATCTATAGGGTAGAAAACCGGAGTTATCATGGCGAAAGTCTGTTTTTACGAATTGCTTGAAGTCGATCGCGGCGTGTCCGCGGCGGACCTGAAAAAGGCCTACCGCAAAAAAGCCATGCAGTTTCACCCGGACCGCAATCCGGATAATGCGGCAGCCGAGGCGAAATTCAAGGAAGTCAACGAAGCCTATGACATCCTGAAAGATGACCAGAAACGCGCGGCCTATGATCGTTATGGCCATGCGGCCTTTGAAAATGGCGGCATGGGCAACGGCGGCATGGGCGGCGGGTTTGATTCCGCCTTCTCCGACATTTTCGAGGATCTGTTCGGCATGGGCGGCGGTCGCAGCCGGCGACGGGGCGGTCCCAGTCGCGGCGCGGACCTGCGCTATAACATGACCGTCACCCTTGAAGCGGCCTATAACGGCAAAGAAGAAAAAATCACCATCCCGACATCCGTCATCTGTGATGAATGTGACGGCAGCGGCGCCGAGGCCGGCTCGAAGCCTGAATCCTGCGGCGCCTGCGGCGGCATGGGCAAGGTCAGAACCCAGCAGGGCTTTTTCACCGTTGAACGCACCTGTCCCCGCTGTCAGGGACAGGGCCAGGTTATCTCCAGCCCGTGCGGCGGCTGCCACGGCACCGGCCGCAAGCAGAAAAACAAAACCCTGTCGGTCAAGATTCCGGCCGGGGTTGAGGACGGCACCCGCATCCGCCTGCAGGGCGAAGGCGAGCCCGGACCAACCGGCGGCCCGAGCGGCGACCTTTATATTTTCATCTCCATTGAATATCACCCGATCTTCCAGCGCGAGGGCTCGACCATTTTCTGTCATGTGCCGATCGCCATGACGACGGCGGCGCTCGGTGGCGAAATCGAGGTGCCGACGGTCAACGGCAAAAAGGCCAAGGTCAAGATCAGCGCCGGCACCCAGACCGGCAAGCAGTTCCGCCTGCGGGAAAAGGGCATGCCGATCCTCCATTCCCGGCAGTTCGGCGATATGGTGATACAGGCGACGGTCGAAACGCCGGTCAACATGACCAAAAAACAGAAACAGCTGCTCCGGGCCTATGCCGATGAATGCGGCGACAGCGTCAGCCCGGAATCTTCCGGATTTTTCAACAAGGTCAAGGACCTGTGGGAAGACCTGACGGAGTAGATTGCGCGGCGCACGTACCCCGGTTAAAAATCGGATATTGCAGTAGCACCTCTGCACAGAGATTATGACTCTTTAAATTCTGATTATTGTTGTCTTTCGAGTTTGGGGCCGGCGCGGGCCATTTTGGTTCCGGCTTTTTCGGCTGTGAACATCAATTTGATTTTTGCGCCGCTCTCGTTGCGCTGGCGCTCCCAGGCGGCGATTTCGGAGATGAGCTTGTCACGCTCTTCGATCCGTCTGTAGAGACCAACGGCATAACGTCGGCATCAATCACAATAACACATATTCAAGAGACAATCCCGGGCGAGCGGTGATGCGCCGCGAGGGAACGGAATCCATGCTTAAACATCACTAATATATTGAAATATGTTATAGATTCCCGCCTGCGCGGGAATGAGATGAAGGAGCAGCGGGAGTGATATGAGGGAAGCGGCGGGAATGGCGAACGGGGGCATGGCGGGCCTGATCCTAACAATTGTTTGCATATATGACTTTATCAGCAGGCTCAGCCCCGAAGCCGCCTTGGGGCTGGGCGGTTTTATTTCAGGCTTTTCGAGACAATCTCATAGGTGTTTTCCGATAATCCGGGCAGATTTAAAATCCGCTCCAGCGTCGCCTTCATCAGCGCCTGGCGGTCGGCGTCATAATATTTCCACCGGCCGAGCGGCTGGACCAGACGCGAGGCGATCTGCGGATTGACCGGGTCGAGTTTTTCGATCATATCGCCGAGGAAATCATAGCCCTGCCCCGATTTTTCATGAAAGCAGGTCAGATTCTGGCCGCAGAAGGGCCCGACCACCGACCGCACCCGATTGGGGCTTGCAAGATCAAAATCCCGATGCCGGACAAGCGCCCGCACCTTCACCTGGGTTTCCGGTTTGCTGACCGCCGCCTGGACGGCGAACCATTTGTCAAGCACCAGGTCATCCGCCCGCCACTTATCGTAAAATGCCGCCAGCGCCGCCTCTTTTTCGTCAAAACCGCTATGGGCGAGACAGGACAGGGCGGCGATCTCGTCGGTCATATTGTCGGCTGTGGCAAGTTGCGCCCGACAAAGGGCGAGGCTTTCCCGGTCCTCCAGCTCCATCAGATAGGACAGGGCGAGATTCTTCAGCCGCCGGTTGGCCACCGCTTCCGGGGTGAATTCATAGGCCGCGTCGCTGCCGCATTCCTGATAGAGCGCCAGCAGCCGTTCCCGATGAGCCGCCGCCAGCGCCCGGCGGACGAATTGCCGCGCCTGATGAATGGCGTCCACATCAATCGGCGACAGATGCTGGCCGAGGATGCCCTCACCGGGGAGGGTGAGGATTTCCGCCATCAGGGCCCGGTCCAGGTCCGCCCTGGCGAGTACGGCGGCGATCGCCGCGCTAAAGTCCGCGTCCAGATGAAGCGCCCGGCCGGCCTGAATATCCCTGACCAGTCCCAGAATAACCTCAATGGCGAGTTCCTGGCCGGCTTCCCAGCGGTTGAAACTGTCGCTGTCATGGGCCAGCAGGAACAGGAGGTCTTCCCGGCTGAGGTCACTTTTGAGCTTCACCGGGGCTGAAAATCCGCGAAGCAGGGACGGCACCGGCCTTTGGCTGACCCCGACAAAGGTAAAGCTTTCCTGCGCATCCTTCAGGTTAAGCATTTTCACGCCCTCGACATCGGTCGGCCCGTTTTCGCCGGCAAGCTGCAGCGGCATATCCCGGCCATCGGGCCCGATCAGGCCCAGGGCCAGCGGAATATGCATCACTTTCTTGGCTGTCTGTCCCGGCGTATCGGGGACGGTCTGCCGGACATCGAGGGTCAGGGTCTCCGCCGCCGGATCATATGTATGGCTTACGGTGACTTCGGGAGTTCCGGCCTGGGAATACCACAGGCGGAACTGGCCGAGATCGACGCCGGAGGCGTCCTCCATCGCCTGGACGAAATCATCACAGGTCACCGCTTGTCCGTCATGGCGGGCGAAATAAAGATCCATCCCCTTGCGGTAATTTTCCGCCCCGAGCAATGTATGGATCATGCGGATGACCTCCGCGCCTTTTTCGTAAACGGTCACTGTATAGAAATTATTGATCTCCATATAGCTGTCGGGGCGCACCGGATGGGCCATCGGGCCGCTGTCTTCCGCGAACTGATGCTGGCGCAGCAGACGGACGTCGTCGATTCTTTTGACCGCCCGCGAGCCCATGTCGGCGGAAAACTCCTGATCCCGGAATACGGTCAGCCCCTCCTTCAGCGACAACTGGAACCAGTCGCGGCAGGTGACGCGGTTGCCGGTCCAGTTATGGAAATATTCATGGGCGACCACGGCCTCGACCGCGGCGAAATCATTGTCGGTCGCGGTTTCCGCCCGGGCGAGGACGCATTTGGTGTTAAAGATATTGAGGCTTTTATTTTCCATCGCCCCCATGTTGAAATGGCTGACCGCGACGATATTGAAAATATCCAGATCATATTCCAGCCCGTAGACCTGCTCGTCCCAGACCATCGCCTTTTTCAGGCTGTTCATGGCGTGGGGGCATTTATCAAGATCCTCCGGCGCCACATAAAGCCGCAGGGTGACATCCCTGCCCGAGCGGGTGGTGAAATGATCCTCCAGATGCGCCAGATCGCCCGCCACCAGGGCAAACAGATAGCTGGGCTTGGGAAAGGGATCATCCCAGACCGCGAAATGCCGCCCGTCGGCCAATGTCCCCTGATCAACCCTGTTGCCGTTGGACAGCAATATGGGACAGGCTTCATGATCGGCCTCGATCCTGACCCGGTAGGTCGCCATGACATCCGGCTGATCGAGGAAATAGGTGATCCGGCGAAAGCCTTCGGCCTCGCATTGGGTGCAATACATGCCTTTGGAGATATAGAGCCCTTCGAGCGCCGTGTTGCGGGCCGGGTCGATGTCCACCTCGATCGTCAGCGTGAAGCGGTCCGGCAATCCGCCGATCGTCAGATCACGGTCGGTCAGGCGATATTGGTCCGGCGTAAGCTTCCGGCCGTCCACGGTCACGGATTTCAGCGTCATGTCATGACCGGCCAAAACCAGGGGGGCGTCCGCCGCACCCTTCCGGACAACGGAACTGGTGGCGCGCACGTGGCTCACCGCCGGCCGCAGATCGAAATTCAGTTCCACGGTTTCGATCTGAAAATCTGGCGGCCGATAGTCTTTCAGATATTTTGTCGCGGGAAGTTTGTTCTCGGGGGTTTGCGCCGCCTTGCTCGCATCAGCCATTCTTCAATTTATCCTTGTCTGGAGGTTGGGTAACAGTTATTTCATGCCGGATAGATTGATTTGAAACTTCACGGGAGTCCGAAACGGAAGGCGCGGCCTTCAGCCGTCCCGCTAGATAATCTCACAAAAAAGCCGGTCCACTTCATCGACCAGATCCTTCAGGTGAAACGGTTTCTGCAACACCTTGGAATTGACCGGGCGATCCTTGGCCTTGTCCATGGCGACCGCGGCGAAACCCGTGATGAACATGACATGCAGTTTGGGCTGCATCTTGGTCGCCCGCCGCGCCAGTTCGATGCCGTCCATGCCCGGCATGACAATATCGGTCAGCAACAGGTCAAAGCCGCCGCCGGCCAGCAACGGCAGCGCATCTGTGCCCAGTCCGACCGCGACCACCTGATAGCCCGCCTTCTCCAGAGATCTGGTCAAGAAGGCTCTCATCGTATCATCGTCTTCAGCTAACAAAATGCGCGGCACGCTTATACCCTTAATGTTCTATTCCAACCTGAATTTATTTTCTAACGTATTAGTTATGAATATTTCAATAAATTTTGCAGATATTTTCTTTTTCCGCGCATATCCTATAGTATGCTCACAACGCAACCAACCTTGTCAAAATATTTGGGAACCTAACATCGATGCGGCCCTATTCAATCATTCTCCCGACGGCGGAACAAAATGGCGTTATCTTTGACAGTCCCCATAGCGGAATCTATTTGCCGGAAAGCTTTGTGCGACAAATCGCCATTGACCCGGCGCTGCTGCATTACTCGGGGGATATTCTGGTTGATCAGTTGATCAGGCATGTATCCCGCCACGGGGCGACCCGCTTCATTAATCACTATGCCCGCACCTATGTCGACACCAACCGCTCCGCGCGGGAAATTGACCCCGACATGTTCAGCGGCCTCGGCCGGATGAATAATTTTGAGAAAAGCGACAAGGTTATACGCGGCTTCGGGGTTATTTCCCGCAAATCCTACAATGGCCGGGATATTTACGAGGATAAAATACCCGCCCGGGAAATTGATGTCAGGCTTGATCAGGTTTACCATCCGGTTCATCGGGCGCTGGGCGGGATTCTGCGCGAAATCCATCAGAAGCATAATTTTTATATCCTGATTGATTGCCATTCCATGCCATCCTACAAATTTCTTGATCCGACGCTATCCGCCGTTGCCCAGCCGGATCTGATCATCGGCAATTGCCATGACAAAAGCTGCAGCAGGCGACTGACCCGGCATGTGGCGGATTATTTCACCCGGCACGGCCTGAACATTAAATTCAACGCGCCCTATGCGGGCGGTTTTAACACCCGCCATTACAGCTGCACTGACGACAACCGCCATGCCGTGCAGCTTGAATTCAATCGCGCGTTATATATGGATGAGGAAACCCTGGAACAAAATTCAGGCTTTGACGCCCTGCAGTCCCTTCTGACCGGATTAAGCGAAAGCCTGAACCACAACCTCGGGGCCTTGCTCCCCCGGCAATTGAGTTGAAACGGCAAAAGGCCGCGCCGCAGGAATCCGCCAAAAAAAAAGGCCACTCAAAAGAGCGGCCCAAGTTTAGGGAGGAAACGCCCACGAAGGGCTTGAGAAATGCTCCTACACCAAGAACATCTCTCGCTTCTATATTTAGGCCTAATGATGATAAAATCAAGGGGAAAATAGCCTTTATTTTACAAAGAGTTAGCAACAACCTAAAAAGCACACTGTGATTTTTTTATCACACAGCAAAAAGCCGGAAACTTTCTTTAATTTCAGTCAGCTATGAAGTTTTCACTGCCAGATCGGCATTTTTACAACATCCTTGATTCTCAAAAAAAATGCCGGATTTCGGCGAAAACCTCCTGTTCAGAGCGACGGCCATAAAAAAACAGGTAAAAGCCAGACAAAAAAGGAACATCACCAATCATGATATTCCTCTGTATCAGTTTACGACCTAACACCGGGCCGGAGTTTGGCGGCGCGGCGTTAATTCGCCGTGGTTTTCATCGCGTGGGCGAGATATTTGCCGATCTGGTGATTTTTCTGACCTGATTTTTTCAAGGACGCCAGCCCCTTCTGATATTCCTGACGCGCCTTTTCCCCATTATGTTGCTTGCGATATAAATCGCCCAGTTTGTAATGGGCATAGGCCCTGACAATTGCCGAATCCGAAGCGGTAATGATATTTTTGTATATTTCCGCCGCCTCGGCATATTGTTCCATAATAACCTTGGTGTCGGCCCGCTTGATATCACCGGAAAAATCATCCGATACGGCAGGCTGACCGGCCGCCATAAAAATAATAAACCCTGAAATCAGCACATGGCGCATATTTTCATATCCTAACTTTCTGTCTTTTTTCTTTTCATTCCAGCATAATCTCTTCACTATAGGTCGCGGGTCATAAGCGGAAAATATGGCCTTCATAGGGCACGGGATTGTCGAAATTGCATATGGACGATAAACAACTCTTTTAACAAGTTAATATATTATACTTAATATAAATGAATATATCATGAATGAAAAAGCGGGGCCTTTAGAGCGACATTTTACAGGCGTGTCAAATATTAATTTTTATATTTTTCTGGCCATGCTGACTTTTATCCAGCCATCTTTCGGAACCGCCAAAGAAGAAATTAATCGGCCAGCATCCGATACCGGGGGAAAACCAAAAATTGGCCTGGTCCTGAGCGGCGGCGGCGCGCGCGGCGCGGCCCATATCGGCGTATTGAAAGCCCTGGAAAAGATGGACATTTCCATTGACATGATTGCCGGCGCCAGCATGGGGGCGATCATCGGCGGCCTGTACGCCTCCGGCTATTCCGCCGCAGAAGTCGAACAGATCGTCCATGATATTGACTGGCGACATATTTTTGATGACCGGACGGAACGCAAGGACCGTCAATTCCGCCAGAAACGGGTCAGTGACGACCGCCTGATGAATTTCAAACTGGGTTTCAAGGACGGCAAGATCATTTTCCCCAAGGGCCTGATCAAGGGTCAAAAGCTTATTCTCCAGCTTAAAGAACTCACCTATCCGGTTCAGAATATTGAGGATTTTGATAGGCTTCCCATTCCCTTTCGCGCTGTCGCCACGGATATTGAGACCGGGCAGGCCGTTATACTGGACCAGGGCGATCTTGGACTTGCCCTGTTCGCCAGCATGTCGATTCCCGCCCTGCTGCCGCCGGTGGAAATTGATGGCCGACTGTTGGTCGACGGCGGCGTCGCCAATAACCTGCCCATCGACATTGTCCGTAAAATGGGGGCGGATTTTATCATTGTCGTCGATGTTGGCAGTCCCCTGCTGCAAAAGGACGATATTGAATCCGTCCTCAAGGTGACCGATCAGCTCATCCGTCTGCTGGGGCGGAATAATTCCCTGCGCCAGATTGACGACCTGAAAAAATCCGATATTGACCATGTGATTATTCGCCCGGACCTGGGCGAGATTACCACCGGCGATTTTATGAAAATTGCCGCGGCCATCCCCCGGGGGACAGAGGCCGCCATGGCCTTCGAAGAGAAGCTGAAGCCTTACGCCACCATCGCCGGTCTTCATCTGGTCACCCATAAGCTCGACCCCGTGATTGATTTTGTCCGGATTAAAAATAACACCCGGCTGTCCGATAAGGTGATTTTGAAACATCTCGATATCAAGACCGGCCTGCCGTTGTCGCCGGCGGAACTGAATGAAAAGATTGCCCGGGTTTACGGCCTCGACACCTTTGAAAGGGTATCCTACGAACTTATCGAAGAAGACGGGCGCACCGGCCTGCTGATTGATGCCAAGGGGAATTCCATTGGCAAAAACCACATCCGCTTCGGCCTGTTGCTGTCCGACAACCTGAAAGGCGACAGCAGCTACAGCCTGCTTTCCAATCTGACGATGACCGAGATTAACGACCTTGGCGCGGAATTGCGTTTCGACGCGGAAATCGGTGAAAACCTGCTGCTTTCGGGCGAATATTATCAGCCCCTTAATATCATATCCAACCTGTTTCTCTCCGGCGAGGCCGCCGCCAGCGCCCGCAACAGCAATGTTTTTGAAGAGGGGCAGATCACTGAAGAACTGCGCATCGCCGCCATCGACCTCAACGCATACGCCGGCGTCCTCCTCGGCACCTGGGGCGAGGCGAAGGTCGGCCTGAGCCGCCAGTGGGTAAAAATACGGGAAAATGATCGGAAATTCAGCTTTTTCGGCGGCGACAAATTTATTTCCGCCGGCTGGAACGCCCAGATTAACGCCGACACCCTCGACCGGGTCAATTTCACCCGAAAGGGCTGGCGGGTAAATCTCACCTATTATGGCGCCCGAAAAATACTGGGCGGCGACAATGAATTCAACCAGTTTCAGGCCCGCGGCCGATATGTCACCAGCTTCGGCCGCAATACCCTGGACTTTACCCTGCAGGCCGGCGGCACCTTCAGCCGCAGCGGACAGGTGCCCTCGGCCTTCTCCCTCGGCGGCTTTCAGTATCTGTCCGGCCTGTCGCGGGACCAACTGCGCGGCGCCTTTATGGGATACGGCGCCATTCGCTATCAACGGCGGCTGACGGCCGAACAGTTGAATGTCATTGACCTGCCAATCTATATCGGCGCCTCGCTGGAGGCGGGCAATACGTGGGACACAAAGGAAGACGTGGGATTTGACTCGCTGATTTTTGCCGGCAGCGTCTTCCTCGGCGTTGAAAGTCCGCTGGGGCCGATCTATTTCGGCTTCGGCCTCACCGACCGCAACGAACAATCCCTGCATTTCTCCTTGGGACAGTCATTTTAGCCGCTGGAAAGCCGTGAGAACCGGGAGGCGTTGCCTTACGGTCGCATAGCCCCTCCCTGCAAACCAGCCTGAGGGGATCGCACCTCGGGAAATCGACACGTCCGTTCTGCGAAAACCGCCGGCGAGAAAATCTACAAGTTAGTAGAATCATTTGCCGAAACAAATATTTTTCCCCCATTTTATCGGGCAAATTTTCCCAATGGCGCCTCACAAAGGCAGAAAAAACGCCCGGCCCGATTTATTAAATCTGTGAAATATCATTCTGCTGGAAATTATTCGTTTTTCTCAGGATATGCTTTAAATCGGTATTTTCTATCGAGAATTCCTTATATTACATTGATTAATACATTAAATATATAAGGGCAAAGAATATTTTACCCTGTTTGGCCATCTTGAGAGACGCAAAAAACCATTGCAAATCAGATTATCTTTGATAAAGTTAACGAACGGTCGTTCGGATAATTATAGGGTGAAAAACATATCCGACCAGAACCAAACTCAAAAAAGCATCGCATAAACACAGCCTGTAGGAGAATAAAATGCCGTCTGTTGAAGCATGGGGAATGTATTTCGTCGCAAGTGGCCAGCCCCTGGAAAAGCGCAATTTTGTCATTGATGAGGTTGCCGATGATGATGTTGTGGTCAAAGTCGCCGGCTGCGGCGTCTGCCATACGGATCTGGGTTTTATTTCCGGCGATGTCGGCACCAAGCATGACCTGCCGTTGATCCTCGGCCATGAAATCAGCGGCACGGTGGAGCTCGCCGGCAAAAATTATCAGAATCTTATGGGCCGGCAGGTGATTATCCCCGCGGTCCTGCCCTGCGGCGAATGCGAATTATGCAAGGCCGGTCGCGACAATATTTGCCAGCACCAGCTGATGCCCGGCAATGATTTCAACGGCGGCTTCGCCAGTCATATTGTCGTCCCCGCCCGTTTCCTCTGCCCCCTGCCCGATGATCTGGGAGACTTCAAGCTGCAGGAACTGTCGGTGATTGCCGACGCCATCACCACCCCCTATCAGTCCATGGTGCGCAGCGGCCTGCAAAAAGGCGACCTGGCGATCGTCATCGGCACCGGCGGGGTTGGCCTCTATATGGCGCAACATGCCCATAACGCCGGCGCCACGGTGATCGCCCTTGATATTGGCGAGGCCAAAATCAAGACCGTCCTCCAGCAGGGCGCCGATTACGGCATCTGCACCGCCGGCATGAATGAAAGGGCGATCAAAAAGGAAATCCGCAGCCTGGTCAAGGAAAACAACCTGCCCAAATTCCAGTGGAAGGTTTTTGAGACCAGCGGTTCGGTTCCCGGCCAGAATGTCGCCTTCTCGCTGCTCAGCTTCGCCGGCACGCTGGGCATTATCGGCTTTACCATGGGGAAACTTGAACTGCGGCTCAGCAACGTCATGGCCTTTGACGCCGACCTGTTCGGCAACTGGGGCTGCAGCCCGAAATATTACCCGGCCGTGGTTGACGGCGTGCTCGACGGCAGCATCACCCTGCGGGAAAATATCATCGAATATCCGCTGTCGCAACTGAATGAGGTCATCGCCCTCGCCGAGGACCACAAACTCACCGCCCGCGCCATTATGGTCCCGGACCAGTAATTATCACAGGAACAGCCGATATGACCTATCAGACCATCGAAATTATTGAAAAACATGACGGACAGGTTGCCGAGATCATCCTCAATGACGCCCCGGCCAATATCCTGACCGCCGCTATGATGGCGGAAATCCGGAATTTTCTGAAGGATGACCTTGAAAACGCCGACCGCAAGCTGATCCTGTTCAAAGGCGCCGGCGATCATTTCTGCTTTGGCGCCAGCGTCGAGGAGCATACGGCGGATCAGGTGAATGACATGCTGCCGGGCTTTCATCTTATGATCGGCGATATTCTGGCCCACCCGGCGCCGACTCTGGCCCAGGTTTCCGGCTTTTGTCTCGGCGGCGGTTTTGAACTGGCCATCGCCTGCGGTCTGATTTTCGCCGGGGAGAGGTCAAAATATGCGGTGCCGGAAATCCAGCTCGGCGTCTTTCCGCCGGTGGCGGCGGCGCTGCTGCCCTTCCTCGGCAATGGCGTCACGGCGTCACATATGCTGCTGACCGGGGAGAAGCTGACCGCCCGGGACATGCTTGGGTGCGGCATCGTCAATCAGGTCGCGCCCGACCAGGATCTCGGCCAGGTGGTCGAAAGCTATATTGAAAAGAACATCCTGCCCCGCAGCGCCAGCAGCCTGCGCTTCGCCAACCGGGCGGCGCGGATGAGCGTCAACTCCATCTACCGTCAGCATATCTGCGATCTGGAGCGGCTTTACCTCAATGAACTGATGAAAAGCCACGACGCCAATGAAGGCATCGGCGCCTTTCTTGAGAAACGCGCGCCGGAATGGCGGAACCGATAGGAGAACCCATGACGGATCAAGCCGTGATAAATAAACGCCTCAACGGACTGGATGAAATTCTAAACCAGTCCGCCGAGCTTATGGCGCAGACAGGCTATCACGGCACCAGCATGCGCGAACTGGCCCAGGTTACCGGCCGCAGCCTGTCCGGGCTCTATCATTATTTCAGCAACAAGGAGGAACTGCTGTTCCTGATCAATCAGCGCGGCTTTACCTCTCTGCTCGACATGTCCGGTAACCTTATGGACCAGGACCTGTCGCCGGAACAGCGCCTGTCAGGCCTGATTCATAATCACGTGACCTATTTTATGGATCACCTGAATGAAATGCGGGTCATGACATCGGGCAGCATGGAAATGAATGACCAGCGCAGCCGGGTCCTGTGGCGCCTGAAAGAGGATTATGCCAAGCTGGGCCAGCAGATCGTCGGTGACTATATCAACCATCAGACGGAAGCCTTCTATCCGCCGGAGGCCGTCAGCCGCAAAACCTTTCTGCTCTACGGCATGATGAACTGGATATTCGGCTGGTATTCCGCAGAACAGCATGGCAGCGCCGAAGAGGTCGCGCAGGATATTTTCCGCACCTTCACGGAAGGCTGCTGCTACACATAAAAACAAAAAACAAACAGGGTAAAGAAAAAGACAAGGAGGCATCAGGGCGAGAGGACTGACATTAACAGAGAGAGGTCGTTATGAACATTCTGAAATCTGACATTGAGTTGGGAGAATATACGCCCAATGTTGGAACCATGTTTCTTAACAACAAAAGCCGTTACGGGGATATGCCGGCTTTTGCCCAACGGGTTGAGGGTTCCTATGTCTATTGGTCCTGGCGGCAGTTGACCGACGACATCATTTCGCTCGCCGCCTACCTTCTGAACAGCGGGCTTGATCCTGATGTGGAAGACAAAAGCCGCGTCGCCTTTATCGCCGGCAACAGTTACCAGCGGCTGGTCGCCGAAATGGCGGTCATGAGCTGCGGCCTGATTGCGGTGCCCATATTCGCCAAATATCCAAACGAACTGATGGAAAGGCTGATCCGTTTTTCCGAAACCGCGATGATCATCAGCGACAACCCGGAAAAACTCTCCTCCCTCGACCCGGACTGCCTGCCGGAACGCCTGCTGCTGCTCACCCCCCGGGCCCGGGGCGCGGTCGGGACAGTGAAGAATGCCGACTATGTTGATGACATCCTCGCCGCCGACCTCACCGCACAAACAGAACAGGACATCGAGGACCTCTTTCGCGCGGTCGCGCCATCGCGCATGGCGATGATCATGTATACCTCCGGCACCAGCGGTTTTCCCAAAGGCGTCCAGCTTCACCATTCCAATATCATGAGCCAGCAGAAGGCCCTGCAAATTCTGTGGAAACCGGAGCCCGGCATGCGGTTTCTGTGCTATCTGCCGTGGCATCACAGCTTCGGCGGCATATTCGAGCGCTTCTTCGCCCTTCATTCCGGCGGCTGTCTCGCCATTGACGATTCCTTCGGCAAGGATATTGACCGGCTGCTGGAAAATTTCGCCGAAATCAAACCCCATGTCTATTTCAGCGTCCCGGTGATCTATCAGGCGATTGTCGGCAAGGTTCTGACCTCGGAAAAAGCCGAACAGGCCTTCTTCCATGATGATCTGAAATTCATTTTCACCGCCGCCGCCCCTTTGCCGCTCAGCACATCGGACGTTTTCCGCCAAAAACAGGTGCCGGTCATGGAAGCCTGGGGCCTGACGGAAACCTCGCCCTGCTGCACCCTGACCAATTTCAGCATGGACCGGATTCCGGGTGTGGTCGGCTTTCCCATTCCGGGGGTTGAGCTATGCCTTGGTGAAGATAACGAGTTGCTTGTCCGCGGCGAAAATGTCATGAGCGGCTATTTCCACAATCCGGAGGCCACCGGCAAGGCCTTTTCCGCAGGCGGCTGGTTCCACACCGGCGACATTGGCGACATTACGGAAGAAGGCGTTAAAATCATTTCCCGCAAGGAGCGGATGTTCAAGCTCAGCAATGGCGAGAAGCTTTTCCCGGCCCAGATCGAGGAAAATGTCTGCCGACGCTGCAAATTCGTCAAATACGCCTATGTCTTCGGCTCGGGCCAGAAACACCCCTTCATGCTGGTCTTTCCCAATTCGGAACTGATGGCGGCCACGGTCCGCAACCAGCGCGATGACCCGGCCTGCGCCTTCCCCAGCAGTTGCGCCAGCCTGTCGAACTGCCTGTCCAATTGCGTCGATGAGATCAACACCTATCAGTTGTCCGGCTTTGAGCGCATCGGCCGCGCCCTGGTGATCCAGCGCGAATTATCCCTGGAGGAAAATGAACTGACCCCGTCCTTCAAGCTGATCCCCCGCCGGATCGAGGAAAAATACAAGCAATATATCGAAGCCATGCAGCAACAGGCCTATGACGACCTGCCCGATGACGCCTTTATTCTGGAATTGGAGTGAGCCGGTGAAAACACATTACGGCATCATCGGTTTCGGTCCCATCGGCCGCGTATTCGGCGCCCATCTGGCGCAGGCCGGCCATCGGGTCTCCGTCATGTATCGCGATCCGAAAGTCCGCATCGCCCTGCGCGGCCACGAACTTGAAATATCCGGCGAACTGAACGCCGCGGCCCTGATCACCGATCTTTATTCCGACATGCAGGAATTCCTTGACCAGAAACCGGATGTCATTCTGATCGGCACCAAAAGTTCCGACTCGCCCGGCATTTATCAGGCCATCAAGGCCCTGCGTCATGATGATGATCTGTTGTTCCTGTCCTGTCAGAACGGCCTGGACACCGAACATCAGATCAGCGACGCTTTCGGCCCCGGCCACGGGCTCAGGATGTCAGTCAACATGGGCTGCGGCAAGACGTCGGAAAATGCGGTCAAGGTCAGCTTCTCCATGTGCAATTACCTGTCGCTGATGCCCGATGTCGATCCCGGCATCATTCACCGGATCGCCGATGATTTCACCACCGCCGGCATTGAACTGGTGGCCCGCGAGGACTATCGGACGGAAGTCTTCAAGAAGGCGCTGCTCAATTCGTCCCTCGGCAGCATCTGCGCCTTAACCCGCCATACCATGAGCAACATCATGGGCCGGGAGTATATGAGAGGCATGGTCGCCCAGATCGTCGAGGAAGGCATCCGCATCGCCCAGGCGATGAATATCCCGATCAGTGATGATTTTCTCGATTACGCCATTGGCTATCTCGACAAGGGCGGCAACCACAAACCGTCGATCCTGCTCGACATCGAAAACAGGAAAAAGACCGAAAATGAATATCTGTGCGGTCAACTGACCCGCTATGCCGAAGAATACGGGGTCGATGTCACCCTGATCCCGATCATTTACAACCTGATTAAAACCACAGAGAGCACACGATGAAGAGAATAGAAAAAATTGGCGTCGTCGGCGCCGGCACCATGGGGTCCGCCATTGCACAGCATTTCCTGATGAAGGGGCTGCCCGTCACCCTGCTCGACCAGTCGGCGGAAAGCACCGCCCGCGGCCGCGAAATCATCGCCCAGTCCCTCGGCGAAGCCATGAAGCGCCGGATCATCAGCGAGGAACAGTTTGAACAGATCATGGCAAGTCTCGTCTGCGCCACCGACCAAGCGGCCCTCGGCGACGCCGATCTTGTGGTCGAGGCGATTTTCGAGGATCTGAAAGTCAAACAGGATCTGTTTAAAAACCTGGAGAAGGTTATTCGTCCCGATTGCATACTGGCCTCCAACACCTCATCCTTCCTGATCGGCGACATCGCCGAGGGCGCGCAGCACCCGGAACGGATTGTCGGCGTGCATTATTTCTATCATGCCGCCAAGAACAAACTGGTCGAGGTGATCCCCGGCCCAAAGACCGATCCCGCCCTGATCGAGGATCTGGTCAATTTCTACGCCTATCACGGCAAGACGCCGATCATCGTCAAGGACGCCCCCGGTTTCGCCATCAACCGTTTCTTCGTGCCGTGGCTCAATGAAGGGGCGCGGCTGCTGGAAGAAGGTTTCGGCAGCATTCATTTCATTGACGAGGTCGCCCGCAATGTCTTTGGCATCGGCATGGGCCCCTTCGCCCTGATGAACGCCACCGGGGTGCCGATCGCCATGCATGCCGCCGACGGGCTCGCCAGCAAGCTGGGCGATTTCTACAAGCCGGCCGGGATATTATGTGATCAGGTCGAAAGCGGCGCGCTGTGGGATGTCGCCGACACGACGATCCTGAAGGACGGCGCCAATAATGAAGAGGTCGTCACCTCCCGCCTGCTCGCCGCCGCCCTCGGCGTCGCGGCGCAAATGGTCAGTGAAGGAGTGGTGGACGCCACCTCCAATGATCTCGGCACCCGGGCCGGCCTGCGCTGGCCGGTCGGTCCTTTTGAATTGATGAACCGGATTGGCGTTGACAAGGTCGGCAAGATGGTCGAAAGCCTGTTTTCCGCCTGGAACATGCCGCTGCCCGCCTTTGCCTTTGGGGACGCCGGTCCGGTTAAGCTGGAATGGGTTCAAAGCAAGGTGAAAGGCGACAGCGGTTTTGTCATCTTCAACCTGCCGGACCGGATGAACGCCCTCGGCGAGCTGGTGGTCAGCCAGCTGGACAAATGCTTTACCGAACTGGACCGCAATCCGGTGGTCAAACGCATCTTCCTGATGGGTCAGGGCAAGGCCTTCGTCGCCGGGGCCGACATTAAGTTCTTCCTCGACGGCCTCGCCGCCAATGACCTGGACCGAATTCAGAAATTCACCGAATTCGGCCAGGAGGTCCTGAAGCGGATCGAAGCGTCCGACAAGGTGACCTGCGCCTTTGTTGACGGCCTGACCCTCGGCGGCGGACTGGAGCTGGCGCTGGCCTGCGACTATCGCATCGCCACAAAGAACACCACCATCGCCTTCCCGGAAACCGGCATCGGCATCTATCCCGGACTTGGCGGCACCCAGCGCTCGAGCCGCCTGATCGGCAAGGGGCTGGCGAAATTCCTCGTCGCCACCGGACAATTCCTCAATGCGCGGACGGCCTGTGAATACGGTCTGGTCGATCAGATCATCGAACCGCTCTATGATCCCTTCGATCTCTCCGGGGTTGATCTGGACGCCGCCCAGGCCGGTAGGAAAGACCAGAGCGAACTTGAAAATCTGTTTGCCGGTTTTGACGGCGCATTCGCCGACGACCATCCTTACGCCAAGGTTTTATCCCGCAAGGCGCCGGTCGCGCTCGCCACGGCGATGAAGCTGATGGACGACGGCTTCGATCTAAGCCTTGAGGAAGGGCTGACACTTGAACTGGCCGGTCTTAAGGAAATCTTCGCCACCCGCGACGCCGCCCACGGTCTGGAAAGCGTCGTCAAAGGCTTCAAGCCGGAATTTACCGGAAAATAAAAATAGCTGAAAGAATTAGGAGTAGAGAATGACAGTTTCAATCACAGGATATAATTCCCGGGAAGGCGGCATCGGCGCCCTGTTCGAGGATGTCTACATCATCGACGGGAAACGGACGCCCTTCGGCAAATTCACCGGCAGTCTGTCGACCGTATCGCCGACGGACCTCGGCATTCACACGTCAAAGGCGGCCTTGGAAGCCAGCGGCATCGACGGCGGCGAAGTGGACCAGATCATCGTGTCCAACATTGGCCAGGCCGCCTCGGACTGCTTCTTTCTGCCGCGTCATATCGCGCTTTACGCCGGTACGCCGCTCACCGCCCCGGCCCTGCTGGTGCAGCGCATCTGCGGTTCCGGGGTTGAGGTGTTGGGCCAGGCGGCGGAGCAGGTCGCCCTCAACAAGGCCCATGTGGTCCTCGGCTGCGGCGCCGACACCATGAGCCGTTTCCCGCTGGTGTCCTATTCCGCCCGGCAGGGCTTCCCGCTCGGCCGTCCCGAATATGTCGATCTGCTGTGGGAAGCCCTGAATGACACCGCGGCGGTGCCGATGGGCCGGACGGCGGACAATCTGGCGGCGAAATATAACCTGACACGCGAAGAGGTCGACGCCTACGCCTTCCGCAGTCAGAACCGCTATGCGGCGGCGCGCGAGGCCGGTTTCTTTGACGGTGAAATCACCGCGGTTCCCGCCCGGGGACAATTTGAACGGGACAATCTGATCCCGCGCAAATACAAATGCGCCAACCGCGATGGTTTGGCCCATGACGAACATCCGCGCCAGACAACCCTCGAGCAGCTCGCCAAGCTGCCGCCGGTCTTCAGCAAGGAGGGGCCGACCACCGCGGGCAATGCGTCGGGCATCGTCGACGGGGCGGCATCCGTGCTGGTCGCGTCCGGCGATTATGTCCGCGCCCACGGCCTGAAGCCGATCGGCAAAATCCGGGGCTTTTCCTCGGCCGGGGTCGAGCCCGACATCATGGGCATCGGCCCGGCGCCGGCGATCCGCAGCCTGCTGGGCGCGCTTGAGATGCAGGTATCGGATATTGACCGCTATGAAATCAACGAGGCTTTCTCGGCCCAGGTTCTGTCCTGCGCCCGGGAGCTTGGCATTGATGAGGACACATTGAACGTCAACGGCGGCGCGGTGGCGGTCGGCCATCCGCTCGGCGTCACCGGCCTGCGGCTCGCCCATACGGCGCTCCGCACCCTGCATCGGGATGACAAACAGTTTGGCGTCGCCTCCGCCTGTATCGGCGGCGGCCAGGGCATCGCGATGGTGGTCGAAAGATGTTAGAGCGCGTAAAGGACAAAATCGCCGTGGTCACCGGCGCCGGACAGGGGATCGGCGCCGCCATCTGCAGGCGTTTGGCCAGCGAGGGCGCCAAGCTGGTGCTGGTTGATATTAATGCCGACTGTCTTCAGGACCTGTCACAGGAGCTTACCGCCAACGGGACCGAAGTTCTGTCCGTGGCGGCGGATATATCCAAAAAGGATCAGGTTACTGACATGATCGGGCAGGCCCGGGAAGCCTTCGGCACGGTCGATATTCTGGTCAATAACGCCGGCATTATCCGCGACGGCTATCTCGCCAAACTCAGCGAGGATGATTGGGACAAGGTTCTGGAAGTCAATCTCAAGGGACCGTTTCTCTGCTGCCAGGCGGTCTTTGACATGATGAAGGCCCAGAATAGCGGCAAGATCGTCAATATCGTCTCCCGCTCGTGGCTCGGCAATATCGGCCAGAGCAATTATTCGGCCAGCAAGGGGGGACTGGTCAGCCTGACCCGCACATTGGCGCTGGAGCTCGCGCGGTTCCAGATCAATGTCAATGCGGTCGCCCCCGGCCTGATTGAGACGCCGATGACCCGGAGCATGTCCGAGGAAGCGCGCGCCCGGCTGCTGCGCATGCAGCCGACGGGCAAGATGGGGTCGGTCGACGATATTGCCGCCGCCGTCACTTTCCTGTCCTCCGGCGACGCCCAGTTCATTAACGGGCAGGTCCTTCATGTCGATGGCGGCAAAAGCTGCGGGCTTCTGTCACTGTAATTTATAGGTGGTGAAAAGGATGAATATAGTAACGCTGAAAATTAACGGGCTCGACCATCACAAGGCGATTTCGCCGTCGATGACCCTGCTGGAATTCCTGCGGGAGGAACTGCATCTGACCGGCACCAAGAACGGATGCGATTCAGGCGATTGCGGCTGTTGCAGCGTGATGATCGACGGCAAGCCCATGCTGTCCTGCATCATGCTGGCCATGGAAGCCGAAGGCTGCGAAATCACGACCATCGAAGGCATCGCCGACGGCAACGATCTGCATCCGGTGCAGGAGGCCCTGGTCGAAAAAGGCGCCATTCAGTGCGGCTACTGCACCCCGGCGATGGTGATCAACGGCGTTCATCTGCTGGAAACCAACAGCAATCCCACCGATGACGAGGTCAAGGAGTGCATTTCCGCCACCGTCTGCCGCTGCACCGGCTATAACAGCATCGAAAAAGCCATCCACAGCGCGGCTGAAAAAATGAGAGGATCACAAAATGGCTGACTTGGGTAAGGGATATCCCGACAAGGGCTATAAAATCATCGGCAAGCCGGCGCCGCTGATCGATTCCCGGGCCAAGGTCATGGGACAAGCGCTTTATACCGATGACATCCGCCTGCATAACCCGCTGACGGTCAGAATCCTGCGCTCGCCCTATCCGAGCGCCGATATTCTGGCGCTTGACGTTGCGGAAGCCCTCGCCCTGCCCGGCGTCAAGGGCGTGCTGACCGGGGCTGATTTCAAGAATACCTTCGGCGTGCTGACCATCAGCAAGGATGAACCGGCCATAGCCCGCGATGTGGTCCGCTATGAAGGCGAACCGGTGGCGGCGGTGGCGGCGGAAACGGCGGAGATCGCCGACCGGGCCCTCGGCCTGATCAAGGTCGACTATCAAATCACCGAAGGCGTCTTCGACAGCAAAAAGGCGCTGAAGCCCACCGACCGGCCGCTGCATCCGGAACTGAAGCGGGAAAACAACCTGCATAAAAAAGTTCTGCAGGAATTCGGCGACCTGGAGCAGGGATTCACCGAAGCCGATGTGGTGGTCGAAAAACGCTTCCGCTTCGCCTCGATCAATCACGCCTTCACCGAGCCCCACGCGACCCAGGTCGAAATCGACAACAAGGGCAATATCACGGTCTATTCCGCGACCCAGGTGCCCCATTACCTGCATATGGCCATGGCCGAGGTTCTGGAAATCCCGGAACATAATATCCGCATCGTCAAGCCCCACCTCGGCGGCGGTTTCGGCGGCAAGAGCGATCCTTTCCCCCATGAAATGATCGCCGCCAAATTCGCCCTTGAGCTCGGCCGCAACATCAGACTGAAATTCAGCCGGGAAGAGGTCTTTTTCAGCCATCACGGCCGCCATCAGACCGACCTGACCATGAAGCTGGGCTTCAACAGGGAAAAAGGCATCACCGCCCTTAATCTGGATACCCTGATCGACGGCGGCGCCTACGGCAGTTTCGGCATCGTCACCACCTATTACAACGGCGTGCTGCTGCAGGGACCTTACAAGGTGCCCAACTTTCGCTTTCATGTGAACCGGATGTATACCAACAAACCCATGTGCGGCGCCATGCGCGGCCACGGCGGCGTCAATCCGCGTTTCGCCAGCGAAGTGCTGCTCGATATGGCCTGCGCCGAGACGGGCATGGATCCGGCGGAAACCCGGCTTAATATGATCCACAAGGAAAACACCCTGACCACGAATGAGTTCCGCGTCACCTCCGTCGGCCTGCGCAATGGCCTGAAAGAAGCCATGCGGCGCACCAACTGGAAGGAAAAGCACGGCAAGCTGCCTTATGGCAAGGGCATTGGCGTCGCCTGCGGCTTTTTCATTTCGGGCAGCGCGCTGCCCATCCACTGGAACAAGCTGCCGGCCTCCACCGTGCGCATGACCATCGACCATGACGGCGGGGTGACGGTCTTTTCCGGCGCCACCGACATCGGCCAGGGCAGCGACACCATGCTGGCCCAGATGGCGGCCGAGGTGCTGGGCCAGCCGCTGGAAAACGTCAAGGTGATCAGCGCCGACACCCGGACGACGCCGGTCGACCTCGGCAGTTACAGTTCCCGCGTCACCTTCATGGCCGGCAACGCCAGCCGCAACGCCGCGATCCGCATCCGCAGACTGCTGGTCGAGGCGGCCTGCGAGCTGCTCGACATCGCCCCGCCAACATATGAAAAGCCCGAACCGCCGGAGGACTTTTTCCGTCAGGGCGGCCGCAAGCCCGATTTCGAGCAGGGCTTCCTCGGCGCCAATCCGGATTATGCCGACGGCTTCACCATTGAGGACGGCCTGATCCGCTGCGACAGCAGCAACGCCAGCGTCACTTATCTCGAAGCGGTGGAAAAGGCCCTTGAATTTAACGGCATCCTGCAAACCAGCGGCACTTATCGCGCCCCGAAACTCGGCGGCAGTTTCAAAGGCGCCGGCGCCGGCCTCAGCCCCAGCTACAGCTTCACCGCCTTTATCGTCGAGGTCACCGTGGATCCGGAGACCGGTTTTATCAAGGTCGACAAGGCGACCTGCGCCCATGACTGCGGCATGCCGCTCAACCCGCTGGCGGTCAACGGCCAGATCGAAGGCTGCATCCATATGGGGCTCGGCCAGGCGCTGATGGAGGAAATGGTCTATGACAAGGGCGCGACCCAGAACGGCTCCTTCCTCGAATATAAAATCCCGTCCGCCTTTGAGCAGCCCGAGGTCGATATTGTCCCCACCTACAGCGACGACAGCGAAGGACCTTTCGGCGCCAAGGAAGCCGGCGAAGGCATTCTAGCCCCGGTCATCCCGGCGATCGCCAACGCGGTTTATGATGCGGTCGGCGTGCGCCTCACCCAGTTGCCCATGCGGCCCGACCGGGTTCTGGCGGCGATTGAAAAGGCGCAAAACAGAAAGGGCGCAAAATCATGAGCACTCTTTTACAGGATTTTGAATTTTCCAGACCCGCATCCCTTGACCAACTGCATGACCTGTTGCGGGACCTTCGGCAAAGGGGGCAGGACTATGTCTTTTCCGCCGGTGGAACGAATGTTATTCCCGTGCTGAAAACCCGGCTTTACAAGCCCGATCATATGATCAGCCTGACCGGGCTTCAGGAATTGAACCGGATCGAAAGAAAGGGCGATCATATCCATATCGGCGCTCTCACAACGCTCAGCGATCTGGCTAGCCATGACCTGATCCGGACCCATCTGCCGGCCCTCGGGAAAGCCGCCCATAAGGTCGCCAGCCCGCAGATCCGCAACCGCGCCACCATCGGCGGCAATCTGATGGTCGATAACCGCTGCATCTATATCAACCAGAGCGCCATCAACCGGCAAAGCCATTCCCCCTGTTTCAAGGCGGACGGCGATGTCTGCCATCTGGTCAAAAGCGCCAAACGCGGTGATGAAACCCTGTGCCAGGCGCGTTTTGTCTCGGACACGGCGCCGGTGCTGTTGTTGCTCAAGGCTGAAGTGAATATTGTCGGCCCTTCGGGACGCCGTAACATAAATCTGAATGAGCTTTATAAACAGGACGGCATCGACAGCAAGAGCCTGAAACCCGGTGAAGTGATCACGATGCTGAAGGTGGAAATTCCGCAAGCCGCCGGCCTGCATTATCAGAAGCTCGCGATCCGCAATGCCCTCGACTTTCCGTCGCTCGGCGTGGCGGTCCGCATGGACGAACGGGCCGGACGCCGCGAACTCGGCGTCGCGCTGACCGGATTGAACACCCATCCCGGTGTTTTCCACGCGAATTCAACAAATTATGCTACATTTGACGATATGGTCGCCGACATTTGCGCCCGGGCCAGTGATTTCGCCGTGACCTACCAGCAGGATTTCTTCCCCCGGGCCTATCGCAAAAGCATGATCCCGGTCTTTATCCGGCGCGGCGTCGAGACGATTGAGAAGGAAAAAAACCATGAGTAACGTAATGAAAGATTATTTCCTCGACCTGGACGCCGCCGCCCGGGACCCCAACCGCAAGGTGGCCTGGTGCACCTCGGTCGGGCCGGCGGAAATCCTGCGCGCCATGGGGTTTGAGGTTTTCTTCCCCGAGAACCACGGCGCCATGCTGGGCGCGACCCGGGTCTGCATGGATACCATCCCGATGGCCAACGCCAACGGCTATTCGCCGGAAATCTGCAGTTATCTGACCTCCGACGTCGGCGCCTACATGAAGGGCATCACCCCGCTGACCAAGGCTTTTGGCATTGAGGAAGTTCCCCGTCCCGACGTGCTGGTCTATAACACCAACCAATGCAAGGACGTCATGCACTGGTTTGAATATTACGCAAAGGAATTCGACACGCCGATCTTCGGCGTTCATCCGCCGACCAACCTGCCGAGCATCAAACAGGAATATATCGACGATGTCGCGCGGCAATTTGAAGAACTGATCAGCTTCCTTGAGCCGATCAGCGGCGCGCCGATGGATCCGGCGAAACTGAAGGAAACCGTCGCCCTGTCCCTGGAGGCAACCAATCTCTGGTCAGACGTCCTCAATATGGCGCAGAACAGCCCGAGCCCGCTGACCTTCTTTGACGGCACCATTTATATGGGTCCGATCGTCGTTCTGCGCGGCACCCGGATTGCGGTCGACTATTACCGGGACCTGCTGGCCGAACTGAAACAGAAGGTCGCCGACAATCACGCCGCCGTCGCCCCTGAGCGCAAGCGCATCTACTGGGACGGGATGCCGGTCTGGGGCCGGCTACGCGACCTGTCCAATACCTTCAGGGAAAATCAGGCCTGCGTCGTCGCCTCGACCTATTGCAACAGCTGGGTCTTCTCCGACTTTGATCCCGAGGATCCGCTGCCGAGCATGGCCAAGGCCTATATCAAGATTTTCATCAACCGCAATGACCATTTCAAGGAGGATTATATCACCCGGATGGTCGCGGACTTCAAGGTTGACGGCGTCGTCTTCATGGCGGCCCGCACCTGTCCCAACAACAGCAACGCCTACTACAATCTGCCGCGCAAGCTGAAAGACAAGGGCATCCCGACCATCATCATTGACGGCGACCTGTGCGACCTGCGTTGCTATTCCGACGAACAGTCAACCACGCTGATCGAAGCCTTTCTGGAGACCATATGATGTCAAATACGCCAAAATATGAAGTCTATTGGGGCGTTGACTGCGGCAGCTCGGAAATCAAGGTTGTCGCCCTGGATCAGGACGGCAAACTTCTGCTGAAACGCAAGCAGAAGACCCTGTTCCCGTTGCAGGATCATGTGCGTCACGCCCTCGCCGGCGAAGATGGCGACCTGTCGCCTTTCGTCACAGCGGACAGCACGGAAATCAAGCCCGGCCACAAGATCGTCGCCACCGGATACGGCCGCAAATACATCGGTTTCGTTGACGACGCCCTGACCGAAATCAAGGCCCATTTCATCGGAGTCCAGGATCAGTTGCACCTGGATCAGGCCTATAGCATCATTGACATCGGCGGCCAGGATTCCAAGATCATCGCCGTCGACCACAGCAAGGTCGATCAGTTCGTCATCAACCGCAAATGCGCCGCCGGCACCGGCGCCTATATCGAGGAGCTGGGCCATCGGCTTGAAGTGCCGCTCGGCGATATGACGGCGCTCGCCCGGGGTAACGACAAGGAACTGTCCCTCAACAGCTTCTGCACGGTATTTTCCGGCCAGGAGGTGATCAAGGTGCTGATGAACGGCGAACGGGTCGAAAACATCATCTATGCGCTCTATAGCTCGGTGGTGAAACGGGTGCTGGAAATGACGTCGATCACAACCGACGTCGTCGCCTTTTCCGGCGGCGTGCTGCAATTTCATCCGCGACTGGTGGAAATGTTCACCGAAAAACTCCTCCAGGCCAATCCCGACAGCCGGACCATGCTGTCGCCCAACGCGCAATTTTGCGGCGCGATCGGCGCCGCCGTCCACGGCCGGGAGACGGTTTGACGGGCCTGCGTTCTGATAAAACGCATTACAGTACTATTTTACATATTAAATGATTGTGCCGCCCCTGCGGATCGTTTATAGTGGCTGAAAACAACAACTCAGGATCAGGGCCACAATGCAAGATTTGTTTATCTATGAACGACAAATCCAGTTCGGCGACACGGACGCCGTCGGGATTGTCTATACCGTCCGCTTTTTTGATTACTGCATGGAGGCGATCGACGCCTGGCAGCGGCGCTATCTCGATGTGGACTGGTTCGACATGGTCGACAAACGGAAAATCGGCACGCCGATGGTCAATATCGACATGAATTTGACCGGTCCGCTGGCCCGCGGCAAGGCCTATATCACCCTGCTGATCAAACGGGTCGGCAACAGTTCGGTCAATTTCCAGCTGCATGGCCGGGACGAGGATGACAATGACTGCTTCATTTCCAATTTCACCTACTGCCTGACCGACAGCACCTATTTCAGGCCGATCCCGATTCCCGAGCAGTTTCGCCCGGTGATGGAGGCATATCACCAGACCTGCCTGCGCAACGCGGCGCTTGTTTAGGCTTTGCAGATCTTTTCCGCTCCGCTATTAATGGTTCTGTAAAATTTTCCCGTTAAGCAGGGGAATAGGACAAGCAGCAAGGCGAAGACATGAAGATACTGGTCACGGGCGGTTCAGGATATATCGGCAGCCATACGGTTCTCGAACTGTTAGAGGCCGGACATGAGGTGACGGTGATTGACAATCTGTCCAATTCCTGCGCGGAATCGCTGACCCGGGTCAAAAACATCACCGGCCGCAACAGCCTGTCTTTTCATAAAACGGACATTCTCGACCGGGCGGGGATGGAACGGATCTTCGCCGGCCGGGAATTTGACGCAGTGGTCCATTTCGCCGGCCTGAAGGCGGTCAGCGAATCCGTGTCAAAACCCCTCGCCTATTATCAGAATAATGTCATGGGCAGCATCACCCTGTTTCAGGTGATGGAAAAATTCGCGGTCCGTAATCTGGTCTTCAGTTCCTCGGCCACGGTTTATGGCGCGCCGGAGAAGATGCCGATCCGGGAGGATTTCCCGACCGGCGGCGTCACCAACCCCTACGGCGCGTCGAAACTGATGATTGAAAATATCCTCGCCGACCTGGCGCGCGCCGATCCCCGGTGGAATATCGCCCGCCTGCGTTATTTCAATCCGGTGGGGGCCCACGAAAGCGGCCTGATCGGCGAAGACCCACGCGACATTCCCAACAATCTGATGCCCTATATCAGCCAGGTCGCGGTCGGCAAGTTGCAGGAACTGTCGGTTTACGGCGACGATTATCCGACCCCGGACGGCACCGGGGTGCGCGATTATATCCATGTGGTGGACCTGGCGCGCGGCCATTTGAAGGCGCTCGACAAGTTAACTGAGGATCCGGGACTGGCGACCTATAATCTGGGCACGGGCAAAGGCTATAGCGTCAAGGAAATGGTCCGGGCCTTTGAAACCGTCAACGGGGTTCATATCCCGATCCGGATCGCGCCGCGCCGGGCGGGCGACATCGCCACCTGCTACGCCGACCCGACCCTCGCCGAACAGGAACTGGGCTGGAAAGCCGAAAGAACCCTTGAGGACATGGTGCGCCACGCCTGGAACTGGCAGTCGAAAAACCCGGATGGCTATCGGGCCGGATAGAATCCCGCCGCTGACCCGAGGTCAGGCATCCTCGGCGAACTGGCCCTTGGGGCGATAGTGCACCATATAGCCCGGCAGCACGCTTTCGACCAATGTCGGCGTGATGCCAAGCTCGGCCAGACCCTTGGCGTCATCATCGACCACATTGTCCCGCCTGAGCATCTTGAACTGATCCGGGGTGATCGGCGGATTGGGCAACAGGCCGAGGAAAAATACCTTCAGCGGCGCGATGAAAGCCGGCACATCGACGAAGCAAACCTTGCGCCGGGCTTCCCGCGCCGCCAGTTGCATCAATTCGCGCAGGCTGTAGACATCGGCGCCGCCCAGCTCATATGTCTCGCCGCGCATCGCCGCATCATCCAGCGCCCTGATCATCACCTTCACCACATCGCCGACATAGACCGGCTGGAATTTGGTGTCGCCTGAGAATACCGGCATCACCGGGAATGTTGATACGGCCTGGGCAAAGCGGTTGAACAGCCCGTCTCCGGGGCCGAAAATGACGCTGGGACGGAGAATCGTCGCCGCCGGGAAATGCGTGCGGACCGCTTTTTCGCCCAGCGCCTTGCTGCGCCCATAAAGCGCCGGCGAATTTTCATCGGCGCCAAGGGCCGACATATGGATCAGCGTCCCGACCCCGAATTCCGCACAGGCCCGGGCGACGGTTCCGGCGCCTTCGGCCTGAACCTTGTTGAATTTCTGGGCGCCGCTCTCATATAATATGCCGACAAGGTTGATCACCGCATCCGCCCCGCGAACCGCGGCCTTGACCGATTTTTCGTCGCGCAGGTTGGCCTGGACCACCTGAATCTGTCCGACATCGCCCAGGGGCTTGACATGCATCGCCGAATTGGGCCGCCGCACCGCCACCCGAATTCGGACGCCGGTTTTCGCCAGATACTCGACAAGAGTTGTGCCAACAAAGCCTGACCCGCCAAAAATCGTCACCAGTTGCTGCGCCATTAAATTCTCCAGAAAAACTGCAATAAATTCTGCATCTTGATTTGAGTTCCACCCGGGCGGAACCGGTCGCTATAACTGACCCTTTTCCGCCATTCCTGATTGTTGCCTTTTTATCTTTCCAGCGTCCCATAGTCCAGCCTATTTTAAATATTTCATTTCATCACTTGACTTTGTCTTTCAGGGGTCGTAATCACTGCACACCAATCACGTTGCCCAGATGGCGGAATTGGTAGACGCGCTAGCTTCAGGTGCTAGTGTCCGTATGGACGTGGAGGTTCGAGTCCTCTTCTGGGCACCATCATTTCCTGAAGATTTCCGCCGTGACAGCATTGTTTTTCCGCTAAAAATTGTTAAGATTATATATGAGTTGCTTCGGTCAGCATTTCCAACATGCGGCCGCATCCCTCACAAACAAGGAAACAATCATGGCGAATGAAGGCTATCACGAACCCATCGCGGAACTCACCGACGAGACCAGAGACATGCACCGGGCGATTCAGTCCCTGATGGAGGAACTGGAGGCGGTTGACTGGTATAACCAGCGGGTCGACGCCTGCAAGGATCCGGCGCTGAAGGCGATCCTCGCCCATAACCGGGACGAGGAAAAAGAGCATGCCGCCATGGTCCTTGAGTGGATCAGACGGCGGGACCCGGCCTTTAACAAGGAATTGAAGGATTTTCTGTTCACGGAAAAAACCATCGCCCATGACTGAATTTGCTATGCCTGAATTTACCATGCCTGAATAGACCAGCGGTCCTGTTTTCATGAACAATATTTATCATATCGTCTGCCCCCAGTGTGGCGCCATCAACCGTCTGCCGCAAGCGCGCCTCGAGCAAGGGCCGAACTGCGGCAAGTGCCACCGCCCCCTGTTCACGGGCGCGCCGGTTGAGTTGACTTCGGCCAACTTCCAGAAATTTGTCACGAAAAACGATATTCCGTTTCTCGTCGATTTCTGGGCACCCTGGTGCGGTCCCTGCAAGATGATGGCCCCGGCCTTCCAGCAGGCGGCCCTGAAGCTTGAGCCTCATATGCGCCTCGCCAAGCTCAATACGGAACAGGAGCCGACCCTCGGCGCCAAATTCGCAGTACGCAGCATCCCGACCCTGATCCTTTTTCATAAAGGAAAGGAAGTCCGCCGCCAGGCCGGGGCCATGGGCGCCGAGGATATTATCCGCTGGGCCACGGACTGAATGACGGTCCAAACCGCCGACCTTGAATCATGGTTTTTTCACTTATCCCCCGATTGATCTTGCCTGATCCGATCATATGACGATATAATTTAACCATAATCCTTAGGGGCAACCCCCTGAGCCATTCATGAGCCATCCAATTGAAAAGGGGCGTATATGTCTATCGAACTGCATCGGGGCGACCTGCCCGATAATGTCAAATTTACCGGGTCCGTCGCCATTGATACGGAAACCATGGGCCTGAACCCGCACCGGGACCGCCTGTGCCTGGTGCAACTGTCCGCCGGTGATGGTTCAGCCCATCTGGTTCAGATCGCCCAGGGTCAAACCATGGCCCCCAACCTGAAAGCCCTGCTGGAGGACAACCGGGTGACCAAGGTTTTCCATTACGCCCGATTTGACGTGGCGGTCCTCTATAAATATCTCAATGCCCGGGTTTGTCCGGTCTATTGCACCAAGATCGCCTCGCGCCTTGTCCGCACCTATACGGACCGGCATGGCCTGAAGGATCTGTGCAGTGAACTGATCGGCGTCGACCTGTCCAAGAAACAACAGAGTTCCGACTGGGGCGCCGACGAATTGTCGCAAAGCCAACTGGACTATGCCGCCTCTGACGTGCTGTATCTGCATAAGCTGGTCAACCGGTTGAATGTCATGCTGGAGCGGGCCGGCCGGCGGGAACTGGCCCAGTCCTGTTTCGACTTTCTGCCGACCCGGACCGACCTTGATTTGATGGGCTGGGCCGAGGAAGACATTTTCGCCCATAGTTAAGGCTATAGTCTTGAACATGCCCCCCGGAAACATTACATTTAAGTGAAGCAGGATACAGCCTTGGTATTTTCGCCGTTATCATGACAAAGCGGCCGACAGGACCGGGCGAAAGTAATGGTAATATACAATAATAACAACAGGGCGCCGCGGGGCATCAATTCCCGCCTTTTATGAACATGACAGGACGTGTATGTGACCGTGAACCCCACTTATGAGCCACAACCGGATGCTTCCGATCACCTGAACAGTCTGCTGCCGAAAGTCACCGTGACCTATCGCCAGAGCCAGCGGGAAATCGAGCGGATCAACCTGCTGAAAAAAATAGTGCCTTTTTTAACGGTTGCCGTCTTTATCGCGCTTGTCCTGTGGCCGGTCCTCAACAGCAAGGAAGGCAGCTTTACGCTCGCCATCGACCGGCTCGACAAGCGGGATGAAAACGCCAAGCTGATCAAGCCGCGCTATGTCGGCATTGATCAGCATAACAACCCGGTCAACATTTCGGCGGAAACCGCCTTTCGCAAAAGCAACGACCAAAAGGATTATTATCTCAAGAACCTGCTGGCCCAGTTAAAAATGCGCGACGGCACCCCGATCGAAATCCTCGCCTTAAGCGGCATGTTTGATGCCGACGCCCAACAGATTGTCCTTGACGGCGCCATCTCGCTCGCCACTGAAAGCGGGTTCAGGCTGGCGACCGACCAGGCGCTTTTCCTGATCAATGACAAAATTGCCCGGGGCGAGAATGGCGTCACCGGCAGCATGCCCTTTGGCGCCTTCAAGGCCGATCAATTTAACGTCAATGTCGATCAGGAAATCATTAAGCTCAAGGGACATGTCAACCTTCACTTTGATCCGGAAGCGCCCCTGTCGCTGCCGGGCGTGAATAGCAAAACAAATGAAAATTAATAAAGTGGAACAATATAATGATGGTGAATGATCATATCAGAAGAGGGATCGTGATCATGCTGCTGGCCGCCGGACTGGCAAGTCCCGCCCTGTCTGCCGAGGCCCAGGTCACGGCGCGGACCGACCTGGAGACGAAAGCCCCGGTCAATGTCAGCAAGGATGTCGACATCAGCGCCGATGAGCTGGAAGCCAACCTGCGCAAGGACATTGTGGTCTTTGTCGGCAACGTTATTGTCCGCCAGAAAGAACTGACCCTGCAATCAGACCGGGTCACCGTTTTTTATCAGAACCCCCGAAACGACAAATCCTCCATCACCCGTATTGACGCCTCGGGCAGCGTGACATTGGCCACCCGGACCGAAACCATCCACAGCACCTGGGGCATTTATGATTTTGCCGAGAAAATCGTCACTCTGGGCGGCAATGTGGTGCTGAAACGCAACGATGGCGAAATCAAGGGCAAACGGCTGACCTATAACCTGGACAGCGGCCTGATTTCCATTGAAGGCAGCCCGAAGGCCAAGGACCGCGTCAAGGGCCAGTTCAGCCTGCCGGAAGACGGCTGAGAGGCGGCGCGGACAACGGGTGATTATTGACTTTTATCATGGATAAAAGGTTCGATTAATCAAATAATTACAATAGACTGTTAACCTATGTAAGATATTTAGGCAGATATGAATAAAATGTCAGCAGCAACACTTCAGGAAGACGCCGCCGCAACCACCCCCCAATTGGGATCCGGGCTGGTGATCGACGCGGTGGAGAAACATTTTCGCAAGCGTCCCGTGCTCAAAGGGGTCAGCCTCAAGGTGGAGACCGGGGAAGTGGTCGGCCTCTTGGGCCCCAATGGCGCCGGCAAGACGACGACCTTTTATTCCATGATCGGCCTGATTGAGCCGGACGCCGGGCGCATCCTGCTGGACGGCCATGATATTACCCGCCTGCCCATGTATCGGCGGGCGCGGCTTGGCGTTGGCTACCTGCCGCAGGAAGCCTCCATTTTCCGCGGCATGACGGTGGAGGAAAATATCTGGGCCGTGCTTGAGATTTGCGAACCCGACCATAAGGCGCGCGAGGAAATGCTGGAAAATCTTCTGACGGAATTTTCCATCACCCATATCCGCCATGCGTCAGCGCTCGCCCTGTCCGGCGGGGAGCGCCGACGGGTTGAAATCGCCCGCGCCCTCGCCACCCGGCCCAGTTTCATTCTGCTGGATGAGCCCTTTGCGGGAATCGACCCGATCGCGATTTCCGACATCCGCAATCTGGTGGCGCACCTTAAGGACCGCGGCATCGGCGTTTTGATTACCGATCACAACGTCCGCGAAACCCTTGAAATCATTGACAGAGCTTACATCATTCATGACGGACAGGTTCTCATGGCGGGGACGCCTGAAGAAATTGTCGCCAATAAGGACGTTCGTCGTGTATATTTAGGGGACAGCTTTAGTTTGTAAAGCGGGAAGGCTACCATGGCACTTTCGCCACGTATTGAATTAAAAATTTCACAGTCTCTGGTCATGACGCCCCAGTTGCAGCAGGCGATCAAGCTGTTGCAATATTCGAATATTGACCTGGTGGATTTCGTGGCTCAGGAAATTGAAAAAAATCCACTTCTTGAGAATGGAGAAAGTGAGTCTTCTTTTGAGAAACCGGCCGAGAACGGCTTTGACGGGGCCGGCGAAAACAGCCCGGAAACCGGCCGCGCGAAACAAACCGCCACCGCGGATGACTATCTGACAAATCCGGGGGCGGAAAATCAAAATCCCGAAACGGCGCTCGATACGAATTTCACCAATGAATTCACCAACGACTGTTCCATAGACTCCATCAGCGCCGCGTCCGACAGAAGCGATCTGGGCATGAGTTCTAAATCCATGATCGGCGGCGGCGGCACATTCGACCAGATGGACGACGCCATTGATCTGCGGCTGTCGGAAAGCCTGTCCCTCAGCGACCATCTGCTGGACCAGTTGAACCTTTTGTCGGCGGACGCCAATGACAAGACGATCATCCGCTTTCTGATCGGTATGCTCGACGAGGCGGGTTATCTTACCGAAAGCAGCGACCTGATCGCGGAGCGCTTCGGCTGTGATGTTGAGGAAATCGAACGGATTATCCTTATTGCCCAGAGCATGGAACCGGTCGGCGTTTTCGCCCGCAGCCTGAGCGAATGCCTGAAAATCCAGCAAAGCAACAATGACCGGCTTGACCCGGCCATGGAGATGCTGCTTGACAACCTGGATCGACTGGCGAAAAGGGATTACGCCGGCCTGATGCGGATATGTCAGGTTGACGCCGAGGACCTCAAGGACATGATCGCGGAAATTCAGGCCCTGAACCCCAAGCCCGGCATGGAATTCGGCGCCAGCGTTTCGCAAACCGTGATCCCCGACGTCTTCGTCCGCAAAAACCGTAAAGGCAACTGGGTCGTGGAACTCAACAGCGAAACCCTGCCCCGCGTTCTGTTTAACAACAGCTACCTCATGGAAATCAAGGAACACGCCAAGGGCAAGGAAGAAAAAGATTATCTCGCCGATTGCGCCGCCTCCGCCAGTTGGCTGGTCAAGGCGCTCGACCAGCGGGCCAAGACGATCCTGAAAGTGTCATCGGAACTGATAAAACATCAGCAGGCCTTCTTTGAAAAGGGCGTCAAGCACCTGAGGCCCCTGAACCTGAAGACCATCGCCGAAGCCATTGAAATGCACGAAAGCACCGTGAGTCGCGTCACCTCCAATAAATTCATCGCAACCAACCGTGGTATTTTTGAAATGAAGTATTTTTTCACAACCGCGATTTCGGCTGTTGAAGGCGGCGAAAGCCACTCATCGGAATCCGTCAAGCATCGAATCCAGGCCCTGATTGATGCGGAATCGCCCAAGAAAATACTTTCCGATGACAAACTGGTCGAGATTTTAAAGGTGGAAGGTATTGATATTGCAAGGAGAACAGTCGCGAAATACCGTGAATCTCTGAATATTCCCTCTTCCATACAACGGAGGAGAAACAAGAATGCTGCTTTTTAAAATGAACCAAAACAGGGAAATTTCAGATAACGTTTCCTGTATCAGGCAGCATTCAGGAAGAATTAAACATGTTACTTATTTCTTCCATCCCCTGCGGAAGTTTGTCGAAACTTGACAAAAGTTTGATCAGACACTAACTTCCCCGGCTTTACACAACATTGGAACAAAATTTGTTAAATTGTTGTCGCGGCTTTTGTTAATATAAGTTATCTGAGAATGGTACGCGTTAAAATGAGAATTATCGTTACTGGCAAGCAAATGGATATTGGTGACAGCCTTCGCACTTATATCGAAGGTCATATCGACGGCATCGTTGATAAGTATTTCGAGCATTCAATAGACGGCACTGTAACGATGTCGAAAAATGCTCACCTGCATCGCGCGGATTGCAGTGTGCATTTGGGACATGGGGTATATTTGCAGACCCACGCGGAAGAGAAGGATGTGTATGCGGCCTTTGATGCGGCGGCGGAAAAAATGGAGAAAAGGTTGCGGCGCTATAAACGGCGGCTGACCAATCACCATAAGGAACGCTCCAATGGCGATACCCGTATCTCCGCCCAATATAATGTCCTGGCCGCAGAGGAAGAAAACGCCGAGGAAGTTTCGGAAAACCTGCAACCGGCGATCATCGCCGAAATGCAGCTTGACCTTCCCGAAGTTTCCGTAAGCGACGCCGTGATGCGGCTGGACCTGGGTGAATTGCAAACACTTATGTTCCGCAACAGCACACATGGCGGATTAAATGTGGTTTATCGACGGTCCGATGGCAACATCGGCTGGATTGACCCAAAAGTGGATTAACAACAGAAAAGTGTCCGTATGGAAATTACAGACCTGATAACGCTGGATACGATTGTTCCAGACCTTAAGGCTTCAAGCAAGAAACAGACCTTGCAGGAACTGGCGAATTTCGCTGAAAAGATCATTCCCCGGCCCAGTCATGAAATACTGGATGTGCTGCTGGAAAGGGAAAGACTGGGAACAACCGGTGTTGGCCACGGGGTCGCGATACCCCATGGTAAGTTTCCCAACCTGGATCGCCCCTATGGCCTTTTCGTCCGTCTTGATCAGCCGGTGGATTTTGATTCACTGGATGATCAGCCGGTCGATCTTATCTTCCTGCTTCTGGTGCCTGAATCTGCGGGTGCAGACCACCTGAAGGCCCTGGCCAAGGTATCAAGAACGCTGAGAGACAAGATCATCTGTGACAAGATCAGGGGCTCGGAAAGCGGCGACGCGATCTATGCCGTCCTGGCGGCTTCCGCACAATCAAGCCATGCGGCCTAGGCCGGTCCCTGACCAATAGACATTTGAATAAAGCCCTCTGAAGATTTCAGGGGGCTTTTTCCGTCTAGGAATTGCGCGTTACACGCCCTCATCCGGGCTGTCTTTCTTCTCTCTGGAATAGACCTTTTTGCGGAACTCTTCCGCTTTCCGGGCGTCTTCTTCCGCGACAGTGCCTTCGGTGACTTCAGGCACCCGAACCCAGCAGTCGGTGCCCTGCTGCTTGATCTTGCGGCAGGCTTCTTCCGCTTCGGCCAGACTGGTCAGCGGACCGGCGTTCAGGCGATAGTAAAAGCCGTGCGGCCCGCCCGCAAATTTGGCTTCGCCCAGATCAATTTCCGACCGGCGCGGTTCCAGATGACCGATAATATCGGCATATTTCTTTTTCAGTTTTTCCCATCCGGGCATCAGCTCGGATTTCTTGCGATAGGCCGCGATTTGCAGCGCCCAGCCTTGCGGCCCCAGCAGCGGCGGAACATTTTCCTCTTCCGGTTCGGGTTCCGGTTCAACGACGGCCATCGGCTCCGGCGGCACTTCCACCAGGCGGGCCACCGTCACATTCTTGACCCGGCTGTCGTTGTCATAAACTTCATTGGCCGGCTCGGCGGTATCGGTTTTGGGGCTGGTCGACTGGCGAACCACGGCGTCAAAGCGGTCCTCAACCGGAAGATTGGCCAATATCCGGAAATAATTGAGATTTTCATTGGTCAGGTCCGGCCCGTTATCAATGGACAGCAGCCGTGAAGACATCATTTCGTTGCCGGCAAGGGCATAGGCCATCGCCAGATTTTGCCGATGACTGGCGCCGGCGTCCCGATGCTGCGCCGCCTGTTTCAATATTTCAATCGCCTGATCATGACGGGCCTGGAGGGCCAGCGACAGGCCGTAATTATTCAATAACTTCAGGCTATTGGGATCAACGGACAGGCCATCCTGATAAACCGCCATCGCCGCCCGCGCGTTGCCCTGCAATTCAAGGGCCAGCGCCAGACTGCTGATCACCTCCACATTGCGCCCGTTCAACGCCATCGCATCCTGCAGCAGCGGAACCGCCATCGTCGGCCGGTTGAGGGCGATATAGGTCTTGCCGAGCCCGGTCAGGGCGCGCAAATTCTGTTCATTGCGGGACAGGGCCGATTGATAGGCCTGCTCCGCCTCCTGATACTGGCCGATCTCCCGAAGGGAATCGCCCAGACCGACCAGCGGTTCCGAGGCGAAGGGATGCCATTTCATGGCTCGGCGATACAAGGGAATCGCCGCATTATGATCACCGTCGGCCGCCATTTCATTGGCCAGGGCGAGAAAACTGCTTTGGGTCTTGGGCTGGGGAGCCTGAGCAACATTCACGCTATTGCTGTTGGCGCTGTCATAGGTGGCCACCTGATGGTCCGTCGCATTGGAACAGGCGAGCAGAAACAAGGGCGCGGCCACGGTCGCCAGCAATTTTCCAACATGGCGTCCGCGTTTCTTCTTTGGCTGATTCATCATTGAACTTTCTTCAATCTGTATCATCTTTAACTCCATTCCTAAGACGGTGCGGTTTCCCGTCGCGCCTTATCTGGTTTGAGCAGCAATCTTCTGCATTGGAATCTGGTCGCTGTTGTGTTCCAGATAGAATTCCAAGGCTTCGCTGAGAATTTCCTGGCAGCTTTTCCGCGTATGGGCGGAAAAAATCCGCAACTTCAGATGACTCTCCGCTTCCATGCGCAGGGTCATTGCAATGCGGTTTTTCACTGCAGGGTCCTTTGACGACTTTGAGGGGACAGAATTTTTGCTCGAAACTTTTCCCTTGCTCCCGATACCGGTTTTTTTAACCTGTTGTTTTTTGGCCCCCGCCTTGACAGGACGCACCATGCTTTGCGGACGGTCCGCCAGATCATTAAACGCCTCGACCCCATTTGCCAGGAAGGCGCCATTTTCCGCCGCCGAATGAATCCCCGGCTCGTGCTCGCTCTTTTCTTCCCCCAACAGGATCGCCGCCTGTTTCAGGCTGTCCGGATCCTCCTGCGGGGAAGCAAAGCGGTTAATTACCGGCTGGTTCATGGATAATGTCGTCTGCGCCGGGGACGCCGCCCCTTTTCTGGCGAGCAACGCCCCCGACAGGCGGGCCGCCTTTTTTGCATTTTTTTCTTTTTGATCATTTCTCATTTTTTAAACCTGTACCTGCTTGCGTCCAAAACCACCGCGATGACCGGTCGTCTTCGCCTGCGTTGCCTGATGCTGGAATACCGTCCGGCGGAAGTTCTTTTCCAGCCGGTCGCTGATATAATCCCAGAGATCCTCGATCTCGGCGGCGGACTTGCCGTTTGGATTGACCTCCATCACCGTCCGCCCGTCAATCATCGCCGAGGCATATTCCGTCCGGTGATGGAGCGTGATCGGCGCCACCGTGCCATGCTGTGACAGGGCAATCGCCGCATCCGACGTAATCCGGGCCCGTGGCGTCGCGCCATTGACAACAAACATAAACGGTTTATCGGTCCGGTCGGCAAGCTCGACGGTGCCTCCCGCCGCCCGCAGGTCATGGGGGCTCGGCCGGGTCGGAATCACAATCAGGTCAGAAACCGCAATCACGCTCTGTATGGCCAGGGTGATCGCCGGCGGCGTATCAATCACGGCAAGCTTGAAACCCTGGGCCTTGAGTTCGTCCAGATCGGTCAGCAACCGCGACACATTGGTCTGGGCGAAGGCCGGGGTTGGCGATTCCCGTTCATTCCACCATTCCGTCAAGCTGCCCTGGGGATCCGTATCGACCAGAACAACCGGCCCGTCGCCGGCAAGTTCAGCCTGGACCGCTATATGGCCGCTTAGCGTCGTTTTACCTGACCCGCCTTTTTGTGAGGTAAATGCCAATACACGCATATGTTCCAACCTTATTTGATTAACTGTTAAATGCCCTGATAAACAATTTTTATATGAACAGATACATTTCCAATGGTGTCAGTGTGACGCCCAGGTCTTAAGAAATCGTAAAATATTAATGGAATTTTTCATTCTAACACTTTGATAATCAATGGATTATTTATAAAATTTTCACTATATTGTATCATAGTGTCTGCTTGAAATGATTTTGACAGATATTGAAACAGGCCCGAAAGGAACGGAAAAATGAATGAAAACTTCATCAATAACCGTCTGTTATCCCTGATGGTGTTATGTGGAGGACTGTTCTTTTTATCTCCCTTCTGCGCGAACGCCACAGTCGCTGACGGCGTTTACGCCTATGAGCGCGGCAATTATGAACGGGCCCGCAAGGAATGGCTGCCTTATGCCGCCCTTGGCAACCCCAACGCCCTTTATAATCTGGGCCAGCTCTACCGGATGGGGCGCGGCGTCGAGGTTGATTTCGCCAGGGCCGAGGAATATTACCTGCGGGCGGCGGAAAAGGGACATATCGGCGCCCAGCGGAATATCGGCACCCTTTATTATTTTGGCCGCTTAGGCGAAACCGACCACGCCAAAGCCTATCACTGGCTGTCCCGGGCGGCGGTGAATGGCGACGCCAGATCACAACTGATGGTCGGCACGATGCATTACAATGGCGAAACCGTCGCGAAAGATAATATTGAGGCCTACGCCTGGATATTCCTCGCGGCGGAGAGCGGCCTCGGCAACGCCCGGTCCGCCCTGG
>JBLWZH010000024.1:0-48834 GCA_048266545.1 Paremcibacter sp. | reverse complement strand
GACTGATGCAGCCTGACCAGCCCCCGGACCGCCAACCGGTAGAGGTCCGCCTCGCGGGCGGGCTCTTGCGCGATCACCCGGGCGAACAGCTGGTCGCCCATATCCTCAAGCAGCAGAAAACCGCGCGCCAGATCCTCGGCCAGAATTTTCGGCGCCGCCAGTCCCAGACTCTGCAGATGGCGGGCAATGGCGATAAAGGGCCGGACATCCTCGAAGGCCGGCGGCGCGTCCATCAATACCGCCTGTCGCCGATGGCCGCCCTCGATCCGGATCAGCCGCTCGTAACGGCGGAAGGAGGCGTCATCAGCCAGGGGCAGGCGTTCCGCCGCATCCCAGCCCGCCGTCTTGAGGAATTCCACACTCTGGGCCCGGCGTTCATTCATCGTCAATGATCGTTCCTAATCTGGCGCGCCAGACCTCGTCGCCGATGATGGTCAGTTGGCGCACGCCGCCGCGCGCCGCCATTTCAAGCCGCAGGGTCAGAAAGCCGTCCGGCAGGTAAGGCCCCAGCCTTGACGGCCATTCAATCAGGCTGACCGCCGTATCAAAGGCCTCTTCGATGCCCAGCTCAAAGGCGTCTTCCGGCTGTTCGAGCCGGTAAAGGTCCATATGCCAGATTATCGGCGTTGCCGGATCTTCCAGCGGCGGGGTGTATATCTGCACCAGATTGAAGGTCGGGCTTGGCACTTCGTCGGGAAAACCCAGGGACTGGATAATCGCCCGGCACATTTCCGTCTTGCCGGCGCCCAGCGAGCCGTCAAAGGCCACCACATCCCCGGTCCGCAGCAGCGGGGCGAAACGGGCGGCGAAGGCGCGCGTCGCCGCCAGATCCGTCAGGGTTATTTCCGTCAGAGTCTTCATCAGAGCCGCCTTATTCCCCAACCAGGCTGATCTTGGCGTCCAGCGCCAGCCGCAGCGGCAGGACCACCGTTATCGTGGTGCCGGCATTCATCGTCGACCGAACATCAATTTTCCCGCCATGCAGTTCGACGAAGCTCTTGACCAGAGACAGGCCGAGGCCCGCCCCCTGGCCATTGGGAACATTGCTGCCGGTAAAGAATTTCTCGAATATTCTGCCGACCTCATCGGACTTAATGCCGACGCCGCTGTCCTGGACAATGATCCGGTAATTGAGGTCGTCCTGCTCCACCTTGAGGGAGATGATACCGAGGCTTGGGGTGAATTTCACCGCGTTGCTCAGCAGATTATACACCGCATGATGAATTCGTTTGACATCGCCGTGAACCGGGCTGAGGCCGGCGGGACATTTGACGTTCACCTCCAGGTTTTTCGCCTTGATCCGCTCATCCAGCTGATCGGTCACCTGGCGGACCATGTCCGGCAGGTCGAACTGGTCAATGTCAAGCGACATGCCGCCGGCCTCGATCACCGCCAGATCGAGAATATCATTGATCAGCGCCAGCAATTGTTCGGAAGCGGACAGGATATTAAACATATATTCATGCTGAACGTCATTCAGCGGCCCTTGATATTCCTTTTCCATCAGTTCGGCGAAACCGATGATGCTGTTGAGCGGATTGCGCAGTTCATAGGACATATGGGCGAGGAATTCGGTCTTGACCTTGTCGGTTTCCTCCAGCGCCAGGTTGCGCTCCCTGAGCGCCCTTTCGATGGCGTAGCTGTCCGAGACATCGATGAAGGTGATCAACATGGCGCCATCGGGCAGCGGCACGGCGGCGTAATTCAGCACGCTGTCATTGCGGCGGCGCAGCTGGCCGGCGACCGGCTCTTTCTTCATCTCGCCGCCGACGACCATATCCTTCAGGTCCGACAGGTCGGCGCGGCGGTCAAAGGTTTTCCCGAAACCCTTCATCACCTCCATGATATGGGGGTTGGCGTCCAGCATCTCGCGCTCCATTCGCCAGATTTCGGCGAAAGCCTGATTATAGAGTTGCAGGCAGCCGTCGATGCCAAACACCGCCACCCCTTCATGCAGGTTGTTCAGGGTTTCCCGCTGAACGGCGAAAAGCGTGTTATAGGACCGTTCCAGAACATAATGATCGGTGACATCCTCATAAAAGATCAGCAGGCCGCCCATGGGATGGGGCTGGGTCACCACCCGAAGCGTGGTGTTATCCGGCAGATGCCACATTTCCTCCACCGGCTCCAGCAATTGGGTATAGGCATTCAGCTGTTCCGCCTTCCACTGGGGGAAATTGGCCTGTTCCGGCAGGCGGCGGACTTCGCGCATGGCCTCGAGCAGTTCGCCGTGATGAGGATGACTGAACAGCAGGCTTTCCTCAAGTTGCCACAGGCGGCTGAAGGCCCTGTTGTAATAATCCAGCCGCTTGCCAGCGGTAAATATCGCGACCGCGGTGGAAAGCTTGTTCAGGGTTTCCGAATGGGATTCCGTATAATGGATCAATTCCCCCTTGGCCTTTTCCTGTTCGGTAATATCCAGCGCATAGCCCAGGCAGCCGGAATATTTCTCCCCCATATCAACCGGGATATTATGAATATCGACGGCCCGTCGCTCGCCCCGGATCACGACAAAATGCTTTTCCTTGTATCTTTCGCGGTTTTGTTTGGAGATGGCGGCAATATCGCGGACGTTTTTACCGATGGAGCTGGTCGCCAGTTCAAGGCCGTCGGCAATCACCTGTTCGGCGTTTTCGCCGTCCACCGCCGCGACATAGGCGTCATTGACCCAGATCAGATTCAGATCCTCGTCGCGCATCCATATCGGGAAACGATAGAGATTATTCATGGTTTCAAACAGTTCAAGGCGATTGCCGATGCGGCGGACCTCCTTGTCCTGAAAGGCCGCGATATGTTCTTCAATGGTCGCATCGCGGAACCAGGCGATCGACCCCCTGATATGGCGGCCGTCGCTGAGCGGAGCGCCTTTGATGACGATATGCCGCTTCAGCGAATCGAGGAAAAACACCCTGCGAAAGCCTTCACCGTAAGCCAGAAGACGCTCCACCGACTCCGCCAGCAGGGCGAACTGATCACCGGACAGGCCGACATCGGCGTCCTTCAGGCATGCCAGCGAATTATCCGGCGTTTTCAGGCCAAACCATTGCTTGACCGCTTCTATCGACGTGATTTGGCCCCGCTCATCCCAGACCAGGGACACATCATCCCGCGACGCCAGCAACAGGGACTGGAACTGGAAATCCTGATCTTTGCGAAACAGCCTATGACGCAGACGCCGACGATCCCACAGCATCCAGAAGATCAGGACCAGGGTCAGCAGACAGAAGAGGACAAGGAGCAGGTTCAAATCATCGCTATTGATATTCAGGCCGCCGGGTGTCTCTTTAGCTCCGGATGTCGCCGCAAGGGAAAGACCACAGGCGCTGAGGGCGAAAACCAACCCGGACAAAAGGCGCGCCATCGCCCTTGTGAGTGATTTTATTGTCCGCCTTGCCATAAACCCTTCCCAGAAACCATTTGCCGCTCATCATACCCGATCGCCATGAAAAGAAAAGCCCGTTATTCAGCCCCGCCGCACAGAAAGAGGGATAAATCAGGGCTCAAGAAAAACCGCCGTGGGGGATACTCCACGACGGTCATAACGATCAGGTTACGATACGCTTCGGGCAAAATCTAATAGCGGTAATGGTCCGGCTTGAACGGCCCGTCAATGTTGACATTGATGTAATCCGCCTGGTCCTGGTTGAGCCTGGTCAGCTTGACGCCCAGCTTGTCCAGATGCAGCATGGCGACTTTTTCATCCAGATGTTTCGGCAGGACATAGACCTTGTTGTCGTAACTGGCCGAATTATGCCACAGCTCGATCTGGGCCATGACCTGGTTGGTGAAGGAGGCGCTCATGACAAAGCTCGGGTGGCCGGTGGCGCAGCCGAGATTGACCAGCCGCCCCTTGGCGAGCACGATCAGGCGCTTGCCGTCCGGGAAGACAACCTCGTCGACCTGGGGCTTGACTTCTTCCCATTTGTAATTTTCCAGGGCGGCAATCTGAATTTCGGAATCAAAATGACCGATATTGCAGACAATCGCCCGGTCCTTCATGTCCCGCATATGATCAAGGGTGATAATATCCTTGTTGCCGGTGCAGGTGACAAAAATATCGCCGACTTTCGCCGCTTCTTCCATCGTGACCACTTCGTAGCCTTCCATCGCCGCCTGCAGGGCGCAGATCGGATCGATTTCGGTGATCAGCACCCGGGCGCCCTGGTTGCGCAGGCTGGCGGCGGAGCCCTTGCCCACATCGCCGTAACCGCCGATCACGGCGACCTTGCCGGCGACCATCACGTCGGTCGCCCGCTTGATGCCGTCAACCAGACTTTCGCGGCAGCCATAGAGATTGTCGAATTTGGATTTGGTGACGCTGTCATTGACATTGATCGCCGGCACCGTCAGCTTGCCTTCTTTTTCCATCTGATAAAGCCGCAGGACGCCGGTGGTCGTTTCCTCGGAAATACCGCGGATGTCTTCCAGCAGTTCGGGGAAATCCTCATAAATCATCGCCGTCAGGTCGCCGCCGTCATCAAGGATCATGTTCGGCCGCCAGCCGTCCGGGCCGACGATGGTTTCCCGGATGCACCAGAGGAATTCCTCCTCGGTCAGGCCCTTCCAGGCGAAAACCGGGATATGGGCCGCGGCCATGGCGGCGGCCGCCTGATCCTGGGTCGAGAAGATATTACAGCTCGACCAGCGGATTTCCGCCCCCAGTTCAATCAGGGTTTCCATCAGCACCGCGGTCTGGATCGTCATATGCAGGCAGCCGGCAATCCGCGCGCCGCGCAAAGGCTTGCTTTCGCCGAATTCTTCCCGCAGCGCCATCAGACCCGGCATTTCGGTTTCGGCAATGGTAATTTCCTTGCGGCCCCAGTCGGCCAGGGACAGATCGGCAATCTTGTAATCGGTAAATTCGCTCATCAAATCTCTTTCTTGCTCACAAATAAAAATATATCCCGCTTATAGCAGCAGATGAACCGCGCCACAAGCATAAAGAAATCTTTATATTGTTATATATACAAGAAAGTTTTAATCGGCGGTTAATCTTCGCCGAATTTATCCTCAATCAGATGCACCAGGGCGTCCAGCGCCTCCCGGGCGACCTGCCCGGTCCCTTTCAGGGTCACCTTATCGCCCTTGGCCGCCGCCAGCATCATCAGCCCCATGATCGACGTGCCGACCACTTCCGTGCCGTCCTTCGACACGAGGATTTCCGTATCATACCGGCCGGCGACGCCGACAAATTTCGCCGAGGCCCGGGCATGCAGGCCGCGCTTGTTGCGGATAATAACGTCTCGGCTGTCGATGGGCGGGATATTGCCCCCCTGTGTTTCGGCGCCATGATCCGGCGCGCAACGGCTCTCTTCATTCACTCATTATCTCCGGACAGGACATGGGATGCGATATTGATGTATTTGCGGCCGCTTTCCTGCGCCGCATTGATCGCTTCCTCCATGGTGCTGACCACCCGGACGCTGGCCAGTTTGATCAGCATGGGCAGGTTGATGCCGGCGATGACCTCCACCTTGGCGTTATCCATGATCGATATGGCCAGATTGGACGGCGTGCCGCCGAACATATCCGTCAGCAGGATGACGCCGGCCCCCTGATCGACGTCTTTGACCGCATCCAGAATATCCTGGCGCCGCTGCTCCATATCGTCATCCGGACCGATACAGATCGCCCGGACGGCTTTCTGCGGGCCGACCACATGCTCCATGGCGGAAATGAATTCTTCCGCCAGCCGGCCGTGGGTGACAATTACCATTCCAATCATACCGTACCTCGCTATACTCTTGTCCGCCCTTTCAGGACTTATTCCTTGAGGGATAATTCCCTGTGATAGAGGTTCGCCTTGAACCCCTTATTATTTAAAAGTTTTGCAAATTTCTCCGCCAGAAAGACGGACCGATGCCGGCCACCGGTACAGCCAAAGGCGATCTTTAAATAAGATTTGCCTTCTTTCTTATACTCAGGCAGGCAGAAAAAGATCAAGTCACTTATTTTATCACAAAAAGCTGCAAACCGTTCATCCTGCGCGATATAGTCCTGAATTTTCGGGTCCATGCCGGTCAGGGGCTCCAGCTCCGCCACATAATGGGGATTACGCAGAAACCGGACATCAAAAACCAGGTCCGCATCCCGCGGCAGCCCCCGCGGATAGGCGAAGGAACTGACCATGATGCTTAGATCCTGGCCATGTTCCCGCTCAAACTGCCGGCTGAGCATCTGACGCAATTCATGAATGCTCATGTCCGAGGTGTCAAAGATGAAATCCGCTTCGGCCCGGATCACGTCCATCATCCGCCGTTCCCGGGCGATACCGTCGGTGACCTGTCGATCCCGGGCCAGGGGATGCTTGCGCCGGGTCGCGGTAAATCGCTGGGCCAGGACTTCATTCTGGCTGTCGAAAAACACGATCCTGAGGGTAATATCATCGCGTTTTCTGAGTTTTTCGAGATTTTTCAGAATTCTTTCCGGCTGAAAATTCCGCGTCCGGGCGTCAATGCCGAGCGCCAGGGCCGGCCGGCGGCCGCCGGCCATATCCTTCAGCATCATATCCACCACATTCGGCATCAGGGAAACCGGCAGGTTGTCGATCGCTTCATAATCCAGATCTTCCAAAACCTTCAGGGCGGAGGATTTTCCCGCGCCCGAAAGGCCGGTAATCAGATAGAGCTTCAGTTTTTTATCTTCTTCTGTCTTCATGTCCGTCATTGTAACATCCTTTGTCTGCGCCACCCCTCACAGCAGGACCCTGACCTTGAGCCAAGAAACCAGCGCTGTCAATATTTCTGATAAAAAATCATCGGCCTGTGCCGGACCGTATGGCGCCCGGATCAATTATCATCCCCGGCCCGCCTCAACGGGCAGCTTCAGGGGACAAAGATTTTCAGGGCGGCGCGCAGCTTTTCCGGGGCGGTGCTTTCCAGAGCGTAAAAGGCCAGACAGGGAATCTCCCGCCCTTCCAGGCGGGCGACTTTGGCCTCCGGCAGGCGCTCAAGCCCGACCCGGTCTTTCGGCCCGACCAGATCAAGGATAAAATCCAGCGTCGATGAGGCCCGGTAAGCCACCTCGAGAAGACCCACCTGGCGCACCTCGATCCTGCCGGCAATATTCGGCGGCGCCTTCATCTCGAGCCGGCCGTCCCTGCCCGCGACCACATCGACATAATCATCGCCGATCAGCTCCGCCCCCCGGGCCATCAATCTCAGCGCCAGATCGGATTTTCCCGCGCCCGAGGGGCCGCGGATCAAAACCCCCTTGCCCTCAAAGCGTATGCCCGTGGCGTGAATCATCGTCATCAGGACGCCTCCTGCCTGTCCGGTCTGTGGCGCAGTTGGACAATGAAGCGCGCGCCGCGAACCCGTCGGCGGTTTTCGGCGACGATCGCCCCGCCGTGGGCCTCTATGATCTGCTTGCAGATGCTGAGCCCGAGGCCGGAATGCTTGCCGAACTCCTCCCCCTTGGGCCGCTCGGAATAAAAGCGTTCAAATATATCCTCCAGCTTATCCTCCGGAATGCCGAGCCCCTCATCCTCGATCACGACCTGGACCATAGCCGGGGTCTTGCTGAGCCGGATCCAGATGTTGCCGTCCTGTTTCGAGAAGGAAATCGCATTGTCGATCAGGTTGCGGAAAACCTGGCCGAGCTGCCCTTCCAGCCCCAGAACGCTATAATCCCGGGCAGTATTTTTAGCATCCTGCCCCTGGGCCGGGCCGCCCTCATTGGCGATCGTGAAATGAAGCGCCGGAATCTTGTCGCTATGGGACGAATCATAGAGATCAACCAGCGTTTCGAGCATGGTTTTCAGATTAATCCGTTTCATCCTGCTGCGCGACATTTCCGCATCGAGCCGCGACACATTGGAAATATCCGTGATCAGCCGGTCGAGGCGGCCGACATCATCCTGAATAATGCCGAGCAACTTGGCCTTCGCTGCAGCGGTCTTGGCCAGGGACAGGGTTTCGACTGCGCTCCGGAGCGACGTCAGGGGATTTTTCAGTTCATGGGACACATCGGCGGCGAAGGCGGCCACCGCGTCGATCTGCCGGGCCAGCGCCAGGGTCATCTGCTTCAGGGAGCGCGACAGGTCGCCCACCTCGTCATTGCGCCCGGAATAGTCCGGGATATCCGCTCCCGTGTGGGTTCCGGCGCTGATCCGGTCCGCCGAACGCGCAAGACGCAAAATCGGCCGGACGATGGTGCGGGCCAGGAACAGCGACAGCAACAGGGTTACCAGCAGCACAACACCGAAAAATTTGAGGAACGTCATCCGGGTCTGCTCGACCGCCGCCTTGATGTCCCGGGTGTCCGCCGACAACAGCACCGCCGCCAGAACCCGGCGGAACCGCTGCACCGGCGCCGCCACGGTAATGATTTCCGAATGGTCCGAAAGCCGCCGGATCCGGTATCCGATGTCGCCTTCCAAAGCGCCGATCACCTCCGGGTAATGATCGGCAACCTCTTCCTTGACCTCATGATAAGGCTCAAGGTTATTCCTTTTCTGCAGGCTGTCCAGCAGCCACGAAAGACTGCCCGCCAGTCCGTCCCAGAAGGCGGCGATTCCGCCGTTTGTCGGCAGTTCGTCAATGATCACCGCCTGATCCACCGCCAGGTCCCGGCTGTCGATCAGACGCCGGCCGTCAAGTCCGAACAGCCGGGTCCGGATATTGGTCACCCCGACCACCCGGACGATGATCTGCTGCGCGGACTGAAGGCGCAATTCCGTCTCCTCCGTATTGACCGTCGCCCCTTCGCCGAGCGCCCCGGCCATGACCTCGGCATCCTTGATCAGGGCGTCGATGCGCGACTGAATCATGGTTGACTGATACTGGTCGATATAGAGAATGCCCCCGGCCAGGAAGCCGATCGCAATCAGGTTGACCGCCAGAATCCGGAAGGTCAGCGGCGAAACCCGCCGCCGCGGGCGCAGCAATGTCACCTCACTCTCGTCATCCGCATGAAACGGTTGCTCAGCGTGGGGGTCAGCTTTCACTATATCTGTATCCGACGCCATACAGGGTTTCTATTCCGTCAAATTCCCGATCAACGTTGCGGAATTTCTTGCGCAGCCGCTTGATATGACTGTCGATGGTCCGGTCATCGACATAAACATCGTCATTATAGGCGATATCCATCAACTGGTCCCGGCTTTTGACATGGCCCGGGCGGTGCCCCAGGGCTTCCAGAATCAGGAATTCCGTCACCGTCAGTTTCACATCATGACCATTCCATTCACAGATATGACGCACCGGGTCAAGTTTCAGGCGGCCGCGGATGATCACGCCGTCTTCGTCTTCCACATCCTTTTTGCTTTTGCGGACCGCATCCACCCGACGGAGGATGGTTTTTATCCGCTCAATCAGCAGCCGCTGGGAAAAGGGCTTCTTGATATAGTCGTCCGCCCCCATTTTCAGCCCCAGCATTTCATCAATCTCATCATCCTTGGACGTCAGGAAAATCACCGGAAAATCATGTTTTTCCCGCAGTCGGCGCAAAAGCTCCATCCCGTCCATGCGCGGCATTTTAATATCCAGCACCGCAAGATCGGTCGGCTTGCTGTTCAAGCCCTCCAGCGCGGCCGAGCCATCCGAATATGTTGTCACCTCAAAACCTTCTGATTCCAACGCCATACTGACCGAGGTCAGTATATTCTGGTCATCATCAACGAGTGTTATTGTCGAAGCCATTTAATCTTTGTTCCTCTATTGCCGGCGAATCTCTCCAGAGACTAGCATGATTTTTTACCGATGGTAAGTAAATCCAAAGAGAAGCCGCCCGATCATTAAAAAATATTTTACATATCTTTCAATGCGTTACCAAAATAAATCGAATTTTTGATGATTGATACTTGATTTTGAACGGTAGATGTCCGATTCCCTCAGTTTATAAAAATAATTATGACAGTATAATCACTGCACCCCCTTCTCCCATAAGCCTAAGGATCAACCGGGGCAAAAATGAGAATAAAAAACTTTAAGGACGGCGACTAAAATGAATAATCACGGTAAATACATCAGTACGAACGGGCTTGCCCGACATAATATTTCCAGTGACAAGAATATTTATTGGAATATGGGCGCGGAAGTTCTGTATGAACATACAATCAAAAAGAATTTGGGCATCGTCGGCAAGGGCGGTGCCCTTGTCGTTGAAACGGGGATTCACACCGGTCGTTCCGCCAATGACAAATTCATGGTCGAAGAAGAAAGCTCCAAAGACAACATCTGGTGGGGCAAGGTCAATGTGGCGATTTCCGAGGAAAATTTCGACAAGATCCATGATCAGATCCTCAATTACCTCAAGGAACGCGACCTGTATGTCCAGGATCTGTATGGCGGCACCGACCCGGCCTACCGCATTTCCGTCCGCGCCATCAGCCCGAGCCCCTGGCACAGCCTGTTCATCCGCAATCTTCTGGTCCGGCCCGATGTCGCGGACCTCGCCGGCTTCGACCCCGAATTCACCATCCTCCACGCGCCGGAGATGAAGGTTGATCCCGCTGTGGTCGGCGCCAACAGCGAAACCGTGATTACCCTGAACCTGAAAAAGAAACTGGTGCTGATCGCCGGCACCTCCTATGCCGGGGAAATGAAAAAATCCGTTTTCTCCATCCTCAATTATCTGCTGCCGGAAAAAGGCATCATGCCGATGCATTGTTCCGCCAACATCGGCAAGGACGGCGACACCGCCATCTTCTTCGGCCTCAGCGGCACCGGCAAGACCACCCTGAGCGCCGACCCGGAACGCACCCTGATTGGCGACGACGAACATGGCTGGTCCGATACGTCGGTCTTCAACTTTGAAGGCGGCTGCTACGCCAAGGTGATCCGCCTCAGCCAGGAAGCCGAGCCGGAAATCTACGCCACGACCGGCATGTTCGGCACCGTGCTGGAAAATGTCGTCGTCGACCCGGACACCCGGGAGCTCGACCTCGATGATGGCTCCAAGGCGGAAAACACCCGCGCCGCCTATCCGATCACCTCGATCCCCAACACCACCGAGGGCGGGGTCGGCGGCCATCCGAAAAACATTATCATGCTGACCGCCGACGCCTTCGGCGTCATGCCGCCCATCGCCCGCCTGACCCCGGAACAGGCCATGTATCACTTCCTCTCCGGCTATACGGCGAAAGTGGCCGGCACCGAAAAGGGCCTCGGCAAGGAGCCGCAGGCCGCCTTCTCCACCTGTTTCGGCGCCCCCTTCATGCCGCGTCACCCGTCAGTCTACGGCAATCTGCTGCGTGAGAAAATCGCCAAGCATGAGGTCACCTGCTGGCTGGTCAACACCGGCTGGACCGGCGGCGTTTACGGCGTCGGCCACCGGATGCCGATCAAATACACCCGCGCCCTGCTGCACGGCGCGCTCGACGGCACCCTCAATGATGTCGAGTTCCGCACTGACCCGAATTTCGGCTTTGAAATCCCCCTCAGCTGCCCCGGCGTCGACGCCGCGGTGCTTGACCCGCGCGGCACCTGGGATGATGCGGCGGCCTATGACAGGCAGGCCGCCCATCTGGTGAAGCTGTTCCGGGAAAATTTCGCCGAATATGCCGACCACGTGGACGACAGCGTCAAGGCCGCCGGCCCGATCCTCTGAAAACGCAAGCCGTTCCTCGGAAAAGCCCCGCCCTCGCGCGGGGTTTTTTGTCGCGGATCCGATTTTCACCTTAATTTTTTAAGGTCTTTTGGATATACTTCCGCTATAGACGGATTCAAACTGACGACAAAAGCCTATGACCAGATCAAAAGCCTCGACATTTCCCCGCTGGACCGGATATGACACCGAACGCGATCCGGTTCACGTCCGGTTGTGCGACCATGACGGCTGCGACAACAAGGGCGAATATCCGGCGCCAAAAGCGCCCGACAGCAAGGAAAAATGGCAGTTCTGCGAATATCACATCGCTGAATTCAACAAAAACTGGAATTATTTCGAGGGCATGAGCCGGGATGAGGCCCTGCGGCGGGCTCAGGAAGAATTGCGCACCTCCCGCGGCTACAGCGCCAGCGGCGCCTATGATATGGGCGGCGCGGAAAGCTATGGCCAGGACCGGCGGCGGGCCGACGCCCTGACCATCCTTGACCTCGACGAGGACGCCAGCCCGGACGAAATCAAGACCGCCTACCGCCGGATGGCGAAACTCTATCACCCGGACACCAATCTGGACGACAGCGACGCGGCGATCAAATTCCAGCAGGTCACCAGCGCCTACGAAGTGCTGAAGGTCAAATAAGCCGATCTGGGAAAAATAAATCTATACTCTACTATATGATAGAACTTTCCCCTCACCCCTGCATCCGCTGCACCAGTTCCGCATATGTCACGCCCCAGTTGCGGAACGGGTTTTGCGCCAGCTGGGCGTTATAGAATTTCTGCAGGCCGGTCACTTCCGGCCCGATCCAGCCGGGCGGGCAGACCTGTTCCGTCGCCGACTTTAATTCCACCTCGGCGATGATCAGGCCCTTGTTGGCGCCGTCAAAAACATCCACCTCCCAGAGATGCTCGCCGAGGATGTAAATTTCCCGCCGCTTCTCAATCAGCGGCCGGGGGCAGGCGGCGAACAGGACCCGGGCGGCGGCGGCATCGACCTCGACCTCGACCTCATGGCGCGCCAGTCCTTTCCCGCCTTTCCGACCCTGGACCGGGCATTTCACCGACAGGATATAGCGCTGATCCTTTTGCCGGATGCGCACCACATTGCCGGCTTCCCGGGCGAGATAACCCTGGCGGATTTTATGTATCCTGTCCGGCTTCCGCTCCGGGCGCGCCCTCAGCAGAAACTTGCGTTCGATTTCCAGATTCGCCTGAGCTCCGCCGCCGAACAATTTTTCGATCACAAAAATTCCTCCAGCGCGGCAAACAGTTTCTCCACATCATCCGCGTCATTATAGACATGGGGCGACACCCGGATGCTGTGGCCGCGGACGCTGACATATATTTTCCGGCCCGCCAGATAGTCCGCCAGTCCCGCCGGCACGCCGCCGGCGAAATTAAGGCCGATCAGATGGGGCGAGCGATGGGCCTTGTCCGCCACCCTGAGCCCCAGCGCCCGGGCGCGCGCGGCAACCAGGTCGGTCAGGCCGGACAGGTAACCGGCAATCGCCGCCGCCCCCCACCGGTTGAGCATCTCGAGGCCGTGAATCGCAATCGGCGCCAGCATGAAATTGCTCCGTTCGCCGACGTTGAAGCGGCCGGCCCCCGGCTCATATTCCGGCTGATAATCCACCAGCCGGGCGAAATCCTCCGACCCCTTGCGGGCGATCCAGTTTTCCTCCAGCGGCGCGCCCTCCTGATGGCGCGGCGCGACATAGGCGAAGCCGTAGCTGTAGGGGCCGAGCAGCCATTTGTAACTGGCGCAGATCATGAAATCCGGATCGACATCGCGGACCGAAAAGGGCATCACCCCCAGCGACTGGGTCAGATCGAGCGCCAGCGCCGCCCCCACCGCCCGACAGGCCGCCCCGACCTGCACGAGATCAATCCGCCCGCCATCGGTCCAGTGGGCCTGGGGACAGGCGACAATGGCGACATCGCCGTCTATCGCCCGGCACAGGGCCGTGGTCCAGTCGCCGTCAGCCGGACGCGGGATCATCCGCAGCTCCGCCCGGTGGCTTTTGGCCATTTCCTGCCAGGGATAGATATTGGACGGGAACTGATCTTCCAGCACGAGGATTTTCCGCCCCGGCGCCAACGGCAGATTCTTCACCGCCAGCGCCATGCCGTAGGATACCGACGGGATCAGGGCGATATCCTCAGGTCCGGCGTCGATCATTTCCGCCAGCAGACCGCAGGCCCGGCGCGGCGGATCAAAAAAATCCCCGATATGGGTTTCCCACGGATGCAGCTTCTTCGCCACTGCCTGCTGGCCCCGCGCCGCCGCCTGTTTCAGGATCGGCGACATATAGGCCGCATTGAGATAGGTCACCTCATCCGGAATATCGAAAAGACGCCGCTGGCAGGTAAATTTCGTCATATTTTCACAGTCCTCTTTTGGCCCTCAGACAGGTGGCGAAGCGCGCCAGTTTTTTTGAAAACAAACCAAGAGTAGCGACCCGGGTCGGGATTGCCAAATTAATTTCCCTTCGGCCGGCATTTTTGTTAGGCTCGGCCCGACTGAACAGAGGAAGGGTCGGTAATGAGCGTTATTTATCCCATGGGCCTGCTGGCCATTTTCACCTTGCTATATTCCACCGTGCTGCTGTCGGGCCGCATGAAAGCCGTCAGGAAAGGCGATGTCCGGTTCAGCTATTTCCGGGAATATACCAGCCAGACGCCGCCGGGCTACATGCAGAAGGCGACCCGGCAATGGGCGAACCTGTATGAGGTGCCGGTGCTGTTTTACGCCGCCTGCGCCGCCATTTTGATCCTGAAACTGGATGATTTGGTGTTTGTTTACCTCGCCTATGTCTTTTTCGGCCTGCGGCTGGTGCAGGCCCTGATCCACACCACCTATAACAATGTTCTGCACCGGCTGATGATCTTCGCCGCCGGCATGATCACGGTCCTCGCCATGTGGCTCCGGCTTTTGCTGATGGCCTGAGGGCGGCAAGGCATAGCGGCGGCTACGGTCAGGAGACTGTCGTGAAATGTCACAAAAAATCCGCGCCTTTCAGCTTTCCCGAAAGGCCGGCTTTATCTTGTCAACAGGTTTGAAGGTGATTAAACCGCCTTGGCCAGTTCCTCATGACAGAAAAGGTCATAGGTCACCTTCAGCATTTCCGCCACCCGCTGATCCTTGATCCGATAGAAGATCTGCTGGCTTTCGCGCCGGGTGGCCACCAGCCCTTCGGCCCGCATGCGGCTTAAATGCTGCGACAGGGCCGATTGTGAAATATTGAGGTTTTTTTCCAAATCGCCGACGCACATTTCACGACCCAGCAGGCGACTGAGAATCACCAGCCGGTTTGAATTCGCCAGCGTTTTCAAAAAATCCGCAGCCTGATAGGCGTTCAGCTGCATTTTATCCAGATCAATCCTATTTACAAAATTTGTCATCCCATTCCACCGTCTATTGAAATCTGCCAAGTTTGTTTATAATTCGTTTTATTCAGTTTTATATATGAGAAGAGTGGCATCAATATATAATATTTCATCTATTCCGTGAACTAAAAAATTACCCCGTTAGCCCCTGGAATAATAACATGCTGAATTCACTGCATTTTTCCATCCCCGCAATTGGGAAATACGATCTTCTTCAATCATCTCAGGCTGCACGCCGGGGTCATAGCGGAAAAATCCTGATATATCCTCAAGCGACCCGAATACCCCGGAGCCGATACCTGCGAGCAGGGCGGCGCCATAGGCCGTTGTCTCCAGAACCCGGGGCCGCAGCACCCGGACCTGCATAATATCCGCCAGAAACTGCAACAACCATTGATTATCGACCATGCCACCGTCCACTTTCAGGCGGTCAAACGTCATGTCGGCATCCTGTCGCATTGCCGCCAGCAAATCCGCCGTCTGAAAACCGACCGATTCCAGGGCCGCCCGGGCGATTTCCGCCACCCCCGCGGCCTGGGTCAAGCCAAACAGCGCTCCTCTGGCCTCCGGCGCCCAATGCGGCGCGCCCAGACCGGTAAAGGCGGGAATCAGATAAACGCCCCTGCTGCTCGCGATCGACCCCGCAAGGCTTTCTGTTTCCGCCACATTGCGGATAATTTCCAATCCATCCCGCAGCCATTGTACAGCAGACCCGGCGGAAAAAAAACTCCCCTCGAGGGCATAGGCCTTTTTTCCCCTGATCTGGTAGGCAACCGTGGTCAGCAGGCGGTTTTGGGACTGAATGATATTCGTTCCGGTATTCATCATGATGAAACCGCCGGTGCCGTAGGTGCATTTGATCTCTCCCGGCGCGAAACAGCCTTGGCCGACGAGGGCCGATTGCTGATCGCCGATGATCGCCGCAATCGGCAGCGGGCGGCCGAACAGGCCCCGGTCCACCTCGCCAAAGGAATGATCACAGGCGTGGACCTCCGGCAACATCTGTTCGGGGACGTCAAACAGGCGGAGCAGCTCCCGGTCCCAGGCCATATCCCGGATATTGAACAGCATCGTCCGCGAGGCGTTGGTCACGTCTGTAGCGTGGACCCGGCCGCCGGTCAGATGCCAGAGGATAAAGCTGTCGACGGTGCCAAAGGCCAGTTCGCCCTTTGCCGCCCGCGCCCGGGCGCCCGGCACATGATCGAGGATCCATTTGACCTTCGTCGCCGAAAAATACGGATCCGGCAGCAGGCCGCTTTTGTCGATAATATCCTTTTCCCGCCCGTCCTGCGTCATCCGGTCGCACATCGCCGCCGTTCGGCGGTCCTGCCAGACAATCGCCGGATAGATCGGCTGACCGTCTTTGCGGTCCCAGACCAGGGTCGTCTCCCGCTGATTGGCGATGCCGACGGCAAGGGGCCATTGTCCCGCCGGCAATTCGGCCAGAACCTGCTTCACCGTGTCGAGGACGGTCCGGATAATCTCCCGGTCATCCTGCTCGACCCAGCCATCCTGCGGATAAGCGCAGGCGATTTCCTTTCGGGCGACGGCCTGCGCCTCCCCCTGATCATCAAAGATCATCGCCCGGGTGCTGGTGGTGCCCTGATCAATGGCCAAAAGATATGTCGGGGCCGAACGGGTCACGACGCAAACTCCCTGTTGTTAAATTTTCCACAGCGCTTAATATAGCTTAATATATCTTGTTACTATACAGCCGATAAACGAAATTTCACCATCAATAAGGCCGAGGGCGACAGACGTGAACAAAGGCGGGGATCAGGACGGCAACCGGACAGATTATGATCTGCTGATCATCGGCGGCGGGATCAACGGCTGCGGCATCGCCCGCGACGCCGCCGGCCGCGGGCTGAAGGTCCTGCTGGTCGAAATGTCCGACCTCGCCGCCGCCACCTCGTCCCGCAGCACCAAGCTGATCCACGGCGGGCTGCGCTATCTGGAATATTTCGAGTTTCTGCTGGTGCGCAAGGCCCTCACGGAGCGGGAGATCCTGCTTCATATCGCGCCCCATATCATCCGGCCGATGAAATTCATCCTGCCCCATGAGGACCATTTGCGGCCCAAATGGCTGATCCGCCTCGGGCTGTTTCTCTATGACCATCTGGGGATGCGCAAAACCCTGGGCCGGTCGCGGCGGATTAAACTCAACCCCGATGATCCGGCCAACCCGCTGTCGCCCCGTCTGCGCGACGCCTTCAGCTATTATGACTGCTGGGTCGATGATGCGCGGCTGGTCATCCTCAATGCCCTTGACGCCCGGGACCAGGGGGCCGACATCCGGACCCGGACCAGATTTCTCGCGGCGCAAAACAGGGGCGATCACTGGCGGGCGACGATCGCCGGCAATCCCCCGGACGGCGGGATAACCGCGCCGCAAACCATAACCGCCAAAGCTCTCGTCAACGCCGCCGGGCCCTGGGTGTCCGATATTATCGAGCAGAACCTCGCGCTGCCCGCCCATAACCGCCTGCGTCTGATCAAGGGCAGCCATATCATCGTCCCGCGCCTGTTCGATGGGCCCGACGCCTATATCCTGCAGATTGAGGATGGCCGGATTATTTTCGCCATTCCCTATGAAGCGGACTTTACCCTGATCGGCACCACCGACGTTCCCTTTGACGGCGACCCGGCGAACGTCGCCATATCGCCGGCGGAAATCGACTATCTGTGCCATCACATCAACGGCCATTTCCGGCCGACCCTGACCCACGGCCGGCCCTTGTCGGCGGCGGATGTCGTCTCCTCCTACGCCGGGGTGCGGCCGCTTTATGATGACGCGACACAGGAAGCCAGCGCCGTCACCCGGGACTATGTGCTGGCCCTGCGCCGGGATTGCGCGCCAGGGGCTAAAATGGATAACCCGCAATCCGACAGCCGTCATCAAGCTGCAGAGAGTGAGGGCGCGCCGCTGCTGTCCGTTTTCGGCGGCAAGATCACAACCTACCGTCTGCTGGCGGAAAAGGCGCTGGAGAGGCTGGCCGCTTTTTTCCCCCATATGGCCGGGCGCTGGACCGCAACCGCCCGCCTGCCCGGCGGCAATATTCCCGATGGCGACCGCGACCGGTTCCTCAGGGCCAAAATGGCGCAATATCCGTGGCTGGATGAAAATCTGTGCCGGCGCTATGCCCGGCTTTATGGCAGCCGGATGGATATTCTGCCAAAAGGCATAGGCCAGATGGCCGATATGGGACCGGCGATCGGCCCCGGCCTTTATCCCTGTGAGGCGAAATTCCTGATCCGGCAGGAATGGGCCGTGACGGCTGAGGATATTTTATGGCGGCGGACAAAGCTCGGCCTCACCTGGACCGAACCGGAGGTCGCGCAGCTTGAACAGTGGCTGCAGGAAAATGCCTGAAAAAAAAATGAAAGAAAAAGCTGAAAGAAAAACGGCCCGGGAATCATCGCCGGGCCGCCTTGTCTCGATAATCCGCAATATCCTGAGAGATTACATATGAACCGCCCGGCCGTCGGCCGCCATCGCCGCCTCGCGCACCGCTTCGGTTTCCGTCGGATGGGCGTGACAGGTATAGGCCAGATCCTCGGCCGTCAGCCCCTTTTCCACCGCCAGGGTCAGTTCGGCGATCATATTGCCAGCATCGGCGCCGATGATATGGGCGCCGATCACCTTGTCGGACGCGGCGCAGCTGAGGATTTTGACGAAACCGTCAGTCTGGCGGTTGGCCTTGGCCCGGCTGTTGGCGGTAAAGGGGAATTTGCCGACATTATACGCCACGCCCGCCTCTTTCAGCTGTTCCTCGGTCTTGCCGACGCTGGCCACTTCCGGCATGGTGTAGATCACCCCCGGAATGGCGTCATAGTTGACGTGCCCTGCAAAGCCGGCGATGATTTCCGCCACCGCGGCGCCCTCGTCTTCGGCCTTATGGGCCAGCATCGCGCCGCGCACCACATCGCCGATGGCGTAAATGCCGTCAACATTGGTCCGGAAATGATCGTCGATTTCCACCTGGCCGCGGTTGTTGACCCGGACGCCGACATTTTCAAGACCCAGCCCGTCCGTATAGGGCCGACGCCCCACCGCCACCAGAACCGTGTCACATTTGATTTCCTCCGCCTCGCCGCCGCTGGCGGGTTCGACAGAGACAATGACCGTCGTCTTGGTTTTCTTGACTGCGGTAACCTTGGACTTCAGCTTGAATTTAAAGCCCTGCTTCTTGAGGATGCGGGCAAAGGTCTTGCTGACCTCGCCGTCCATCTCCGGCGTGATCCGGTCCATATATTCAACGACCGTCACCTCCGCACCCAGCCGCTTCCAGACCGATCCCAGCTCAAGCCCGATCACCCCGCCGCCGATGACGATCAGATGTTTCGGCGTCTTGGGCAGGCTCAGGGCGCCGGTCGAGGAGACGACCTGTTTCTCATCAATTTCAATGCCCGGCAGGGCGGCGACATCGGACCCGGTGGCGATGACGATATTTTTCGTCGTCAGCAGCCGCTCCCCGCCCCCATTCAGATCAACCCTGACCGCGCCCTTGGCCTCGATTACGCCCCGCCCCTCGATATAGTCGACCTTGTTTTTTTTCAGCAGGAAGGCGACCCCGTCGGTCAGGCCCTTGACGGTGTCATCCTTGGATGTCATCAGGGCGTCAATATCAATCGAAACCTTGCCGGTTTTAATGCCGAATTGCGCCATGCCGTTATTGGCCTCGGCGTAAAGTTCCGACGCATGGAGCAGGGCCTTCGACGGCATGCAGCCGATATTCAGGCAGGTGCCGCCGGGGGCGCCGCGCATATCGACACAGGCCACGCTGAGTCCCAGTTGCGCCGCCCGGATGGCTGAAACATATCCCCCCGGGCCGCCACCGATGATTACCACATCAAAATTATCAGACATTGTCATTCCTTGTTTTTAACTTGTCCCGCCACGACGCCCGGATGATCAGAGATCAAGCACCAGACGCTGCGGATCTTCAAGACATTCCTTGACCCGCACCAGGAAGGTCACCGCCCCCTTGCCGTCCACCACCCGGTGGTCATAGCTGAGCGCCAGATACATCATCGGCCGGATCACCACCTGACCATTCTCCACCATGGCGCGCTCCTTGATCGCATGCATGCCGAGGATGCCGGACTGGGGCGCATTGAGGATCGGTGAAGACATCAGCGAGCCGAAGATGCCGCCGTTGGAAATGGTGAAGGTGCCGCCCTGCATTTCTTCCATGCTGAGCTTGCCGTCCCGCGCCCGGCCGCCGAGACGAACGATTTCCTGTTCGATTTCCGAAAAGCTTCTGTCCTGGCAGTCGCGGACCACCGGCACCACAAGTCCGGCCGGCGTGCTGGCCGCAACCCCGACATGATAGTAATTCTTGTAGACGATGGCGTCGTCGCGAATTTCCGCATTGACCTCGGGGATTTCTTTCAGCGCCTGGACGCAGGCCTTGACGAAGAAAGACATGAAGCCGAGCTTGGAGCCATGTTTCTTTTCGAACATATCCTTATACTGGTTGCGCAGGGCGATCACCGCCGACATATCGACCTCGTTATAGGTCGTCAGCATGGCGGCGGTATTCTGGGCGTCCTTCAGCCGCTTGGCGATGGTCCGGCGCAGGCGGGTCATCGGCACCACCTCTTCCCGGGGGGCGGCGTCGGCGACAACCGTCGTGCCGGCATCGGCCGATCTCGCCGCCGGGGCCGAAGCGCCATGTTCGATGAAATTCAGCACATCCGCCTTGGTCACCACGCCGCCGTCGCCGGTGCCGTTAATCCTGTCGAGATCCACGCCCTTGTCGGCGGCGATTTTCGCCGCCGAGGCGCGCACGCCGCCGGTGGCGGCCGTCGGGGCGCTGGAGCCTTCCGTCGCGGCCGGGGCCCGGGTTGCGGCGGGCGCTTCCGGGGTCTCCTTAGGCGTGGTCGCCGGCGCCGGCGCCTTGCCGTGCGCGGTTTCGTCAATCAACGCCAGCAGCGCGCCCACCTCCACGGTGTCGCCTTCCTCGACCTTGATCTCGGACAAAGCGCCGCTTGTGGTCGCATTGACTTCCAACGCGACCTTGTCCGTTTCCAGTTCACAAATCGGTTCATCAACGGCAACCGCGTCGCCGACGGATTTAAACCATTTGCCGACGGTCGCTTCCGTAACCGACTCGCCCAGTACCGGAACATGGATTTCGATGGCCATAAGACCTACTCCTTTAATTCTCTATTATCCAGAGTTTCTGTAAATACCCGATTATTGAAGCGTCAAGGCCTGGTCCACCAGGTCTTTCTGCTGTTGAATATGACGGCTCATCTGGCCGGTCGCGGGCGACGCCGCCGCTTTCCGTCCGGCGTATACGGCCCGTTTCGGCGCGAGAGGACACTCAGTGAGGCTTTCCTCGATCAACGGCTCAATGAAGGACCAGGCGCCCATGTTTTTCGGCTCTTCCTGACACCAGACCACCGTTTCGACATTCTTGAAACGGGACAGTTCCCGGATCATCGCCTCATGGGGATAGGGATAAAGCTGCTCGACCCGAAGGATATAGGTATCGGACAGTTCCCGCTTGTCCCGTTCCTCCAGAATATCAAAATAGACCTTGCCGCTGCACAGGATCACCCGCTTGATGTCCTTGTCCTTCTTCAGCTTGATGCTGGCTTTCGGATTGATCTGCGCCGTATCCCAGAACAGCCGATGGAATTCGGCGCCCTCCGTCATGTCCGCCAGATCCGACACCGCCATCTTGTGCCGGAGCAGGGATTTCGGCGTCATCATGATCAGCGGCTTACGGAATTTCCGCTTCATCTGCCGGCGCAGAATATGGAAATAGTTGGCCGGCGTCGTACAGTTGGCGACCTGCATGTTATCCTCGGCGCAAAGCTGAAGGTAACGCTCCAGGCGGGCGCTTGAATGTTCCGGCCCCTGACCCTCATAGCCGTGGGGCAACAGGATCACCAGCCCGCTCATGCGCAGCCATTTGGCCTCGCCCGAGGAAATGAACTGGTCAAAGATCATCTGGGCGCCATTGGCGAAATCGCCGAACTGGGCTTCCCAGAGCACCAGGGCATTGGGTTCGGCCATGGTATAGCCATATTCAAAGCCCAGCACGCCGACCTCGGACAGGGCGCTGTCAATCACCTCGAAGGTGGCGTGAGAGTCCGCGGCGTCATTGACATGCTTCAGGGGCGTATAACGTTCTTCGGTTTCCTGATCGATAAAGACCGAATGCCGGTGCGAGAAGGTGCCGCGCTGGCTGTCCTGACCACTGAGGCGCACCCGGTGGCCTTCGCGGATCAACGCGCCGAAGGCCAGCGCCTCTGCCGTCGCCCAGTCGATCCCCGTCCCCTTGTCGAGGATCGCCGCCTTGGCGTCGAGAACACGTTTCAGGGTCCGGTGAATATTGAATCCCTCCGGCACGGCGGTCAGCACATGACCGATTTCCTTCAGTTCATCAATATGAACCCCGGTGCCGGCCGATTTGCGCAGGTCGTCGGCGCTGCGTTCATAGCCGGACCAGCGACCGGCGAACCAGTCCGCCTTGTCGACTTTATAGGTCTTGGCGGCTTCCATCTCCACATCGAGATAGGTCGCGACATCCCTGACCATCTCATCCGCCTGGGCTTCGGTAATCAGGCCCTCACGGACCAGCCGTTCGGCGTAAATCTGACGGGTCGTCCGATGGTTCTTGATCCGCTTGTACATCAAAGGCTGGGTAAAGGACGGCTCGTCGCCCTCGTTATGACCGAACCGGCGATAACAGAACATATCGACCACCACATCGGACTTGAAGGTCTGGCGATATTCCGTCGCCAGCTTCATCACATAGACCACCGCTTCAGGATCGTCGCCGTTGACATGGAACACCGGCGCCTGCACCGCCTTCGCCATATCGGACGGATAGGGCGAGGAGCGCGAATAATGCGGCGAGGTGGTAAAGCCGATCTGGTTATTGACCACCACATGGATGGTGCCGCCGGTCTGATAGCCTTTCAGCTCGCTGAGGGCGAAACATTCCGCCACCAGGCCCTGGCCGGCGAAGGCCGCGTCGCCATGCATCAGCAGCGTCAGCACGCTGTTGCCCGTTGTATCGTGACGATGGGTCAGCTTGGCCCGGGTCTTGCCGAGCGCGACCGGGTTGACCGCCTCCAGATGGGACGGGTTCGGCGTCAGGGACAAATGAACATTGTTGCCATCAAAGGAGCGGTCGGACGAGGCCCCCAGATGATATTTAACGTCGCCGGAGCCTTCCACATCATCCGGATTGCTCGACCCGCCGTGGAATTCATGAAAGATCGCCCGCACCGGCTTGCTCAGCACATTGGCCAGCACATTGAGCCGGCCGCGGTGCGGCATGCCGATGACGATTTCCTCGACCCCGTTATGGCCGCCGGTTTTGATGATCGCCTCCAGCGCCGGAATCAGCGATTCGCCGCCGTCGAGGCCAAACCGCTTGGTGCCGATATATTTCTTCGCCAGATACTGTTCGAAGGCCTCGGCCTCGGTCAGTTTCTGCAGAATCGCCAGCTTGCCTTCATTGGTGAAGTGGATTTCCTTGTCCCGTCCCTCGATATGGGACTGGATCCAGGCTTTTTCCGCCGGTTCGTTGATATGCATAAATTCAACGCCGACGCTGGAGCAATAGGTCCGTTCCAGAATCTGCAGCACTTCGCGAACCGTCGCCGTTTCCAGACCCAGCACATGATCGAGAAAGATCGGCCGGTCCATATCCGCCTCGCCAAAGCCGTAGGTCGCCGGATCGAGTTCCGCATGCAGCGGCCGGTCTTCCAGCTCCAGCGGGTCGAGCCTGGCGTGCAGATGGCCGCGCACCCGATAGGTCCGGATCATCATCAGACAGCGAATGCTATCGAGCGTCGCGGCCCGGATTTCCGCTTCCGACGCGCCGCCGGCCTTTTTCTGCGGCGCCGCGGCCTCCCTGTAGCCCGGATCAAGGGCGGCAAGATAATCATCTTCCCGGGATTTGACCTTATGGGGCCAGTCCGCCCGTTTCCACGATGCGCCGGGTTTTTCAACGCCGGCGTTCATCAGATTTTTGGCGTCTTCGGCCAGGCCCTGAAAATATTCCGCCCAGGAAGCATCCACCGATGATGGGTCTTTGGTATAGCGGGCAAAAAGTTCCTCGACAAAAGCGCCGCTGGAACCATTAATCAGACTTTCCGTCTCCAGATCGATCGTCATATATCAGGCTCATTTGTTAATTGGCGGGATGTGATTCTTTGATCACACCCCATCCATAGCTGATTAACCTTTCAAAACTTCTAACAGAGTGGTGCCGAGCGCGGCCGGAGACTCCGACACGACAATGCCCGCACTCTGCATGGCTTCGATTTTATCTTCCGCGCCGCCTTTGCCGCCGGAAATGATCGCGCCGGCATGGCCCATGCGACGGCCGGGCGGCGCCGTGCGGCCGGCGATAAAGCCGACAACCGGTTTCTTGACCTTGGAAGACTTGAGGAATTCCGCCGCCTCTTCCTCGGCGGAACCGCCGATTTCACCGATCATGATGATGGAGTCCGTATCATCATCGGCGAGGAAGCCTTCGAGCACGTCAATAAAGTTGGTGCCGTTGACCGGATCGCCGCCGATGCCGACACAGGTGCTCTGACCAAGGCCGACCGCCGTCGTCTGACCGACCGCTTCATAGGTGAGCGTCCCGGAGCGGGAGACAATCCCCACCTTGCCCGGATTGTGAATATGGCCCGGCATGATGCCGATCTTGCATTCGCCCGGCGTGATCACGCCCGGACAGTTGGGCCCGACCAGGCGGGTCTTGGAGCCTTGCAAGGCCCGCTTGACCTTCACCATATCGAGCACCGGAATGCCCTCGGTAATGCAGACGGCCAGTTCGACGCCGGCGTCAATCGCCTCAAGGATCGCATCCGCCGCGAAGGGCGGCGGCACATAGATCACGGACGCATTGGCGCCGGTGACGGACACCGCCTCGTCCACCGTGTTGAAAACCGGCAGGTCAAGATGCTTGGTCCCGCCCTTGCCCGGGGTCACGCCGCCGACCATTTTGGTGCCATAGGCGATCGCCTGTTCGGAATGGAAGGTGCCCTGGGCGCCGGTGAAGCCCTGACAGATCACTTTGGTTTCTGAATTGATAAATATTGACATCAGTTGGCCTCCTTCACTGCTTTCACCACTTTTTCAGCAGCATCACCCATATCATCGGCGGAAATAATCGGCAGACCGCTGTCGGCCATGATCTTCTTGCCCATTTCAACGTTTGTGCCTTCAAGGCGCACCACCAGCGGCACGGAAAGGGACACTTCCTTCGCCGCGGCGACCACGCCCTCGGCGATCACATCGCAGCGCATGATGCCGCCGAAGATATTGACCAGGATCCCTTCGACATTGCTGTCGCTGAGGATGATTTTAAAGGCTTCGGTGACCCGTTCCTTCGTCGCGCCGCCGCCGACGTCAAGGAAGTTGGCCGGTTCGCCGCCTTTCAGCTTGATGATGTCCATGGTCGCCATGGCGAGGCCGGCGCCGTTGACCATGCAGCCGATGTTGCCGTCGAGCTTGATGTAATTCAGCTCATGCTTGGCCGCTTCGAGCTCCATCGGGTCTTCTTCATCCGGGTCGCGCAGTTCAACCACATCCGGGTGACGGAACAGAGCGTTGCTGTCAAAACCCATCTTGGCGTCGAGCACGATGATATTATCGTCCGCCGTCACCACCAGCGGGTTGATCTCCAGCATGGCGGCGTCTTTGGCCATGAAGGCGTTATAAAGCGAGGCGATCACCTTGGCCGTCTTGCCGGCGACCTTGCCTTTGAGACCGAGGCCAAAGGCCACCTTGCGGCAATGAAAGCCGCTGAGGCCGGAGGCCGGATCAATGGTGATGGTGACGATTTTTTCCGGCGTTGCAGCCGCCACTTCCTCGATGTCCATGCCGCCCTCTGAAGAGGCCATGATGGCGACCCGGCCCGTCGCGCGATCGACCAGCAGGCTGACATAAAGCTCATTGGCGATATCACAGCCGTCTTCGATATAAACCCGCTTGACTTCCTTGCCTTCAGGACCGGTCTGGTGGGTGACCAGGGTCATGCCGATCATCTCACCGGCAATTTTCTTCACTTCCTCAACGGATTTCACCACCTTGACGCCGCCGCCCTTGCCGCGGCCGCCGGCATGAATCTGCGCCTTGACAACCCAGATCGGGCCGCCAAGGTCCTTGGCGATCTGCTCGGCTTCCTGGGGCGTATAGGCCACGCCACCCCGGGATACCGGGGCGCCGAACTCCTTCAACAGGCCTTTCGCCTGATACTCATGGATGTTCATCTGTTTCTACCTTATTGTCTGTTTTCGTCTTGTCAAAAGGGAAGACCGGCCGCGCCCCGTCGGGCGCGCCGGCCGGTGTTCATATCAGGCCAGTGACGGATCGATCGCCTTCACCGCATCAACCAGTCCCTGCACCGCAGCGACAGAATGATCAAATCCGGCTTTTTCTTCCGCGTTCAGTTCGATTTCAACGACCTTCTCGACGCCATTCTCCCCGATCAGAACCGGCACCCCGACATACATGCCGTCAACGCCATATTCACCGTTGAGCTCCACCGCGCAGGGCATCAGGCGACGCTTGTCCTTCAGGTATGATTCGGCCATGGCGATGGCGGCGGTCGCCGGGGCATAATAGGCGGAGCCGGTTTTCAGCAGGCCGACGATTTCCGCCCCGCCGTCGCGGGTGCGCTGGATGATCTGCTCGAGCTTTTCCTGGGCAATCCAGCCCATCTTCACCAGGTCCGGCACCGGAATGCCGGCGACGGTGGAATAGCGAGGCAAAGGCACCATGGTGTCGCCATGACCGCCGAGGACAAAGGCGTTGACGTCTTCGACGGAAACATTCATTTCCTCGGCCAGGAACAGCTTGAAACGGGCGGAATCGAGCACCCCGGCCATGCCGACAACTTTATTGGCGGGCAGTCCGGAGAATTGCTGCAACGCCCAGACCATGACATCCAGCGGATTGGTGATGCAGATGACAAAGGCGTTCGGCGCATTGTCGCGGATGCCTTCGCCGACAGATTTCATCACTTTCAGATTAATGCCGAGAAGGTCATCACGGCTCATGCCCGGCTTGCGCGGCACGCCGGCGGTGACGATCACGACGTCGGCATCCTTGATCGCGGCGTAATCATTGGCGCCGCTCATCGCCGCATCATAGCCTTCGACCGTGGACGACTGCGCCAGATCAAGCGCCTTGCCCTGCGGCAGCCCTTCCGCAATATCGAAGATGACCACATCCCCCAGTTCCTTCAGTCCCGCGAGGTGGGCCAATGTGCCGCCGATTTGTCCGCCGCCGATCAGCGCAATCTTTTTACGTGCCATGATGAATTCACTCCTGAATTAATAAGTTGAAGAATTGACGTTCTATTCCAGCTTTTTATTTAAGGTTTACAGATCAGTACATAAACTCCACATTCAAACCCTAAGGACATCCTCTGCATTGGGATGTAGCGCGATTCCGCAGGTAGCGCAACAGTTTCTGTGATTTTTTCCCCCGGAAACCAAATATTTTTATTTTAAGCATGAAATAGTTTTAACCTCTCTCCGTTCCCTGTAATCAGGTTTAACGATTTGAAACCGCTTCTCCTCAGTTTTACCCCCGGCGGGACGGCCAGGGTATGATAAATTCGGGCGGCAAAAAATGCGACTTAAGTCTATTCCTTAACTTTGCATATCCGCTCAGGCCCTCTCAGGCCCCGGCTTTGGGGCAGCGGACCGGCTTATACCGCGTGCCCTCTGGCGAGATAGTCGCGGCTTTGCATTTCCATCAGGCGCGACACGGTGCGCTGAAATTCAAAATGGCCGTGGCCTTCCTGATAGAGATCCGCCGGCGCCACTTCGGCGCAGCAGAGGAATTTGACGTTATTCTCATACAGCGCGTCGATAAAGGTGACAAACCGTTTGGCCTCATTGCGGTTCTCGGGGCCGAGCCGCGGAATGCCGACCATGATCACCGTATGATAATGCCAGGCGATTTCCAGATAATCCGCCGGGCCGAGCGTCGCGCCGCAGAGTTTCTTGAAGGAAAAGACCGCCACCCCCTTGTCCGCCACCGGCACCCGGATCGTCCGGCCCTGGACCCGCAGCTCCGCCGGCCCGACCTTGCTGCGGTCGGCCACCTCATGGTCGGTCAGCCGCCAGAAGGCTTCCGACAGCGCCCGGGTCGCCGCATCGCCCAGCGGATGATGATAGACCGCCATCCCCTTCATCCGTTCCAGCCGGTAATCGGTCGGGCCATTGAGGCTGGTCACGTCAAGCCTCTCCCTGATCAGCGCGATGGACGGCAGAAACAATTGCCGGTTCAGCCCGCCGATATAGAGGTCGTCGGGAATGCGGTTCGAGGTCAGGACCATCACCACGCCGCGGGCGAACAGATTTTCAAACAAACGGCCGAGGATCATGGCGTCGGTGACGTCGGTCACCTGAAATTCGTCGAAACAGAGCAGCAGGCTGCTGTCGGCGATTTTTTCGGCCAGCGGCGGAATCGGATCATCCTTGTCCGTGCCGTGCCGCGCCTTGCGCGCCACGCTGTCCATATAGCGCCAGTCATGAATCGCCCGATGAATCTCCAGCATGAAGGCGTGGAAATGGACCCGGCGTTTCTTCTCGACCGGGGCGGTGTCGAAAAACAGGTCCATCAGCATCGACTTCCCGCGGCCCACATCGCCGTAGATATAGAGCCCCCGGGGAAAGTCGTCCTTTTTTGGCCGGGCTCGCAGACGGGCGAGTAATCCACCCCGGCGCCGGCGGATCGCCTCATAACCGGCCAGGGCGCCGTGAAGCGCCTGCATCCGGGTCACAATATCCTGCTGATGACGATCCGGCCTGAGCTCGCCGGCCGCCAGCAGTCGGTTATATTCGGTCAAAGGGTCGGACAAAATAAATTTTCACCATCAAACAGATCAACAAAACAGCTCCCGGCAACAGTCATAGGCATTCTGGACGATAAAATCCAATAAAAATCACGTGAAAAGTCGCTCGCCGGCCATCTCCGGGGCCCGGCCCGGAAAGCCGCCGGGGCGAAACGGATAAATTTCATAAAATCCCCTGAATATATCTGCATATCCATCTTTATCTGTATCAATCTTCATCTTTCGTTAACTTCTCTGTATTTCAATGGAGACGATTCACAAGAGATGGCGCCTGATGAAAACCTATGAAATAACACTATATAACAAAGAGGTCCGCAAGCTTGTCGAGCAGGGGGACTCTCATCCCCAGTATGATGACGGCTGGGCCGATCAGCGCTTCATTCAGCTCCAGGCGGAAAATGAAGAACGCGCCCGCCGGCTGATCCATGCCCGTCACCCGGCCCGCAAGGGATTCGTGATCATCGATATTCTCGAACTGCCGGATTTTGTATGAAGAACAACCATCTTGCATCCGCTATGCCCCCGGTCAGCGCCGTCACCAAGGCGCCGGCGCGAGCCCGCATAAATCTGTGATGCAACCGCATTTTTCGCCGGATTCGACAAAGAGTCGGAATGTCTTACAATGCGATCTTCAGGGAAGATATATTTAAGTCATTCTAAATAAAAGATATTTTATTTACCCCCGTAATTTTCCCTCTGAAATCCGGAAAAAACTGTCAGGAATCTTTACAACTTTTGGTAAAATCCGCGGTTTTCCGGGCCTTCCCCATCCCCTCTATCTCACAAACAATTGAAAAATATACGATTTCACTATCTGGCATGCATATTGCTTTGTTCTAATATGATCAATGTATGCGTTAAGATTTATTATATTGACTGTATACAGTCTTAGATACGTGCCTATTGAGGTATAAGGAGGTATAAACAATGAAATTCCCAACATTTGTTAAAGCGACGGCCAGTGGCGCGATCATCGCCCTTTGCCTGTCCGGCGCGGCCCAGGCGGGTCCTTTTATCCTGGATCTGACCGATGCCGATGACCATGGCTCGGCGACAGCCACCGCCAATCTCTCCGGCTGGCTCTATATGCAGAAGGTGCTGGAAAATCTGGCCCCGGGCGTCACCAACGGCAACACACTCGTGGTGCAACTGGGGGCGACAGACACAGGTGGCGCCTTCGGCGCCTTTAGTGCCGCGGAATCAGCTCTTCTCAAGTCAAGCCTCGTCGGCGCCGGCTGGACCTGGATGAATATTGACGGCGCAGCGGACATCGAGGACTTCTTTGACGGCACCGGCGTCGGACCCGGCCTGGTGACCGTCGCGGATGCCGGCATCATCCAGCTTGACTCCGGCTTCAATGTCAGTGGCGGCATTACCGCTGCGGAACAGACGGTGCTGACCACCTTCGCCGCGGCCATTGACGGCTTTCTCGGCGGCGGCGGCGCCCTGCACAGCATGGCCCAGGGAGGAACGGGCCAATATGGCTGGCTTTCCGCCTTGCTTCCCGCCCTCACCTTTTCCACTTCCGGCGGTTCGGGCCTGTTCCTGACCCCCGCCGGGACGGCGGCCTTCCCCGGATTGACCGATGCCGACCTGAGCGCCGGACCATTCCACGGCAACTGGACCGGCGGCCTTGGCGGTCTGTCCCTGCTGTTTGACGACTTGGCCGGCACCGGGGGACGCGTGGTTGGCATCGGCTCCAGCGGCGGGTCCGTCACAAACCCCGGCGGCCCTCTTCCCGAGCCGGCGACCCTGAGTCTGCTGGGTTTGGGCCTTATGGGAATTGGCTTGGCCCGGCGGCGGCGGCGCTAAGCATACATCACCATCCAATCTGTCAGGGCAGTTCAAACGAACTGCCCTTTTTTCCTGCGCAACGGATCGAAAAATGGGGCTGAAAAATGGGGACAGGAAAAATGGGGAGAAAAATGGGGACAGTATACTAATATTGGAAAAATGGGGACAGTATACTAATATTGGCTTGCAGTCATGTTTCCTTTATATTTCCATACCCCAATATTAGTATACTGTCCCCATTTTTCTATGTCCCCATTTTTCCGTTAGCCCTGGCGCTCGACCATCATCTTCTTGATCTCGGCGATCGCCTTCGCCGGATTAAGCCCCTTGGGACAGGTGTTGGTGCAATTCATGATCGTGTGACAGCGATAGAGCCGGAAGGGGTCCTCCAGATCATCAAGCCGCTCGCCGGTCGCCTCGTCCCGGCTGTCGACCAGCCAGCGATAGGCCTGCAGCAACACCGCCGGGCCGAGATATTTATCGCTGTTCCACCAGTAGCTCGGGCAGCTGGTCGAGCAGCTGGCGCAGAGAATGCATTCATAAAGCCCGTCAAGCTTGGCCCGGTCTTCCGGGCTTTGCAGCCGCTCGGCGCCGCTCGGCGTCGGGCTGACCGTCTGCATCCACGGCTTGATCGAAGCATATTGGGCGTAGAAATGCGTAAGGTCGGCCACCAGATCCTTGACCACCTCCAGATGGGGCAGCGGATAGATATTGATGTCGCCCTTGATGTCGTCGTTGGCCTTGGTGCAGGCCAGGGTGTTCAGCCCGTCGATATTCATCGCGCAGGAGCCGCAGACCCCCTCGCGGCAGGACCGGCGGAAGGTCAGGGTCGGATCAATCTCGTTCTTGATCTTGATCAGACCGTCAAGCACCATCGGCCCGCATTTGTCCATATCCACCTCATAGGTGTCGATGCGCGGGTTTTCCCCGTTATCTTCATTCCAGCGGTAGACGTTATATTTGCGGACGTTGGTCGCGCCGGCATCCGCCTTGAAGGTTTTTCCCTTTTTCATCTTGGAATTTGCGGGAAGTCTAAATTCAGCCATCTCTTACATTCCTTCCCTTAATAGACCCGGGCTTTGGGTTTGATATAGTCAATTTCATCGGTCAGCGTATAGTCATGAACCGGACGATAGGCGATGCGCACCTTGCCCTCTTCGAGCCAGGCCGAGGTATGCTTCATCCAATCCGCGTCATTGCGGTCGGGGAAGTCCTCCCGGGCGTGGGCGCCGCGGCTTTCGGTGCGGTTGGCCGCGCAATGCATGGTCGTCACCGCATGCATCAGCAGGTTTTCCAGCTCCAGTGTCTCGATCAGGTCGCTGTTCCAGACCAGGGAGCGGTCGGAGGTCTTGACGTCATCGAGCATCCTGTAAATCTCGTCGATGCCCGCCTTGCCCTTGTCCAGGGTTTCCTGCTGGCGGAAGACGGCGCAGTTGGCCTGCATCATGCGCTGCATCCGGTCGCGGATCACCGCCGTCGGCGTGCCGCCATCGGCGGTGCGGTATTTTTCGAGCCGGCCCAGCGCCAGATCCGCATGATCGTCGGACAATGGCTTATGGGGCTGCATCGGCTTGACGACTTCCACCACCCGATGGGCCGCCGCCCGGCCAAAGACCACCAGGTCGATCAGGCTGTTGGAGCCCAGACGATTGGCGCCGTGAACCGAGACACAGGCCGCCTCGCCGACCGCCATCAGGCCGGGGACAATCCGGTCCGGATCGTCGGCCGTCGGATTCAGCACCTCGCCATGATAATTGCAGCCGATGCCGCCCATATTATAGTGGGCCGTGGGCACCACCGGGATCGGCTCTTTGGTCACGTCAACGCCGGCGAAAATCCGCGCGCTTTCGGAAATGCCCGGCAGGCGGGCGTGAAGAATATCCGGCGACAGGTGATCGAGATGCAGGAAGATATGGTCCTTATGCTCGCCGACGCCGCGGCCTTCGGAAATCTCGACCGACATCGCCCGGCTGACCACGTCGCGGCTCGCCAGGTCCTTGGCCGACGGCGCATAGCGTTCCATGAAACGTTCGCCTTCGCTGTTCACCAGATAGCCGCCTTCGCCGCGCGCCCCTTCGGTGATCAGCACGCCGGCGCCGTAAATGCCGGTCGGGTGGAACTGGACGAATTCAAGATCCTGCAGCGGCAGGCCGGCGCGCTGAACCATGCCGCCGCCGTCGCCGGTGCAGGTATGGGCCGAGGTCGCCGAAAAATAGGTCCGGTTATAGCCGCCGGTCGCCAGCACCGTCATATGGGACCGGAAGCGATGCAGCTTGCCCGTATTCATGTCAAGGCAGATCACGCCGCGGCATTCGCCGTCCTCCATGATCAGGTCGATGGCGAAATATTCGACATAAAAGTCGGTGTCATATTTCAACGACTGCTGATACATGCTGTGCAGCATGGCGTGTCCGGTGCGGTCGGCGGCGGCGCAGGTCCGCTGGGCCGGGGCGCCTTCGCCGAATTCGGTGGTCATGCCGCCGAACGGCCGCTGATAGATCTTGCCGTCTTCGGTGCGCGAGAAAGGCACGCCGAAATGCTCCAGTTCATAGACCGCGTCGGGGGCCTGGCGGACCATATATTCGATGGCGTCCTGATCGCCGAGCCAGTCGGAGCCCTTGACCGTGTCATACATATGCCACTGCCATTTATCCGGCCCCATATTGCCGAGCGAGGCGGCGATGCCGCCCTGGGCGGCGACGGTGTGGGAGCGGGTGGGAAATACCTTGGAGATACAGGCGGTTTTCAGGCCCGATTCCGCGATGCCCATGGCGGCCCTGAGGCCAGCGCCGCCCGCGCCGACCACAATGGCGTCATAGACGTGATCAATTAATTCATATGTCTTGCTCATGTTATTCAGGCCTTACAATGCAATTTTGAGAACGGAGAAGATGCAGGCCACCGCAATGATCGTGCAGCCAAACAGAATGGCGAAACTGTAAAATATCTTGGGTCCTTTACGGGGCACGTAATCTTCGACGATTTCCTGCAGACCCAGGCGCAGGTGATACATGCCGGTGACAATATAAACCAGCATCAGAATGGCGCTGACCGGCGAGGACAGCCAGGCCTTGACGGTGAAATAATCGGCCTGGGTCATCTGTACGATCGAGGCGACAAACCAGACGGTGAGCGGGATCAGGGCGACGGCGGCGATCTTCTGAAGCCACCAGTGATGGGTGCCGCTTTTGGCTGAACCGAGGCCGCGTACTTTACTGATCGGGGTATTCAAACTCATGGCGGGCTCCTTATATCAATCCGTAACCGACGATCCAGGCGACAGCCGTCAGCACGACCGTCGACAGGAAAACCGCAATATTGGTCCGGGCCGTGGTTTCAATCTCGAAACCCTTGCCCATATCCCAGAACAGATGCCGAATGCCGTTGGACAGATGCAGCATCAGCGCCAGGGTAAAGCCCAGCATGACGATCTTGCCGAACACGCTGTGCAGGCAGGTCTGGAACAGGGCGTATTCCTCCGGCCCCGTGGCCAAAGCGATCAGCCACCAGGCCAAGAGCAAGGTTCCGCCGCCCAGGGCGACACCCGAAGCCCGATGCAAAATGGACAGGACCATATGCGGAGCCCACTTATATATCTGGAGATGCGGCGAGGTTGGCCGCTGTGTGGTTGCCATCTGTTACTCCCTCTAAAATTAAAAGTGCGGCATGAATTTGCGCACGTCCAAAACACCCATGTCGCCCTTTTTCTAAAACGATTATTGCCGGAGAGCAAGAACTACATTGGCGTCAAGTGAAATTATTTTTCATTGCCAAACCGCTTTACAGGTTTAACACCGGCGTCCGGCGGTTATGTTTTTCGCGGCAGCAGCAGCCAGATATCCAGATCGAGCAAAACCGCCGGGTCATATGCGCCGTCGTCTGTTTTATAGGTAAATTCGGACGGCGTCTTGTCTTTCAGCGCCACCAGCCTGCATCTGAGCACCGCCATATCCTTGCGCCCCGACAGCTCCGCCTTGTCAAGCACTTCCGACCAGGCATAGACCGTATCGCCGGCGATACAGGGATTGACATGACGCCCGGCATTAATCGCCAGTATATTCTGGGCGTTGGCGAGGCCGTTGAAGCTTAACGCCCGCGCCAGGGAGATCACATGACCGCCGTAGACAATCCGTTCGCCCAGGCGGCCGCCTTTCATGGCGTGCAGGTTGAAATGCACCTTGGCCGTATTCTGATAGAGCCGGGTCGCCAGCATATGATCGGCGGCCTCGATCGTCATGCCGTCGACATGGTTGATTTTCTCGCCGACCTTAAAATCCTCCCAGAAATAATCCGCGCCGGCCAGGCTCGTTTCATATTTGCCGTAGGACAGATCCTGCGGCGCCGACAGATTTTCCGCCGCGACCGCCTTCGGCAGGTCGGGGATCACCGTCTCGACCGGCGCGCTTGACGCATCCCGCTTGTTGATCATCACCCAGCGGACATATTCCAGCACCGGTTCGCCATTCTGGTTCACCCCTTCGGTGCGCACATAGACATTGCCGGTCTTGCCGTTTGAATTTTCCTTCAGGCCGATGACGGTGCTGGTCGCCCGCAGGGTATCGCCCGGATACACCGCTTGCAGAAAACGACAATCCGCATAGCCCAGATTGGCCACCGCATTGATTGAAATATCGGGCACCGTCTTGCCAAAGACGATATGAAAGGCCAGCAGATCGTCGACCGGCGATTGCGCCAGCCCGCAACTGCGGGCGAACTCATCGGAAGACTGCAGGGCGAATCGCATGCCGTAGAGGGCCGAATAAAGACTGACGTCGCCGGATGTCACCGTCCGCGGCGTCGCATGGCGGATTACCTGGCCGATGGTGAAATCCTCGAAATAATTGCCGTCAAGGGTCTTGGTCATCTCACGCCTCCATCGCCTTGATCGCGTCCGCCAGCGTCACCAGCCGCCGGGCGTTTTCCACATGCAGATTTTCAATCAGCTTGCCGTCAACCAGCACCACGCCCTTGCCCGCGGCCTCAGCCTCCTGAAAGGCGGCGATAATCCGCCGGGCGAATTCAAGCTCCTTGTCCGACGGGGCGAAAAGCTCATTGGCGGCCGCCAGCTGTTTCGGATGAATCAGCGTCTTGCCGTCAAAGCCGAATTCCAGCCCCTGCCGGCAACTGTCGCGGAAGCCGTCCGCGTCATTCAGATCAAGATAAACCCCGTCGAGAATGTCGATATGCGCCGCCCGCGCCGCCAGCAGGCACAGGCCGAGACTGGTCACCACCGGCAGGCGCATTTGGGTATGATGGGCGTGCAGCTCCTTCACCAGATCGCTAGTGCCCATGACAAAACAGGTCAGCCGATCGGAACTTTCGGCGATTTCCTCCGCCCGCAGCATGCCGCGCGGCGTTTCCATCATGCACCAGATCTTGCTATGGGCCGGGGCGCCATATTCCGTCATCAGCCTTTCCGCTCTTTGCACCATCGCCGCCGATTCCACCTTGGGCAGCAGGATGGCGTCGGGACCGGCGGCCGAGGCCGCCCTGACATCCTCTTCGCCCCATTCGCTGTCGAGGCCATTGACCCGGATGATCAGCTCGCGGCCGCCGTAGCCGCCCGCCTTGACCGCGGCGCAGACCAGATCCCGGGCCGCGGCCTTGGCGTCGACCGCCACCGCATCCTCCAGATCGAGGATCAAACCGTCCGCCGCCAGCGTTTTGGCCTTTTCCAGCGCCCGCGGGTTGGAACCGGGCATATATAAAACACTTCTGCGGGGCTTGATCGGGCGCGTCATGGCATGTCCTCAACAGTTTATTGATATATTATTTCACAACAGGGATCGTTTTTATAACTTGCTTATACATTTTATGGTATTGCATGACAAGATGCTGCATTGCAATAAAAAAATATGCGGATAGATGTTGCATCCCGCCGCGGCGTGGATAAAAATAGCGCCCATCCGCTTTGCAACCATAAAAAACCATCACTGGCACAAATCTTTGGGATAAATCTTCATGACCTTACCGCGTATCCTCTCCCTGACCGCTCTGCTTTTGAGCAGTCTGGTTCTGACCCCCGCCCCGGCGCGCGCCGATTCCCTCGGCCCGCAGGACGCAGAACGGACAAAACAGCTCCGCGAAACCGCCCTTAATTCCAACCTGGCTTACGCCATTGACGAATCACTGACCACCGAGGTCGGCCCGCGGTTTGTCGGCAGCCCGGGCGATGCCCTCGCGGTCAAATGGGCGGTCGCCAAGATGAAGGAACTGGGGTTTGACAAGGTGTGGACCGAAGACGTGACCCACCGGCTATGGCGGCGCGGCGCGGCGGAAGCCGGAATTCTCGCCCCTTACCCGCAAAAGATGGTCGCCATCGCCCTTGGCGGCTCTGTCGGCACCCCTGAGGGGGGACTGAGCGCCGAAGTCATCGAATTCAGGGATTTCACCGCCCTTGAGGCCGCCCCGACGGGCAGCCTTGACGGCAAGATCGCCTATGTTTCCCATCGCATGGAGCGCAAGATTGACGGGGCCGGCTATGGTCCGGCGGTCAAGGCGCGCAGCGCCGGGCCGAGCGCGGCGGCGGCAAAAGGCGCCGTCGGCTTTGTCATGCGTTCGGTCGGCACCGATGACAACCGGCTCGGCCATACCGGGGGCCTGAACTATAAGGACGGCGTCGCCAGAATTCCGGCCGCCGCCCTGTCCAACCCCGACGCGGACCTGCTGTCGCGGCAGATCGCCCGCGGCAAGCCGGTGGAAATATTCCTTAAACTGACCGCCGAGCGCCGGGATGAAATCCCGGTCACCACCGCCAATGTCATCGGCGAGATTACCGGCAGCGAAACGCCGGACGAGGTCGTGGTCATGGCCGCTCATCTCGACAGCTGGGACGTCGGCACCGGCGCCGTTGATGACGGCATCGGGGTTGGTGTCACCCTCGCCGCCGCCCATCATATCGCGCAGCTGCCCACGCGGCCGAAACGGACCATTCGGGTTATTCTGTTCGCCGCCGAGGAAGTGGGCCTTGTCGGCGTCAAACAATATGTCAAGGACCATGAAAGCGAAATGGCGCGGCATGTCATCGGCGCCGAATGGGATTTCGGCACCGGACGGATTTATGAGATGATCCCCGGCGTCGGCCCGGCGGCGCTCCATCAGATTCGCGAACTGGCCGCATGGCTCAGCCCCCTTGGCGTCTCCCTGAGCCCGAAAAATGACGCCAGGGGCCAGTCGGACCTCAGCCTGCTCGGCAAGGCCGGCATGCCGGCGGTCAATTTCAGCCCCGACGGGATGAAATATTTCGACTATCACCACACGGAAAATGATACACTGGACAAGGTCGATCCGGAGGCGTTGAAGCAGAATACCGCCGTCTTCACCATCTTCAGCTATTTCGCCGCCCAAAGCGGCATCGACTTCCGAAAGTAAAGGAATTCACATGCCGCATCATCAAGGCCAGTGTCATTGCGGGAATATCCGCTATATCTTCGAAACCGGGCTCGAAATTGAGGACATGGTCCTGCGCCAATGTGATTGCAGCTTTTGCCGGAAGAATGGCGGACGCTATACCAGCGACCCCCGGGGCGCCCTATCCGTCACCATCACCGACAAGGAAAAGGTCGCCTCATATCGCTTTGGCCATAAAACGGCGGATTTCATTTTTTGCCGCATATGCGGCGTGATGCCTTTTATCACCTGCAGGCTGGAGAACAAGACGTTCGCCGTTTTGAATGTCAACACACTGGATCAGGCTTCCAGGCTTTCCGGCGACCTTGCCACCATGCATTTTGACGGTGAAGAAAAACTGTCGCGCCTCGCCCGCCGTCAGAAGAACTGGATCGGGTCGGTGACCTATCTGTAAATCCCTGACGTATAAGATTTAAAGGCGCATAACATTTAAAAAAGGCAGGGCCCACGGAGCCCCGCCTTTTTGCGTTTGACGCCGGTCTTCACGCCGCCTTACCAGCCGCAGGCGCGGCCTTTATTCTGCTCATCGAGCCATTGTTTCAACGGCGCGAAATATTCCAGAACCGCGCCGCCGTCCATCCGGCGGGCGCCGGTGAAGGCTTCGAGCGCCTCGGGCCACGGCTTGCTCGCGCCCATTTCCAGCATGGCGTTGAATTTCTTGCCGACATCCTTGTTGTTATAGATCGTGCAGCGGTGCAGCGGCCCGTCATAGCCGGCCTCGGCGCAGGCGCTTTTATGGAACTGGAACTGCAGGATATGGGCGAGGAAATAGCGCATATAGGGCGTATTGCCCGGAATATGATATTTCGCCCCCGGATCGAAATCATCGGCGGCGCGCGCGACCGGCGGCCGGACGCCCTGATATTTCTCGCGCAGGTCCCACCAGCCTTGATTGTAGGTCGCGGGCGTCAGTTCGCCGTTGAACACCTGCCAGCGCCACTGGTCGACCATCAGGCCGAACGGCAGGAACGCCACCTTGTCGAGCGCCCGCCGCATCAACAGGCCGATGTCGCCTTCCGGCCCCGGCACCTGGTCGATCAGGCCCAGTTGCTTGAGGTAATCCGGCGTGATGCTGAGCGCGATGGCGTCGCCGATCGCCTCATGGAAGCCGTCATTGGCGCCGCCCTGATGGAGGGGGGACTGATTTTTGTAGGCCCGCTGATAGAAATTATGGCCCAGTTCATGATGGATGGTTTCAAAATCCTCGGCATTGACCTTGGTGCACATCTTGATCCGGATGTCATCCTTGTTGTCAATGTCCCAGGCGCTGGCGTGGCATTGCACTTCCCGGTCACGGGGTTTGGTGATCAATGAGCGGCTCCAGAACGTGTCAGGCAGCGGATCAAGCCCGAGGGAGGTGAAAAACTGCTCGCCGGTCCTGACCATCTTTTTCGCGTCATAGCCCTTGTCTTTTAAGGCCGCCGTCAGGTCATAGCCGATGTCGCTGCCTTCGGGCGCCACCACATCATAGATGTTGCCCCATTGCTGGGCCCACATGTTGCCCATCAGATGGGCCGGGATCGGCTGGTCCAGCGGCACGACCTCGTCGCCGTATTTCTCGTTGAGCTTGGCCCGCACATGGCAGTGGAGCGACTCATACAAAGGCTTGACCTGCCCCCAGAGACGATCGGCCTCGGCGCGGAAATCATCGGCCGGCATGTCATAGCCGGCGCGCCACATATAGCCGACGTCACTGTAGCCCAGCTCCTTCGCCCCGGCGTTGGCGATCTCGACCAGGCGGGCGTATTTATCCTTCATCGCCGGCGAGATGGTGCGCCAGCCTGCCCACGCCTTCAAAAGCTCCTGCGGGTCGCGGGAATTGGCCATCACGTCGCTCAGCTCGCCCAGGGTGCGGCCCTCCGGTCCCTTGCCGGTGGCGTACATGCTGTCCAGTTCGGCGGAAATGGTCGCCAGCTCCTTGTTGGCCGCCTTGTCCGTCGGCGCCGGCAGGGTAATGCCGAGCTTCAATATTTCCAGCTTGCGCCGCAGTTCCGCATCCAGATCAAGATCATTGAATTTCTTGGCTTCATTGGCGTATTTCACCGCCAGCGCCGTCATATCGGCCCCGACCTCGGCGGCGATGGCGTTGGTGTCCTCGGTCATGAAATTGGCCTGGACCCAGAAGACCCGGGCGGCGAATTCACTCTTTTCGGCATAATCCTTTTCCGCCGCCGCGACAAAGGCCCGCGCCTCGTCCGCCGTCGGTTTCCTGTCCGTCTCTACCGTGACATCGGCATTGCAGCCCGCCAGCATCAAGGCCAGCGCCAGCATACTTGTTTTTTTCATCATGATATTATCCTATCCCCTTCGCGTGGATTGTTTTTTACAGTATCGGCAGGGTAACATAAGTTCCGGCGCCCCCGCACCGCAAAATTACAAAAATTTTCTGCTGCCAAAAAGCTTGGGGCGGACCCGACGGCCCGCCCGCAACAGGGGTTGAATTGCCCCGTGATTTCGGCCTTATTTAGCGGCCATATACTGTTTCACCTGCTGCGTCAGAATATCCAGCGGCAGGGCGCCATTGGTCAGCACCACATCATGAAAGGCGCTTAAGTCGAATTTATCGCCCATGGCCGCTTTCGCGTTTTCCCGCAGTTCAAGGATTTTCAGCATGCCGGTTTTATAGGCCAGCGCCTGACCGGGCCAGACGATATAGCGTTCAATCTCGATCACCACATCGGACATCGCCATGCCGGTATTCTTCGCCATATAGTCGACCGCCTGATCCCGGGTCCAGCGCTTGTGATGGATGCCGGTATCGACCACCAGCCGCACGGCGCGGAACAATTCCGCCTGCAGTCGGCCAATATCGTCATAGGGATCTTCCTGCAGGCCCATTTCCTTGGCCAGCTTTTCCGAATAAAGCGCCCAGCCCTCGACATAGGCGGTGAAGCCGGCGAATTTACGGAACATGGGGATGTCTTTCAGTTCCTGGGCGATGGCGATCTGGAAATGATGGCCGGGCACCGCCTCATGATAGGCGAGCGTCCGCATGCCGTATTTCGGCGTCGCCTTGATGTCATACAGGTTGGCCCAGAAAGTGCCGGGGCGCGATCCGTCGAGCGCCGGGCCGCTGTAATAGGCGCCGGGGGCGGTTTTTTCCGAGAAGACCGGCACCCGCTGAACGTTGACCCCCATCTTCGGCTTGACGTTAAAGACGTTAGAGACGGTTTCATTGACCTCGTCAATGATCGTCTGATAATCCTTCAGGATTTGGGCCCGGCCGGCGTCCGTATCCGGGTAATAAAACCGCGCTTCCTCGGCCAGCTGCTGGATCAATGTCTCGAAACCGGCCGACGCGTCATAGCCCTCGCCCTTGAGAATATCGAGAATTTCACCCTGAATTCGCGCCACTTCCCGCAAGCCGATGGCATGGATTTCTTCAGCGGACATTTTGGTCGTGGTGTTGGAATAGATCTGCGCCGCGTAATAGGCTTCGCCGTCGGGCAGTTTCCAGACCCCGGCGTCATCGGTGGCGACCTTCTGCAGATCCTCGAAATAGGCGATCATTTTGTTATAGGACGGATAAACCTGATCCCGGATGGCGGCTTCGGCGTCCTGCAGAATCGCCTGCCTGTCGGCCTCCGTCATATCCCGGACGCCGTCCAGTTTGCCGGCCAGGGTCTGGTAGAGGATATTTTCCGTCGCCGCCGTCGCGGTGAAGGCCCGGTTATTCTCGATCACTTTTTTGATCAGGAACTTCGGCAGGATAACGCCTTTTTCCTGCTGCAGCTTCAGGCGCTTCATGGAATGGTCGAACTGGCGGCTGACCGCCTTCAGGCGCGCGACGTAATCCTCGGCGCTCATTTTGTCCGCGACCTGATGATAGCCGTTCATAAACAGCGGAAAATCATTCATCAGACCATCGAGCTGGGTTATTTCATAATCATGAAAGCGGAATTTATTGGTGCGGAAATTATTTTCCATCGTCCATTCCATGACCCGCTTCGACAGTCGTTCGCTGTCATTCAGCGCCCCGTCGTCATACCCTTCGAGCAGCTTGTAGTTATGTTTTTCCAGCGCGATCAGCTTTTCCTCATGGGCGAGGCTGTTGTCGTCCAGCCTGTTGTGGCGCCACGGCTTGCCCTGCTGCTCCATCAGCCGGGTATAGGTCAGGGCTTCCGGCGAATCCAATACCGCTTCCTCAAAGACCGCCTGAAAGAAATCATTGATTTTTTCCGGCGCCTCATCGACGGCGAAAGCCGCCGTGCTGGTCATCAGCATCCCGGCCAGACCGGCCGCAAGCTTGTTTTTCAGATTAAATTGATAGGACATCCCACACCTCTTTGTTATCCACATATCTTTTTTGTTGAATGACGCACGGTAGCAAAAACGCCGCCCGCGCCGCCACGCAATACGACGAAGCGACATAAAAAAGAGACGAATGAACCCCATCCGTCTCTGAATAAAATTATCTTCTGCAGAAAGAATTGCTGACAGAATTATCCATCAGGCTTTTTGGCTGAATTAGCCTTTCCGCAAATGCTCGTTACAGAGTTTTTCGGCGATCTGCACCGCATTGAGGGCGGCGCCCTTCAGCAGGTTGTCGGACACGCACCAGAGATTAATGCCGTTTTTCACCGTCACATCGCGACGGATGCGGCTGATATAGGTGGCGAATTCACCCGCCGCCTCCACCGGCGTCACATAGCCGCCGTCCTCGCGCTTGTCGACGACCATGATGCCGGGCGCCTCGCGCAGGATTTTGGTGATTTCCGCCTCATCGACCGGCTTTTCAAATTCGATATTGATCGATTCGGAATGGCCAAGGAACACCGGCACCCGGACGCAGGTGGCGGTCACCCGAATATCCGGATCGAGGATTTTGGCGGTCTCGACGACCATTTTCCATTCCTCCTTGGTGTCGCCGCTGTCCATAAAGACGTCGATCTGCGGAATCACATTGAAGGCGATCTGTTTCGGATAGACATCGGGCTCGATCGGGTCATTGACAAAAATCGCCCGGGTCTGGGTCCACAGCTCATCCATCGCCGCCTTGCCGCTGCCCGACACAGACTGATAGGTCGAGACCACCACCCGCCTGATGGTGGCGTAATCATGCAATGGCTTCAGGGCGACCATCATCTGCGCCGTCGAACAGTTGGGGTTGGCGATGATATTTTTTTTGGTGTAGCCGCCGAGGGCGTGGCCGTTCACTTCCGGCACGATCAGCGGCACTGCCGGGTCCATGCGGAAATGGGAACTGTTGTCGATCACAACACAGCCCTGGGCGCCGATTTTCTCGCCCCATTTCCTGGAAATCGACCCGCCGGCGGACATCAAAGCAATATCGGTGCCGGAAAAATCATAATCATCAAGGCATTTGGTTTTCAGGGCTTTCTCGCCGAAGGTCACTTCCTGACCCAGCGAGCGGCGGGACGCCAGCGGCACCAGCTCCGATACCGGGAACTGACGCTCGGCTAGTATGTTCAACATTTCCCGGCCTACATTACCGGTGGCGCCGACGACGGCTACTTTATACGACATCACAAACTCCCATATGTCTCGCAAAATTACACATTAAACTGCTGCGTTCAGCTGATCCAGCTGGCGCAGAATACTGTCCCCCATGACCGAGGTCGACACCCTGGCCTTGCCCGGCTGCATGATGTCCGCGGTCCGCAGGCCGCCGGCGAGCACGCCCTTGACCGCATCTTCGATCAGCCGGGCTTCCGCCGGGCGATCAAAGGTATAGCGCAGCGCCATGGCGAGGCTGAGGATGGTGGCGATCGGGTTGGCGACGCCTTCGCCGGCAATATCCGGCGCGCTGCCGTGGACCGGTTCATACATCGCCCCGCCGCCCTTCTGCCCGAGGGACGCCGACGGCAACATGCCGAGCGATCCGGTCAGCATCGCCGCCACGTCGCTGAGCAGGTCGCCAAACAGATTGTCGGTGACAATGACATCAAACTGTTTCGGCGCCCGCACCAGCTGCATGGCGCAACTGTCGGCCAGCATATGGTCGAGCGCCACATCGGGATAGTCGGCGGCGACTTTCGCCACTTCCTCGCGCCACAGCAGGCCGCTTTCCATGACATTGGCCTTCTCCGACGAGGTCACCCGCCCGCCGCGCTTTGTCGCCAGATCAAAGGCGACATGGGCGATCCGGTGAATTTCCGACGTGGTATAGACCTGGGTATTGACGCCGCGCCGTTCGCCATTGGGCAGCTCCTCGATGCCGCGCGGCTCGCCGAAATATACCCCGCCGGTCAGCTCGCGCACGATCATGATGTCAAGGCCGCTGACCAGTTCCGGCTTCAGGCTTGAGGCGTCGACCAGGGCGTCAAAGCAGATCGCCGGCCGCAGATTGGCGAACAGCTCCAGTTCCTTGCGCAGGGTCAAAAGCCCCGCTTCCGGCCGCTTGTCATACGCAACCCCGTCCCATTTCGGCCCGCCGACGGCGCCGAGCAGGACGGCGTCAACTTTTTTCGCCAATTCAAGCGCCTGATCGGACAACGGCTGACCGCAGGCGTCATAGGCGGCGCCGCCGACCAGATCCTCATGGACGGCAAATTTCAGATCGCGGTTTTCCGCCAGCCAGTCAATTACCCGCCGGGCTTCGGCCATGATTTCAGGCCCGATCCCGTCGCCGGGCAAAATCAATATTGATAAATCCTTGCTCATCATCTAGTCCTTGAACAGCCACGGCTGGCTCAGTTTCTTTTGGGCTTCATAGTCCCGTATGGCGTCTTTCTTCTGCAGCGTCAGGCCAATATCATCAAGCCCGTTGAGCAGGCAATGGCGGCGGTAGGGGTCAATCTCGAAAGAAACCGTGCCGCCGTCGGGCCCTGAAATCTCCTGCTTTTCCAGATCGACGGTGATGATCGCGTTGGCGCCCCGGCCCGCATCATCAAGCAGCAGATCAATGGTCGCCTGGGGCAGGGTAATCGGCAGGATGCCGTTCTTGAAGCAATTGCCGTAGAAAATATCGGCGAAGCTCGGCGCGATGACGCATTTTATGCCGAAATCCTTCAGCGCCCACGGGGCATGTTCGCGGCTCGAACCGCAGCCGAAATTCTCGCCGGTGACCAGAATCTCGGCCTTGCGGTAAGCCGGTTTATTGAGGACAAAGTCATCCCGTTCCGAACCGTCATCATGATAGCGGATATTGGAAAAGGCGTGTATGCCGAGCCCGGTCCGCTTGATGATTTTCAGATGCCTCTGCGGAATGATCATGTCGGTGTCGATATTGGCCATCGGCAGGGGCGCGGCGATGGCGGACAGTTTGGTGAATTTATCCATGGTCAAAGCTCCCTTACATCGGTCAGCCGGCCGGTGATCGCGGCGGCGGCGGCCATGGCCGGGCTCATCAGATGGGTGCGGCCCTTCGGCCCCTGGCGGCCCTCGAAATTGCGGTTCGAGGTCGAGGCGCAGCGTTCATGGGGCTCCAGCTTGTCGGCATTCATCGCCAGACACATGGAGCATCCCGGCTCGCGCCAGTCAAATCCGGCCTCAATCAGGATCCGGTCCAGCCCTTCTTCTTCGGCCTGCAATTTGACCAGCCCCGATCCCGGCACCACCCAGGCGGCGACATCGGCATGAACCTTGCGGCCGCGCACGACTTCCGCCACCGCGCGAATATCCTCGATCCGGCCGTTGGTGCAGGAGCCGATAAATATCCGTTCGACCGGAATATCGCTCAACCGGGTGCCGGGCTCAAGCCCCATATACGCCAGCGCCCGCTGCATGGCGGCCTTTCGTTCCGGATCCGTAACGTCAGCCGGATCGGGCACAACCCCGGTGATCGGCAGGACATTTTCCGGGCTGGTGCCCCAGGTTACCTGGGGCGCGATGTCCTCGGCCCGGATAAAGACTTCCCGGTCATAGGCCGCCCCCTCATCCGAGACCAGCGTCTTCCAGTAGGCGACCGCCTGTTCGAAGGCCGCGCCTTTCGGCGCTTTCGGCCGGCCCATGACATAATCGAAGGTCACCTGATCCGGCGCGACAAGCCCGGAACGGGCCCCGGCCTCGATCGACATGTTGCACAGGGTCATGCGGCCTTCCATGCTCAGTCCGGTGATGGCCGAACCGGTGAATTCAATGACATGGCCGGTGCCGCCGGCGGTGCCGATCTCGCCGATCACCGCAAGCGCCACATCCTTGGCGGTGACGCCGCGGCCCAGGTCGCCCGACACGTCGATCCGCATGTTTTTCTGACGGCCGAGCACCAGGGTCTGGGTCGCCATGACATGCTCCACTTCCGAGGTGCCGATGCCAAAGGCCAGCGCCCCGAAGGCGCCGTGGGTCGAGGTATGGCTGTCGCCGCAGACGATGGTCATGCCCGGCAGGGTAAAGCCCTGTTCCGGCCCGACGATATGGACAATGCCCTGGCGCGCGTCCAGCATGGGAATATATTCGACGCCGAATTCGGCGCAGTTTTTCTCCAGGGTGTCGAGCTGGATCTGCGAATCCTCGGCATTCTTCACCGTCGCCCGGTCGGCCGAGGTCGGCACATTGTGATCCGGCACCGCCAGCATGGCGCCGGGATGGGCGAGCGGCCGCCCGGCGAGGCGCAGGCCTTCAAAGGCCTGGGGGCTGGTCACCTCGTGGATGATCTGGCGATCGATATAGATCAGGCAGTTGCCGTCGTCCTGCTGATCGACAATATGGCTTTGCCATAATTTGTCATACAGCGTTTTCGGCAGCGTTTTCGGCAGCGTTTTCGGCAGTATTTTTGGCTTTTTGGTCTCTTCGGTCATTTAATTTCTCGCAGCTCTTCCGGAATCATTTGTGGCGATGATGCGGCCCGGAATTCTGAAACAAGATTCTCCACATGCAAAAAAAGGGGCCCGTTTTGCGTTCGAGCCCCTTGTCTTTTGGGCTCCTGGTCAGCCCGGATTTTCTTAAACGGTTAAGTCAATCAGGCTTCCTCTGAGGGTGTAATAGCCTCAGTTTTTGCAGCAGCCGCTTTTTTCATCCAGTCTTTACGTTCGGCAATACGGGCTTTCTTGCCGCGCAGCGGACGCAGGTAATAGAGCTTCGCGCGACGCACTTTACCGCGACGAATGACATCAATGCTGTCCACATTCGGCGAATAAAGCGGGAAAATACGCTCGACGCCTTCACCATAGGAAATTTTGCGTACGGTAAAGGAAGAATTCAGCGCCCGGTTTGAACGCGCAATACAAACGCCCTCATAGGCCTGAATACGTTCCCGGTTGCCCTCGATGACTTTCACGTTAACCCGCACGGTATCACCCGCCGCAAACTCGGGAATCATCTTCCCGTCCGTCAGCTTTGTGATCTGTTCTTTTTCAAATTTTTCAATAATATTCATATTGCTCTCTCTTTCCGGCTGACCTGCTTATATAGCAAGCCCGGCCAAATTCCAACATCAAATTTATCCAACTGCATTTCGCGTTTTGTTTCATCAATTCCACATCCGCGATCCGCCGTTAATCCTTCAATCCCTGCGCCATCATTTCCTGGCTTTCAAGTATTGTTCCCAGAGGTCCGGCCGCCTTTCCCGGGTCAGTTTTTTCGACTGTTCCAGACGCCATTCCCTGATTTTCCCGTGATGCCCCGACTGCAGCACTTCCGGTATCTCACGCCCTTCCCAAACCCTGGGCCGGGTGTAATGGGGATATTCAAGCAACCCCGATTCAAAACTTTCCTCATCCAGGGTTTCCGGCTCGCCGATCACCCCGGGAAGCGTCCGGACCACCGCATCCATCAGCGCCATGGCCGCCACTTCGCCACCGGACAACACGAAATCACCGAGGCTGACCTCCATGATGTTTCGCGCTTCCAGCACCCGCTCATCCACCCCCTCAAACCGGCCGCAGACCAGCGTTACGCCGCGTTTTCCGGCGAAATCCCGCACCATCGCCTGGTCCAGTCTCTTGCCCCGCGGCGACAAATAGACGATCGGAAAATCCGCCGCCTCCGGCCGCCTGGCCGCCACATCATCGATGGCCGCCGCCAGCACATCCGCCCGCATCACCATGCCCGGACCGCCGCCTGACGGCGTATCGTCCACATTGCGATGTTTGTCGGTGGCGTAATCCCGGATCTGAACCACATCCATGCTCCAGAGCCCTTTTTCCAGCGCCTTGCCCGCAAGCGAGACGCCCAGCGGCCCCGGAAACATTTCCGGATAGAGGGTCAGAAGCTGGGCCTGCCATACATGCTCCGGCGTCACCTTGGTCTCCTTCATCCGGACTCCTTCAGCCTTCTTATGCCGTATCCGCCGACGGATCGTCGCCAAAAGCCTGCCGATCAATCACCAGATAGCCGTCCTTGATATTCACTTCCGGGACAAATTCGTCCCGGAAAGGATACATCCTTGTGCCGGAGGCGGGGCGGTTCTGGTCATCGTCCAGCAACACTTCCACCAGATCTCCGGCGCCGAAATTATAGATCGCCTGAACCACGCCAAAGGCGCTTCCCCGTTGATCCCTGACGATCAGCCCCTCCATATCCTCATAGTAATAACTGCCTTCTTCATCGATTTCGGGCAGCCCCTGCCGCGGGATATAAAGCTTGACCCCTTTCAGGGTCTCGGCCTCGGTCCGGTTTGTCACGCCGGAAATCTGACAGGCGTAGCCGACCTTGATCTTATGCAGCAGTTTGCAGTCATGCGGCTCGCCCGGGCTTTGGGCATCCGGAAACAATGTCACCGGACTCCGCTTGAGGATCGCCGCCAGATCATCGGTAAAGACCTTCAGCCGAACCGCCCCCTTGACGCCGACAGCCCCGGTGATCACCCCGATCGAGATCCACTCGGGACCAATGTCGGGCTCTTCACGCCGGGAATGGACATATTGCGGTCGGGACATATCGGCTTGATCCGGTCCTTAAGCCTCGGCGGTTTCTTCCGCCGGCGCTTCCTCGGCCGGGGCCGCGG
>JBLWZH010000023.1:0-50575 GCA_048266545.1 Paremcibacter sp. | reverse complement strand
TGAATTTCCCCCAGACGAATGCCGGAATTATTTCGCTCATGCAGGATATAAATCTATTTGATATGATTTTGCTCTAGCGGCGGCGCGCCTGAAAGAATTCCTTCAGCATGCGGGACGCCTCGCCCTCGCCGAGGCCGCCATATATCTCCGGCCGGTGATGGCAGCTTTTGGCGTGGAAGATCCGCGGGCCATTCTCCACCCCGCCGCCCTTTTCATCATAGGCGGCGAAATAAAGCCGGCGCAGGCGGGCGAAGGCGATCAATTGCGCGCACATGGGACAGGGCTCCAGCGTCACATAGAGATCGCAATCCGTCAGCCGTTCGCTGTCCAGCGCCCGGCAGGCCTGGCGAATCGCCAGCAATTCGGCGTGGGCCGACGGGTCCCGATCGACAACCACCCGGTTCGCCGCCCGGGCCAGCACCCGTTTCGTCGGTTCATGGACAATGACCGCCCCGACCGGAACCTCGCCCATATCCGCCGCCGCAGCCGCCTCGGCGAGCGCCATAGCCATATATTTACTGGAAAAATCCATCCTTGCCGCCATTCTCTGTCCATAATTCATCCCGTCTTTATCACAGATATGTTGATTTTTACAGGATTAGGTCTAAATTGCCCAAATGACTGATGAATCACCCAGGCCCGAAAATCAGGGCGCCGAACCGGAAAATGCGCCGCACAAGGAAGAACGCATCGCCAAGATGCTTGCCCGGGCCGGCGTCGGCTCCCGCCGGGCCATTGAACGGATGATCGAGGCCGGCATGGTCAAACAGCGCGGCGTTGTCATTACGACGCCGGCGACCCTGATCAGCTCGGTTGACGGCATCACCGTCGACGGCATGGCGGTCAAGCCGCCCGCGCCGACCACAATCTGGAAATATCATAAGCCCGCGGGCCGGGTCACCACCTATTATGATCCGGACGGACGGCCGACCGTGTTCGAGGCCCTGCCCGCCAACATGCCGCGGGTGCTCTCCGTCGGCCGGCTCGACCTCAATACCGAAGGCCTGCTGCTGCTGACCAATGACGGGGAGTTGGCCCGCTGGCTGGAGCTCCCCGCCACCGGCTGGCTCCGCTCCTACAAGGTCCGCTGCCACGGCTATTTCGACCGGGACAGGCTGGCGGAAATCAAACGCGGCGTCACCATCGACGGGGTCAAATACCGCGGCGTGCAGATCGACATCAATGAAAGCCGGGAAAAGTCCAATATCTGGCTGACCATCGGCATCCGCGAGGGCAAAAACCGCGAGGTGCGCAAGCTGCTGGAGTATATCGGTCTCAAAGTCACCCGGCTGATCCGGCTGTCCTACGGCCCCTTTGAACTCGGGGAAATGAAGCGCGGCGATATTCTGGAAGTGCCGGTCCGTGAAATGCGCGCCCTCTGCGCCGACTATTTCACCGACAAGGGCGAAGAGGCCCCCGAATCCGCGCCGCAAAAGGACAGACCGAAATCCCGTTCCGGCTGGGCCAGGGCGAAACCGAAAATCAACCGCCGCCGCCTCAACAAGAAAAAAAGCGACCCGAAACGGCGGGAAGCGCGCGATGCGGCCGCCGGAACCTCATCCGGATCGCCGGCCCGCCGGAAATCATCCGGCGCGAAAGCCGCAGAGCCGCGACCAAAAGGCCGCAAATGAGAATCATCGGCGGCGAATATCGCGGCCGCCGGCTCAGCCCGCCGGCCGACAAGACGATCCGGCCGACCACCGACCGAATGCGGGAAACCATATTCAATATTCTGAGCCATCAGGCGCCGGCGCTCCGGGGCGCTCATGTGCTGGATGTGTTTGCCGGGACCGGCGCCCTCGGCCTTGAGGCGCTGTCCCGGGGCGCGGCCCACGTCAGTTTTTTTGACCGGGACCGCCGGGCCCTGCAGCTGGTGAAAAAAAATATCGCCCTGCTGAAGGTCGAAGCAAAAACAACCATAAAGTGTGTCACGGCGCCGAATTTTCCACCGGCGACTTGGCCCTGCGACATTATCTTCCTTGATCCGCCCTACCCTCTTGACCTTATCCCACAGACCATCGAAGGGCTGGAGCGCAAAAACCATCTGGCGGAAAATTGCCTGATTATCGCCGAATATCAGCGAAACAAGGAAATAACCTTCCCGAAATTCCTTGAGGTCATTCAACAGAAAACCTATGGCGACGCCCGGTTTTCCTTCCTGCGGAAAACTGCCTGAGCCGGAAGCGCATATTTTTCTTTCCTTTTCCGGCAGATTCTGTTATTTCAAGAGATATGCACTTATAGGTAGATTAATATCGCCATATGGACCCGTTTTATGACGCTGAAAAATACGCCTTTTGATCCAACAGAATATGTCACGGCGATGGAGTATGAATATGCCGGGATGATCAATGCCTTGAACCTGCTGCATCAGGAAGCCGAAGCCGCGCATCTGGAGCTTGTCAGCCTGCATCTGAAAATCGCCATTGCCGAACTGAAGGAATTTCGCGTTTCAGGCTTCAATAACCATTAAACCCCGTCAGCGGCGGCCAAATAATTTTTCAATATCGGAAAGTTTCAGCTCCACATAGGTCGGCCGGCCGTGATTGCACTGGCCGGAATGGGGCGTTTGCTCCATTTCCCGCAACAGGGCGTTCATCTCCGTCACGCTGAGCCGCCGTCCGGCGCGGACGCTGCCGTGGCAGGCCATGGTCGAACAGACCTCCTCCAGCCGTTCCTTGAGCGACAGCGCCTGATCCAGCTCCATCACCTCATCGGCAAGGTCCCGCACCAGCCCCCTGATGTCGGTATCGCCAAGCAGCGCCGGCGCCTCGCGGACCACCACCGCCCCGTCACCGAAGGCTTCCAGCGCCAGGCCCATTTCCTGCAATTCGTCACCCCGTTGCAGCAACCGGTCCGCCGCCGCCGGCTCAAGCTCGACCACTTCCGGGATCAGCAGGACCTGGCGCGGCACGCCGTCCCGCATCAGGTGACCCTTCATCCGTTCATAAACCAGCCGTTCATGGGCGGCATGCTGGTCGACGATGATGATCCCCGCCTTGGTCTGGGCCACGACATAGGTTTCGTGAAGCTGGCCCCGGGCCGCCCCCAGCGGATACTCCAGCAGGTCATCGGGGGGATTGTCCGTCATCGCCCCGGACGGCGCATCGGCCGAATCGACCCGGCCTTCCGGCGGGGCGAACCCCTCCGCCAGCGGCATCTGCCGATGGTCCGGGCCCACCGGCCGCTGATAATCGCGTCCCGCCTCGCTCAGCCCGCCGCCGTAGGCTGTCGGCGGCATTGGGAATGACTTGTTGCCGCCGCTGTATCGTCCGGAATAGGCCGGCAGGCCGGATGCGCCCGCCCCGCCGGCAGGAGATTCGGCCTGAAAGGCGTGGAGGGCCGACCGGGCGACCGTGGTCGCCGCCCGATGTCCGGCATCGGTCAGGGCCCGCTTGAGGGAACCGACGATCAGCCCCCGGACATGGCCGCTGTCGCGAAAGCGCACCTCGGCCTTGGCCGGATGAACATTGACATCGACCATGCGGGTCGGCGTCTCGAGGAACAGCGCCAGCACCGGATGGCGGTTGCGGGCGAGAAAATCCATATAGGCGCCGCGCACCGCGCCGGTGAGCAGCTTGTCCTTGACCGGTCGGCCGTTGACGAACAGATACTGATGCTGGGCGTTGCCCCGGTTATAGGTCGGCAGGCCGGCATAGCCGCTGAGCCTGATATTTTCCCGCTCGACCTCGATCGGCAGGGCGTTGTCGCCGAATTCCGCCCCCAATATCGCCGTCAGTCGCCTGAGCCGGGCGTCCAGCAGTTCGCCCTGCGCGGCGGATACCCGGAACGCCCGCCGCTCACCATCCATCAGGGAGAAGCCGATCTCCGGATGGGCCATGGCGAGCCGCCGGATCACGTCGAGGGCGTAATTGAATTCGGTGCGTTCGGTCTTGAGGAATTTAAGGCGCGCCGGCGTGGCGTAAAACAGATCCCGGACCTCGATCTTCGTCCCCTGATTGAGGGCCGCCGGCTGCGGGGCCTGCTTTCTGCCGCCGGCAATGTCGATTTTCCACGCCTCATCGCTGCCCGCGGCGCGGCTGGTCAGGCAAAAGCGGCTGACCGAGGCGATCGAAGGCAGGGCCTCGCCGCGAAAGCCCATGGTCTTAATATCCGTCAGGTCGTCTTCGCGCAATTTCGACGTCGCGTGGCGCTCCACCGCCAGCTCCATTTCCGGCCGCGACATGCCGCAGCCGTCATCGGTGACCGAAATCAGCTCGCGCCCGCCGCCGATCATCACCACCGTGATGTTGCGCGCCCCGGCGTCAATGGCGTTTTCCACCAGCTCCTTGACCGCGCTGGCCGGCCGTTCGATCACCTCGCCGGCGGCGATCCGGTTGATGGTATTTTCTGAAAGGAGGCGGATTTTCAAAGACATATTCCCGAAGATAAAATTCACAGATCACCGTCTGACATTCAACCGTCTGACATTCAATGGTCACAAGATTACCTTATTTCCTTCACGCTGTGAACATAATCCCATGGAAATATGGCGCCCTATCCAACAAGCGGAGGGACGGGACATGAGATTGATAAACGGATTGGTTTTCGGCACCGGCCTTGGTCTGGTCACCGCCGGCGCCGGGGGGTTCGCCAACGGATATACTTCGAGCGTCTATGCCGCGGGCGCCCTCTTGATCAGCGCAGCGCTCGCCCGCCTTTTCATCATACACGCCCGCAATCAGAGAGAGGATCAGCAGTAGAGGCAAAAGCAGACCGGATGGCTCACCCCCCGGTCCGGTTTCATACCGGGAACCTAGCTGTCCGGGCTGCCGAACAGGGCCCTTTTGGCGATTTCCTGCGGCGTATAGGCGCCGCGGACATCGCTTTCATCCCCTGGCGGCCGCAAATGATAATCCGGCGGCATCACCAGCGGCGGATTTTTCAATACCGCGAACTCATCGGGGCCTTCCCGGTTGGAGCAGGCCGCCAGCGTCCCGGCAATCCCGAGCATCATTGCCGTCAATAACAGTTTATTTCGCAATCACTTTTCCTTTATCTTTATCGTTATCAAGCCGCTTCAGACTTTCGTCTGGTCTGACTGTTTCTTGTTTGAAGCCTCTTTTTTCGAGCCCGGTCCCAAAAACGTATCCCATATCAACAACAGCGCGCCGACCGTAATGCAGCTGTCGGCCACATTGAAGACGGCGAAGGACCAGTCGCCCAGATGGAACTGGAGGAAATCGGCGACATAGCCGAAAACCGTCCGGTCGTAAATATTGCCGATCGCGCCGCCGATCACCAGGCCGATGGCGACCGCCAGCAGCCTAGTCTGCACCCTTTTCAGCCAAATGCCAAGCCCGATCGCAATCAGGGCGGTCAGGACCACCAGGGCCCAGCGGCCCAAATCGCCGTCGGCGCTCAACAGGCCGAAACTGACGCCACGGTTCTCGACCCATTGTAGATTAAAAATGGGCAGAATTTGGACCATCTGGATTTTCGGCAGTTCCACGACCTCCATGATCCACCACTTGCTGACCCGGTCAAGCAGCAGGGCGCAGAAAGCGACGGTGAGGCCCAGGCGGAACATGCCCTATCCCGCCTTTCCCACCGCATCGGCGCAGCGCGGACAAATATCCTCATGGCCGGCGACAGCGCCCACCGTCGGCAGCACCTGCCAGCAGCGTTCGCATTTTTCCCCCTCGGCCAGCGTGCTGACCACGGCGACACCCGCCACATCCTCAAGCCGGAAGGCGTCCGCCGGCGCATCGTCAAGGATCAGTTCCGCCGCCGAGGTGATCGACAGTTCGGCGAGGTCGATATTGGCCATCACATCCTTATAAGACTGATCCGACACATAGACTTTGGCCCGCCCCTGCAATGAGGAGCCGATGCGTTTTTCCCGCCGCTCCACTTCCAGAGCGCCGGTGACGACCCGGCGCAGGGTCCGGACCTTTTCCCATTTGGCGGCCAGGGCGTCATCGCGCCATTCGGCCGGTATGTCATGGAAGGTCTTCAGGTGAATGCTGTCCTGTTCATCAGGAAAGCGGGATTGCCAGACTTCCTCGGCGGTGAACACCATGATCGGCGCCAGCATCTTGGTCAGGACAAAGAATATCTGATCGAGGACGGTGCGGGTCGCCCGGCGGCGGACGGTCGATTTGTCATCGCAATAGAGGCCGTCCTTGCGAATATCGAAATAAAAGGCGCTGAGATCCACGGTGCAGAAATTATAGAGCGCCGTATAGATCCGGTTGAAATTAAAATCCGCAATCCCCGCCCGGTTGACCCGGTCCAGCTCATAAAGCCGGTGGAGGATCAAACGGTCCAGTTCCGGCATCTCGGCAAGCGGCAGCCTTTCTTCTTCGCTGAATTCATTCAGGTTGCCGAGCAGAAAGCGCAGCGTGTTGCGAATCTTGCGGTAAGCCTCGACCTGGCCCTGAATGATGGCGTTGCCGATCCGGTGATCATTCATATAATCGATCGACGTCACCCACAGCCGCAGAATATCGGCGCCATATTGCTGGATTATTTTTTGCGGCGCGATCACATTGCCGAGCGACTTGGACATTTTCTTGCCCTTGTCGTCGAGGGTAAAGCCGTGGGTCAGCACATTTTTGTAGGGCGCGCGGCCGCGGGTGCCGCAACTTTCCAGCAGCGACGACTGGAACCAGCCGCGATGCTGGTCGGTGCCTTCGAGATAAAGGTCCGCCGGTGCGCGCAAATCGTCCCGCTGTTCCAAAACAAAGGCGTGGGTCGAGCCGCTGTCGAACCAGACGTCAAGAATATCCTCGACCCGCTCATACTCATCGGCCGGATACCCGTCGCCGAGGAACTCCTCGGCCGGGCGGACATACCAGGCGTCGGCGCCGTCACTTTCCACCGCCCGGGCGATTCGCTCATTGACCGCTTCGTCGCGCAGCAGTTCGCCGCTATTCTTGTGAACGAAGACCGTGATCGGCACGCCCCAGGCGCGCTGGCGGGACAGGACCCAGTCGGGGCGTCCCTCGACCATGGCGGTGATCCGGTTCCGGCCGCTTTCCGGCACCCAGCGCACATTCTTGATCGCGGTCAGCGCCGTCTGGCGCAGATCGGTCTTTTCCATGGAAATAAACCATTGGGGCGTATTGCGGAAAATCAGCGGCGCCTTGGACCGCCAGCTATGGGGATAGCTGTGGACAATGACATCCCGAGCCAGCAGCGCGCCGACCTTTTCCAGTTCGTCACAGACCATGTCATGGACCTTGTAGACATGCTGGCCGGCGAAAATCGGCACATGATCATAATAGAGTCCGCCGTCATCAACGGTGAAAGGCGCCTCAAGACCGTATTTCAGGCCCATTTCAAAGTCGTCCTGGCCGTGGCCGGGGGCGGTATGGACGAAACCGGTGCCGGCCTCGATCGTCACATGATCGCCGGCGAGCAGCGGCACATCGAAATCATACCCCTGACCATGGAACGGATGATGACAGACCGCGCCTTCAAGAACATCGCCCTTGAAATGGTCCCGCACCTCATAGGCGGCGATGCCGGCCCGGGCGGCAAACTCATTCAGAAGCGCCTCCGCCACCACCAGCTTCCGGCCGGCGGCGACACGGCTGCCGTCCCCGGCCGCCGTCACTTCGATCAGCACATAGTCGATCGCCGCGCCGTAGGAAATCGCCCGGTTGGCCGGGATCGTCCAGGGGGTCGTCGTCCAGATGACGATCGCGGCGTCGCTGAGCGCCGGGTATGCGGTCGAGACCACCGGAAAGGCGACATCGATCATATGAGAAGTATGGTCCTGATATTCGACCTCGGCCTCGGCAAGGGCGGTTTTTTCCACCACCGACCACATCACCGGCTTCGAGCCGCGATAGAGGCTGCCATCCATCAGAAATTTCTGCAGTTCGCGGACGATCTGCGCCTCGCTGTCGAAATTCATCGTCAGATAGGGCTTTTCCCAGTCGCCGAATATGCCGAGCCGCTTGAACTCCTCGCGCTGGACGTCAATCCATTTGGCGGCGAAATTGCGGCATTCCGCCCGAAACTCGATCGGATCGACCTCATCCTTGTTCTTGCCGGACTTGCGGTATTTTTCCTCGATCTTCCATTCGATCGGCAGGCCGTGGCAGTCCCAGCCCGGCACATAGGGCGCGTCCTTGCCCGACATCTGCTGTGCGCGGACAATAATATCCTTCAGGGTTTTATTCATCGCATGACCGATATGAATATTGCCGTTGGCGTAGGGCGGCCCGTCATGCAGGATGAATTTGTCCGGATTGGACCTACCCTTTTCACGGAGCATGCCGTAAACATCCATGGCCCGCCATTTCTCCAACCACATCGGCTCACGATTGGGCAGATTGCCCTTCATGGGGAAATCCGTCCTGGGCAGGAATATTGTCGATCGATAATCTTTGGTCATGTTAATATGTGTTTCTTAGCTGGTATGTCTTGCGGGCAGAAAATTGTAATCTTGTAGCAAGGAGTGGCAAGCATTGTCGAGCATTTTGTTTCACCGTCACCGGCGCCTGCCCTAAAGATGGTCTTCCAGACGGGGCGTCGGAATCGACGATTGCTGATTTTGCGGATCCATCAGGATTTTTTTCGCGATCTTGCAATCCCGTTCGATCTGCTTTTTCAGGGCCTCCCGCCCGTCGAATTTCTGCTCTTCCCGGATAAAATCAACAAATTCCACCTTGACCGGCAGTTCGTAAATATCGTGGTTGAAATCGAAAATATGGGCCTCAAGCGTCAGGTCGTCCTTGTCAAAGGTCGGCCGCCGCCCGACATTGGCGACGCCGTTCCACACCCCGCGCGCCGGGCCCGACGGAATCATCACCCGCACCGCATAAACCCCGAGGCGAGGCTTGATATAGCCTTCCATCGACAGGTTGGCGGTCGGAAAGTCGATGGTGCGTCCCCGCTGGTCGCCATGCAAGACATGGCCTTCCACATGCCACCAGTGGCCCAGCCGCTCCGCACAGCGCCGCACGTCGCCGGCGCGCAGGGTCTCGCGGATATTGGTCGAGGAATAAATATGATCGCCTTCCATGATCTTCTCGACGATGGTGACGCCGAACTGCTCCATCCAGCCCATTTGCCGCAAGACGTCGGCGCTGCCGCCGCGGCCGGCGCCAAACCGGTAATCATAGCCGACAAAGACATGCAGGACGCCAAGGCTGTCGAGCAGAATTCTGGTGACAAAATCCTGGGCCAGCGTATGGGACAGCTTTTTATCGAAGGGCAGGACGAACAGGGTGTCGACGCCGAAATTTTCCAGCAGGTGGGCCTTGGTCCGAAAAGAGGTCAGGCGAAAATCTTCCTGTCCCGGGTTGAAATAGCTGCGGGGATGCGGTTCGACCACCAGCACGGAAAGGCTGGTGTTCATTTCCCGGGCCAGCTTGCCGGCCCGGCCGATTACCGTCTGATGCCCCTTGTGGAATCCATCGAAATTGCCCAGCACGATAACGCTTCCCTTGACGTCATCGGGGAGATTCTCAAAATGCCTGAAAATTCTCATGGTCATTTTCTTTTCACCGGTAATGGTTTTCTATCCTAAAGGGCCCTGCGCCTTTTTCCGGTCGCCGTTCATCCTGCCCGCGCCGGCACCATAAGCTGGGCTTCGCCGCTCAAGACCACCGTATCGCCCACCCGGCATTGACAATCCAGGGTAACCCGTTTTCGTTTTTCATTGAGGTCGGTGATCGTCACCGTTGTTTCCACGGAATCATTGATTTTCACCGGCGCCTTGAATTTCAGGCTCTGAGACAGGAAAATGCTGCCCGCGCCGGGAAACCTGGTGCCAAAGATTGCCGAAATATATCCGGCCGAAATCATGCCGTGGGCGATGCGCTGGCCGAAAATGGATTTCCGGGCGTAAGCCTCATCCAGATGAATCGGGTTGACATCCCCGGTGACCTCGGAAAATTTTACAATATCCGCCTCGGTTACTTTGTTGATCGTACTGCAGGACTGTCCCACCGCCAGGTCTTCAAACCAGGCCTCTTTCACATCTGACATAAATAACCCTTCATTGTGCATTTCACGCGACTGGCTTAACTTCAGTTTACGACCTAATGCCCCCAAAGCAATAAAGCAAATAAAAAAATCCTTTCCGCAGGCTCCATTAACCTTTTTTTTAATTCATGCCGTTACTTTGGAGCAAGTCGCCCGCCGGGATAGCGTAATTCGCCCTTGCGGAAAATAACCAAGTTAAATTGCAAATGAGTAAGAATATGGCTGTAGATAAAGCAATGCCCATCCTCATCGTAGATGATTATAAAACCATGCTGCGGATAATTCGTAATCTTTTGAAACAGTTGGGTTTCGATAATGTAGATGAAGCCAGTGACGGGGCGGAGGCCCTCAACAAAATGCGTTCGAAAAATTATGGCATCATCATTTCCGACTGGAATATGGAGCCGATGACCGGTTACGAACTGCTGAAGGAAGTTCGCTCCGATGCGATGCTGAAGAAAACTCCTTTCATCATGGTGACCGCGGAGTCAAAAACCGACAATGTGATCGCGGCCAAAAAAGCCGGCGTCAACAATTATATCGTGAAGCCCTTTAATGCGGCCACACTGAAACAGAAACTCACAACAGTGCTTGGAGAATTTTAATGCCCCGAGGGCTCTTGCCGGATCATATAGGACCGTTGGTCGACAAGCTGCGGAAGGGAAATCACCCGGCCGTATCGCTGCCGGATGTCGCGGCTCTGACCGAAATTCTGATGCGGTCGCTGGAAAGCTACTTCAAGTCCGTCGATCTCACCATTTATCAGGAATGCCAGTCTCTTGCCGATTATATTGAAGACGCCCGGCGGGAGATCGCCTCTTTGTCGCCGGAGCATAAGGATGACGCCAAGATTCCGCGCGCCGGACTGGAATTGGCCGCCATCGTCGAACAGACGGAAAGCGCGACCAACACCATCATGGAATCCGCCGAACGGATCATGGAGTCCGATCCCGGCGACGCCGAAGCCTATCGCGACACGGTCAATGATGCGGTGATGCAAATCTTTGAGGCCTGTTCCTTCCAGGATATAACCGGGCAGCGAATCAGCAAGGTTGTAACGACTCTTGAGCATGTGGAAAACCGCGTCGATCGCCTGATCCATATCCTCGGCGTGATGAATGAGGACCCGGCGAAAGCTAAAGAACCCGAAAAGGCCGAAATCGAATCCGGAGACAAAAGCCTGCTCAACGGCCCGGCGCTGGAAGGCGAAGGTATTGACCAGAGCGAGATTGATGCGCTTCTGGACGGCGAAGATGCGGCTGCGGATGAGCCAGCGCCGGAAGTTGATGATTCTGAGGAAGCGAATGCGCCCGCAGATGAAACTGCCGGAAACGATGCAGAAACCGCTGACGCCACGCCGTCCCTCCCGACCGGAGAAACGGCCGATCAAGGCGATATTGATTCACTTTTCGATGAAACAGAGGTCAACGGCGCCGGGGATGCCGAAGGAACGCCGCAAGCAGAGCCGACCTCGCCCTCCGAGGCCAAAGCCAATCTGATTGAGCAGGCCAAGCAACAAAAAGCCGCCGCCGCCCTGAAGGCGAAAGCCCGCATCAAACCCTCCAAACCCATCGTTTACGAGGCCGACGCCAATGCCGGGCTGCAACCGAAAACATCCGAAAAGACAACCCAGGCGGATATTGACGCCTTGTTTTCCTGAAAAGGTCTGTAAAAAGATCTCAAAATATAACGTCGGCTGATCAGCTGATCATGGGCCGGCGTTTTTATGGCGGAGCGACGCAGCAGACCTACAGGTCAAGCCGGGCATCACTGCTGAGGCGCGGCATGCCAAATAAATACCCCTGGCCATAATCCATGCCGTAATCAAGGATTTCGACGATGGTCTCCTCATTCTCGATCTTCTCGATGATCAGATCCAGGTCATAACGGCTGAAGGCTTCCTTCAGGTCATCAGGATGAATGTCCGTATCCTGCGCGACGATGGTTTTGGCGTCGGCCTTGATATAGCGGAAATAACGCGACGACAAATCCGCCAGGTCCACATTCAGGTCAATGGTCTGATCCATGGAAAAACGGAACCCGCGCCGGCCCAGCGTCGCAAGATTCCGGCCGACGGCCGGCGGCTGGCGCAAGACATCCTTTTGGGCGAATTCAAAAACCAGACGGTCCGACAGTTCATGGTTTTCAATCATGAAATCAATGAACTGGGGGAAAAACTCCTGGTCATTGAGCGAGACGGAGGAAATATTGCAGAAAAACCGCAGGTCCGGCCGCCGCGGCCCCAGTCGCCGAATGACCTGGATACAGCGAAACAGCAACAGGTTGTCCAGCGTGCCGACCAGGCCGCTGTCTTCGGCCAGCCTGAGATATTGCGACGGAAAAATCACATTATCCTCCTCATCGCGAACCCGGCTGTAACATTCATAATGCGCCACCCGCCGCGACGGCAGGGCGACAATCGGCTGAAGATAAAGATCGACCCTGTTTTCCTCCAGCGCATGATGCATGATATTCAGCACCTCGCCATCGCTGCGCTCCTTGTTTTCCAGGTTATGCTGCACGAGGTGATTGCCCGATGCGATGTCTTTTTCGAGCGCCTTTTCCAGGGCGACGCGCTGTTCCAGCGATTTGCCGGATTTCTCAATCACCTGATTGAGCAGGGTCTGCAGGACATGCATTTCGCTGATAATTTCAGAATTCTGCCGGTTATCGACCTTGTATATTTTTTCCCGGAGTTCCTCCAGTTCGGCCTTGCTCTCCTCCAGCTTGTCAACGCTGACCTGATAATCCTGATGGAGGGCCAGCAATCGGTTCACCGTGTCTTCCTTGCCGAATTTCCAGATATACATGGCGTGGAGCTGGACCCCGATCAGGAACACAAGACTGCCGAGGATCAGCGCTGTCATATCGTTCAAGGAAGTAAATATGCCGGGAAGGACAAGAGCCACGAAAGCAGCGACAACAGCGTAAGTCGCGGTAATCAATATGTGCGCAAGTATTGTCATATATTATCCTGAGTCCTCATTTTACCGCCAGCGGCCCTTCTTACCGGCAGCGGTTTCCATCCCTCTCACAGGATCGCCTACGATAGAACAGTATAAAAAAACACACAAGCCTGTAGGAGAATATTGCACAAAAAAAACAGGACGATAATCATATCGCCCTGTTTTTACATTGAAATTCAGGATACATCACCCTGATGAACGGCCTTAGCCAAGGAATTCCTTGATCTGGCGCAGGCGTTCTTTTTCCTTGGAAAGGTAGGAAATCCACTTGCGGGCCTGTTTGCGGCTGCGCTTATCCTTGGCGGCCACCTCAAAGGACTTGCGGGCATTATCCAGCTGTCCCATGTTGAAGTAACACATCCCCTCAAGGATCGCCACGGTGTCGGTCCGTTTCAGGCCGCCCTTTTTCAGGGCCAGCCCCAGATATTTCGCGCCATTCTTATAGTCGTCAAGCTGCATATATACCTGGCCGAGCTTTTTATAGAGCTCGCCATCATCGGACATTTCCGCCGCGACCCGCAAGGGGGCCAGCGCATCTCTCATGTCCTGGGCGTTGATCCGCGATTGAGCAAGATTCTCGTAGTTTTTCTTGGTTTTCTCAATTTTGCCGGATTTCAGCCCTTTGTCAATGACGACAGAGGCCCAGTAAGGCGTCTCATGATACATATAGAGTTGAGACATATTGACAAGTTCGCTGCTCTTTGCCAGGAAGCCCTGACGGTAGGCGGCTTCATATGTCGCAAGCTGCTTCTTCTCCAGCACGGCGCGTTCTTTTTCAGACTTGGCGTCAGAAGCCATCTCGCCATACATGCCGGCAAGCTGCAACCAATATTCCTTCTTCGGCCATTTATTGACCAGAAGCTCCAGAATATCGACAACCTTCTGATTTTCCTTCAGCTCGAAATACATGACCCGAAGCAGAAGATACCAGTTTTCCTTGGGCTCCTTGCCCGCTTCCTTGTAAAGGTCGATGGCCTGAAGAATATAAGGAATGCCCTTCTTAAAATGGGCGTTTGCCTGAGACTGGGGAATTCCCTCCTTGGTGCCAAGGGAATAATAGGCCTGACCAAGAAGTATCAGGGGCTGCGCCGTAGGCGTTGGCTGATACTTGAGCCAGCGATTCATCATCTTGATCGAACTGTTATAGTCCTCTTTGATGAAATAAAGCTGGGCCATGGTGTAAACCGTGGTGTCCTCCATTGCCGCCGGCAGATTTTCCTGCCGCAGGACATTTTCATAGGCCGTCAAAGCTGCGTCGTAATTTTCCTGACTATAATAGAGGAAACCCTTGAAGTTATAATATTGGGCTTTCTCATAGGAATTCAGCTTGTCGATCTTGGAGCCGAGACCTTCTTCAAGGATCTGCAATGCGCCGGGATAATTATTGGCGTCCGCCTGTTCCTGCGCGTCACCGAGAACCTTGTAGATCTTGGCGCTCAGGGCCGGAGTCCTGCGCGTTTTCCGTTCGTCATATTTCAGATCGTCTTTATCCGCGGCATAAACCTGATCCGACAGGCCGGGCAAGTCCACGGCGACCGTCGCCAGCGCCATCACCCCACCAAGAGCCGTGGCCGAGACGAAGGTCTTCGTAAGTTTTGTAAGATTAATCATACGTTCTCCTTCTCTCTAATCTTCAAGCTCAAAGGTGATTTTATGCAGGACGCCCGCCACATCGATCGGCTCGCCATCAACCACTTTTGGTTTGTATTTAAACTTCATGGCCGCTTTGATCGCCGCCCGGTTAAATACGGAGTTGGTGGTTTCAACGACCTTGACATCGGTCACGGTGCCAAGCTTCGTCACGGTGAATTCCAGGATAACATAGCCTGAAAGGCCCCGCTCCTGGGCGCGGCGCGGATAAATCGGCGCCACTTTCACAATGGGCAGATAGTCCCCGTCGCTGGCGGCGAAGCCGCCGGTTCCGCCGACGCTGACATCGGCCTGGACGGTCGCCATGCCGATTTCAATGCCGGTGCTTACATTATCGACATTGGTATCCATATCAATGTCAGGGGTATCCGGGGGCGTCTCGGTGTCCTCGGGTTTGTCGGGTTTACGGATTTTCTGCTCAATCTCCTGAGCTTCCCGTACTTCGCCGATCTCTACCTTGTGGCCTTCGACACGATTGTTTTTCGTATCGCCGCCGATGGCAATCAGATATTGCATGCCCCAGAACAGGGCAAAGGTAATAAGAACGGCGAATATGGTTGAAAGTGTATAACGTACGATCATTTAATTCTCTTTCGTCGCTACCACATAGTCACTTACATTCGCCATGCGAACGGCGTCGACCACTTCCATCACGACACCGGCCTTGGCGTCGATATCCGCCTGGATCACCACGGAACCTTCGGGGTTTTCAGCCCGCAGACGTTCCACATTGGCCCGTACCGCGCGCACGTCAACCCGGCGTTTTTCCATCCAGACTTCGTTTTTATCGCTTACCGCGATCATGATATTGGCCTTGTCCGCTTTCACCGCAGTGGAAGCATCGGGGCGGTTAATGTCGATACCGGCTTCCTTGAGGAAGGAGGCGGTAACGATGAAGAAGATGAGCATGATGAACACGATGTCAAGCATCGGCGTCATATCAATCTCTGCATCTCCCTCGCTGGTATTTGAGGCGTGTTTACGCATATTAACTCTCTCAATGATCTTTTGTTAAGTGGTCTTCGAGCAATTCGGCTTCCTTGTTCATCCGGCCTTCCAGGTAGGAAGAGGCGAACACGCCGGAAAGGGCGCCGACCATTCCGGCCATCGTCGGAATCGTCGCTTTGGAAACGCCGGCGGCCATGGCCTTGACGTTGCTGCTGCCCAAAATTGCCATTACATCGAAAACCTCAATCATACCCCATACGGTTCCAAGAAGCCCCATCAGAGGGGAGATCGCCACCAATGTCTTAATCAGCGGCAAGTTGTTTCTCAGATCCATGGTCACCTGACTGATCATGGCTTGGCGAATTTGGTCGGCGTACCAGGAAGTCCGCTCGGTGCGAGCTTCCCAGGTAGCCATAACTTCATTCACTTGTTTGCGGTGTCCCGTTCTGAAGTACATCATACGTTCACACACCAAAGCCCAGAGCAGAAAGATAATGATGAAAATGGCCGTGAGGACAGGTCCCCCCTTCTCCATGAAATCACGGACATTTTCAAACATATTTATCAGCTCATACATGATCAGGCTCCTTTTTGACCCTGTTCCGCATGGACAGCAATAATACCGGCGCTCTGCTCTTCAAGAGTATGGACGATGTCCTTGCTCCATCCGGCGACAATCGAGTGCAGGAACAGCGTTGGCAGGGCGACAACAATACCCAGAACAGTCGTCACAAGCGCCTGTGAAATACCACCGGCCATCAGCTTCGGATCACCGGTCCCGAACAATGTCATGGACTGGAAGGTGTTGATCATACCGGTCACCGTACCGAGGAGACCCATCAGCGGAGCAACCGCCGCGATCACCTTGATCAGTGTCAGGAAGCGTTCAAGCGATGGAATTTCCTTCAGAATTGCTTCATCAAGTTTCAGTTCAAGCGTTTCAACATCAACATTTTTGTTGCTGTCATAAACACTCAGCACACGTCCCAGCGGGTTGTTTTCATTGACAACGTCGCTGCGAATCTGCGCCTTGACCTTACCGCGGGTCACCACCAGTTTCAGACCGGAGAAGATAATCAGCAGCAGGCTGAGCGGGCCGAGGCCGTAAATGATGATATACCCAATGATACCACCCTGGTCGATACGCTCAAGAATGCTCGGATCCTGAATCAGCAGGCCAAGAATGGCGCCGCGCGATACGTCCAGACCAAATGCCGTATAGCCCTCCGTCAGATTCTGAAGATTGGCGGCCGTTTCCAGGAAACGGTCTTTTGGCTGACGGGGCAGTTCGGAAACATTCTGATACTTGGTCCGCCATTCGAGATATTTGCCGTCAGCAATCAGGTTGAAGGTGCCAACACGGACGATTTCCTTGCTGACGATTTCACCGTTGGGATACTGAACATCGGTGACAAATTTGACAATTTTACCGGATTCAGTCATTTCCCGCTGTACTTCATACCACAGACGGGCAATCTCATCGATGGTCGGCAGTTCGGAACTGGAGGCTTTCGCAATCAGTTCATTCAGGTAAGCTTCACGGCCGGGGAACTGCGCAGAGATGATGGAGGCGTTAAAGACCGCCTTGGCATCACCGGAAACCTGCTGAAGAACGCCGAAGAGCTCTTTCAAGGCGCCCAGTTCGTGAGACAGATCCTCTTCCAGCTTGGCAATCTTGCCTTCGTTGACCTTGAATTCCGCTTCCAGGCGATCAGAGCGGCGCTCTTCCTGCTGCTGGGTGTTGCGGGCCTGGGCCAGCATGGATTGCTGTTTGGATTTTTCGCGCGCGAATTCAGCTTCACGACGCTTGTTTTCCTGGTTTTCCTTATAGGCGCCCTGCTTGACGAGTTCGAGCAACTCATCCAAGCTTTTCGCTGCCGGCGCCGTTTGGGCAAATGCTGATGCGCCGAATCCGGCCATGGTCACAGCAATGATTACACTAACTAATTTTCTCATTTTGCTGTCTCCATTTTACCGGCAATTGGGGCCGTCAGCGGCAGTCTCAGGAGGGTGTCGGCGGCGGCCTGCTTGCTGGCCACGGCCAGGGCCTGTTTGATCGGCTTGCGATAGGATTCATCAAGCTGGATCCAGCGCTGGTTTTCCTGATCCCACATGCCGGATTGTTTGCCGTCACGGGTTTGATAGACCAGGGCGATACGACCGATGTGAAGCATATCCACTTCCAGTTCGTTGCCATCCACATTCACTTTGGATGTATAGGCCTGAACGGCGCGACCATATTCGCTTTCGATCTGATAGAGTTCAAACACACTGCGGAATTTTTCCGAGGCATCGACATTCGGATTGTCCATCAGGTCCCGAAGACGTTCAATGCCGGCAATACGCTCGGCGCGTTTGATCGGAAGGTCATTCTCGATAAACTCGCCCAGGGCATCAACCATTTTCATCATCAGCGGCGTGATCTGACGTTTAATATACGTCACGCCCTTGATGGAATTGGAAAGCTTCTCCATTTCAACATTTTGAAGGTCAATCTGGCGCTGGAGTTGCGCATTATAGATCCGCAGGCCCTCAATTGTTCTCAGAACAGCCTTGTAATCAGCGACAACCTTGTCGGTCTGATCAACAATTTTATTGATTTTTTCCTGCGATTGTTGTGCGACCTGATTTGCTTTCATTCCCACCTCGAGAACGTCTTTCAGATCAGTTGCACCCGCACTGCCGGTGCCCATGACGAGGGCTCCCGCAGCAACGGCGGAAAGAACTACAGTTCTAACTCGATGCTTAATCATTCTTCTTCCTACAGCTTTTTTTGAGTTGTTAAGTTTTTGCCATTTGAAATGGCGAATAATGGACAAAGGAATAAACCTGTGTAATTCCGGCAAACAAAGCTCACGAACATAAAGAAGGAATTCTTCATATTTGAACTGTTATCCACCATCAAGTTACTCCCCTATGAGTACATTAATTACAATAAAAAATTGTGAGCATGATACCGTCTCATTATTGAGATTATTATGGTTTGTATCTATGCTTTCCAATTACCCGTCTGGCCACATCAATATATCCAAGACAGAATCCAGACAGCTGGACTGATGGCACACTATCCTAATTTCTGTGTGTTTTACAAGACCTGCTTGGCCTCAAATCAAAAAAAACTTCCAAACGGCAATATTTTTATTTTTACTCACGTAATAAAATAACATTACCCCGTCTTGAAAAGTGACCTGTTTTCTGTGGTTTAGTGACCGGATGCGATCGGGAGGTCGGGAAAAAAAATAATCCTTGAAATATGAAACTTTCCACTAAATTTGCGAAATAAACAGAACTTATATAGTGCTTACCGTCCATTTGCGAAATATTTTAGACCGAAGATGGAATGAGTCGGGGGCCGCCCGGAACGGCCCCAGGGGAAATAACCGGCCCGCGCGCAACGTCGGCAAAGTCTTTGCCCTCTTGGCCAAATCTGCGGGATATAGCGGGATATAAATGGCATCTTCCTTCTGCTCAAGACGACAGAAGGGCTTCGCGGGGAATATTTTCTATAATATTTGTTTTGGGGGCGACTGAATTTCTGGGTGAGCAAATTTTCGGAAAACAGATTTTCTGGGCCGGCGGTCAGGGCCGCCAAGCCGGTCCGTCGGTCATTTTGCAACAGCCTTTTCGGACTTTCCGTAACAGTCCTTAATGGGTCCGGACGGTTTCGACCGCCTTCAGAACCTCATCCCATTTATTTTCAATACAGGTTTGACGGGCCGCCGTAAGACCAAATCTTTTCACCAGCTGATAGGCCAGCTCCTTCTTATATTCAAAATCATGGGTCGGTCGCGAACCGTTATTCGAGGCGCTTGTATTGGCCATTTTTTACTTCTCCTTGCGATAACCCTGCTATCCCGCATGACGTCAAAGGCGGGACCAGAAGTTTTGCGTCCCGTCGTTGCCGACGGTTTGCCATTGTCACAGAATAATCACTTTTTTAAATTACCCTAAGTTGGTCCAGTCTACTCAGGACATGTAAAAACCCGGTAAATTTTCCGGTAAAAATTTATTTATCCTTGCGCCGCAATTCCACCCGCCGGATTCAGTCGCCCAAAGGCGCAGCCCTCCAAAGACCAGGGGCCGCCGGCATTACTCCGCGGATGTGTCCCGCATGTCGGCCGCGACACGGTCCGCCTCCCTCCAGACCCGCAACAGGTTGCCGCCCCATATCTTCGCAATATCCTCTTCCGAATAGCCCCGGGCCACAAGCTCCCGGGTTATGTTCAGCGTTTCCGCGGCGTCATTCCAGCCGGCAATCCCGCCGCCGCCATCGAAATCGGAACTGATTCCCACATGATCAATGCCCATCAGCCGGACCGCATAATCAATATGGTCGACATATTCCGCCACCGTCGCCACCGGATGCCGGGCGTCGATCTCAGCCGCGCCGGATTGCCATTCCGGAGTCTCCATGATTTTGTCATATTCCGCTTCACCATAGCCATATTGGGCGGCGATTTTCTGTTCCAGTTCCTCCCGGGCCGCGCTGCGCGCCGGGTCATGTTTGACATATCCGCTAAAAGCGACGGTCTGCATCACCCCGCCTTTCGCCGCCAGAAGCTTCATCTGGGCGTCGGTCAGGTTGCGCGGATGACCGGCCAGCGCCCGCACCCCGGAATGGGACGCGATCACCGGCGCCTGCGACAATTTCGTCGCCTGGATCATGCAGTCTTCGGATACATGGGAAATATCGACCATCATGCCGACCCGGTTCATCTCGGCAATCACCTTTTTGCCGAAATCACTGACGCCGCCATGCTCGGCCGGCGCATCGCCCAGGTCCTCCTTCGGCTGGGCGCTGTCGCAAATATCGTTATGGCCGTTATGGGCCAGGGTCATATAACGCGCGCCGCGCTGATAATAATCAGCCACCAGGGACAGGTCCCGGCCGATGGCGTAACCGTTTTCGATGCCGATGATCGCCACCTTGCGGCCGTCTTTATATATACGCCTGACATCCGCCGGCGTGCGGGCCAGGCCGATCCGCTCCGGGTAGAGCATATCGGTCATCCGGTGAATGGCGTCAAATTTGCGCAGCGCCGCCTGTTTCGCCTTGTGATAATTTTCCGCGGTGCGCGCCGTCTGACCGACATAAACAATGAAAAAAGCCGCATCCAGCCCGCCGTGCGCCATTTTTGGCAGATCGACCTTCATTTTGCCCATACGCCCCGGATCAAAGTCCTCATTATAGGTATAATCCGGCGATATATCCACATGACTGTCCAGCGTGAGAACCCGCTGATGAATCGCCTGAATAGCGGTTTCATCCCCGGTCGCCTTTTTCGGCTCGCCTTCCCCGCATCCGGCAACCCCCTGCAGGACCGACGCCAGAATAATCAACTTGCTAATTGTATAAATTGTTACATTTGTCACTTTTTCATTTCCCCTATTAAATAGATGCCCGAGAGCAGGCCGCAAACCCGCGCCGACCGCTGCCGATCCTAGCCTATTTACCCTATGCAGGCCAGCATTGTATCCACAGCATGGCTATTCCGATAATTTTTGTTGACCTGTGTCAATGTTTTGACAGAATGGATGGATTATTCGTAAATCGAAGACGGGTGGTATATTCTCAATACATTAAATAGCATCGGCTATGACGCCTGATCTTTGCACAATAAAAATGTTTCACATTTAAAATGCAGGTTAAAATAATGACAAACCTCAGTTCCCCCCCAACCGTCAGCGGCCTGGCCAAGGGACTCACCGCCCTTGGTCTGGGTATCGGCGCCGTGCTGGCGTTGTTTATCGTGGCGAATACCACATCCACCCCAATGGCCCTTCATGGCTATATCATGATCGCCGCTTTCGTGCTGGGCATCGTCGCCGTTATGAACCTGGGGTTCAACAGCAACGGCGTCATGGCGCATGAGCCTTCGCCCTCCGGTGTTTTTTATAATAACAACGTGGTCAAGGCCGGGGTCATCGCATCGACTTTCTGGGGAGTTGTCGGTTTTCTCGCCGGCGACATCATCGCCTGGCAACTGGCGTTTCCGGCCCTGAATTTTGACCTGCCGTGGACCAATTTCGGCCGCCTGCGGCCGCTGCATACCTCGGCGGTGATTTTCGCCTTTGGCGGCAATGTGCTGATCGCCACCTCCTTCTATGTGGTGCAACGGACCAGCAAGGCGCGCCTCGCCGGGGAAATCGCGCCGTGGTTTGTCTTCTGGGGCTATCAGCTGTTTATCGTGCTCGCCGCGACCGGCTATCTCCTCGGCGTCACCCAAAGCAAGGAATATGCCGAACCGGAATGGTATGTCGACATCTGGCTGACCATTGTCTGGGTGACCTATCTGCTGGTCTTCCTCGGCACCCTGTGGCGGCGCAGGGAATCCCATATCTATGTCGCCAACTGGTTCTATCTCGCCTTTATCGTCACCATCGCCATGCTGCATCTGGTCAACAATATGGCCATGCCGATCTCCTTCGTCGAGCCGAAAAGCTATATCCTGTTCTCCGGCGTCCAGGACGCCCTGACCCAGTGGTGGTACGGCCATAACGCCGTCGGCTTCTTCCTGACCGCGGGCTTCCTCGGCATCATGTATTATTTCGTGCCGAAACGGGCCGAACGTCCGGTGTATTCCTACCGGCTGTCGATCGTTCATTTCTGGTCGCTGATTTTCCTCTATATATGGGCCGGCCCCCATCACCTGCATTATACCGCCCTGCCTGACTGGGCGCAGACGCTGGGCATGACCTTTTCGATCATCCTGTGGATGCCGTCCTGGGGCGGCATGATCAACGGCCTGATGACGCTGAGCGGCGCCTGGGACAAGCTGCGCACCGATCCGGTGCTGAAAATGCTGGTGGTCTCCGTCGCCTTTTACGGCATGAGCACCTTCGAAGGCCCCCTGATGTCCATCAAGGCGGTAAACGGCCTCAGCCATTATACCGACTGGACCGTCGGCCACGTCCATTCCGGGGCGCTGGGCTGGGTGGCCTATGTCAGCTTCGGCGCGCTTTACTGCCTGTTCCCGTGGCTGTGGAAACGCAAGGGGCTTTATTCCCTGAAACTGGTCAATCTGCATTTCTGGATTTCCACCGTCGGCATCGTGCTTTACATCACCTCCATGTGGGTGTCCGGCATCATGCAGGGCCTGATGTGGCGCGCCTATGACAGCCTCGGCTTCCTCGAATATTCCTTCGTCGAAACCGTCGAGGCCATGCACCCCTATTACATTATCCGGGCCACCGGCGGACTGCTGTTCGTCCTCGGCAGCCTGATCATGGTCTATAACCTGTGGAAAACCGCGCGCGGCGAAGGGGAAGCCCATCCCGTCACGGCGGCGGCTCCGGCTGAATAAGAAAGAGGGAATTGAACAAAATGTCATTCAAACATGAAATCTTTGAAAAGAATCCCATCATTCTTCTGGTTGGAATCCTGATCACGGTGGCCATTGGCGGCCTGGTGGAAATCGCACCGCTCTTCTACCTCGAAAACACCATTGAGGAGGTCGAGGGCATGCGGCCCTATACGCCGCTGGAGCTTGCGGGGCGCAACATCTATATCCGGGAAGGCTGTTATAACTGCCATTCGCAGATGATCCGCTCTACCCGGGACGAAGTGGAGCGTTACGGCCATTATTCGCTGGCGGCGGAAAGCATGTATGATCATCCTTTCCAGTGGGGCTCCAAGCGCACCGGACCGGACATCGCCCGGGTCGGCAATAAATATTCCGACGAATGGCACCGGGAGCATATGAAGGATCCTCGCGCCGTGGTGCCGGAATCCGTCATGCCCGGCTATCCGTTCCTGGCGGAAAATGACCTGCAATTCAACACCATCCAGGCCGACCTGCAAGCCAACCGGATGGTCGGCGTGCCCTATACGGACGACCAGATCGCCTTTGCCGAGGCCGACCTGAAGGCGCAACTGGATGAAGACTCCGACGATTATGACGCCTTCATGGAGCGCTATCCGACGGCCCAGGTTCGCGACTTTGACGGCGACCCGAACAAGATTTCCGAACTGGACGCCCTGATCGCCTATATGCAGATGCTGGGCACGCTGGTTGATTTCTCGATCTATAACGCTCAGGAAAACAACAGGTAGGAGCCGGGAATGACCCATCACGACGTCGCAAATTTCGCCGAAAGCTGGGGACTTGTCTTTCTCTTCAGCATGTTCGTCATCGCCGTAGCCTATGCGCTCTGGCCCGCCAATAAATCCAAATTCACCGAGGCGGCCCACCAGCCCCTCGATGAAGATTAACGGATGGATGAGGAAATAATTTATGTCAACAGAACCAGAATATGATCAAATTACCGATACCTATACCACCGGTCACGAGTGGGATGGGATCAAGGAACTGAACACGCCCCTGCCGCGCTGGTGGCTATGGACGCTGTTCGCCTGTATTGCCTGGGCCATCGGTTACTGGGTCGCCATGCCGGCCTGGCCCATGGTCAGCAGCTATACCAAGGGCGTATTGGGATATTCCCAGCGCGATACCGTCATGGCCGACATCAAGGAAACCCGAGAGGCCCGCAAGGTCTATGCCGAAAAGCTTCTCGACGCCGATCTGGAGACCATCAAGAACACCCCCGAGCTCTATGAATTCGCCATGGCCGGCGGCAAGGCCGCCTTCGGCGACAACTGCGCCGGCTGTCACGGCACCGGGGCCAGCGGCGCCAAGGGCTATCCGGACCTCAATGACGATGACTGGCTGTGGGGCGGAACCCTGGACAATATTCATGAAACCATCACCGTCGGGATTCGCGGCGTTCACGAAGACACCCGCATCAGCGATATGCCGGCCTTCCTTGCCGATGAAATTCTCGAAAAGGGTCAGATCCGCGATGTGGCGGCCTATGTCCTATCCCTGTCAGACAGCTCCGTCAGCGCCCCTGACGGCGCCGCCGAGCTGTTCGCCGAGAATTGCGCCTCCTGCCACGGCGAGGACGCCCGCGGCAGCCATGACTTCGGCGCGCCAAATCTGGCCGACGGCATCTGGCTTTATGGCGGCGACCAGCAGACGCTGGTTTCAACCATCAGCTTCAGCCGCAAGGGGGTCATGCCGACATGGGCCGGCCGCCTGGATCCGGCGACGATCAAGAGCCTCGCGGTCTATATTCATTCCCTCGGCGGGGGTGAATAACTAAATTCAGGCTGTTCCGGCGCCGATCCGCGGGGAGACGGGCCGGGACCGGGACGGCTTTCTTAACATTGATCAGGGTATTATATCATGGCAGACAAGCCGATTGCTTCTGGAACTCCCCAACAAAAGCCAGCAAAAATCATCCCCCACGAAAAGGTGCCCCGCGCCAAGGTCGAGGCCGTCAACAAGGCGGCGCATCGTTCGCTTTACGCCGCCCGCAAGAAAATTCATCCCAAACGCGCCAAGGGCGCCTTCCGCACCATCAAATGGTGGGTGATGTTCGTCACCCTCGGCATCTATTATTTTTCCCCCTGGATCCGGTGGGACCGGGGGCCGGGCATCCCGGATCAGGCCATTCTGGTTGATATTGCCAACAGCCGCTTTTACTTCTTCTTTATCGAGATCTGGCCCCAGGAGGTCTATTACATCACCGGTCTGCTGATATTGGCAGCGATCGGGCTGTTCCTGGTCACCAGCGCCGCCGGCCGCATCTGGTGCGGCTATACCTGCCCCCAGACGGTCTGGGTTGACCTGTTTCTGGTGATCGAACGGTTTTTTGAAGGCGGTCGCAACGCCCGGATCCGGCTCGACAGGGCGCCGTGGAACCTGTCCAAACTGGCGAAACGGGTTGGCAAACACGCCACATGGCTGCTGGTTGCGGTCCTCACCGGCGGCGCCTGGGTCTTTTATATGAATGACGCCCCGACGCTGGCCGTGCAGCTGATTCATTTCGAGGCGTCGCTGACGACCTACTTCTGGGTCATGATCCTGGCCTCGACCACCTATCTGCTCGGCGGCTTCGCCCGCGAGCAGGTCTGCACCTATATGTGCCCCTGGCCGCGCATCCAGGGCGTGATGATGGATGAGGACACCCTTTCGGTCATGTATCGCCATGACCGGGGCGAGCCGCGCGCGCCCCATAAAAAAGGCGACAGCTGGGACGGCCGCGGCGACTGCGTCCAGTGCCGCCAATGCGTCGTTGTCTGTCCGGCGGGGATCGATATTCGCGACGGCATGCAGCTCGAATGCATCCAGTGTTCGCTCTGCATTGACGCCTGTGACTCCGTGATGGAGAAAATTGGCCGCCCGAAAGGCCTGATCGCCTATGACAGTCTGGCCAATTTCGAACGGCGCAAGAAGGGCCTGAAGGAAAAGCGGCAGATCATTCGTCCCCGGACGTTGCTCTACACCATATTCATGATTGTCGTCGGCGGCCTCATCCTGCATGGCCTGATGCATCGGAGCAATCTGGAGCTGAATGTGCTGCGGGACCGAAACCCGCTCTATGTTCAACTGTCGTCCGGCGATATTCGCAACGGCTATACGGTCAAGATTCTCAACAAGACCCATCAGGCGCGGAAATTCTCCCTCGCCGTATCGGGGCTTAAGCATTTTGACATGCGGGTCGAGGGGGTTCAGGAAACCACCGCCGACGGTCTGCCGGTGATCACGGTCGACAAGGACCGCCTGCGTTCGGTCAAAGTCTATCTGGCGACCCCGCGACAGGACCTGACGGAGGACAGCATCGACATCGCCTTCACCGTCCGCGACCTGGACAGCGACAGCGTCAGTGAAAATTCAACAAGCTTCAAAGGGCCGAAAAAATGATCAATCCCCCATCAAGCCTCCCCGCAAAGCCGGCAAAGAAATTCACCGGCAAAAAGGCCCTGCTGTGGTTTGTCGGCTTTTTCCTGGTTGTTTTCATCGTCAATGGCGTCATGGCCTATTTCGCCCTTGGCACCTGGGGCGGGCTGGACACCAATGACGCTTACCGAAAGGGCCTCCATTACAACGATCAGATCGCCGCCGCCGAGGCCCAGGAGAAATCCGGTTGGGAAATCAGGCTGAGCCACAACCCGGCGACCCTTCAAGGCGACCGGATCGATGTCGCCGTCGCCTGGCCGGATCGGGATCTGCCGCCGGCCGAGGTCGCCGCCCTGATCAGCCGGCCGGTGACCAATGTCCATGACCGGAAAATCATCCTGAGCAAGTCGGCCGGAAATATTTATACTGCGCCGGTGATGCTGCCCGAGGCGGGACAATGGAATGTGACGATTCTTGTAACCCGCCCCGACGGCCCCATATATCAGCACAAGCAAAAGATTTTCATTGCCGCTGAAGACTGAATGCTGAAGACTGAGTAAAACCATTTTAATCAGAGAGACCCCATGGTGGACCTACGATTACAAGATTCCTTCGATGCAAAAAGCCCGGCGCTGGAACATTTTCTGGTGGAGGGATTGCATTGCCCGTCCTGTATCCGGGAAATTGAAGGCGCCCTGAAAAACAAGCCGATCATCAAGAACGCCCGGGTCAACCTGACGACCCAGCGGCTGGCGGTCGAATGGTCCGATATTTCCCCCGATACCGCCGCCAACAGCGATGAAGTGATCGAAACCCTGAAAGGGCTCGGCTTTAAGGGCCATCTGTTCCGCGATGACCCTTCGGCGGCGGATGACGACAAGGAAGGCCGCCGGCTGCTGATCTGCATGGCGGTCGCCGGCTTCGCCATGATGAACATCATGCTGCTGTCGATTTCCGACTGGGCCGGCAGCGATATGGGCGACAAGACCCGGGTCTTTTTCCACTGGCTGTCCGCCCTGATCGCCCTGCCGGCGGCGGCGGTGGCCGGCATGCCCTTTTACAAATCCGCCTGGGGGGCGCTGAAGGCGCGAACCCTCAATATGGATGTGCCGATTTCCTTGGCGGTGATTCTGTCGCTCGGCATGAGCGTCATGCAGACCTTTCTCCACGCCGAGGACACCTATTATGACGCGGCGGTGATGTTGCTGTTTTTCCTGCTGATCGGCCGTTATCTTGACCGCAAGATGCGCAACCACGCCCGGGCCACCGCCCACAACCTGATGAGTTACCGGCCCAACAAGGCAACCGTCGTTCTCGAAAATGGCGACACCGAAAGCGGCGAGACGGAAACTACCGTCATCGAACTGCTCAGCACCGGTATGGTCGTCCGGGTCGCGCCGGGCGAGCGCATTCCGGTGGACGGCGTGATCATCCGCGGCCTGTCCGAAGTCGACACCAGCCTGGTCACCGGTGAAACCCTGCCGGTGAAGGCCGGCATTGACGACAAGGTTTTCGCCGGCACCATGAACGTCAGCGGCGCCCTCGATATTCGCATCACGGCGCTTAGCGGCAAGACCCTGCTCGACGAAATCATCGGCCTGATGGAAACCGCCGAACAGGGCCGGGCGAAATATGTCCGCCTCGCCGACAAGGCGGCGCAGATTTACGCCCCGGCGGTCCATCTGCTGGCGCTTTTTACCTTTGCCGGCTGGATGGCCTTCAGCAGCGTCGGCTGGCAGCAGTCGCTGATCACCGCCATCGCGGTGCTGATCATCACCTGTCCCTGCGCGCTCGGTCTCGCAGTGCCGGTGGTCCAGATCGTCGCCTCGAGCCGCCTGTTCAAGAACGGCATCCTGGTCAAGGCGCCCGACGGCCTCGAACGACTGGCCGAGGTCGATACGATCGCCTTTGACAAAACCGGCACCCTGACCCTGGGCCAGCCGGAAATCGCCAACGGCGACCAACTCGCGCCCGCCGACCTGGAACGGGCGGCAAGCCTCGCCAAGACCTCGACCCACCCGCTGTGCCGCGCCCTGATCGTCGCCTGTCACGAGCGGGATATTCCGACCATCGCCACCGACAGCCCGCTGCATGAGGAGCCGGGCATGGGCCTGCGCGCCACCATTGACGGGCGGGAGGTGCGGCTCGGCAACCGGGACTGGTGCGATGTGCCCGCCGAACTCAATGACAACGCCCGCTACAGCGAATTATGGCTCAGGGACGGGGACCGGGAGCCGGTCTTTCTCGCCTTCCAGGACCGGTTGCGCAAAGATGCGCCCCAGGTGATCCAATGGTTCCGGAACAAGGGATTTGACATCCTGCTGCTGTCCGGCGACCGGCCCGATGTCGTGGCCGAAGTGGCCGGGAAACTGGGCGTTACCGATTATCTGGGGGCGGCAAAACCCCAGGACAAGATTGATCGGCTGGAAGAATTGAAAGCCCGCGGCCGCAAGATCCTGATGGTCGGCGACGGCCTGAATGACGCGCCGGCCCTCGCCGCGGCCCATGTCTCCATCTCGCCGGCCAGCGCCGCCGACGTCAGCCAGAACGCCGCCGACTTTATTTTCCAGTCGCAGAATCTCGACTCCATCGTCCGCGCCTGGCAGGTGGCGAAATCGAGCCGCCGGCTGGTGTTCACCAACTTCGCCCTCGCCGCGCTGTATAACGTCATCGCCGTGCCTTTTGCCGCCGCCGGGCTGCTGACGCCGCTGATCGCCGCCATCGCCATGTCATCCTCGTCGATTCTGGTGACCGGCAATGCGCTCCGGCTCAATCTGGTGAAGCTTTTTGTCAGCAAGGCGACACCGACGGCGACTGTCGCCGCCAAATCCTGCTGTTCGGAACCCGCGGCGGCGGCGGAAGTGAAATCCTGCTGCAAGGGAAATTAACATGGGAAAAACGACATGGAAGGCCTGATATTTTTGATTCCGATCGCCTTGTTTCTTGGCCTGCTCGGCCTCGGCGCCTTTCTGTGGTCCATGCGCGCGGGCCAGTATGACGACCTCGACGGCGCCTCCTATCGCGCCCTGTTTGAAGAAGACGACATCGAAAAAGACCAGGGTAGGGAAAAAGACGACGAAAAGGGATAGAACTGGCAAAAGCAGCGTTTTTCTGCTACCATCACATGAAAGAAAACCCAAAGAGCATAGATGAAAATGAGAGCCTTAATCGGTCCTAAAATTGATGAACTAAACAAAACAGCTGCCGGTCGACGGGTCATCCGTCAGGCCCAGCGTAATGCGCATATCACGAAAGAATACGCAGGAAAAAGATTCAAAGCCCGGGGGGGAGATGCTGAATTTGAAGAAAATATTCAGAAACTTCTTGAGGAAGTCGAACTCAGAAAAGCCGAAGCCGCCAAAAGCCGGGAAACCGAGGCCGCGGCCGTTTCATGACATAACCTTTCCCGCTGTAGCGTGAGGCAGCGATGAGCAATATTGCGCTGCCGACCGTGTTTTTGCTGCTCTGCCTGTTGCCGGGCTATATCGTCATCAACAGCTATAACCGGTCGGAAGGCGCCAACCTCAATTATTCGCCCTTTACCGAAACATCCGCCAGAGCCATCATTTACGCCGCCCTTTTCCAGTTCATCTGGGTTTTGGCCTGTTCATTACTCGACGGAAAAATCGGCCTGCGCGGCATCAACTTCCCCTTTATCGCCCAATTCCTGACCGGACAGGCCAGAATCGATGATCCGGAAACTGCCGCCTTTATTCAGCCGGGCCGGATATTTTTCTATTTTATCAGCCAGTATCTGATGGCCTTTGCTCTGGGGCATGGTGGCCGTTTTCTGGTCATTTCACAGAATCTGGACTGGGTCCAGGAAAGCCGCTATCCGCGAATTCAACAATTCATGGCCTTTCTGTTCAGTTATCATATGCCCTGGTTCAATCTGCTGAAAGGCCGCAACCAAACCGCCCATGACACCCGCGGCGTGGAACAGGAAATCGCCGGCCTGCTCGGTTACCTCAAACAAATCCTGCCCGATAAATGGCAAGACACCCTGCGCTATGGCATCGCGCCAAAACTCAATCTTGAAGCAATCATCGACGACCTGATCACGGTTCTCGATGACGCTGACGCCGCCAAAAAGCGAAAAACCATCTACGGCTATGTTAAAACGACCTGCGCCGGCGTGATCGAAACCGATGGCGAAGACTATATCATCAAAGGCGGCATCGACAACTTTTACTACGACAGCAAAGGCGCCCTGGATCGGATATTGCTGCGTAACGCCGAAAAGAGAAAATATGCCTCCCCGGTCCAGTTCACACCGATTGAAGGCGACCTGCTGGTTGTGAAATACAGCAGCCTGAAATCATTGAATATTGCTTACGAAAACCTGCTGCTCACCCATGCCCGAGCCGTCGCCAAATATTGCGCAGAGGACCTTAAACTGGCCCAAGCCGAAGACAGCGAATGATCCATATCTATTGCTCTTCTTCGCCGTCCCAGTAATCGCATTCCTGCGGATAGAGAAATTTGCAATAGGTCATGTCTTTCGGATCCCGGCCGTGGGAAAAACCGGCGAAAATGCCGACCTTGCCCGTTTTGGGATAGATGGCGACATCAGGGTCCTTCATGGTCGACAGGCAAAGATACTCCAGATCCGCGTCACTGTTGTTCCAGATTTGATGGGCATATTCCGCGCCCGCGGGAAAGGAAACATAATCGCCGGCCCTGATCGGCACCTCCCGGTCGTTACAGACCACGACGCCTTCGCCCTTCAGCACATAGACCGCTTCCTCAATCGCCAGATGATAATGCTGGGGAAAGGCCCTTTTGCCGGGCTTCTGAACAAACAGGCCGCAGCCCAGTTCACGCGCCCCGCTGGGTTTGGTGAAGGACTTGCCGCGAAAGGCGTAATTTTCCCCGAAGGCGGCTTCCCGCCATTTCATATCATCCTGATGAATAAAATTATCCGGTCTTTTAAATTCTGATGTCATGTGATTTCTCCTTGATTTGACGCTTTATGCCCTTCCCATATCTCCGTTGATCGTATAGGTTTGGTCTGGACAAGTATGGAGAAAATCATGGCGAAAATCAAAATCGGCGTCGTCGGCTGCGGCGGGCGGATGGGACAGGCGCTGGTCGGCGCCGTGCTGGATCAGGAAAGAGCCCTGCTGTCCGGCGGCACCGAGCGTCATGGCAGCCCCCATATGGGCCAGGCGATCCGCCACCCGGTCACCGGCGTCGCCACCGACCTGATGGTGACCGACGATGCGGAAAAACTGTTTGAAATTTCCGATGTGGTGCTTGATTTCACCTGCCCGACGGCGACGGTCCTCCACGCCGGCTATGCCGCCCAAAGCGGCACGGTTCATATTGTCGGCACCACCGGCATGACCGCCGAGGATGAACAGACCCTGCAAAAGGCGGCGCAATCGGTCCCTCTGGTCTATGCCGCCAATTTTTCTCTCGGCGTCAATCTGCTGTTTTACCTGACCCGCAAGGCGGCGGCGATGCTCGATGAGGATTTCGACATTGAAATTCTCGAAATGCATCACCGGCACAAGGTCGACGCCCCGTCGGGCACCGCGCTTGGCCTGGGTCAGCAGGCCGCGGCGGGACGCGGGGTTGACCTCGCGAGCGTCGCCGACAAGGTTCGTGACGGCATCACCGGCGAACGCAAACGCGGCGACATCGGCTTCGCCGTCCTCCGCGGCGGCAATGTCGCTGGCGAACATGTGGTCAGCTTCAATGCCGATGACGAACGGATCGAACTCAGCCACAAGGCCGGCGACCGGGCGATCTTCGCCCGCGGCGCGGTCCGGGCCGCCCTGTGGGCCACCGAACAGAAAGCCGGGCTATACGACATGTTTGATGTGCTGGGCCTGCCCAAGGCGTAAAGGATCAGCCGCTGAGCGCGCGATGGTTTCGACAGTCCCGCAGGGCCTGTTTCAGGGATTCCATGACCTCGACCCGTTCCTCCTGACGCAGGAAAAGCCCGAGAAACACGCCCCGGCCGTGGGAGCGCACCTGAATGAAGCTTTCGCCGAGATTTTTCGGCACATGGGGCGGACAGGCCATGGAAACCGTCACCCAATAGGGGTTAAAGACCCATTCCCTTTGTTCGCCTTTGGCGGTGATCCGGATAATTTTCAGCTCCTGTGGGCTCAGCCGGATGACTTCCGCCGCCCGGCCGGACCGGTAATGAATCCTGAAAGCCCCGTAAACCAGGGCGACATCGAGCCCCAAAAAGCCGAATACCGGCCAGGCGCCCTTCAGGAAGAACATGATCCCGATCAGGAAACTTAATCCGGAAAGCGCCGACATCAGAAGCATAAAGCCGAAATGGCTCAGCGACCTTTGCGGGTAGAGAACCGCTTCAAACCCGATATTCCGATCTATGTTCTTTACTGTAGCCATGATATGCGGCCGCCCTGAAAATCTCCCTGACCTCAGGATAGCACATCCGATAATGATTAAGATATAAAATGGTTTCTCCGCTGTAAAATTGCGGCCGAACCGCTTCCCATTTCCTGTTCCGCCCGTTACACTGCGGGCCAAAAAGGACGCGCCATGAAGAAAAAAGACATTCACGAGTTTTTCCGCCGCCTGCAGGAACGGGATCCGGAGCCAAAAGGCGAACTGGACTATACCAATCCCTATACCCTGCTGGTGGCGGTCGCGCTCTCGGCCCAGGCGACGGACGTCGGCGTCAACAAGGCGACCCGGGCCCTGTTCAGGATTGTCTCAACGCCGGAAGACATGCTGGCGCTGGGCGAAGAAAAACTGAAAAGCCACATCAAGACCATCGGGTTGTTTAATACCAAGGCGAAAAATGTCATCAGGGCGGCCCGGATGCTGGTCGATGATTTCGGCGGCGCGGTGCCGCAAAAACGCGAAGAGCTGGAAAGGTTGCCCGGCGTCGGCCGCAAAACCGCCAATGTGGGGCTGAATATCGCCTTTGGCCAGCCGACCATTGCGGTTGACACCCATCTGTTCCGGGTCGGCAACCGAACCGGGCTGGCGGCCGGCAAGACGCCGCTTGCCGTCGAAAAAAAACTGGAAAAGGTCATCCCGCCTGAATTCGCCCGCCACGCCCATCACTGGCTGATCCTGCACGGCCGCTATATCTGCAAGGCGCGGCGGCCTAACTGTCCGGTCTGTCCGGTAGAGGATCTGTGTCGCTATCCGGATAAGACGGTTGCGGATCCGGTGTGATTTCCAGGGCGGGACCGCCCTCTATCACATGGCTCTCAAGACAGGCGTTGGGCGATACCGTCGGGTTGTCCGCCGACAGCCTGGCGCCCGACGTTTCGACATAATCGAGCCGGAAATCGCCGTTTTCATTGGGATAGAAATACAGATGCAGCACGCATTCCGGGTTGCGATACAGCCAGACCTCGGCCTGTTTTTCCCGCCGGGTCAGGGACGGATTTCCCAGAATATTGCGCAGGGTGTCCGGCGCCAGATTGAGGATCGTGTCAATGACAATATGCGGCTTTGGCGGCGCGACAACCACCGGCGCCGGCGCCTCTTCGACAACTTCCTGAACCACAGATTCGGGCGGCGGGGCCTGTTCGACGGGGACAGAGGCGTTCTGACAGCCGGCCAGCACCAGCACCGCCGCGAAGACAAAATATTTCATCGGACTTCCCCGTAACCGCCGGCCTGTTCGCGGTCTCTTTCCCGGGCCGCCAGCGACAGATGAAACAGATGGGTCAGGATCGCCACCCCGAGGATCGGCGCCGCGAGGTTGACCACCGGAATCGTATAGAGCAGCGTAATGCCAAAGCCGCCGATCAGCACCTGAACCCGGATTGATTTGCGATGCATGCCGGCCTCCCGAATGCCCAGATGACGCACGGCGACCATTTCATAATAGCCCCAGCCCAGCAGATAGGCGTTCAGGGTATAGAATATGGCCAGCGGGACAAATCCGGTCCAGAAAAACATGATATAGAGCGGAACAACCAGAATATTGAGCAGGATGATCAGCAGGGCGAGCCGCAGCGCCAGATAGGCGAGATGCCAAACCCCGAGCCGTTTCCCGGCCTTGCGCCGCGGATAATAGCGCGCTTCGACCGCATCGACCACATCATCGAGATAGAGGGAGATGAAAACCGTGGCGATCGGCGGGAAAAACAGGCCCATCAGGAAAAAGAACAGCAGATTGAAAATCCAGTCCACATCCAGCAGCCATTGCAGCGCCTTGTTGACCCATTGCCAGTCGAATTGAGCCAGGGTAATTTGATCCTTCAGATAATCCGCCAGCGCCCAGGTCGCCGCAATGGCCAAAAGGGTGGTCAGGATGCCCAGGATAAACACCCGCAGAAACGCCGGGTCAAAAATCTGGGACAAGGTGCGCTCGATCGCGCTGAAGATGTTATTCACGTTATTGTCCTTGATCGCCCCTGATCCCGCCTCCTGAAAATACTCTGTTCAGGATAGGGGAAAATTTTATCAAAAGGCAAGATAACTTTTCAAGATTATTACTTTCCGGCTTGCATGTCATGACGCCCCAATTATACTGCGCCGGACAAAAATAGCGATGAAGCATAGAAAATAATGACAGAAAAATTTGATGTATTGGGCATCGGCAACGCCATTGTCGATATTCTGGTCAATGTTGACGACGACTTCCTGGTCAAACACGAAATCCCCAAGGGCAGCATGCAGCTGGTCGATGAGGCGACCTCGGAAAGATTGTATAATCACCTGGGGCAGGCCATTGAATGTTCCGGCGGCTCGGCGGCGAATTCCATCGCCGGCCTCGCCTCGCTCGGCAGCCGCACAGCCTATATCGGCAAAATAAAAAACGACCAGCTGGGCCATGTTTTCGACCATGACATCCGGACGCTCGGCATCGAATTTTCCACGCCGAAGGATGAAAGCGGCGTTTCCACCGCCCGCTGCCTGGTCATGGTGACGCCGGACGCGGAACGGACCATGTGCACCTATCTCGGGGCCTGCGTCAATCTGACCGAAAAGGACATTGATCCCGCCGTGGTCAGCAATGCCGCCGTGACCTATATGGAAGGATACCTGTGGGACCCGGAACAGGCGAAACAGGCGTTCCGCAAGGCCATGGCCCTGGCCCATGCCGCCGGACGCAAGACCTCAATCAGCCTGTCGGATTCATTCTGCGTCGCCCGTCACCGGGCGGAATTCCTCCATCTGGCCGAACATGAAATTGATATTCTGTTCGCCAATGAGGAAGAATTGCTGATGCTGTACGGCACCGACAATCTGGCCGAAGCGGTGCAGGCGGTGCAGGCCCACTGCGAGGTTGCCGCCATTACCCACGGGGCGAAGGGCTGCACTGTCGTCAGCGCCGGCGAAGTCATCGAAATTGACGGCCGCCGGGTCAGCAATCTGGTCGACACCACCGGGGCCGGCGATCTGTTCGCCGCCGGTTTCCTGCACGGCTATACCGCGGGCCGGGACCTGCGAACCTGCGGCCGGATGGGCAATCTGGTCGCCAGCGAGGTCATCACCCACATGGGCGCCCGGCCCGATGTCAACCTGAAACAATTTTTATCCGAGAACCTGTAAATCCGGCGAACACCGCGGGCGGCTTTATGCCCGCCCGTCGGTTTTATGCTTGACCTGTTTCCGCTTCTCGGCGAAAATCATCAAAATTTTGCCCACACGAGGAAAAAAATGTCTTTATTCAAAGCTCTGTTCACATCCATAATTTCATCTGTCCTGCTGCTGACGGCGTCCGGATTTTCCGCCCATGCCGCAACCGCCTGTCGGCCGCCGCTGGCGCCGGCTGTCCCCGATGGCGCGACGGCGTCCAAGGATGAAATCCTGGCCGCCCTGAAAGTCATCAAGAATGAATTCCAGCCCGCGATCAAGAATTTCCAGAATTGCATCGCCACCGAGAAAGCCGCCATCGGCGACGTCGCGACCCCGGAACAAACCCTCGAATGGGATCAGTTGTTTGATGCGGCATACGCCCTTGAAACCCAGGTCGCGACCAAGATGAACGAAGCGATCCGCGCCTATAAGGCCCGCACGGCCGGCGACAACGGGAAATAAGGCGAAAAAATAAGGTCAGGAAAAATCAGGCGTCGTAAATAGGGCGTCTAACCGGCCTTGCGGGACGCCGCCGTATCATGGGCCGGATAATACATGCCATACATGATGATGTTGATATCCCGGTCGTTTTCCGACAATGGCAGGGCCAGCGCCTGATATTCCATAAAGGATTTCGCCGGCCACTGGACATGATCCCGCACCAGATAGGGCCGCCTGCTGTCCAGAACTCTTTTCAACCGGCCAAGCAATTTGTCAATATTGGGAAAACTGTCAAAATACATGCCGGTAAAATCGCGGCCAATCACATTGACGACATCAGAGCCAACCAGCCGGGCCCTGAAACGCAGCGGTTCCGGCTCCACATCAATCAGCACCACATGGCTCAGCAACCGGTGAATTTCCTCGGGCCGGATATCTGATCGCGACGGCATGGTCCGGCCGGCTTTTTTCGATTGCCAATAGTTGAAAAGCTCCCGCAGATGATTATCCGGAATATCCTCTAATTTCACATCATCGAAAAACATTACTTACTTTCAGTTCCATACTGTAAAAAATTACAACAGCCGCATATCATTTCTATTGTATATTCGCTTTTATTAATATGTGATGAATAATGCCGTCCGGTCGACCCTGTTCAGCCGCAGGACGCCATGCCCCCGGCGGGGGAACCCGCCGAAAAGGGTTCAATGCCGCACAGGATCATATTGACCTTGTCCGGTTCGTCCGCCAGCGGCAGGCCCAGCGCATGATATTTCTGGAAATCTCGCCCGATCCAATCCAGTTTTGAAAAGGAATAATAGGCTTTCCGATGTTCCGCCAGCCAGCGGAACCGGCGCAACATTGAGGATTTCCCGGCGATTTCATCAAGATAGGCCCCGGTATAATCCGCCCCCATGAGCGAAACAACGCTTGTGCCGATGAGGCGAAATCTGAAACGCCACGAATTCGGCTCCACGTCAATCAGGATGATTCTTGACAGCAGACGGACAAGCTCGCCGGGCTTTATATCATCGCGGACCGGCATCATGCGGCCGTTTTTCTTCGAGCGCCAATAAAGATATAATTCCCGCAACATCGGTACGGGAAGCATCTCGACGTCATTGACCGGCGCCAGGTGCAAATTGCGCGCTGTCTTAAAAAGAAACATATCTTCTCCAGGTGAAAAGCGGTTTCTTCATCGTCCCCTTTTCAAAGATTAACCATAACTTCGCGGCACTATAGGGAGAGATATACAACTGGCAAGAGTAAAGTCACCCGGTTGGGGAAAATTTTATTAGAAGATCATAATATGATATAAAAAAACCTTTCACCCATCCATTCGCGCAATAATTTTCACCATGCGGTCCGCATCTCTGACGCGAAAAACCGAATCAGTATCGGCTCAGCGCGCCAGCATGGGGCCCAGCGCCCGGCCGCCGAAGATATGGATATGCAGGTGCGGGACCTCCTGATGGGCGTCGCGGCCGGCATTGGCCAGAATACGGTAGCCCGGCTCCTCGAGGTCAAGTTCGCGGGCGACCTTGCCCACCGCCCGGAAGAATCCGGCGATCAGTTCCGCCGGGGCATGTGCGGTAAAATCCGCCATGCTGACATAGGCGCCTTTGGGGATCACCAGAACATGGACCGGCGCCTGGGGGTTTATATCATGAAAGGCGAGCGCATGGTCGTCCTCATAGACCTTGCTGCAGGGAATCTCGCCACGGAGAATTTTTGCGAAGATATTTTCCGGATCATATGCCATTGGTTTTCCCTTAACTGTTGCGTGCATTTTTTTCATCAATGCCGGACAGGCCCTCCCGGCGGGCCAGTTCCTCGAACACCTCGTCCGGCGCAATATCCAGATGGGACCAGAGCACCATCAGGTGAAACAGCAGGTCGGCGGATTCGCTGACCACCTGCCCCCGGTCCTCAAGCACCGCGGCGAGCGCGGTTTCCACGCCTTCTTCGCCGACCTTCTGGGCGATCTTTTTCGTGCCCCTGGCGAACAGTTTCGCGACATAGCTTTTCTCACGGTCGCCGCCCTTGCGCGCGGCGATGACCCGTTCCAGCCGGTCCAGTATATCTGTTCTGTCCATATCTTACCCTATCATCCTGTTGGCCCTATAACCTTACCGGAATACCGGCCCGGTGCATATAATGTTTCGCTTCGCCAATGGTATATTCGCCGAAATGGAAGATCGACGCCGCGAGCACCGCGCTGGCGTGGCCGTCACGCACCCCTTCGACCAGATGGTCGAGCGTGCCGACCCCGCCGGAAGCGATCACCGGGATCGAGACACTATCGGCGATCGCCCGGGTCAGTTCAAGGTTAAATCCGGCCTTGGTGCCGTCCCGGTCCATGGAGGTCAGCAAAATCTCGCCCGCGCCGTAATCGGCGACCTGTCTGGCGTAGGCCACCGCGTCGATCCCCGTCGCCGTCCGGCCGCCGTGGGTGAAGACTTCATATTTATCGGGCCCGACCGATTTGGCGTCGATAGCGACGACAATGCACTGGGAGCCGAATTTCTCCGCCAGCTCGCGCACCAGTTCCGGCCGCTTGACCGCGGCGGTCATCACCGACACCTTGTCGGCCCCGGCGAGCAGCAGCTTGCGCACATCCTCCGCTGATCTCACCCCGCCGCCGACGGTGAGCGGCATAAAGCATTTTTCCGCCGTCGCCCGGACCACGTCGAGGAGGATCGCCCGATCGTCGCTTGAGGCGGTGATGTCGAGAAAACACAGCTCATCGGCCCCGGCCTGATCATACAGCATCGCCTGCTCCACCGGATCGCCGGCGTCCTTGAGGCCGACAAAATTGACTCCCTTGACCACCCGGCCGTCCTTGACGTCAAGACAGGGGATGATCCGCGCCTTAAGCATCGCCGTCTCCCTTCAATAACGCCATCGCCGCCGCAATATCCAGCCGTCCGTCATAGAGCGCCCGGCCGGAGATCGCCCCCTCCAGATCGACCCCGGCCTGATCGGCCGCCGCCTTCAGCCTCGCCAGATCCTCAAGGCTCGACAGCCCGCCGGAGGCGATCACCGGAATGCTGAGCGCCTGCGCCAGCGCCACGGTGCCCGTCACATTGACCCCTTCCATGGTGCCGTCCCGGTCAATATCCGTATAGATGATCGCCGAAACGCCGGCGTCTTCAAATTTCCGCCCGAGGTCGATGGCGCTTATATCGGAGGTTTCGGCCCAGCCTTCGACCGCGACCATGCCGGCCCGCGCGTCAATGCCGACCGCCACATGGCCGGGAAATTCCCGCGCCGCCTGCACCACGATTTCCGGGTTGCGCAGGGCCACCGTGCCCAGAATCACCCGCCGCACCCCCTTGGCGATCCAGGCCTCGACGGTTTTCAGGTCGCGGATGCCGCCGCCCAGTTGCACCGGCGTCTCGACCGCGGCCAGAATGGCGTCGACCGCCGCGCCATTGACTGGCTGCCCGGCGAAGGCACCGTTCAGGTCGACCAGATGAAGCCAGTCGCAGCCCGCCGCCTGGAATTTTTTCGCCTGATCGGCCGGGCTGTCGTTAAATACCGTCGCCTGATCCATTTCGCCCTTGAACAGACGCACGCATTGACCGTCTTTCAGGTCGATGGCCGGAAATAAAATCATTCAGTCTAAATCCTTGGAATAAAAATAGCCCGGGAGAAATTCATTGTCGATCAGGGCGAAACGCTTCTTGACGCCCCATTTTTCCATGCCGAGCCATTCGCAAATGGTGATCGCCGCCAACTGGTCGGAGCGCACCGAGATTTCCAGCGACCGGCAGCCGTGCAGAATGGCATAATCCTGAACCCGGAGAATCATTTCCTTGGCCAGGCCATATCCCCGCGCCCAAGGTGCAAGGAAAAAATTGACGATCTCGCCGCGGAAGGCGCCGACCTCATTGTTGGCCGGCGGCCGCACCAGCTGGCAGGACCCGGCGATCTGGCCGTCCATTTTGGGCACGAACAGGGTTCTCTCCCGCATCAGGACAACGCCTTTCCAGTAATTCTCCAGGGTTTTTTCATCCGGCGCCTCGCGCCAGCTGAAGCTTTCCCCTTCCGAGATCGCTTCCCGGGTGGCTTCGCAGAGTTGCATCATCGCCACCTTGTCGAGGCTTTCAATCAGATCGACCTCAAGCCGCGGCTGCTTTGGCAGGCCGTTTTCTTCAGATATTTTATGTTCCGACATGGTTACATCCTCACGTCAAGAGTTGCCCGCTCACGGGCGCCATTTCAGGAAATTCCCGATCAGCCGCAGGCCGACCCGCTGACTTTTTTCCGGGTGGAACTGGGTGCCGAGAATATTATCCCGTCCGATCATCGCCGTCACCGGCCGGCCATATCGTGTTTGCGCCATGACATGACCCGGGTCGGTGGTTTCATAATGGTAACTATGGACAAAATAAACATGGTCGCCGTCATTTATGCCGTCAAGGACCGGATGGGATCTGAAATCCTCCCTGATGTCGATCTGGTTCCAGCCCATATGGGGAATCTTCAGCGCCCGGTCCATCCCGCCGTCCAGCGGCTCAATGGCGCCGCCGATCCAGCCCAGCCCGGCATGAACGCCATGTTCATGGCCTTCCGTCGCCAGCAACTGCATGCCGACGCAGATGCCAAGAAACGGCCGACCGCCCTTCACCACAAGCCGTTCCAGGCATTCCACCATGCCATCAAGTCCCTTCAGGCCCCGGATGCAGTCGCCAAAGGCGCCGACGCCGGGCAGGATGATATGATCGGCGCGCGCAACCTCCGCCGGGCTGGCGGTGACCCTGACCGGCATATCGAGCCCAAGCTCGGCAATGCAGCGTTCAACGGCCTTTTCCGCCGACCGCAGATTTCCCGAACCATAATCAATAATCGCGACTGCCATGGCCTATTTCGCCAGATCCGACTGGTCGCCTAAAACCCCCTTGGTCGAGGGGATGGCGTCGGCCTTGCGCGGGTCGATTTCAATCGCCTGACGCAGCGCCCGCGCCAGGGCCTTGTAACTGGATTCTATGATATGGTGATTATTCTCGCCATAGATATTTTCCACATGCAGGGTGACGCCGGCGCCAAAGGCGAAGCCGCGGAACCATTCCTGAAACAGTTCCGTATCCATTTCACCCAGCTTGTCCCGGCTGAAGGCCACCTTCCACACCAGAAACGGCCGGCCGGAAATGTCAACCGACGCCCGGGTGCAGCATTCATCCATCGGGATCATGGCGTTGCCGTAACGGGTAATGCCGCGCAGGTCGCCCAGGGCCTGTTTGATGGTCTGGCCCAGGATGATGCCGACATCCTCCACCGTATGATGGAAATCGATATGGAGATCGCCCTTGGCGCGGATGGTCAGATCAATCAGGCTGTGGCGGCTGAGCTGCTCCATCATATGATCAAGAAAGCCGATCCCGGTTTTCACGTCGTAATTTCCCTGGCCGTCCAGATTGACGGAAACGGTGATTTCCGTTTCCTTGGTATTGCGCTCACAGGTGGCTTGGCGCATGGTTTTCTCCACTGTTTATTGGCGTGATGACTGGCTTTGAGCAACATATAGCAGCCGTGCGGTGAAATGCCAACAACAAAGCAGGCCGCCGCTCATCTGTTTTTCGGCGCCCGCCCGGGTTTGCCGTCATCAGGGGAATGATCCGCCCGCCGCCGGGGGGGAGGCCGCCGGACAATAAATTTTCGCCTTTCCCCTTGATCCCCCGGCCCTGATTCCCCAAATGGAGTGGCATACTCATAATGAAAGGCACTTCTCTTATGGCTGAAGAAAACAAAGGATGGCGCGGCACCACAATCATCAGTGTCCGCAAGGGCGATAAAGTGGTGATCGCCGGGGACGGGCAGGTCTCGCTCGGCGATACGGTGATCAAGGCCAACGCCCGGAAAGTCCGCGCGCTCGGCGACGGCAGCGTGGTCGCCGGATTCGCCGGCTCCACCGCCGACGCCTTCGCCCTGTTTGAACGGCTCGAGGGCAAACTGGAGCGCTATAACGGCCAGCTGCTGCGCGCCTGCGTCGAAATGGCCAAGGACTGGCGCACCGACCGTTACCTGCGGCGACTCGAGGCGATGATGATCGTTGTCGACAAGGAAGTCAGCCTGGTGCTGACCGGCAATGGCGACGTCCTCGAAAGCGCCGACGGCATCCTCGCCATCGGCTCCGGCGGCAATTACGCGCTGGCCGCCGCCCGCGGCCTGAAGGATCAGGATCTCGACGCCGAACAGACGGCGCGCAAGGCGATGGAAATCGCCGCCGAAATCTGCGTCTATACCAATAATAATCTGACTGTTGAAGTACTGGAGTGCAAATGACCTCTTTTTCCCCCCGTGAAATCGTATCAGAACTGGACCGTTATATCATCGGCCAGAAGGAAGCCAAGCGCGCGGTCGCCATTGCGCTGCGCAACCGCTGGCGCCGCCAGCAACTTGACGATGAGATGAAAGAGGAAGTGCTGCCGAAAAACATCCTGATGATCGGCCCGACGGGGGTCGGCAAGACGGAAATCTCCCGCCGGCTGGCCAAGCTCGCCCATGCGCCTTTCGTCAAGGTCGAAGCAACCAAATTCACCGAGGTCGGCTATGTCGGCCGCGATGTGGAGCAGATCGTCCGCGACCTGGTCGAAGTCGCCATCGGCATCGTCCGCGACAAGAAACGCACCCAGGTCACCGCCAAGGCCGAACTGTCGGCCGAGGAACGCATCCTCGACGCCCTGGTCGGCGAGACCGCCAGCGCCGAGACCCGGCAGAAATTCCGCAAGATGCTGCGCGACGGGCAGCTGGATGACAAGGAAATCGAGGTCGATGTGGTCGAAAGCGCCGCCTCCGGCATGCCGTCTTTTGAAATTCCCGGCATGCCCGGGGCCAGTATGGGCATGATCAACCTCAATGACATCATGGGCAAGGCGCTCGGCCCCAAGACCGAAAAGAAGAAAATGACCGTCCGCGACGCCGGCGAGATTTTACAGTCCGACGAACGGGACAAGCTGGTTGACGAGGACAGCCTGATCAAGGAAGCGCTGCAGACGGTTGAGGAATCGGGCATCGTCTTTCTCGACGAGATCGACAAGATCGCCGGCCGCGAAGGCCGCAGCGGCGGCGAGGTCAGCCGCGAAGGCGTACAGCGCGACCTGTTGCCGCTGATCGAGGGCTGCACCGTCTCGACCAAATACGGCCCGGTGAAAACCGACCATATTCTGTTTATCGCCTCCGGCGCCTTCAGCCTGGCGAAACCGTCCGACCTGTTGCCGGAACTGCAGGGCCGCCTGCCGATCCGGGTCGAGCTGCGCGCCCTGACCGAGGATGATTTCAAACATATCCTGACCGAGCCGGATTACAGCCTGATCAAGCAATATGTCGCCCTGCTCGCCACCGAAGAAGTCAAACTCACCTTTACCGAAGACGGCATCGGCGCCATCGCCAAACTGTCAGCGGAAATCAACCGCAGCGTCGAGAATATCGGCGCCCGGCGGCTGCATACGGTGCTCGAGCGGGTGCTCGACAGCATCAGTTTCGACGCCACCGACAGCGCCGGGGCGGAAATCCGGATCGACGAAGCCTATGTCACCGAACATATCGGCGACCTCGCCGACACTTCCGATCTGACGAAGTTCATTCTGTAACCAGCCAGATAAGCCATTCTTTAAAAGCCTCCTGTAACAGGGGGTTTTTCATTCGGGCGGCAGGGACCCTGAACTCAGTTCAGGGCAACAGGTTCGAACAAGGCGCAAGCCTTCTATGGGAGCCGCCAGCGGGGGAAAGCCACAGGACCACGAATTTATCCGTCGGCAGCTATACATAATCCGCATATTGCATAAATTACGTAATCTGGATATAATACGGATAAACTATGGATCAGGAGACCGCAGATGACCACCGTTACCGCCTCGGAATTTCAGAAGAAATTCGGCGAGTATAAAGAAAAAGCCCAGCGTGAGCCGGTAAAAATCACCAGCAACGGCCGCGAAAGCGTCGTGCTGATTTCCGCCGCCGAATTCGCCGAATTTGAGAAGTTTCGCGAAAGCCGGCGCTATGCCTACGGCGGAGATGTAACGCCGGAATTTAACACCTTGCTCAAGGAACGCATCAAGAAACACCATAAGGTTCTTGAAGGGTTGGCGAAATGACGATCAGGAATGACCCTATTTGGGTCAGCTTGAAGCACGTCATTCAAATTCAGCAGCAAACCATCACCGAACAGGGCGGCAGTCCCGGCCTTCGGGATCAGGGGTTGCTGGAATCCGCCCTTGCCCGGCCGCAAAATCATTTCAGCTTTGGCGAGGAGGATATTTTCCTGCTGGCGGCGACCTATGCCGAAGGTCTGGCGAAGAATCACGCTTTTGTCGACGGCAATAAACGGGTCGCCTACCTTACCGCAGATATTTTTCTCTATCTTAACGGTTACGACCTGCAAAATACGCCCCATATCAACCAGATCACCCTGTTTGAAGATCTCGCGCGGGACGCGCTGTCGCACGCCGAACTGGCGGAATTTTACCGCCGCCATTGCCGGAAGATCCCCGCGACATGAAAATCATTCTGGCGCCGATGGAGGGGGTGGTTGATCACGCCATGCGGGAATTGCTCACCGCATCGGGCGATTATGATCTCTGCATCACCGAATTCGTCCGCGTCGTCGACCAGCTCTACAAACCGGCCTATTTCCATAAAATCAGCCCCGAACTGCGCACGGGCGGCATGACCCGCGCCGGTACGCCGGTGCGCGTCCAGCTCCTCGGCCAGCATGCGGACTGGATGGCGGAGAACGCCGTGCGCGCGGCGGAACTGGGCTCGCCCGGGGTCGATCTCAACTTCGGCTGCCCGGCCAGGACCGTCAACCGGCACAAGGGCGGCGCCGTGCTTTTGAAGGAACCGGAAAGCCTCTATCGCATCGTCCGGGCGGTGCGGGGCGCCGTGCCGGACCATCTGCCGGTCAGCGCCAAGATGCGCCTCGGCTATGAGGATGCGAGCCGCGCCCATGACTGCGCCCGGGCGATCGAAGCCGCCGGCGCCGACATGCTGACCGTTCACGCCCGGACCAAGGTCGAAGGCTACCGGCCGCCGGCCCACTGGCGCAAGATCGCCGAAATCCGCCAGCAGGTCAAAATCCCGCTGGTCGCCAATGGCGATATCTGGTCGCGGGCCGACGCCGAAAACTGCCGCCGGATTTCCGGCTGCCGCGACATCATGATCGGCCGCGGCGCGCTGTGTCTGCCCAACCTGGCGGCGACCATCCGCCGCGATCACCCGCCCCAGCCGTGGGACGCCACCTGTGACCTGATGCTGCGCTATGCCGCCTTTGACCGGGATAAATATCAGCGCGGCTACCTGCCGAGCCGGCTGAAGCAATGGCTCAGTTACCTGAAACGCCATTATCCCGAGGCCCATATCCTGTTTGACAATATCAAACGCCTGCGGGAGCTTGAGCCGATGACCGACCGGATCCGGCGGGATATATCCGCCATGACTTGAAACCGTCGCCCTTCGCCAATATATTAAATATACAAATTAATTTGGCGCCGGACCTGTCCGCCGGCGCGCTGAAAGGAACCCCTATGGCCCGCTTTGTGGTGTCCGCCCTGTATCATTTCGTCACCCTTGAGGATTACCAGGACCTGAGGCCGATATATCTCGATTTCCTGACCCGCCATCAGATTCGCGGCAGCCTGCTGCTCGCCCGGGAAGGGATGAACGGCACCGTCGCCGGCAGCGCCGCGGCGATCCGGGCGTTCCATGACTTTCTGCGCCGGGATTCGCGCTTCGCCGATCTTGTCACCAAGGAATCCTTCGCCGATGAAATGCCTTTTTACCGGACCAAGGTGCGGCTCAAGAAGGAAATCGTCACCATGGGAGTCGAAAATATCGACCCGCGCCACCTCAAAGGCGCCTATGTCAAGCCCCGGGAGTGGAACGACCTGATCAGCGACCCGGAGGTGATGGTCATCGACACCCGCAATGATTACGAGGTCGCCATCGGCAGCTTCAAGGGGGCCGTCAACCCGAAAACCGCGACCTTTCGCGAATTTCCCGCCTATGTCGCGCAAGAACTCGCCGACGCCAAGGACCGCAAAATCGCCATGTTCTGCACCGGCGGCATCCGCTGCGAGAAATCCACCGCCTATCTCAAGCAGCAGGGATTCAAGAACGTCTATCACCTCGAAGGCGGCATTCTGAAATATCTCGAGGAGGTGCCGGCGGAACAATCCCTCTGGCGGGGCGAATGTTTCGTCTTCGACAGCCGGGTGGCGGTCAGACACAATCTGGAACAGGGCAGCTATGACCAGTGTTTCGCCTGTCGCACGCCGATCACCGAACTGGAAAAAACCGACCGCCGTTATGTGAAGGGCGTCAGTTGCCCCCATTGCCATGACCGCCATGATCCGGCCCGGAAACAGCGCCATCAGGAACGGGAACGGCAGGTTGAAATCGCCCGGGCCCGGGGCCTGAACCATATCGGCGGCGATGTCGCCAAGACCATCGAACAACGGCGCGCCCGGAAGAAACTAAGGAAGCAACAGCAAAAAACCACAGGCGACAACCGGAAAGACGTCCCGTCGTGAAGCTCAATTTTGACAATCAATATGCCGCCCTCGGTCCCCAGTTCGCCGTCATGATGACGGGGCGGCCCCTGCCCCACCCGCGGATGATCAGCGCCAATGATCTGGGCGCGGCGCTGATTGACCTTGACCCCGATGAACTCGCCGGCGACGCCGCCCTGAATTTTTTCAGCGGCGCGGAAATGATCGACGGGGGCGAGCCGCGGGGGACGGGCTAGTCCGGCCATCAGTTCGGCGTCTATGTGCCGCGCCTCGGCGACGGCCGCGGCCTGCTGCTCGGCCAGGTGCGCAACCGGGACGGCGTCCTGTGGGACCTGCATCTCAAAGGCGCCGGCCAGACCCCCTTTTCCCGCGGCGCCGACGGCCGGGCGGTCCTGCGCTCCAGCATCCGCGAATATCTCGCCAGCGAGGCGCTGCATCACCTGGGCATTCCCACCAGCCGCGCCCTGTGCCTGATCGGCAGTGACGAGCCGGTGATGCGCGAAAGGCTGGAGAGCGCCGCCGGCCTGATCCGGCTCAGCGAAAGCCATGTCCGCTTCGGCACGTTTGAATATTTTTGCTATACCCAGCAGCAGGCGGAGCTGAAGCAGCTGGCGGATTATACCCTTAGGATTCACTTTCCAGCGCTTCAGGACGACCCGTCGCCTTACGACCGCCTGCTGCTCGAGGTCGCCGGCCGCACCGCCCGCATGATCGCCAAATGGCAGGTCTTCGGCTTCGCCCACGGGGTGATGAACACCGACAATATGTCGATCCTCGGCCAGACCTTTGATTATGGACCTTACGGCTTTATGGAGGCGTTCGATCCGGGCTTTATCTGCAATCATTCCGATGACATGGGCCGCTACGCCTTTGACCAGCAGCCCAATGTCGGGCTGTGGAACATGATGGCGCTCGGCCAGGCGCTGAGCCCGCTGATCCTGCCCGCGACCATCGATCTGATGAAAGAGCATTACAAGGCCCGCTTTTTCGAGCATTATGACCGGCTGATGAACCGGAAGCTCGGCCTGTCGGAGACAGAGGACGACGATCCGCAACTGGCGCGGGATCTGCTCGGCCTGCTCGCCCGCCACGGGATGGATTACACGATCTTCTTCCGGGACCTGAGCGACGATACGCTTCCTGAGACCCTGCCGCCGGCGTTCACCCCCTGGCGCGCGCAGTATCAGGCCCGCCTCGACCGGGAGAAAACCCCGCCCGGGGACCGGCGCGACAACATGCGCCGCGCCAACCCGAAATATATCCTGCGCAATTATCTCGCCCAGACCGCAATCGAGAAAGCCGAGGCCGGCGACTTTGCCGAAATTGACCGCTTGCTGAAGCTGTTGCGCGCCCCCTACGACGATCAGCCGGAAAATGAATCTTACGCCGCCGCGCCGCCGGAATGGGGCCGCCATCTGGAGGTGAGCTGCTCCTCCTGACCTGCAAAGGGCCGCCGAATCAACCGGCTTAAGATCTGGGCCTTTGCCGGGAAAACAGCGCATAATATACCCCCGCCAGCAGCGACAGGCCGAGGCCCAGCCACAGCCCGCTCATCAGGGGAATTTTCTTGACCACCACATTATAGGTCGCCGAGGCGCCCTCGGAAGGCGCACCCGACCGGGGATAGGGGACCGCCGGCAGCCACACCTGAAGATCATAGGCCGGCCCGCGATAAATAAACGGGTTCAGCATATGGGCGTTGGACCGGGAGATGCGGGCGAAACGATAATCCACCGCCTCGCAATATTGCCGGATCGGCCCCAGGTTCCCCGGCATCGGCCGCCGGTCATCGCGAAACAGGGTATGCCCCTGATCAAGAAGCCGCGTCCCCGTCCCCTGACTGAGCAGCAGTTGCACCCCGTTCAGCGCCCGGACGGCGGGCCGCCCCGCCGGCGAATAGCCGCCGTCCGGACCCTCGGCGGTTTCCGGCGGACTGATCCGCAGACTGAGCTCCTCTGAAAGGACCAACGGCCGGTTATAGGCTTCGGGAAATTTGACTTTCTTAATGATGTTGCTGTCCAGTATGGTGGCGCAGAGCGCTGCGAACAGGCCGATCATCACCCCCATGTGAATGAGGCCCACGGGCGCGATATAATTGAAATAGGCCCTTTCCTTGCCGCGCTCGACCCCCAGCGGCAAGGCGTAAAGCAGGCTGGAGAGGGAAAAATAAACCACCCCGCCGAGCAGCATGTTGAGCTGGAAAAAATTGCGCCGCGTCGCGCCCGAGGTCACCCCGGCGCCGTCATAGAATATTTCCAGCGGCCGGATATATTGCGCGAGCAGAAGGCTGAAAATCACTGCGCCGCCGGTGATCAGCAGCCGCCGCCAGAAGCCGCTTATGGGCAGAAACCGGTGGCCGCCAAAAATCGCCACCGCAAAGGCCAGCGGCGCCAGCATCTGGTTAACGGCGAAATTATCCACCGTCCAGCGGGCGTGCTGCGCCTTCAGCAGGGCGACGAAATCGGCCGAACTGACATTGGCGATCAGGGCGAAGAAAATCGGCGGCTTGTCCTTGGGGATGTCGAGCAGCGCCCTGAGATAAGCCTCGGCCAGAAAATAACAGCCGATCAGACCGACACCGACAAAGCCCCAGATGGCGACCTGAATCATCAGCCGCGCCTCGGTCAGGCTGCTTTTACGCCGGACCGTCCGCCGCAAGGACAGGATCAGCCCGCCCCAGGCCAGCAGAAACAGGGCCGCCGCAATCGCCGCCAGCAGCCTGACCGACGTTTCGCCCAGATAGCGGTGGGAACTGACCAGTTCGCCGTTGCGGGTCACCAGCAGGGACGCGATCGCCGCCGCCGCCGTCAGCAGGCCAAGAAACGGCAGGCTACGGCCAAAGGGGCCCTGCGGACGATAGATGCGCAGGCCATGCAGATAGGCGGTCAGCAAGCACCAGACGACGAAGGCCGCCGTCTGCACCGGGTCCCAGTGCCAGATCTGGCCGTAAAAGAAATCCTCATAGGCCCACCACATGCCGCTGACCATGCCGGCCGAGAGCGCAACCCAGGCCCAGCGGCTGTAGCGGAGGGCGATGTCGCGCCATGGCCCCCGGCCCCGGATCAGCGCCTCGGCCGCCGCGCCCGCCGGCGCCGCCAGCAACAGATAGGGAATGAAAATCAGCGGCGGGTGGATCGCCATCCAGAATTTGGTCAGATGGGCGTTCATCCCCTGATAGGGCGCATGGGCCAGCTGGGCGGCGCTGGTCATCTGAAACGGATGCCAGACCAGCAGCCCAAGCAGAAAAGGCAGGGCGAGCAGGATCGCCCCCGGTCCGGCCCATCCCGGATAGCGGTTGAGGCGCAGGGCGAAGCCCGCCAGCAGCAGGGCGAGAAACAGCAGGGTGCCTTCCTCGCCGCCCCACAGATTGGCGAGCTTGAGATAGGTTTTCAGCTCCGGCGCGCTATAGAGCCAGACATAGGCGTAGTGGAAATGATCGGCGATCAGATGAAAGGCGAGCCGCAGCGAGAGCGCCAGCAGAAGGCCGAAGCTGACCAGCAGCAGCAGGCGGCGGTATTTGGGCAAGGCAAGCGCCGCCGTCATCAGAGCCGTGGTCAGGACGAGCGCCGCGCGCTCCACCACCACCCCGCCGAGCGCGGCGGCGGCCAACAGGACAAAAAGACCGGCGAAAAAGCCGCCCGCCCCCCGAAGGGCTGAAGCCCAAAGGTCTGACGCTGCCGTCCCCCTGCTCATTTCCTTACGCTTCACTCCCGCACCCCCGTTGCTCCTTATTCATCGCGGCATACTGTCGCAGTCCCAGGGTCCCGTCCCGCTTTCATGTTTATGTTCCCCTATCGAGCGGGTTAAAGGTTCGGTTTGTGTTGAGCAGGGTGCGCGGGGTGACGTGGCGGTCGAAGAAGGCGGGGTTTTGCGCCAGGATTTCGGCGTAGACGCCGATGCCGAAATC
>JBLWZH010000022.1:0-56897 GCA_048266545.1 Paremcibacter sp. | reverse complement strand
CCATCCCCCGGTCGATGCTGACCGCGATCATCAGCCCCCGGGTCGAGGGAATCCTGGAACTGATCCGCGAGCGGATTATCGAGACGGGGCTTGCGGATGTGGTCGGACGGCGGCTGGTGATTACCGGCGGCGGCAGTCAGATTTCCGGCCTTGAGGAACTGGCGCAGAAGATTTTCTCCGCTGCGGCCTGCCCGGAACTGAAGGGTGATTTTTATGTCCGCCTCGGACGGCCGATCAGTGTCGACGGTCTGGCCGACGCCACGGCCGGTCCGGTGTTTTCCACCTGCGCCGGATTGCTGAATTACGGCGCGATCCGGCCGGATGAAGTGCATTTTATGGCGGTGGAGCGGCCGAAAGAGGGGCTGTTGTTCAGGATTAAAAGCTGGATGAAGGAGAATTTCTAGCGAAAATGACTCTAAAACCCGCAAAAACGACTCGAATATGAAAAAAAACGACTCGGGGGACACTTTTTTAAAGACAGCGCGAATCACTTGCGTTAAATTATAGTTAACATATTGTTACTGCACATTGAATCATCTGTGCGTAGCCGGCCGACTGGAGGACGAAATGCCCATAGAATTTACCACAACCGAATTAACGGAACTGACCCCGAAAATTACCGTGTTTGGCGTCGGCGGCGCCGGCGGCAATGCCGTCAACAACATGATCGACACCGGGCTTGAAGGGGTCGATTTCGTTGTCGCCAATACCGATGCGCAGGCGCTGGCCTATTCCAAGGCGGAACAGAAGGTCCAGCTGGGCGCTCAACTGACCCAGGGCCTGGGTGCCGGGGCGCGGCCGGAAGTCGGCCGGGCGGCGGCGGAAGAGACCATCGACATGATCCGCGAGCATCTGCGCGGCTGTCATATGGTCTTCATCACCGCCGGCATGGGCGGCGGCACCGGCACCGGCGCGGCGCCGATCATTGCCCAGACCGCCCGCGAGGAAGGCATCCTGACCGTCGGCGTGATCACCAAACCGTTTCAGTTCGAAGGTTCGCGCCGGATGTTGCTGGCCGATGAGGGAATCAAGGAACTGGCGCAATATGTCGACACGCTGATCATCATCCCCAACCAGAATCTGTTCCGGATCGCCAATGAACGCACCACCTTCGCCGACGCCTTCGCCATGGCGGACGAGGTGTTGCATTCGGGGGTGCGGGGCATCACCGACCTGATGGTGCTGCCGGGCCTGGTCAATCTTGACTTCGCCGATGTGCGCACCGTGATGAGCGAGATGGGCAAGGCGATGATGGGCACCGGCGAGGCCGACGGGGAAAACCGGGCGCTGGAGGCGGCTGAATCCGCCATCTCCAATCCGCTGCTCGACGAAGTTTCCATGAAAGGCGCCAACGGGGTGCTGATCAATATTACCGGCGGCATGGACCTGACCCTGTTTGAGGTCGATGAGGCGGCGAACCGCATCCGCAGTGAAGTGAACCCCGACGCCAATATTCTTGTCGGATCGGCGTTAAATCCGGAACTGGACGGCAAGATCAGGGTTTCCGTGGTTGCGACCGGCATCGATTCCGATGGCCAGCCCCGCGGCGAGGAACCGCGTAAAACCTATAGCTTTGAAACCAGTCCCCGGCCGCAGCCTTCGGTGGCCAAGGAAAATGACGGCGGTTGGGACGAGCCGGTTGCTGAACGGAAGGGCCTGGTTGAGGCGGCCATGAAGACGGCGTCCGCGCCGGGTGCGGCCGAAAAAGCGGAAGCGGGGAGCCTTGAGGGCAGCCCGGAAAATGACGCCGAAGAAACGCCGCTTGATCTGGTGAATGAAGTTGAAGTTAACGTCAAGACGGAAACGGAAAAGCTGTTGTCGCAGCTGGCGGAGGGGATTGTCCGGACGGCTGACGCCAAAGAGGAAAATGCCGAGCCTCATGCGTTGAGGGCGGAACGGGACGAGCCTTTTATTTCGGCCGCGCCGGTGATGCCGGAAAAACGCATGGAGCCGCTGAGCCAGCAGGCCGATCCCTTTGCCGAAGCCGCCATGGCCAACGGGTCGGTCGCGAGCGGGGAAACCGAAAAGCGCGGCGGGCTGCTCGGGCTTTTCGGCGGCACCCGCCGCAAGGCGCCGCCGAAGAAACAGGCCCTGGGTCAGCAGGCGGACCTGTTGACCCCCGATGCGACCCGGGACCGACAGGAACCGGCGCTTCGGGCAGGGGCCGAGCCCAGAGAGCCGTCGGCGGCGGATATGTCCGCGCCCGATGAGGCGGCGGGCGAAAAAGAGGCCGGGAAAGAGGCCGGAAAAGAGGATGACCATCTGGAGATTCCGGCCTTCCTGCGCCGCCAGGCCAATTGATATTGTCATTTGATCGAGGCCGGGGAGGGGACAAAAGTCAAGACTGTTAACCTTTTGTTAACCTTGCCTTCTTATTTTTTAAGGTGAGTAAGCGTAAAAAAGAACAGAGTAGCGTAGGGAGCTAAAAGTTAAAGGCAGAGGGGACGCGATTTAGCGGCAAGCTCTTCCATACTGATGACAAAGGCGGATTTCTCCGCCTTTTTCTTTTTGCCCGGGTGATAGAAAAGCATTTTTTCCCATTTTTTCAGGAGGCGAAATGAAATTCCTCAAAGGTATAGCCGTCATTATCGGCATTCTGATCCTCATCGGTATCTTTGCCGGTTCGGATGAACAGGACCGCAGCACGGTCACGGCGCGCTCTGAGTCTGAACAGCCTAAGCGGCCCCCAGCTAATTGTGAACAGGGAACACCAGTCTCCGGCACTTTCTACGTCAAGGGTAGCAATATCAATTTCCGAACAAGGCCGGGCACTGACCATCGCCCTGTCATCAACAGAAAAGCCACCGACGTACTCGGTAAGACCCAGTATCGCACCCTTTGGCCATCCATGGTCCTCGAAGGCCGGTGTGAAACCGCTGACTGGCTCCAAGCTCGCATCGTCAAGGCGGATGGCCGTGCGGTGAATTGGGAAACCGGCTGGGTCCACAAGAAGTTTATCACCGGCAACGCCTCTTCCGACATGAAGGCCGGGCTGCTCTGGGATATCGACGGCGAGAACGATTTCACCGATGCAGAAAAGCAAGTTGTGAAACGTGGCGCGCTCAAGGTTCTGAAAGACGAAGCGAACTGCGCCGAGATCACCACAGGCTACCGCAGTGGTTCACGCAAGGGCGCTTACTACGTCACCTGCACCGCCAAGAATGGTGGTCCGCCCTTCAATGTCTGGTTCACCCCCGACGAGGTTAAGTCCGGCAACACCTTGGCGGTGTCCGAAGCTTATCCCGAGGTGCAGTCCCGGCAAGACTGTGAGCGGGCCATAAAGTACCGCGTTTCGCATCCCTCGACACTCGATATCCACCACGTTCTCGGATACGCCACCGAAGTCCACAACAACGGCAATCGTACTGTCGTCCAGGAGTTCACCGCGAAGAACAGTTTTGGTCTTGAGCTTAAACACTGGGCGCGGTGCCTGATCCAGCCGAATGGCTCCTTGGAGATCACCATAACCGAGGTACAGTAGGCCATTGGGAAAAATGGGGAAAAATGGGGACAGTATACCTATTTAATCAGGAGCGGAGTGGATAAAATAAAAAATAAGTATACTGTCCCCATTTTCCCGACATGTCCTGTTCCAGGCCGCTCTCGTCGCCGCACATCACAACCCCGTCCTGAAGCCGTTCACAGATCGGCTGCGATCTGCCGGAAAACCGCATAAGGTCATCATCATCGCCGTCGCCCGAAAGCTTGTCACCATCGCTAACGTTCTGTGTAAATCACACAAGTTCTGGACTCATCAGACTGTTTGAGAAATACAGTTGCTATATCACGCCGCGGCGCATCTGATCCAACTCGATCGATTCAAACAGGGCCTTGAAATTGCCCTCGCCAAAGCCGTTGTTGCCCTTGCGCTGGATGATCTCATAGAAGATCGGCCCGATCACCGTGTTGGTGAAAATCTGCAGCAGGATGCCGTCCTTCGCCCCGCCGTCGATCAGAATCCGCCGCTTGCGCAGTTCCTCGACATTTTCGTCATGCTGGTCGATGCGGCTGTCGATCAGGTCGTAATAAGCGTCGATCGTATCCTGCAGCGGCACGTCGTTGGCCCGCAGCTGGTCGACGGTCTTGTAAATATCGCTGGTGTTGAAGGCGACATGCTGGATGCCTTCGCCGCGATATTCGATCAGATATTCGACGATCTGCGACTTGCTGTCCTTGGATTCATTGAGCGGAATGTGGATCTTGCCGCAGGGGCTGGTCATCGCCTGGCTGGTGAGGCCGGTTTTCTGACCGTCAATATCGAAATATTTCAGTTCGCGGAAATTGAAAATCCGTTCGTAGAAATCCGCCCAGTAGGCCATGCGGCCCTGATAGACATTATGAGTCAGATGGTCGATGGCGAGGAAGCCGCAGCCCTCGACATTCTTGTCCGCCTCATCCGTATAGGGGACAAAATCGACATCATAGATGGTGTGGTCGCCGTAACGGTCCACCAGGTAAAGCCGGCTGCCGCCGATGCCCTCGATGGCCGGGATGTTGAGCTCCATGGGGCCGGCGTCGCTGGCCACCGCCTGGGCGCCTTTTACCAGCGCGCGCTTGTAGGCCTGCTTGGCGTCCTTCACCCGAAAGGCCATGGAGCAGATGCTCGGCCCGTGGGCATAGGCGTAGCGCTGGGCGAAACTGTCGGGCTCGGCATTGATCAGGAAGTTGACGTCGCCCTGCCGATACAGGATGACATCCTTTGAGCGATGTTTCGCCACGGCCTTGAAACCGAGTTTCCTGAATAATTGACGCAGTTCGTCCGGGTTGGGGGAGGCGTATTCGATAAATTCAAAACCGTCCAGACCCATTGGGTTTTCAAACAGATCAGCCATGGAAGTCTCCTGATAATTAAGCTGTTAACTGTCGTAATTATACCCCTTTATGGGTGAAATATTGTTTTTAATTTTAGCTTATTTCGGCTATTATTGAAATTATATTTCGTATAAGAGGGAATTATGGAATGGCGCTTACCCTTGACAGTTCGGATAAGAAAATTCTCGGCCTTATCCAGCGCGACGCCGGCCTGACTCATCAGGAAATCGCCGAGAAGACCGGCCTGTCTGCGACCTCGGTCTGGCGGCGAATCAAGAATCTTGAGGAAGTCGGGGTCGTCCGGGGCCAGGTTGTCCTGCTCGACCCGAAGAAAATCGGCATGCAGGTCTGCGCCCTGATCAATCTGCGTCTGGTGCGCCACGGCGAGGACACGCGGGTCGAATTCGAGGACTTCATCGCCTCGCGCCCGGAAGTCATGGAATGCTATGCGGTGATCGGCAATTATGATTATATGCTGGTGGTGCAGGTGCCGAATGTGGAGGCCTATGAAATTTTCCTGTCGCGCCATCTGCTCAGCCATCATCTGGTGGCGTCGTCGACCTCCAGCTTTACCTTGCGGCGGGTGAAATACACCACGGCTTATTCGATGGAATTATGAAAGTATGGGAATATTAACAATATATAAAAAGAGGGATTATCATGTTTATTGGTCATTATGCGGCGGGCTTCGCCCTGAAGGCGGTTGAAAAAAGGGCCTCCCTGGGGATGTTGTTCATTGCGGTGCAATTTGTCGACATTCTGTTTTTTTCCTTTGTGCCTTTCGGGATCGAGAAATTCAATCTGGTGGAGAATTACACCGCCGTCAATCATATGGAGCTTTATTATTACCCCTATACCCACGGTTTGCTGTCGTCCTTTCTGTGGGCCGGGCTGATTTACGGCCTGTGGCGTTATCTGCCCGTCCTGAGGGGAAGCGCGCCCCACCGGGTCGCTCTGGTGATGGCGCTTGCGGTCCTGTCCCACTGGTTCGTTGATCTGCTGGCGCATACGCCTGACCTGCCGCTTCTGGGCGACGACAGCCCGAAGCTGGGTCTTGGCCTGTGGCGTCATTTCACCGCCACCTATGTGGTTGAGGTTCTGATGCTGGCGGGCGGTATTATGCTCTATTTGCGGGCGACGACGGCGCAGGGGGCCATGGGCCGATACGCCATGGTTGTTTTCGGCGTCTTTCTGGTCGCTCTTTACAGCTATACGGTGACGATGCCTTTTGACCCGGAACTGACGCCGACAATGGCCGGCCTGATGGGACTCCTGCTTTACGCCCTGCTGGCGGGGATCGCCTTCTGGCTCGACCGTTACCGGACCTGAGGCATAAAAAAAGCGGCATCCCGAAGGCGCCGCATTTTCAGAATCTGCGCCCGATCAGGCGAGAAATTCGCCCATAGCGGTCAGCAGCGCCTCATTTTCGCTGTCGGCGCCGATGGTGATGCGCAGCGCCCCGGCAAGATCGTAATTGCCGACGGGCCGGACGATGATTCCCTTGCCGCGCAGGAATATATCCGCCGCCGCGGCCTGTTGCGCGCCGCCGGGAAAATGGGCGAGGGTAAAGTTGCCCTGGCTCGGGGTGACGGTCATGCCCATTTCCCGCAATCCCTCGGAAAGGCGGGGCAGCCATTTCAGGTTATGGGCCCGGGCCTTCGCCACATGATCCTGATCGCGGACGGCGGCGGTGGCGGCGGCCTGGGACAGGGCGGTGACATTGAAGGTGCCGCGGATCCGGTGCAGGATGTCGAGCACGTTCGCCGGCGCATAGGCCCAGCCGACCCGGGCGGCGGCGAGACCGTATATCTTGGAAAAAGTCCGGGTGACGACGGTATTCTCCAGGCCGTTATCGACCAGTTCCAGACCGGCGTCATAATCCGGCCGGTCAACATATTCCGCATAGGCGGCGTCAAGCACCAGCAGGATGTCGTCGCGCAGGCCGTCCCGGAGCCTGTTCACTTCGGCCCGCGGCAGATAGGTGCCGGTCGGATTGTTGGGATTGGCCAGATTGACGATCCGGGTCTTGTCGGTCACGGCGGCGAGGATGGCGTCGACATTGGCGGTGTAATTGTCTTCCGGCACCATTACCGGGGTGGCGCCGACGGCGCGAATGGCGATCGGATAGGCGATAAAGCCATACTGGCAATAGATGATTTCATCGCCGTCCCGGGCGTAGGCCTTGGCCAGCAGATGCAGCAGCTCTTCGGAACCGTTGGCGCAGATGATCCGGTCGGGATTGAGGGTGTGGACCTCGCCGATCGCCTGGCGCAATGCGCTGCAGCCGGGATCGGGGTAAAGCTGCATGCCGCTGTCGGCGGCCTGTTTGACCGCCTCGATGGCCTGCGGGCTCGGCCCCATGGGGCTTTCGTTGGACGCCAGTTTGATCACCCTGTCAAAGCCCTCTATTTTCGCGTCGCCGGCCTTATAGGGGGTAATGTCGAGCACGCCGGGGCGCGGGTTGATCTTATGCATCTCTTTTATCCTTAATCTGGTTTACATTTTATTCCGCAACATTCTGATAGGCGTCATGGCGATGGAATTTCTTCAACAGGTCCGCCGCCTTTTTTGTTGACTGCTCAACGGCCTTTTCCTTGACGTGGCCAAAACCTCTGATGTCGGCGGGTATTGTCGCCAGTTCCACCGCCAAGTCAATATTATTCTGGTCAAGGGCGTGGTGAAATTCGTCGAGCAGCGCCTCATAGTCGCGGATCAGCCGACGCTCCATTTTCCGTTCGGCGGTCCGGCCGAAAATGTCAAAGGCGGTGCCGCGCAGGCCGCGCAGCCGGGCGACCAGTTGCAAAACCCTGAACATCCAGCCGCCGAATTCCATTTTGCGCAGATGCCCCTTGCTGTCCCTGCGGGCGAGCAGCGGCGGCGCCATATGGAAGCGGATCTTGAAGTCGCCGTCGAACTGCTGGCGGATCTTGCGTTCAAATTCGCCGCTGGTGTAGAGCCGGGCCACTTCATATTCATCCTTGACGGCGAGAAGCTTGAAATAATTGCGGGCGACCGCTTCACTCAGGCGGTGATCCCTGAAGCCGAGCCCGTCCTCGAGGGCGCGGATCCCGCCGACCGCGGCGGTGTATTTTTCGGCCAGCTTGCGGTCCTGATAGTCGGTGAGGAAGGCCGCCCGATAGTCGATAATATCCTGAAGCCCGGTCAGCGGCTTGTCTTCCGTGATCGGCCGGGGCAGGGATTGCTCGACCAGCGCCATGTCCACGGCGGCGATCCGGCCCCAGTTGAAGCTGTGCTTGTTGCTGTCGACAGCGACGCCGTTCAGTTCAATCGCCCGCAACAGGGCGTCCTGGGAGAGCGGCACCCGGCCCTTCTGCCAGGCGTAGCCGAGCAGGAACATATTGGTGGCGATGCTGTCGCCCATCAGGGCGGTGGCGATTTTGCTCGCATCGATCCTGTCGAGGGCTTCGGCGCCGACGACGGCGCTGATTTGCCGGCTGATCAGGTCGTCATGAATGTCGGCGTCCCGGTCGAGGACGAACTGGGCGGTCTGGATTTTCCGGGTGTTGAGAATGACCGCGGTTTTATCCTCTCTCAGGGTGCGCAGGGATTCGCGGCTGCCGGCGACCACCATATCGCAGCCCAGCAGCAGGTCGGCGGCGCCGGTGCCGATGCGGACGGCTTTCAGGTCTTCGGCCTTTTCCGCCAGCCGCAGGTAGCTGATGACCGACCCGCCCTTCTGGGCGAAACCGGTGAAGTCGAGGGCCGTCGCCCCCTTGCCCTCCAGATGGGCCGCCATGACCATGATCTGGCCGATGGTGACGACGCCGGTGCCGCCGACGCCGGTAACCATGATGTCATAGCCGCCCGCAACCGACGGATAGGCGGGCGGGGGGATCTGACCGATCAATTCATCGGGATTGGTGCGGGCGCCTTTTTTGACCGATCCGCCGTGGACCGTGACAAAGGACGGGCAGAAGCCGTTGACGCAGGAATAATCCTTGTTGCAACTGGACTGGTCAATGGCGCGCTTGCGGCCGAGCTCGGTTTCCTGGGGCACGATGGAAACGCAGTTGGATTTTTCGGAACAGTCGCCGCAGCCTTCGCAGACCAGGTCATTGATGAAGGCCCGCTTCGGCGGATCGGGGAATTGATTTTTCTTGCGGCGGCGGCGTTTTTCCGCCGCGCAGGTCTGATCATAGATCAGCGCCGAGACGCCCTTGATGTCGCGCAGCTGTCGCTGCACATCGTCCAGATCATCCCGGTGATGGACATGGACGCCGGGGGCGAAACGGGCGGCGCCGCCATATTTTTTCCGGTATTTTTCCGGCTCATCGGTGACGACATGGATCGGCCGCACCCCTTCGTGGTGGAGCTGATGGGTGATCTGATCGACGGTCAGGGTGCCTTCCAGCGGCTGGCCGCCGGTCATGGCGATGGCGTCATTATAGAGGATCTTGTAGGTGATGTTGCTCTCCGCCGCCACCGACTGGCGGATCGCCAAGAGGCCCGAATGATAATAGGTGCCGTCGCCGAGATTCTGGAAGATATGGCCCTCGGTGGTGAAATTGCTCTGGCCGATCCAGTTGACGCCCTCGCCGCCCATCTGGGTGAGATAGGCGGTGTTGCGGTTCATGCTGTTGGCCATGAAATGACAGCCGATGCCCGACATGGCGCGGCTGCCTTCGGGCACCTTGGTCGAAATATTATGCGGACAGCCGGAACAATAGTAAGGCGTTCTGAAATCCTTGGCGTGGATGGACCTGATCCGGGCGATTTGCGCCGCGGTCTGTTCGTTCATCTGGTTCAGATGGCCGTTGAGGCCAAGAGCCTGGAGGTAGGGGGTCAGGGCCTTCAGGACATCTTCGGGCGAGATTTCGCCGACCGGGCTCAGCATCCGGGCGCCGTCTTCGTGATATTTGCCGACAATGACCGGCCGCTCCGCTTCGGGGCGGTTGTAGAATAAATCCCGGATCTGGCGCTCGACGAAACTGCGTTTTTCCTCGACGACGATGATTTTTTCGAACTGGCTGGCGAAGGCGGTCATGCCCTCCGGCTCCAGCGGCCAGGTCAGGCCGACCTTATAGAGCGAAATGCCGGCTTTTTCCGCCGTCTCCTGATCTATGCCCGCATTGTCCAGCGCCTGCATCAGGTCGAGATAGCCCTTGCCGCAGGTGACGATGCCCAGGGGGAGTTTTGATTTGACGGGGGAGGCTTTGCCGCGGCAGTCCCAGACCAGCCGATCGATCGGGTTGGCGCGAGCGAAGGCGTGAACCGCCTTCAGCTTGTGATCGATCAGCCGTCCCTCAATCAGCGGGAAGGGGTCGGGCCAGCGGTAATGCAGGGCGGCGCTGTCATAGCCCGCATGGTCCGGATAGACGAAATCATCCCGCACCAGATCCATATTGACCGTGGCGGCGCTTTCGACCACCTCGCTGACGGCGATAAAGCCGGACCAGCAGCCGCTGTAACGGCTGAGCGCGAAGCCATAGAGGCCGAAATTCAGATAATCCTGAATGCTGGACGGCGCGAGCACCGGCATCATCCAGGATTCCATGACCTGTTCGCTCTGATGATTCATGCTGCTGGAGACGGCGCCATGATCGTCGCCGGCGATGACCAGCACCCCGCCGTGGGGCGAGGCGCCGAAACTGTTGCCGTGTTTGAGCGCGTCGCCGGCCCGATCGACGCCGGGGCCCTTGCCGTACCAGATGCCGAAGACCCCTTTATAATTTGCGAAGTCCGAGCTTTCAACCTGCTGGCTGCCGAGGACGGCGGTGGCGGCCAGTTCCTCGTTGATGCCGGGCTCGAAGGTGATGTCGTGACGTTGCAGGTGATCGGCGGCCCGCCACAGCTCCCGGTCATAATTACCCAGCGGCGAGCCGCGATAGCCGGAAATGAAACCGGCGGTCTTCAGGCCGTGCTTTTGATCCGCCGCGGCCTGCAGCAGGGGAATGCGGACCAGCGCCTGGGTCCCGGTCAGAAAGACCTGTCCTGTGCTGCGGGTGTAACGGTCACCCAATTGGTAATCATCCAGCGTAACCGCGAGGGTTTGCCGGGCCACACTGCGTAACGGGGAGTTGCTCATCGCCTTTGCCCTAACTATATTTCTCAGTGAATTGAGTTATTAAATATCTTTAATAGATAATACCTCTAAAACAGGGGGTATGTCCTTGCGATTTCGGGCAATATATGCCAATAAGGCAGAAGACTATTTCAATATAGCCAGTTTTAAGGGAAGGATTGTTCTTTGGTTAGGTTGGACCAGATTGATTTCAAAATTTTACGTTTTCTGCAGGAAAACGGCCGCCTGTCGAACCATGACCTGGCCAAACAGGTCGGCCTGTCGCCGTCGCCCTGCTGGCGGCGGGTGAAGCGGCTGGAGGAAGAAGGCATCATCGACCATTACGCCGCCCTGCTCAATCCGGAAAAAGCCGGCTTTCACCTGATCGCCTTCGCCCATGTCATGCTGGAAAAGCATCAGATGGAAATGCTTGACCAGTTTGACGAGGCCATATGCGAACGGCCGGAGGTGCTGGAATATTATTCGATGAGCGGCGATTACGACTTCCTGATGAAGGTGATCGCCCGCAACATCAAGGAATATGAGGATTTCCAGACCGGTTTTCTGATGCGGCTGCCGGTGGTGCGCTCAATCAGCACCAGCTTTGTTCTGAAACAGAAAAAACATACCACCCGCCTGCCGTTGCGCTTGCTGGAAGATATGTCCCCAGAATAAATCAGGAACTAAACCAGGAAACAAATCAGGGAATAAACCCGGGAATAAACCCGGGCATGAATACTGACGGATATTTGTCGCTGGCGGGCCGGCCTGTCGGCTGCTATGCAACGGACGCGCGCCGGGCCCTGTTCAACCGGGGCAGCAGGCTGCCCAGAATCATGCCAATAATCGCCATGAAAAGGCCGGTCAGTTGCGGTGGCGCCATCATCGGCTCCACGAGCCGGGCATTCAGGACTTCGAGAACGGCCCAGGTTATCACGCCGAAGGCAATGGAAAGCAGGGCGCCGCTATTGGTCGATTTCTTCCAATATATCCCGAAGGCGAGCGGGACGAAGGCGCCGCATAATGTCACCAGATAGGCGTTTTCGACCATTTCAAAAATACTTAATCCCGCCGAAGTGCTGAGATAGGCATAGCCCAGAACAATCAGGCCGAATATAAAGACGGACAGCCTCAGGGTGAAAAGCCGTTGCCTGTCATCAAGATCAAAGGCTTCCTTGAATATATTTTCCGCCATGATGGAGGCGGGCGCGAGCAGGGTGCCGGATGCGGTTGACATGATTGCCGACAGCAGGGCGCCGAAGAAAATCACCTGAATGACGATGGGCACGTCATTGAGAATAAACTCGGGGAGAATTCTTTGATAATCGCCGTCCGGCCCCATATGGGTCGCCAGCAGAGCCGGATCAAGCATCGTCGCGCCATAGACAATGAAAATAGGCACAAAACAGAAGGCGATGTAAAAAACGCCGCCCAGGATGGTGCCGCGAACAGCGGTTTTTTCATTTTTGGCCGACATGACGCGCTGAAACACGTCCTGTTGGGGGATCGAGCCCAGCGCCAGGGTCACAAAGCTGCCGACAAAGGCGAGGACGGCCGCCGCATTTAATTCTGGCCAGAAATCGAATTTGTCATGGGCGGAGGCATGTTCGACAACCGCCATGAATCCGCCTTCCAGACGGCCGGATACGAGATAGGCGACGATCAGCAGACCCAGCAGAATAGCCATCATCTGGATGAAGTCCATGATCGCGACGGACCACATTCCGCCGTAAACGGTGTAAAGCATGACGACCGCCAATCCGATCACCATGCCCAGTTCCATGGAGATGGCGTCCTGGGATACAAGATTGATGGTCAGGCCCAGGGCGACAATCTGGGCGGATACCCAGCCCAGATAGCTGATGCAAATCGCCAGGGAAACAAGGGTTTCGACGGTTTTCCCGTATCTTTGGCGATAAAAATCGCCAATGGTCAAAAGCTTCATGCGGTAAAGGCGGGCGGCGAAAAACAGCCCGACAAAAACAAGACACAGGCCGGCGCCGAACGGATCCGCGACAATGCCGCCCAGCCCTTCCGCCATAAAGGTCGCCGGCATGCCGAGGACGGCTTCCGAGCCGAACCATGTTGCAAAGACCGTGGCGATGGTGACATAAATCGGCAGGGAACGCCCGGCCAGGACATAGTCTGTGGCGTTTTTGACCCGTATCGCGGCATAAAGCCCGATACCGATCGAAACAACCAGATAGACGATGACCGCAATGGCGAGCGTTCCCAATGATTACATTCCCTTATCCAGAGGAGGCCGAAACATTGGCGAAATTCTCGTCAAAAGTTTCCTGCTGAACGATGATTTTCTGAACGGCGCCAAAGCCGTTGAAATCGGTGCGGGATACTTCGCCGTACGCGCCCAGCTGGTCCAGCCTGATCCAGTCGCCGACCTGCACGTCATCGGGCAGCATGAACGGCCCCTTCATCATATCAACCGAATCGCAGGTCGGGCCGGCGAATCGAAAGGCTTTGACGGGACCGCCGGTGGTGTTGGCTTCCCGGCGGATGAGGCGTGCGGGGTAAGGCAGGCCGATGGAGCCGCCCGCCTCGAACAGGCCGCCGTAAGTTCCGTCATTGAGGTAAAGCAGATCATCCTTGCGACCCTCGACCCGCACGATCAGCGACCCGGCGCAGGCGACAAGGCCCCGGCCGACTTCGCATAAAAGCTCCAGCCCGTCCAGATGATTTTCCGTGACCGCTTGGGCGATGGCCTCGGTGAAGGCGGTGACCGGCGGTACGGGATCCGCCGTATTGAGCTCGGCCGGGAAGCCGCCGCCCACGTCGAGGACTTCGACCTTGACGCCGCTTTCCCTGATGACCCGCGCGGCATAGGCGACCGCCTTGGCGTAGACCATGGGATCATGGCATTGGGTGCCGACATGAAAACTCACGCCAAGCCTTGCGCAATAGGGGCGGCATGATTTCAGCAATTCAACGGCCTGATCAAATTTCGCCCCGAATTTGGCCGAAAAATCGGTGGCGACATCGCCGCCGGGATTGTCTTTCGGCACGGCAAGGCGGACAAACAGCTCAAGATCGCGGGCGCTGTTGGTTTCATGAAGGATTTTATCCAGTTCCCCGGCGTAATCGAGAACAAAGGCCCGCACATTGTGATTGACATATGCTTCGCGGATCGCCTCCGGCGCCTTGATGGGATGCATGAAATAGAGCGCCGCATCGGGAAACAGACCTTTGATCTGTCTGATCTCACCGATGGAGGCGACATCAAAACGCCGCACGCCGCCCTGATATATGGCATTCAGCAGAATATCGTCCGGATTGCATTTTACGGCATACATGACCTGTCCGCTGAAGGCGTCGATAAATTCCCTGGTCTTCTGCATCAGGGCGCCGGGTTTCAGCACCGCGACAGGCAGGGAAGGCCGCAACGCCCAGATATCGTCGTCGCTGATATCATGTTCGAGATGAACAGTTTCTGCGTCTAATGGCGTTATCTGATCTTCAGATAAGGAGAAAGCACAAACAGAAGCCCCTTGGCTCCCAATGGAAGGATCGTTGAACATCAACTGTAAACCCTATGCTAATGGGGCGCATAACCCCGAGTTAACTACAAGATAAACGTCGTTGCATAACCAACAATCGGCCATAGGCACGTGCGCAGAATCCTTATGATCCAAATTTTTGAATAATACAATAGTTTTTTTTTATGGTTTTTCAAAATTGTGAAAAAACGGCGGAATCTCCCCCTTTTTATCAGGTCAAAGGGGGATCAGAAGGCTGCGCCTTTCTCAATGGTCCATCACCGTCGGCCTTGTTTTGAAGCGAAAAAACGCGCCACCGGGCCGTCTCGCCGCCTGTTGGAAAGTTTGAATGCGGGAAAGATTTCAGTTTATTCTTGAAAAATTAATGTAAAACGATAAAATCCTGCTTGTTTGGCAGCCTTACAACAGGGGAGACAGGATCATGACGCGGGGCCGATGCACGCGAGGTAGACGCACTCTGGCCGGGGGGAGTTTGGCGTTTCTGGCCTTCTGTCTTGCTCACGGCAGCGACGCCCGGGCGCTGGACCAGCCGGTTCTGCTCGACAAGGGCTTGAAGGCGCTGCACTTCTCCCTGACGTCGCCGGATGAGGCTGATGAGCCTGCTGAAGGGGCGATAAAGCTCAGCCCGCCGGTTTTTCTGATCCACAAGGACGCCATTCGGGTCCGCTGGCGCAAGGAATTTTCCCGCGGCGGCTATGTCGGCTTTGAAGGAAATTACGACTTCAGCCAACATGACTTTACGCCGGACAGCTTTCCCCAAAACAACAGGACGGCTTCCTTTGGTACGGTCCCGCCAATGGATGAATCGTCACGGGTGACATTCGATTTCAAGGCGGCGCTCGGGCTGGCGCTGACGGAGAAAAGCCGCCTCTACCTGTTTACCGGGGCGAGCAACGCCGGGCTCCATATCAGCGATAACCGCTATCGGCGGGAGGCGGATTTTTATCTCGGAGTCGGAATTGAGCTCAACCTGAGCGAGGAAATCAGGCTGCGGGCGGAATATAACCTGAGCAATTACGGCAACAACTGGATTCGCGATGGTTTTGCCGAAATCGACACCGGCCAACCCTCCGCCCGCAGCTTTCTCACCCGCCTGCTGATGCCGTTTTAGGGCAGGCGCAATCACTTCACCGCCGGCAGGCCGTCGATGCTGATGCGGTTGCGTTGATTGAAATAGTCTTTCAGGCCCTGTTCGCCTTTCGCCGCACACCATTTGTTCAATGTCTTGCGTTCCTCGACCAGTTCATATTGCGGCACGCCGTAACCGCAGGAGGTCTGCAGGCTGTCGATCCTGATGGTGAAAATCTGACGGATGCCGGGGGCATCCTCGAACATCGCCATCAGTTCGGAAAAACGGGCCGAGCCCGGCGCATGGGACTGTCCCGCGCCGTATATCCGCAGGATCAGCGGATTGCGGCTAAAGCTGTTGAACATCAGGGTGATCCGGCCATCGTCCAGGAGATGGGCGGCGGTTTCATTGCCGCTGCCGACAAAGTCGAGATAGGCGACTTCGCGGGGCGAGAGGATACGGAAGCAGTCGAGTCCCTTGGGCGACAGATTGATACGGCCGTCCCGGGGCGCGGTGGCGACGAAAAACATTTTCTGGGCGTTGATGAAGTCCATATGCTTCTCAGTCAAAGCGTCAAAAAAGTCAGCCATTACGTCTTATCCCGTTTTCCTTAGTGTCATGTCAGCCTTCGGTGCCGCCGACGGTCAGGCCGTTGACCCTGAGGGTCGGCTGGCCGACGCCGACCGGCACGCTCTGGCCGCCCTTGCCGCAAATGCCGACGCCGCTGTCGAGTTCCAGGTCATTGCCGATGGCGGCGACCTTGGTCAGGACGTCGGCGCCGTTGCCGATCAATGTCGCGCCCTTGACCGGGGCGCCCAGCCTGCCGTTCTTGATCCGGTAGGCTTCGGTGCAGCTGAAGACGAATTTGCCGTTGGTGATGTCAACCTGGCCGCCGCCGAAATTGACCGCATAAAGCCCGTCCTTGACCCCGGCGAGGATTTCCGCCGGGTCCTGCTCGCCGGCCAGCATATAGGTGTTGGTCATGCGCGGCATTGGCTGATGGGCGTAACTCTGGCGGCGGCCGTTGCCGGTGGCCTCGACCCCCATCAGGCGAGCGTTCATCCGGTCCTGCATATAACCGACCAGGATGCCGTCTTCGATCAGGCTCGTGCAATTGGTCGGCGTGCCTTCATCGTCAAAGGTGAGGCTGCCGCGCCGGTTGGGCATCGCGCCGTTATCGACCACGGTGACCCCTTTGGCGGCGATCCGCTCGCCCATCAGGCCGGCGAAGGCCGACGTTCCCTTGCGGTTGAAATCGCCTTCGAGACCGTGGCCGATCGCTTCATGCAGCAGGACGCCGGGCCAGCCGGGGCCGAGCACCACATCCATTTCACCGGCCGGGGCGGCGACGCTGTCCAGATTGACCAGCGCCTGGCGCAGGGCTTCGTCGGCCTGGGCTTTCCAGTTCTCCTCGGTCAGAAGCCGGCTGTATTCATAACGCCCGCCGGCGCCCTGATAGCCGCTTTGCATATTGTCGCCGTCCTTGACCACGACGCTGACATTGAGCCGCACCAGCGGGCGAATGTCGCGCACCCGATGGCCGCCGGGCCGGATAATCTCGATGGTTTGCCATTCGCCGGTGATCGAGCTGCTGACCTGGCAGACCTTGGGGTCTTTCGCCCGGGCGTAGGCGTCGATTTCCTCCAGCAGGCGAATCTTTTCGGTGAAGGACATGCCGCCGAGCGGGCTTTCCGCGCTATAGAGCTTTTCATTGGTGCCCTTGGGATGGAGGGCCAGGGCGCCGCCCTTGCCGGATTTGATCGATTGCACCGTGTCCCTGGCGCGCCTCAGGGCGTCTTCCGACAGTTCAGAGGAATGGGCGTATCCACTAACCTCATCCTGAACGGCGCGCAGGCCGAACCCTTTGGTCGTGTCATAGGCGGCGCTTTTCAGACGGCCGTCGTCAAAGGAGAAACTTTCCGACTGGGCATATTGCAGGTAAAGCTCGCCATCATCCATACCGTGAAGAGATTCGTCAACGATGCGTTGCGTGCGGAGAGAATCAAGCCCCGATTCAGTAAAAAAATATGAATCGGATTTGCTGTTGCTGGTCATGCGTGTGAAATACCCGTCATTTTACAAAAAAATAGTTACCGCGTAACTATAGACGACAGGCTCTGACTTTGGCAAGAACAGGCTGATTATTCAATATATTTAAAAAAAGAAAACAGGTAAAAAATCGTTACAAATGAACGCATTGATTTGGATCAATGCCATCCTCTATACTTGAATTTGATAATACTTCCTTGAGCTAGGTCAATTTTATAGTTATAAAGTTCGAAATTGTCGTATTTTTTAGGGTGGAACCAAAAAATATAACTGATCCTAAGGTACGGTTGTTTCTTGATTCATTTGTGAATTCTAGGGGTAGGACTGATTATGTCTCTCAATAAAATAGTTAATGCAGTGGCGGTATTTCTTGTCACTTTTCTGGCCGGCGGCGCAACGGCCCTGGCTTCCGGTGTCTATAAGGCTGATCCCGGTCAGGTGGGCTTGATGGAGCCGGCGACCCAGGTCATGCGCAATATCGTCGGATTTCATGATGCTTTGTTGTGGATGTGTATTATCGTCAGCGGGTTCGTCCTGGCATTGATGATTTTCATTTTTATCAAGTTCAACGCCAAGGCCAACCCGACGCCGTCAACCACAACCCACCATACGGGGCTGGAGATTGTCTGGACAACGGTGCCGATCATTATTTTGCTGTTCATCGCCATACCATCCTTCAAACTGCTTTATCTGGAGGATGTCGTGCCGGAAGCGGATTTGACCGTCAAGGCCATCGGCAATCAATGGTACTGGACCTATGAATATCCCGATCATGATGATTTGTCATTTGATGCGATTATGTTGAGCGACGAAGAGGCGGCGGCGGCGGGTCATCCGCGCCTGCTGGGCACCGACAATCATATCGTCGTTCCGGTCAACAAGACGGTACGCGTGATCGTGACCGCCAATGACGTCATTCATTCCTGGGCAATGCCGGCCTTCGGGGTCAAGATTGACGCCGTGCCGGGCAAGCTGAACGAAACATGGTTCAAGGCGGAGCGGGAAGGCATCTATTACGGCCAGTGTTCCGAACTTTGCGGCAAAGACCACGGCTTTATGCCGATCATGGTCGAAGTGGTTTCCGAAGAGAAATACAAGGCCTGGCTCGAAATGGCCAAGGAAGAATATGCCGCGAATGAAACAGATAATCTGATCCGGGTAGCCGCCGCGCTGCCGGTTCAGCAGTAAAAGAGGGTCGTTATAATGAGTTATGATGCACACGGTCATCCAACAGGCTGGCGCCGCTGGGTGCTTTCAACCAACCACAAAGATATTGGCACCATGTACCTTATCTTCGCCATTTTCGCAGGAATTGTCGGCGGGATCTTTTCCGGACTGATGCGCGGCGAACTGATGGAGCCGGGGATTCATTTCCTGACGGCCTTCACCAATGGCGATGTGGAAGCGGCCAAGCATTTCTTTAACGTATTGATCACCGGTCACGGCCTGATCATGGTTTTCTTCATGGTGATGCCGGCGCTGATCGGTGGATTTGGCAACTGGTTTGTGCCGATCATGATCGGCGCGCCGGACATGGCCTTTCCGCGGATGAACAACATCAGCTTCTGGCTGCTGCCGGCGGCGATCGGCCTGCTGATCCTGTCAACCATGATTGAGGGGGCGACCTATCCCGGCGTCGGCGCCGGCTGGACGGTCTATGCGCCGCTCTCGACCTCCGGCCATGGCGGACCGGCGATGGATCTGGCGATCTTCTCGCTGCATATCGCCGGGGCGTCCTCCATCATGGGGGCGATCAACTTTATCTGCACCATTTTCAATATGCGGGCGCCGGGCATGACGCTGCATAAGATGCCGCTGTTCGTCTGGTCGGTTCTGGTCACCGTCTTCCTGCTGCTGTTGTCGCTGCCGGTATTGGCGGGCGCCATCACCATGCTGCTGACCGACCGTAATTTCGGCACCAGCTTCTTCAACGCCGCCGGCGGCGGGGATCCGATTCTCTATCAGCATCTGTTCTGGTTCTTCGGTCACCCGGAAGTCTATATCCTGATTCTGCCCGGTTTTGGCCTGGTCAGTCATATTGTGTCCACTTTCTCAAGAAAGCCGATCTTCGGTTATCTGGGGATGGCCTACGCCATGGTGGCGATTGGCGTGGTCGGCTTTATCGTCTGGGCCCATCATATGTTCACCGTCGGCATGGATGTGGACACCAAGGCTTACTTTACCGCGGCGACGATGGTGATTGCGGTGCCGACCGGCATCAAGATCTTCTCGTGGCTTGCGACCATGTGGGGCGGTTCGATCAAGTTTGAAACGCCGATGCTGTTTGCCCTCGGCATGATCTTCCTGTTCACCATCGGCGGCGTGACCGGCGTGGTGCTGGCCAACAGCGGCGTCGATACGGCGATGCACGACACCTATTATGTGGTGGCGCATTTCCATTACACCATGTCGATGGGGGCGCTGTTCTCGATCTTTGCCGGCTGGTATTACTGGATTGGCAAGATGAGCGGCAAGCCCTATCCGCAGTTCATCAGCAAGCTGCATTTCTGGCTCACTTTCATCGGCGTCAATGTGATTTTCTTCCCGCAGCATTTCCTCGGGCTGGCCGGCATGCCGCGGCGGATCCCGGATTATCCCGACGCCTATGCCTACTGGAACTATGTCTCGACCGTGGGTTATATGATCACCGGTGTCGGCACGCTGGTCTTCCTGCTGGGGGTTTTCCTGACCCTGCGCTCGAAAGAGCGGGTGGCCGATAACCAGTGGGGCGAGGGCGCGACGACGCTTGAGTGGACCTTGTCCTCACCGCCGCCGTTCCACCAGTTCAACGAACTGCCGCGGATCAAGTAACATTGCGGGGCGGGCCGGATTTGGCAAAATCCGGTCCGGCCTGAATTCCTTGAAGTATATTTAACATTTGGATTTAGTGAACAGAGCGTATTTGAAGGCTGAACATGCAGACATCCGTCCCCTCAATTGACCAGAATATCCGGCAGGATTACCTTCCGGGCGCGGGAGACTTTTTTGCGCTTCTCAAGCCGCGGGTCATGTCGCTGGTAATCTTCACCGCCTTTATCGGTCTGGTGATGGCGCCGGGGGACATTCACCCGGTGATCGCCTTTACCGCGATCCTGTGCATTGCGGTTGGCGCCGGGGCGTCGGGCTGCCTCAACATGTGGTATGAGGCGGATCTGGACGCCCGCATGAAGCGGACGCAAAACCGCCCGATTCCGGCCGGCCGCATCGACCGGCAGACGGCGCTTCATTTCGGCGTCGCCCTGTCAACGGCGTCGGTGCTGGTCATGGGGCTGACGGTCAATATGGTGGCGGGCGCCCTGTTGCTGATGACGATCCTGTTTTATGTGGTGGTCTACACCATCTGGCTGAAGCGGCGGACGTCGCTCAATATCGTGATTGGCGGCGCGGCCGGCGCTTTCCCGCCGATGATCGCCTGGGCGGCGGTCACCGGCGATGTCAGCCTCGAATCCATTGTCCTGTTCGGCATTATCTTTATGTGGACGCCGCCCCACTTCTGGTCGCTGTCGCTGTTCGCCTGCAAGGATTACAAGGCGGCGGGCATTCCCATGCTGCCGGTGGTGTCGGGCGAGGGGGAAACCCGCAAGCAGATTCTGATCTATACGCTGCTCATGGCGCCGGTGACGATCCTGCCCTGGAGCATGGGATTCGCCGGGCCGGCATATGGCCTGACCGCTGTCGTCGGCGGCGCGGTCTTCACATGGCTGGCCGTCGCCCTGTTCCGGAAGAAGGATATTAAATGGGCGAAAAAAACCTTTTTTTATTCGATCTTTTACCTGTTCATCCTGTTCGCGGTGATGGGCGGTGAAGCCATCCTCGGGAGACTGATCTGATGCCGCTGCATGAAGAACACAAGAAACGCGCCGGGCGAAATTACGCCCTGGGCGGCATATTGCTGGCGCTGGTGGTTCTCTTTTTTATTGTGACGTTAGCCAAATTGAATGTGATTTAATGTGATGTCGAGTTACGCCGCTTCTCATAAAGCAAATAATACCAAGACCCTGTTGGTTCTGCTGGGCCTGATTGCCGTGATGGTTGGCCTGGTCGTGGCCTCGGTGCCGCTCTATCGGCTGTTCTGCCAGGTGACGGGCTATGGCGGGACGACACAACAATCCGAGGCGTCCAGCGGCACAGTGCTGGCCCGGGAAATGACCGTTCGCTTTAATGCGGATATAAACCCGGAACTGCCGTGGTATTTTAAACCGGCGCAAAATTCCGTCAGGGTTAAAATCGGCGAAGAGGCCCTGATTTTTTACAAGGCGATCAACAACAGCAGCGAAACGGTGACCGGCACCGCGACCTTCAATGTAACGCCGTTCAAGGCGGCGCAGTATTTTAACAAGATCGAATGTTTCTGTTTTACCGAACAGACGCTGGCCCCGGGCGAGGAAGTGGACATGCCGGTCACTTTCTTTGTCGATCCGGCGCTGGCGGATGATACGCATCTGAAAGAAGTGAAGGAAATAACCCTTTCCTATACTTTTTTCAAGGCTGAAGAAGAATAGGGTTGGCGGAACGATGGCCCTGTCGTGTCGGGGCGAGGCGTTTGGCTGAGGAAGATTTAATAACGAGCTATAAGGGATCAAAATGTCAGATTCACATGCACCAAAACATGATTACCATCTAGTGGACCCGAGCCCGTGGCCGATCGTCTGCTCACTGGGGGCATTTATCACCGCCGTCGGCGCGATGATGTATATGCATGAAATTCCGCTGATTTCCAGCATGCCGGGCTCCTACAGCGCCCTGTTTATTGTCGGGGTCATTATCCTGATGTACGGCGCCTATAGCTGGTGGGCCGATGTGGTCCGGGAAGGCGAGCATGAAGGCCATCATACCCGGATTGTTCAGCTTGGCCTGCGCTACGGCATGTTCCTGTTCATCGTTTCGGAAGTCATGTTCTTCGTCGCCTGGTTCTGGGCCTATTTCAACGCCAGCATCTTCCCGACGGAGGCGATTGGCGCCGTCTGGCCGCCGGCGGATATTCAGACCCTTGACCCGTGGCATCTGCCGCTGGTCAACACGCTGATCCTGCTGACGTCGGGCACCACCGTGACCTGGGCCCATCACGCGCTGCAGGAAGGCGACCGCAAGACCTTCATCGGCATGCTGCTGTTCACGATCCTGCTCGGCGCGTCCTTCACCAGCATCCAGGCCTATGAATATATCCATGCGACCTTCAGCTTTGACCAGAATATCTATAGCTCCACATTCTACATGGCGACCGGTTTCCACGGCGCCCATGTGCTGATCGGGACGATCTTTCTCACGGTCTGTCTGTTCCGGGGCCTGCGCGGCCACTTCAAGCCGGATCATCACTTTGGCTTTGAGGCGGCGGCCTGGTACTGGCATTTCGTCGATGTGGTCTGGCTGGTTCTGTTCGTCAGCATCTATATCGGCGGCGCCGGCGCGCCGGCGGTCCATTAAGTCGGTTGAACAATATTTCACAAGATGGCGCAGTCTCGCCCTTGCGGGCGGGACTGTTGTGCAAATGCCCCCGGTGCGGCGCGGGCAAGCTTTATACGGGGTTGCTCACGATCCGGGACAAATGCCCCGCCTGCGGCCTTGATTACGGCGCGTTTGATTCAGGCGACGGCCCGGCGGTGTTCATCATCCTGTTCCTTGGCCTGCTGGTCGTCGGTCTGGCGCTGATGGTCGAGGTGACCTTCACGCCGCCGCTGTGGCTTCATATGGTCATCTGGACGCCGGTCATTATCGGCGGATCATTATTGTTGCTGCGGCCGGCCAAAGCTCTTATGATCGCCGCTCAGTATCATTTCAACGCCCGGGAAGGGCGACTTGACTGACCGTCGAAGCCAATTGGATTAAAAAGCCTTATGCAGTTCAGGGGTTATCATTTCACGCCGCGTCTCTGGCCGACGCTCATGACCATTCCGGCGCTCGTCATCCTGTGCCTTCTGGGCAACTGGCAGGTGGCGCGGCTGGAGTGGAAGCTGGACCTGATTGAAAAGCTTGAAACCCGTTACCGGCTGCCGGCTGTTTCCCTGCCGTCAAAGCCGACAGATCCCGAGGACTGGGAATATCGCCATGTGGCGCTGACCGGCCAGTTTCTTCATATGCGGGAGATGCCGCTTTATGGCGTCGGGCCCGACGGCAAGCCGGGCTATGACCTGTTTACGCCGATGCTGACCACCGACGGGCGTTATGTCATCGTCAACCGGGGCTGGGTGCCGGAAAAAATGCGGGCCCAGCCGTCGCGCCCGGACAGCGTTATCGCCGGTGAGGTGGCGCTGACCGGCGTCTTGCGCAAAAGCAGCCGGCGGGAAAGATTCGCCCCGGAAAATGACCCGGCGCGCAATCAATGGTTTTACGGCGACCTGCAGGAGATGGCCCGGGCCCAGGCGTTGCGCGACGTCTTTCCCATGTTCGTTTATGCCGACAAGTCTTCGGCCGGGGAGCGCTATCCGGTCGGCGGGCGAACCCGGCTCAATATCGTCAACAACCACCTGGATTACGCCATGACCTGGTATGGGCTGGCGGCGGTGCTGCTGGTTATTTATCTGCTGTTTCATATTCGCCGGGACCGGGCGGCCGCCTGAGGACGGGCGGCGCACTTCAGGCTTGCAACTATGGGCCAAACTGGTAGTCTTTGCGCCGGATTGGCGTGATTCGACAGCCAGCGTTAATCCTAATTCGGATATGAGCCACACATAAGGAATTAAAAAGTGAAATATGTCAGCAGCAGGGGGCAGGCCCCGGCCCTTGGTTTTGAAGATGTTCTCCTGACCGGACTGGCGCGGGACGGCGGGTTGTATATTCCGTCCGAATGGCCGGAATTGACCCCCGGGGAAATCAGATCCTTCCGCGGCATGTCCTATCAGGATGTCGCCTTCCGGGTGATGAAGCCCTTCGTCTGCAATAGCGACAGCGGCATTTCCGAGGATGATTTCGAAGCGATCATCGCCAGGGCTTACAGCACATTTCGTCACAAGGCGGTGGCGCCGCTGGCCCAGCTTGACAGCAATCAATGGATTCTGGAGCTGTTCCACGGCCCGACGCTGGCCTTTAAGGATGTGGCGCTGCAACTGCTCGGCCATCTGTTCGATCATGTGCTGACCAGGCAGGGGCGGAAAGTCACCATCGTCGGCGCGACGTCCGGCGATACCGGCTCCGCCGCCATTGAATGCGTCCGCGATCGGGCCTGCGCCGAAATTTTCATGCTCCATCCTTACGGCCGGGTGTCCGATGTCCAGCGCCGGCAGATGACGACGGTCATGTCGCCCAATGTCCATAACCTGGCGGTTGACGGCAATTTCGACGATTGCCAGGCGATGGTCAAGGCGCTGTTCAACGATCTGGCGTTTCGCGATGAGATCACCCTGTCGGCGGTCAACAGCATCAACTGGGCCCGGGTCATGGCGCAGATCGTCTATTACTTCACCTCCGCCGTAGCCTTGGGCGCGCCGGACCGGGAAGTTTCCTATAGCGTGCCCACCGGCAATTTCGGCGATATTTACGCCGGCTATGTGGCGCAGCGGATGGGCCTGCCGATCCGGCAGCTGGTCGTCGCCACCAACCGCAATGATATTCTGGCCCGGACATTGACCGGCGGTGATTATACCGTGGGCGCGGTCAGCCCGACCATCAGCCCGAGCATGGATATTCAGGTGTCGAGCAATTTCGAGCGGCTGCTGTATAACCTTTATGACCGGCGCGGCGACGAGGTGCGGCGGCTGATGGATAACCTGTCCCAGGGCGGCGGCTTCACCATTGATCCGCCGCAACTGGCGCAGGCGCAGCAGATTTTTGACGCCGCCCGGGTCAGTGAAGATGACACCAAGGCGACCATCAGGGCGATCTTTGCCGAGAGCGGACAGTTGATTGATCCCCATACGGCGGTCGGCGTCCATGCCGCCCGCGGTGAAAATGCCGATGAAAGCGTGCCGATGGTGACCTTGAGCACGGCGCATCCGGCGAAATTCCCCGACGCCGTGGCGGAGGTCACCGGCCGGCATCCGGCCCTGCCGGCCCATATGGCTGATCTGTTCGAACGGCCGGAAAAATATGACCGGCTTGCTCATGACCTGGATCAACTGAAATCCTATATTCGGAATAATCTATGACAATAGAAGTAACAACATTGGATAATGGCTTGCGCGTCGTTACCGATGTTACGCCGCATGTGGAAACGGTGACCGTCGGCGTCTGGACCGATGTCGGCAGCCGTCATGAAAGGGCGGAACAGAACGGCCTCAGCCATATGCTGGAGCATATGGCCTTTAAAGGCACCCGCAGCCGCAATGCGCAGGCGATTGCCGAGGTCATTGAAGATGTCGGCGGCTATCTGAACGCCTATACGTCCCGCGAGCATACCACCTTTTACGCCCGCCTGTTGAAGGATGACCTGGCGCTTGGGATAAATGTGCTGGCCGATATTCTGCAGAATTCGACATTTGAACCCCAGGAGCTTGAGCGGGAGCGCGGCGTCATCATTCAGGAAATCGGCCAGGCCAACGACACGCCGGATGATATTGTCTTTGATTTCCTGCAGGAAGCCTCTTATCCGGGTCAGGCCCTCGGCCGTCCCATCCTGGGCACGACTGATCTGGTGAACAGCTTTACCCGCGACGACCTGGCCAAATATTTGGCCGATCATTACAAGGCGAAACAGATGGTGGTGTCGGCGTCGGGCAATTTTGACCGGAAGCGCTTTATCGACCGGGTGGAGGAGGAATTTTCAACCCTCGCCCCGGCCCGTGACTTTAACGGCGAGGTCGCGGACTATAAGGGCGGCGCCGAATTGCAGGACCGCCGGCTGGATCAGGTCAATCTTTTACTCGGTTTCGACGGGCTCGCCTTTGACGATCCGGATTTCTACGCGGCGCAGATCATGTCGATGATCCTCGGCGGCGGCATGTCATCGCGCCTGTTTCAGGAAATCCGTGAAAAACGCGGTCTGGTCTATTCGATCTACAGCTTCATGCAATCCTACCGGGACGGCGGAAGTTTCGCTATTCATGCCGGCACCGGCCCCGAACAGGTGCGGGAGCTGATCCCGGTGGTGGCGGCGGAAATGCATAAACTGTCGGCATCGGTTTCGATGGATGAAGTGGTCCGCGCCCGGACCCAGATGAAGGCCGGCCTGCTGATGGCGATGGAAAGCACCACCAGCAGGATGGAGCAGATGGGCCGCCAGATGATGATCTTCGGCCGCCCGGTGCCCCAGACGGAGATCATCGAACAGATCGACCGGGTCGATGACGTGGCGGTGATGCGTTACATGGACCGCCTGCTGAGCGATAACAGACTGGCGCTGGCCGCCGTCGGGCCGCTTGATCATCTGGAAGAATATGACCGGATTGCGGCGCGCTTTTAGGGAAGTCTGGATTTCAGGCTTCTGCTCAAGGGGTCCGCGCCGAGCAGGGCGACCAGATAAAGCGACGTCACCGGACTGGCGAGCCTGAGGAACCGGTCGGCAATCTCCCCGGCGCTGCCCCGATCATACCAGACGGTGCTGATCATATCGGATGTTTCGGGAATTTTGCCGTCAAGCTCAAGGCTGGTGATCGTCGCCTCTATCATGTCAAACATCTCTTCCGCCAGCGGGCCGGCGCAGACAAAATAAATGCAGTGTTTGTTGATCAGGCCGTGCAGATGGCCTTTGAGGTTGTCGATGTCCGCCCGCCCGCTGGCCACGGCGAGCATGGCGTAGTCATCGTCACTTTCCTCCCTGAGAAAGGCCGGGACATTGGCGGCATTTATTATTTTTACAGCGCGCTTGCGGCTTATCATATATTTTCCTGACCTTATCAGTCTATCATTTCCCGCCGTAAATAAAAAGCGCGCGATATATGGAAGGCAGGCGCGTCTTATTCCTTCTCAAAGCGCGGCAGATCATCGACAATATTGACATGACGGACCTGCCGGGTGGTCCAGATATGTTTTGTGCCGGGGTAATCCGCCGGCCGATCCATGCAGCCGATGGCAATATCGACCGTTCCCGGAAAATGAAAAGTGAGGCTGGAGCCGCAGTCCTTGCAATAGCCCCGCTTTGATTTCTCGCCGGACCGGTAGAAGGCCAATTCGCCCTTGATGACGGTGAAATCCTCAGCCATGAATGTGATCCAGTGGACAAAGGCGGCGCCGGAGGCGCGCTTGCACATATCGCAATGACAAATGGCCGTATTACTGACACTGCCCCGGGCTTCCAGCGTGATGGCGCCGCACAGGCAGCGGGCGGTATGGATTTGTTTGTCGTTTGTTGCGGTCATGATCTGCTCCCGTCTTTTGGATACATGGCGACAAACCCCGGGGTCTGTTCAATGCGCCCGATCCAGCGTTGAAGGGCCGGAAAGCGGCCAAGGTCAAAGCCGCCCATCTCCGCCTTGTGCGTATAGGCGAAAAGGGCGATGTCGGCGATGCTGTATTCGCCGCCAACCAGAAAATCACGATTTTTGAGCCGGTCCTCGAGGATTTGCAGCGCCGCATAGCCTTTTTCATGCAGCAGGGGAATCTCCGCCCGCCGCGGCGTGTCCGGCGGCAGCATGGTGAGAATGAATTTGGCGACGGCGACGAAGGGCTCATGGCTGTATTGTTCGAAAAACAGCCATTGCATGATCTCGGCCTGTCGCCATCTGTCGTCGGGGAAAAAGTTGGTGCCGAGCGCGAAATAATAGAGAATGGCGTTGGATTCCGCCAGGCAGCGGCCATCGTCGAATTCGATCACCGGAATCCGGCCATTGGCGTTGATCCGCCCGAGGAAGTCCTCTGTCCGGGTTTCGCCGCGGGTGACGTCATAGGCGATCGTTCTGAAGGGCAGGCCCAGTTGCCCGAGCAGCAGCCGCGCCTTATAAGCATTGCCGGAGTCCACATTGTCATGCAGGGTGATCATCGCGTTATCTCCTATAGATCAAAAACCGGTTCCTTCAGGTGATGAATAACCTTCCTCATGACCGTCGGCAGCGCCAGATTGTCGATGCGGCTGAAGGGGAACCAACCGCCTTCCTGAAGGTCGATCATCTCCGCCAGTTCCAGCCGGATCACCTTCAGTTCAAGATGGAAATGGGTGAAGCTGTGGCGCACCAGGCCCGGGGTTTCCTTCCAGTTGCTGATGATCGGGATTTGCGGCGCCGGCACCTCGCCCCAGGTTTCTGTTTCCAGCCAGTCGGTCGAGGGCACTTCCATCATGCCGCCGAGCAGACCTTTTTCCGGCCGCCGGCACAGCCACAGATGCCTGTCATATTCGGCCCAGAAGGCGTAACCGCGCCGGGTCGGCTTGGCGGCTTTTGACTTGCGGCGCGGCAATTGATCCGCAACGCCCTGGCGGTTGGCCTGGCAATTGTCTTCCCACGGGCAACGCCCGGAACATTTGAGCAGCTTCGGCCCGCAGATCGTCGCCCCGAGGTCCATCACCGCCTGGGCGTAGTCGCCGGCGCGGTGAGCCGGGGTCATCCGTTCGGCAAGGCTTTTCAGTTCGGCCTTGGCGTCGGGCAGCGGGGTGGTGATATGGAACATCCGCGCCATGACCCGCTCGATATTGCCGTCCATGACCGTGGCCCGCCGGTTGAAGGCGATGGCGGCGATCGCCGCCGCGCTATAGGGGCCGACGCCCGGAAGCTTTAATAATTCCGCCTCCGTATCGGGAAAATCGCCGCCCAGTTCCCGGGCGACATATTGGGCGCATTTATGCAGGTTGCGCGCCCGGGCGTAATAGCCGAGCCCGGCCCAGGCCGCGAGTATCTGATCCAGTTCCGCCCCGGCAAGGTCCCCGACTGTCGGCCAGTGGCGCAGGAATTTCTCAAAATAGGGAATGACGGTGGCGACCGTCGTCTGCTGCAGCATGATTTCGCTGAGCCAGACATGATAGGGGTCGGGGATTTCCGGCGCGCCGGGGCCGATCCGCCAGGGCAGTTTCCGGGCATTCAGATCATACCAGTCGAGCAGGGCGTCCGCCAGTTCGATCGGGTCCTGCGCCGGCAGGTTCTGTAGTGGTGTGATGTTATCCATTGGCTCGTTAAAATCAGTTGACGCCGGACTATACTAGAAGCGCCGCCTGAATCCAAGGGCGAGATTTATCCGGGAGCAATATGGCTTGCGGCTTGTGCGCAAAAGCCCCGCCCTCGCGAACGCCTTGTCTTAGTTGGCGAATAATCATAATTTTGTCATAATACTGTATATCCTGAGCGAAAGATGTATATTGTCGCCATGTCGAATAAAAGCAGAAAAATAAAGACCGTCGCGGAAGCCGTGAAGCATGCCGGCGACCGCGCCTTTCGCCGCTATGGCTTTTCCCAGCGGGAAATTGTCGCGCGCTGGCCGGATATTGTCGGGCCCGCCCTGGCTGACTGCAGTCTGCCCGAAAGACTGACCTTCCCCCGGGATGAAAAACACGGCGGCACGCTTTATATCCGGGTTCAGGGCAGCATGGCTCTCGAACTGCAACATTTTGAACCGATGGTGATTGAACGGATCAATGGTTATTACGGTTATCCGGCGGTGGAAAGGCTGTCCTTTCGCCATGGCCCGGTGCCGCTCCGGGTTCAGAAAAGGCGCCGGCCGCCGCCCGTTCTGACTGATTCTCAGAAAAAACAGCTCGAGGATCAACTTTCAGGGGTGACAAACCCGGAATTATATCAGGCGTTATATCGGCTGGGCAGTGAGGTTGTGGCGGAAAAAAAACCTGATAAAACAACGGATCGGCGCCGTTTCCAACGTCGGGGAATGGGCAGCCGGATGCCGGACTGAATATTCTTTTCTTGATTTCTCTCCCTGTTCATTTTTATAATTTAATACAACATATTGTGGATGCATGATGACAAAACAACTATATAAACGAAAATCAAAATTTCTCTCTTTGGTGATTGCCGCGATATTCGCCCTTGGCTTCGGGACCATCGGCAGCGTTCAGGCGGCGGATCAGGACGCGTCGGGCGAAAGCGGTTTCCTGAACCGGGATATGATCATGGGCGATCCGAATGCGCCGATCGAGATCATTGAATATGCCTCGACCACCTGTCCGCATTGCGCGACATTTCATCAGGAAATCCTGCCGGACCTGAAGAAGAAATATGTCGATACCGGCAAGGTGAAGATTGTTTTCCGCAATTTTGTTTTCCAGCAGCCGTTCGATATTTTCGCCTCGTCGCTGAACCGTTGTGTCGAGGAAGACAAGTTTTTCCCCCTGCTGGGGCTCTATTTCAAGCGTCAGCAATCCTGGTTGAAATACAAGGAATTCAACGAACTGAAGCCTTATGGCAAATATGCGGCGCTGGGCTTCGCCAAGGGGGAAGCCATCAAGATCGCGAAAATCGCCGGCATGAAGGAATCCGAAGCCTATCAGTGCCTGGCGCGGCCGGATGTTCTGGAATTCCTGATGGGGGTCAACCGCGAAGCGACCGCCAAATATGAGATCAACAGCACGCCGTCAATCATTGTCAATGGCGAGAAGCTTGACGCCTATGATTTTGAAACCATTGAAAAAGCAATCCAGGCGCAGAGCAAATAAGGGCAGATAGATAAAGGCGAATGAAGTGACAAAACGTGCTATCAAAAAAATTACGCTGCTTCTGGCCATCCTTATCATCGGGGCGGGTGGATTGGCGATTGCGCTTTTGGCGCCAGCCGATAGGCTGATCGCGGCCGATGCCGAGGCGGCATCTCAAGACGTGTCTGCCGGGGGTGAGGCCGGCTTTCTTGATTATGACATGGTGATCGGCGACAGGGACGCGCCGGTGGAGATCATCGAATATGCCGCCATATCCTGTTCCCATTGCGCGCATTTTCACCAGGATGTCTTGCCGGAGCTGAAAAAGAAATATCTCGACACCGGCAAGGCGAGACTGGTTTATCGCAATTTCATTTTCGACAATCCATTTGATGTTTACGCCTCGCTGCTGACCCGGTGCGCGACCAGGGAAAATTTCTTTTCGACCGTCACGACCTATTTTGATTACCAGAAAGCCTGGCTCAAGGTTCCGGAAATGCAGCAGGTCTATCAGGCGGATGGCCGGGACGCCGCCATCATTTTCGCCCAGGCGGAAGTGGCCAAGATCGCTAAAATGGCCGGCATGAGCGATGAAGATGTTCGCCAATGCTATGACAATCAGCAGGCGATCAACTATCTGTTGCAGATCAGGAAGACGGCGGTTGAAACATATGGCGTCAACAGCACGCCGACCTTGATCGTTGGCGGCAAAAAGGTCGAGAGCAACGATCTTGTAACCCTTGAAAAGGCGATTGCAGAAGCGGGAAAATAACAAAAAGAGGGAAAATTGGACTTTACACGACTTCGATTATCCGGTTTCAAGTCCTTTGTGGACCCGACCGAACTGATTATCGAAAAGGGCCTGACCGGGGTCGTCGGGCCCAATGGTTGCGGCAAGTCCAATCTCCTTGAGGCCCTGCGCTGGGTGATGGGGGAGAATTCCGCCAAAAGCATGCGCGGCGCCGGCATGGATGATGTGATCTTCGCCGGCACCGCCGCCCGCCCGGCCCGCAACCTGGCCGAAGTCACCCTGACCATTCACAATAACGACCGCTCGGCCCCGGCCATCTTCAATGATGAAATCCAGATGGAGATTTCCCGCCGCATCGAACGGGAAAGCGGCTCGGCCTATCGCCTGAACAGCAAGGATGTCCGGGCCAAGGATATTCAGCTGTTGTTCGCCGACGCCTCGACCGGCGCCCATTCGCCGTCGCTGGTCAGTCAGGGGCGGATCGGCAGCCTGATCAACGCCAAGCCCCGGGAAAGACGGATGGTTCTGGAAGAGGCCGCCGGCATCAGCGGTCTGCATTCCCGCCGCAAGGAGGCGGAAAGCAAGCTGCGTTCGGCGGAACATAATCTGGAACGGCTGGCGGATATTGAACTTCAGTTGAATGAACAGATCCGCGGCCTGCAGAAGCAGGCGCGCCAGGCCGTCCGCTATAAGAAGGTCAGCGCGGAAATCCGCACCCTTCAGGCCCTGATCAATTATATGGAATGGCTGGAAATCCAGGATCACAAGAGCCTGGCCGAAAGCGAATTGCGCGCCACCGATTTGCAGGTGGCGGCGATCACGACCGAACTGGGCGGCCTGAACAGGCAACAGGCGATCGCGGCGGCCAAACTGCCGGATCTGCGCCAGAAGGAAGCCGAACTGGCGGCCAAGCTTCACCGGATCACGGTGTCGCGGGATGGCCTCGACGGGGAAGAAGTCCGGTTGCAGGAAACCCAGGGCAAGTTGACGGACCTTTTGCAGCAGATTGACCGGGACGAGGGGCGGGAACGGGATGTCATCCGCGACAGTTCGTCGCTGCTCGAGCGCCTGACCGGCGAGAAGAAGGACCTGCTGGACCAGATCGAAAATCAGACGGGCAATGTGGATGAATTGTCCGAAGCCCTGAAAATGAAGCAGACGGCGACGCTGGAAGCGGAATGGAGGCTTGAGGAACTGACCCAGAAACAGGCCCAGCAGGCCGCCGAGAAGAACAACCTGAGCCGCAACAGGGAAGAGACGGAACAGCGGCTCGACAGTCTCGCCGAACAGCGCAAGACCATCGAAGAACGCCTGATGCGGCTCGAAAGCAATAATCTGTTTACCCAGGCGCTGTCCAACGCGGAACATAATCTCGCCGCGGCGGAAAGTGCCATCAGCAGATTGTCGCAGAAGGCGGCGGAGGCCGAGGATAACCGGAACCTTCTGCAGCAAAAAGATCAGGACGCGCGAAATATGCTGCAATCCCTCGAGGGCAGGCTGGCCCGGGTCCGGGCGGAGAAAGAGGCGCTGGAAGAAATCCTCGCCGGCGAATCACGGGACAGCGGCACGCCGGTTATGGCGCAGCTCTCGGTGACCCCGGGTTATGAAAAAGCCCTCGGCGCGGCGCTCGATGAGGATCTGGAGGCCCCGGATGATACGGCGGCGCAGGTTCACTGGCGCGCGGTGCCGGAATATGATCCGCCGCAGGCGCTGCCGGCCGGGGTGGACCGCATGGCGGATTTTGTCGCGGGCTCGGCGGTTTTGGGCCGGCGGTTGAGCCAGACCGGCCTTGTCGCCAGTGAGGGTGAGGCGCTGTCCCTGTTGCCCCGCCTGCTGCCCGGCCAGCGACTGGTCTGTCGGGAGGGCGGCGTCTGGCGCTGGGACGGGCTGTGCGTCTCGCCGGACGCGCCGAGCGCGACCGCAATCAAATTGTCCCAGAAGAACCGCCTCGCGGACCTGAGCGAGGAATTCAGCCGCCGTCAGGAAGAGGTGGGCGCGGCGCGCGAGGCGGCGCATCGCGCGCAGGAACAGCTGGAACAGGGGCGTGAGGCCGCCCGCGCCGCCCGGCAGCATTGGCGGGAAGCGGAAGAAAAGGCGGCTCATGCGCGGCGCAGCCTGACCGAGGCGGAAAAACAGGCGACCCGCCATCAGTCGGAGGAAAGCGCCCTCAAAGACCGGCTCGGCCATTTGATCGAAGAAATCGACCAGGCGAAGAACCGTTATCGGGAGATCCGCCATAACCTGAACGCCCTGCCCGAGGGCGAGGATCTGGGGCGGGAAATCCAGATGGCGCGGCAGGCGGTGGAAGCCCGCCGCCATGAACTTTCCGAGGCCCGCTTCAATCATGACAGCTTTATTTCGCAAAGCGACGCCCGCCGCGAGCGCCTCGGCCAGATCGAGACGGAGCTTGAGGCCTGGCGCCTGAGGATCGACAATGTGGAGATTCATATCCGGGATTTGCAGGACCGGCGGGAGAAAACCAGATCGGAACTGAAATCCCTCGAGAACCGGCCCGGCGAGATCGTTGAGGAACGGCGGAAACTCAATCATCTGATTGACCAGGCGGAAGAGGAACGAAAACAGGCGGCCCGGCGGCTGCTCGACAGTGAGGATATGGTCGCCGGAAAAGACCGGGAAATCCGCGAGGTGCAGGATCGGCTGTCGCGGACCCGGGAACAGAAAGTCCGGCTCGAGACCAGTCTCGAACAATATGAAGAGCAGGAAGCTCACCTGAAACGCCGGATTTTTGAGGAATTCGACTGCCAGCCCGGTCTGCTGAAGGAATTGGCGCGGATTGAGGAAGAACAGGCCCTGCCCGATCCGGAACAGACTCACCACCGGCTGGAACGGATGAAGGCGGAGCGAGCGCGCCTCGGCGCCGTCAATCTCAGGGCCGAATCAGAACTGGATGAGATACAGAGCCAACTGGACACCTCCATGACCGAACGCCAGGAACTGGAAAAGGCGATTGCCGCCCTGCGCAGGGCGATCGCCGACCTGAACCGGGAAGGGCGGACGCGAATCCTGAAGGCCTTTGACGAGGTGAATGCCCACTTCAAGCATCTGTTCACCACCCTGTTCGGCGGCGGCGAGGCCCATCTGGATCTGACCGAATCAGACGACCCGCTGGACGCCGGGCTCGAAATCATGGCCAGCCCGCCGGGCAAGAAGATGCAGAATCTGGGCCTTTTGTCCGGCGGGGAACAGGCGCTGACCGCCCTGTCGCTGATCTTTGCCGTCTTTATGACCAACCCGTCGCCCATTTGCGTGCTGGATGAGGTCGATGCGCCGCTGGATGACGCCAATGTGGAGCGTTTCTGCGACCTGCTGGATGAAATGTGTGAAAATACCGCGACCCGTTTCCTGATCGTCACCCATAATGCGGTGACCATGTCGCGCATGAGCCGGCTGTTCGGCGTGACCATGGCGGAACGCGGGGTTTCCCAGCTGGTTTCCGTCGATCTGGACAGCGCCGAAAGAATGCGGGAGCGGGTCGGCGATTCTGCGGTGGCGTAGCCGGGACGGGGCCTTTCCGGGGGATCGTAAATTTCAGCGGATTTTTCTTCCTTGAAATTCAGGCCATTAACCGCCGGAAAAACGGTGATGCGGATAGTTTTTTTGTAACTTGACAGGCAAATGTGCAGAAACTATGTTGCAGTCAATTTTATGGGCGCTAGATGAGGGGTTGCCTCGATGGAAGATCCTGAAAAATCTTCTGACAACGAACCATCGCTTGAAAGTTTAAGTGCTCGTGTTAAGAAAGCTCGACAGGCCATTGAGCCGAGAAAAGAGAGCGGCATTAACGAATCACACGCTTACGGGATGGCGATGCGTCTTGTGGCGGAACTGGTGTCGGGGTTGATTGTCGGGTTGATAGTTGGCTGGTCTCTGGACAAATGGTTCGGAACGAAACCCTGGCTGCTGATAGTATTTATATTCCTGGGCCTCGGCGCAGGAATTTTTAATGTGATGCGTGCGGCGCGACAGATTGAGGAAGCAAAGGCACGTAAACTGAAAGACGCCGACAAGGCGAAAAGTAACGAAGGATAACAGTGTGGCCAGTCCGCTCGCGCAATTTGAAATCAAGACGCTCATCCCGCTGAAACTCGGCGAGTATGATATTTCTTTCACCAACTCTTCCCTTTTCATGGCCTTGACCGTCCTGTCGATCATGTTCTTCATGGTGGGCGGCATGCGCAAAGGTTCGCTGGTGCCAAGCCGCTGGCAGCTTAGCGTGGAAATGTGTTACGAATTTGTCGCCAATATGCTCCATGATTCGGCGGGACGGGAGGCGCGGAAATATTTCCCCTTCGTCTTCACCCTGTTCATGTTCATCCTGTTCGCCAACCTGCTCGGCATGGTTCCCTATGTCGGATTCACCTTCACCAGCCATATCGCCGTGACCTTCGCCATGGCGTTTTTTGTTTTTATCGGCGTGACGCTGATCGGTCTGGCGAAGCATGGCCTGAAATTTTTCAGCCTGTTTCTGCCGCACGGCACCCCCTGGTGGCTGATTGTGATCATTGTCCCGATTGAGGTTGTGTCATACCTGTCCCGTCCCGTCAGCCTGTCTGTTCGTTTGTTCGCCAATATGGTGGCCGGACATACCATGCTGAAGGTATTCGGCGGTTTTGTGGTGGCGCTCGGCGCGTTCGGCATCGTGCCTTTCGCCTTTATCGTCGCCCTGACCGGGCTGGAACTGCTGGTCGCCTGCCTGCAGGCTTATGTATTCACCATCCTGACATGTATGTATCTGAATGACGCCCTGCATTTGCATTAAGCGCTTGCGGGATGAATAAACTTGTTTTAAATGTTTGATTTTTAAAAATAAAAGGAAGTTAAAATGGAAGTAGAAGCTGCAAAAATGATCGGTGCGGGTATCGCTTGTTCTGCTCTGATTGGCGCCGGTATCGGTATTGGTAACATCTTCGGAAATTATGTTTCCGCTGCGATCCGCAACCCCTCCGCGGCGCCACAGTTCTTTGGCAACGCGATGCTTGGTTTCGCCCTTGCCGAAGCAACCGGCCTGTTCGGCCTGGTTATCGCCTTCATCATCCTGTTCACCTGATAGTGATCGCGTTTCAAGAGAGCTATTTGATTGTACAGGCCTGATCCTCCCCTAAAGGGGATCAAGGAGAGAAGACGATGCCCCAACTAGACCCCGCCGTTTTTGCGCCCCAGATTTTCTGGCTGTTTGTTATATTCGCACTGATTTATCTTTTCATTGCCTATAGCGCAGCTCCGAAAATCACCGAAGTCCTGGAAAAACGCCAGGTCCGGATTGCTTCGGACCTGGAAGAGGCGGAAAGACTGCAAACACAAGCGGAAGAAGCCAGAGTTTCCTATGAAAAGGCTTTGGAAGACGCCCGGGCGCAGGCGACGGCGACTGTCGCCGCCAAGCGGGACGCCATCAAGGCGGACGTGGAGGCGGAATACAACAGGCTGACCGATAAATTAGGCGCGGAGGCCGCCGCGGCGGAAACGCGGATTGCGGCGGCGAAAGACAAGGCGCTTGATGATGTCCGGGCGATGGCCGCCGAGGTCTGTCAGGAAATTGTTGTCGCCGTGTCCGGTCTCGAGCTTGATAAAAAGGTCGTGGCCAAAGTGGTTGACGGCAAATTTGACGCGGTGAAGGAGAATGCCAATGGCTGATCAGAATCAGGCCCAGGATCATCTCGCCGCCACCGTTGCCGAAACCGGTCCGGCGGAGGCTCATCACGGCTATGATCACTGGTATCAGGATCCGGGCGTCTGGGTCGCGGCGGCGATCATCACCTTCTTTCTGCTGATCATCTGGAAAAAAATTCCGGCGATGCTCGCGAAAATGCTGGATGCGAAAGCCTCCGAAATCGCCGCGCAACTGGATAACGCCAAGACTTTGCGGGAGGAGGCTTCGGCCCTTCTGGCGAAATACCAGCGGGACCAGCGCGGGGCGGAAAAAATCGCCGCCGACCTGATCGCCAAGGCGGAAAACGAGGCAACGCTGCTGGCCGGTGAAGCCAAGGCGCAAATTCAGGAAATGACCGAACGGCGGCTCAAGCTGGCGGAGCAGAAGATCGCCCAGGCGGAAGCCAACGCCGTGAAGGAAATTCAGCAGCTTTCGGTGAGAATCGCCACCACGGCGGCCCATGAGCTGATCTCGGACCATATGAAAAAGGCCGACCGCGACGCTCTGGTCAAATCAAGCATCGACAGGCTGGACAGTCAGCTGCACTGATTTTACCGCCAAAAAATAATATGTGATCAACCCGGATTTTGCCTGTCAAGTCCGGGTTTTTCTTTGGCTATTCCTTGGCCAGCCTGTCGCGGATGTCATCCAGTTCATGGGAGCGGATATTTCGGCCGTTCCATTTAATGGCGACAAGGTCCGGTATTTCGCTGCCGGACCGATCCCGGAAAATACAATCAATGCGGTGGGGAACGGGCACTTTATAGCCGTTCCAGGCCCGAAAGCTGAGCTTGACCTGATGTCGGCCGTTTTCGGCGCGGTGCTCGGTCAGGGAAATATTCCGGTAGCTGTCCGGATGTTTCAGGCGGCTGACTGCAATATCTTCACAGATTTGGTGGCTGACGGGTTTCCTGAATTGAAAATCACAGGCGGCCAGGGGCATGATCAGGGGAAGCAGGAAGAGATATTTCATCCGCTATCGCCTCTCAACCGGCGGCAGGGAGAGGGAAAATCGTATGGCGACGAGCCGGATGACCAAGATGATCAGGGCGGAAACGCCGATGCAGATTTTATTGTCGATGTTGAGCATTTGCATAAAGATATAAATTCCGCCGCCGACGATCGCCGGCAGGGCGTATAACTCCGTCTTTAGCACCAAGGGCACCTCATTGCATAAAATGTCGCGAATGACGCCGCCGGCGGTGGCCGTCATGACGCCCATGGTGATGGCGACGGCGGGATTGGCCCCGAGCGACAGGGCTTTCTCCGTCCCGGTTATCGCAAACAGCGCCAGGCCGCAGGCGTCGGCCCACAAGAGAACAGTCATCCGGCTTTCCAGATAACGGCCCCAGAAAGGGGTCAGCGCCGCGGCGCCGATGGCGATATAAAGCGCGGTCGGATCCTCGACCCAGAACACCGGAACATCAAGGATGATGTCGCGGGTGCTGCCGCCGCCGATCGCGGTCACGACGGCGACAACCGCCAGACCGAAGGCGTCCATTTCCTGGCGCATGGCGGCCAGCGCGCCGCTGATGGCGAAAACGGCGATGCCGATCAGACCGATCCAGTAAATTAATTCTTCCATATTATCGCCATTTATCTTCACTAATGAATGATCAAGCCTATATATTGGCCAATAAAGGATATAATGTAAAAAAGAAACAACGGAGTGAATATTTTATGAATCTGTTTCGTTTGCTTTTGATCCCGGTTGCCGGCCTGATTATGTTGGCGGGTCAGGCGACCGCCGTATCTGCGCTGGACAAGAAAGTTCCGGCGTCCCGGTCGGAGGTCCAGCTTTCCTATGCGCCGGTCGTCAAACAGGCGGCGCCGGCGGTGGTCAACATCTATACCAAACGGGTGATCCGCACCCGCAGCTATTCGCCCTTCGCCAATGATCCCTTTTTCCAGCGGTTCTTCGGCGATCGTTTCGGCGGCAGCTCGCGGGAAAGGATTGAACGTTCCCTGGGCTCGGGCGTGATTGTCGAGGGCGACGGGGTGATCGTCACCAATCATCACGTGATTGAGGGGGCCGATGAAATCACGGTCGCCTTGTCCGACAAGCGGGAATTCGCCGCCGAAGTGATCCTTGATGACGAGCGGACCGACCTCGCCATTTTGCGCATCGACACCAATGGCGAGAAACTGCCCGTGCTGAAACTGTCCGATTCGGACAGGATAGAGGTCGGCGATCTGGTGCTGGCCATCGGCAATCCCTTTGGCGTGGGGCAGACGGTGACCAGCGGCATTGTCTCGGCGCTCGCCCGCACCCATGTCAGCGGCGGCGATTATCAGTTTTTCATCCAGACTGACGCCGCGGTCAATCCGGGCAACAGCGGCGGGGCGCTGATCGGCATGGACGGCGAGCTGATCGGCATTAACACGGCGATTTTCTCCCGCTCCGGCGGCTCCAACGGCATCGGTTTCGCCATTCCGGCCAATATGGTGCGCCATGTGGTGTCCTCGGCCCTGTCCGGCGGCCAGATCGTCCGGCCGTGGTTCGGCGGCGAGGGACAGGCGGTGACGGCGGAAATTGCCGAGAGTCTCGGCTTTGACCGGCCGGGCGGGGTTTTGGTCAACAGCGTCTATCCGGGCGGGCCGGCGGACCAGGCCGGGCTCGAGTCCGGCGATATTATCATTAGTCTTGACGGCAAGGAGGTTTCCAGTCCCGAGGCCCTGCGCTATTACATCGGCCTGGAAAAACCGGGTGGAAAACTGCCGATGGTCATCCTGCGGGGCGAGAAGCGCAAAACATTGAATGTGCCGCTGGCGGCGGCGCCCGAGGATCCGCCGCGCAACATTACCGTGCTGAAGGATGATCATCTGTTCACCGGGGTCAAGCTCGGCAATCTGTCGCCGGCTTTTGCCGACGAGATCGGGGTCGATGTTTATGAACGGGGCGTGATCGTGTTGCAGGCGCCGCGCACCGTCATGCGCCGCACAAGCGTCAGGCCGGGCGATATTTTCAAGTCGGTGAACGGGAATAAGGTGGAAAGGATCGCCGATATTCGGGCGGCGCTCAAGGATGACGGCCAAAATATTGATTTTACCGTCAAACGCTCCGATCGGCTGATCGAATGCGTGATCCGCGCGAGAGGAAATTCATATTGCAGATAACAAATCCGGGCGAGATATGGCATGAGTGACCTGTTTTCATCGGCGGGACTGGATCAGGACGCGCCGCGCCCGCTGGCCGACAAGCTGCGGCCGCGCGCGCTGGATCAGGTGGTCGGACAGGATCACCTGATCGCCCCGGACGGCCCCATCGGCCGGATGCTGAAGGCGGGGAAATTAAGCTCGCTGGTTTTCTGGGGGCCGCCGGGCACCGGCAAGACGACCATGGCCCGGCTGCTGGCGGATCAGACAGAGCTTTACTTTGAACAGATTTCAGCGGTTTTTTCCGGCGTCGCGGATCTGCGCAAATGTTTCGAGGCGGCGGCGGCGCGGCGCAAGACCGGCACGGGCACCCTGTTGTTCGTTGACGAGATTCATCGTTTCAACCGTTCGCAACAGGACGGCTTTTTGCCCTATGTCGAGGACGGCACCATCATCCTGGTCGGGGCGACGACGGAAAACCCGTCCTTCGAGCTCAATGCGGCGCTGCTGTCGCGGCTGCAGGTTCTGACCCTCAACCGGCTTGACGACCCGGCGATGGCGGAATTGCTCAGGCGGGCGGAAGAACTGGAGGGCCGGACACTGCCGGTCAGCGACGAAGCGCGGGCCATGCTTTACGGCATGGCCGACGGCGACGGTCGTTATCTGCTGAATCTGACGGATATTCTGCTGAGTCTTGATTTCGAGGAGACGCTGGATGCGGCCGGGCTGGTCAAGGTTCTGCAAAAGCGGGCGCCGGTCTATGACAAGGACCGGGAAGGCCATTACAATCTGATTTCGGCGCTGCATAAGTCGCTGCGCGGCTCGGACACCGATGCGGCGCTCTACTGGACCGCGCGCATGCTGGCCGGCGGCGAAGACCCGCTTTATATCCTGCGCCGGCTGGTGCGCTTTGCGGCGGAAGACATTGGACTTGCCGATCCCAACGCCCTGGTGCAGGCTTTGGCGGCCAAGGACGCCTATGAGTTTCTTGGATCCCCCGAAGGCGATCTGCATGTGGCGCAGGCGGTGATCTATCTGGGCGCGGCGCCGAAATCAAACGCCGCCTACAAGGCGTTCAAGGCGGCGGGCAAACGGGCCCGCGAAACCGGTTCTCTCAATCCGCCGATGCATATTCTCAATGCGCCGACCCGGATGATGAAAGACCTGGGATATGGCAAGGGCTATCAGTATGACCATGATGCGGAACACGGCTTTTCCGGCCAGGATTATTTCCCCGACGGCCTCGCCCGGGAAGAATTCTACCGCCCCAGGGAACGCGGCTTCGAACGCGAGATCAAAAAGCGCCTCGACTATTGGGCCAAATTGCGGGCCGATTTAAAGGAATAGGCGCTTCGGGGGGTTATTTTTGGGCCTCTGCGGCGCCTTCGGCGGCGAAATCGCCTTTCAGGAAATCCGTTTTCAGGATCGACTTGTTGTAGGTCATGAAGGTTTCCATGATCCGGGCGTGGGGCACATCGGCATAGCTGCCGCGTTCCCGGACATATTCCATATGCTTTTCGCCGTCCTCGGTGAAGGGGTGAAATATCGAATCCTCAAGACCGTTGAACTCAAGGGGCTTGATGCGGAATTTTTCACAGAGCCTGAGGTTAAAGGCCGGCGTCGCCTTGACCCATTTGCCGTTGAGAAACAGCTCGGTAAAGGCGTGCCACGGCATGATGTCGCTGCCGATGAATTTCTTCAGCCGTTCGCTGGTGATATGGTTTTTGACGTCGGCGAAACCCAGCCGGGCCGGAATGCCCAGCGCCCGGGCGCAGGCGGCGAGGATCGCGCCTTTCGAGATGCAGAAGCCAACCCCCTTGTCCAATGTCCAGCTTGCCCGGAAAACATCGGGATTGCTATAGTCGACATAGGGCGTATAGTCGAAATCGTCGCGGATGCGGTAATAAAGGGCGACGGCCTTTTCCAGATCCGTTGTGAGGTCCGCTGTGGTTTCTTTGGCGTAAGCGATAATATTTTCGGCGTCGCTGTCGATATAGCTGGCCGGCAGGAGATAAATGGCTACTGACATGATATGCCCTTTACACGGTAATCGAACAGTTGTTTGAATGTCGTATATAGCCCTTTGCCGGCTGAAAGCCCACTAAAAAAGCACGAAAAACCGCTTTTTTTCGCCGGGGCCACGGCGGCTCAGGGTTTCAGGAGATAGTCGCGGGTCAGCGGCACGGCGTCCTGCCGCCGGGCCAGTTGAAACTGGAACACCACATGCCCCAGGTTGCGGAAGGCGCATTCGGCGCTCGACAGATAGAAATCCCACATGCGGAAGAAACGCGCGTCATATAACGCCTCGATGGCGGTTTTATGCTCATGGGCGCGGCTTCGCCAGTGACGGAGCGTTTCGGCGTAATGCAGCCGCCAGACTTCGAGGTCGGTGATATAGAGCCCGGCCTTTTCGATTATGGGGGCGACTTCCGACAGGCTCGGCACATAACCGCCGGGAAAGATATATTTCAGCGTCCAGGGGTCGGTGGAGCCGGGGCCGTCGGCGCGGCCAATAGTGTGGATCAGGGCGACGCCGTCGTCCTTCAGGCTGTCATAGACCTTGTTGAAATAGGTCTGATACTGGGCGCGGCCGACATGCTCAAACATGCCGACGGAGACGATGCGGTCAAATTTCTCCGTCACATGGCGGTAATCCTGAAAATTGAAGCGAACCTTGTGGTCGACTTTCCTCTCGGCCGCCCTTTTCTGGGCGAGTGCATGCTGTTCCCGGCTCAGGGTGACGCCGGTGACCTCGGCGCCGGACAATTTGTTGAGATGCAGCGCCAGCCCGCCCCAGCCGCAACCGATATCAAGCACCTTGTGATGTTTTTCCAGCAGCAGTTTTTTCGCAATGATATTCTTTTTGTTTTCCTGGGCCTGCTCCAGGGTATCCTTTTCCGAAGCGAAATAGGCGCAGGAATACTGCCGGTCCGGATCGAGAAACAGGTCATATAACGCGCCGGACAGATCATAATGATGGGCGACATTTTTCTGCGCCCTGCTGGCCGGGTTGATCTGCGCCAGCCAGCCTTTGAAGCGGCTGTAGGGATCGCCGCCGTTCAGATGCATGGCGTTGTCCGGGCGCCACTCCATATTTTTTGTCACCAGATAAAGGAAGTCATAGATGCCCTTGCCGTCTTCGACGGTCAGGGAGCCGTCCATATAGGCCTCGCCGGTTTTGAGGTCCGGCTTGAAAAAGAGCTTCAGCGGCAGGCCGCGGTCATGAAAGCGGATAGTGACTTCGGGATCTGTGCTGCCGACAAAACTGTGTTTCCTGCCCGAGGCGTCGATGACATGCAGGGTTCCTTCCCGGATCAGCTTTCGTAGAAAAAAAGATAACAAATGCATTTCCTATCCCCATATGCTTTTACAGGATCATGCCATTTTGCTATCTGCGATGCAAGGACAAGTAATATTCGTCGTTATTTTCTATGCTTTTAGTGTGGCGTGTTGCTAGAGTCGCCTTATGAATGAATTTAACCGATATATCGCCGTCGACTGGTCGGGGGCGAGAGGCGCGGTTCATCCGGGCATTGCCGTTGCGGCCTGTGCCGCCGGGGCCGCGGCGCCGGAGCTTGTCTGTCCCGGCAAAAACCACTGGTCGCGGCGGGCGGTGGCGGATTTCCTGTTGGATCAGGCCGAAAAGAGCGCCGTCCGGGGCGAAAGACTTCTCGCCGGATTCGATTTCACCTTCGCGCCGCCCTGTCTGGACCGAATGGGCTATTTCCCCGGCTGGGCGGGGTCGCCGCCAGATGTCGCCGGATTCTGGCGGCTGGTCGAGGATCTGTGCCGGGGTGATGCGGATTTTTACGGCGGGGCAATCGTCAATCACCCTGAATTGAGAGCCTATTTTCATCAGCGGGGTCATAAGGGGGGGCAATATGAAAAACGCCTGCGGGCGACGGAGCGGGCCTGCATCAATCAGGGCCGGGGCCGGGCGGAAAGCCTGTTCCACCTGATCGGGCCGAGCCAGGTCGGGCTCGCCTCCTTCGCCGGAATGCGCCTGCTGGCCTATTTGAAACGGGAAAATCCGGCCATCGCCATCTGGCCCTTTGAGCCGGTGGCGGCGCGGGGCCTGACCCTGGTCGAGATCTATTGCCGCCTGTTTCTGTCCCATGCCGGGGCCGCCCGGCGCAAGATCCGTGACTGGGAGGCGTTGTGCCGGGCCCTGAGCTGCTTTGGCTCGGACCCGCTGCCGGGGGCGATACGGCGCATGACGGCGACGGACCATCAGACAGACGCCCTGCTTTCCGCCGCCGGACTGCGTCATATTTCAGGGCAGGCAAAATACTGGACGCCGCAGGAGGCTTCCGCGAACGCCTTAAGATATGAAGGCTGGACTTTCGGGGTTTGCTGACAGTATGATCGGGTGATTTTTTGGAGGAAACACAATGAATATGATCCTGGCGGTGGCCACGGGCGGCGCGTTGGGGGCCGCAGGGCGATTTCTGGTGGGCAAGATAATGCTCAGGCTGATGGGGCCGGGCTTTCCCTGGGGCACGCTGACGGTCAATATTGTCGGGTCCTTCGTGATCGGCCTGATGGTGACATTGCTGGCGGCGCGCTATAATTTATCCCATACGTGGCAGGGATTCCTGGTTACCGGCGTTTTGGGCGGCTTCACCACCTTTTCCGCCTTTTCCCTTGAGGTCGGGCTGATGCTGGAGCGCCACGAAATCAGCCAGGCCGCCCTTTACGCCGCGGGCTCGATCATATTCGGCGTCGCGGCCTTGTTCTTGGGGCTTTACGCGGGGCGCTATATGGCGTAAAGACCGTGCCCGGGGTCAGGTTTTTCAGTTAGGAAAATATATGTCTGGTGTCAGCCATCACAAGGTCCGGTCTTTTGAAGAGGACTGGCGGATTGACAAATGGTTTAAAAAGAATTTTCCCGCGCTGGGTTTCGGGCGGTTGTCAAAGCTGCTCAGGACCGGACAGGTGCGGGTTGACGGCAAAAGGATCAAGGCCGGATTCAAGCTGGCCGAGGGGATGGAAATTCGCGTGCCGCCGATTGGCGATAATCCCAATGCGGATCAGGCGCGGATCGCCAGGCCGAAGATGATGAAATTCAGCGAGGATGATGTTAAATTCATTCGCGACATGGTGATTTATCAGGACAGCAGCGTGATCGTCCTCAACAAGGCCCCCGGTCTTGCGGTGCAGGGCGGCAGCAAGGTCACTAGGCATGTCGACGGGCTTCTCGACTGTCTTCGGGGCGACAACCCCGAACGGCCGAAACTCGTCCACCGGCTGGACAAGGACACCAGCGGGGTCCTGGTGATCGCCCGCAACAGCGCGGCGGCCAAAAGCCTGACCGAGTCCTTTCGCAACCGGAAAACCAAAAAGATATACTGGGCGCTTCTGGTCGGGCGGCCGGAACGCAACGAGGGCGCGATCACCGCGCCCCTTGACAAGGAGCCGGGCAGCCAGGGCGAACGGATGATGGTCAGCGACACGGGCAAAAAGGCGGTGACCGATTTTCATGTCATGGACAGCGCCCTCAGGTCGGCAAGCTGGGTCGCCTTCAAGCCGGTAACCGGCCGCACCCATCAGATCCGGGTCCACGCCACCGTGTTGGGCGCGCCGATCGTCGGCGACGGCAAATACGGCGGCAAGGAGGCTTTTCTCGATGGCGCGGTCAGCCGCAAGCTGCATCTTCACGCCCGCAGTATCGAGATCGCACATCCGGACGGCGGGACCCTGTCCGTCACGGCGGAATTGCCGCGGCATATGCGGGAAAGCTGGAATATGTTCGGTTTTGACAAGGATGACGCCAGCGATCCCTTCACGATGGAGGATGACTATTGAGCGGGCTCGACCAGCAGCAGAAGGACGTCCGGACCGGCATGATCGCCGGGGCGCTGTTCAGCCTGATCTGGGTCTGGATGGGCTATGGCTTTTTGCATATCGAGCTGCCGCTGTGGGTGACGACCGGCGACCGGCTGGCCTACGCCGCGAAATGTGAATTATTCGCCGCCCTGATGCTGCTGTTCGGGGTGATGGTGGTGGCCGGGCAGCGCTTTTTTTCCGATCAGGCGATCGAAGGACAAACAGACGGCGTCTCGCGGTCGCTGTCGATCAATTTGCGCTATATCCGGAACACCCTGGAGCAACTTGTGCTGCTGGTGATCGTTCATATGGCCTTCGCCGCGGTCGCCGACCGGGATGAAATGCGGCTGGTTCCGGTTCTGGTCAGCCTGTTTATCGTCGGCCGGGTCAGTTTCTGGGTCGGTTACCACCAGAACCCGCTGTCCCGGGCTTTTGGTTTCGCGACAACATTCTATCCAACAGTCGTCATGATGATCTATACGTCCTGGCGCATATTCGCGGGAATTTAATGTGAAGCTGATTGTTTTTGATTGTGACGGCACCCTGGTCGACGGACAACATCTGATCCTCGACGCCATGCAGACGGCTTCGCGGGTGTGTGGTATCGCCTATCCGGGGGATGAGGCGATTCGCCAGATCGTCGGCCTGTCGCTGTTTGAAGCGATTGAAATGAGCTACCCCCATGAAAAGGAACTCAGCCATCACGCTCTGAAGGACGCCTTCATTGAACGGTTTCAGCAGTTGCGCCAGCGCGAAGAGGATGATGAACCGCTGTTTGACGGCGTCAGAGAGCTGTTGCAGCAGCTCAGCCAGGAAGGGCATCTGCTGGGGATCGCCACCGGCAAATCCCGACGGGGCCTGATCAGCACCCTGAAAAACCATGACCTGAGCGATTATTTCCTGACCCTGAATACGGCGGACGACGGCCCGGGCAAGCCGGACCCTTCCATGCTGATGAACGCCATGCGGGATGTCGGCGCGGCGCCGGAAAATACCCTGATGATCGGCGACACCACCTTCGATATACAGATGGCCCTCGCGGCGAAGGTCCGGGCGGTCGGGGTGTCCTGGGGCTATCATGACCGGTCGCGGCTCGAGCAGGCCGGCGCCCATCATATTGTGGACCATATTTCCCATATTCGACATATTGTGGAGAGCTGAGTGAAACGATTTTACAAAAAGGCGGCTGTTGTGGCCGAGGAGCAAGGCTTTGCGGTGCAACTGGACGGTCGGGAGATAAAGACTCCCGAGAAACGGAAAAACCTGAGCCCGACGCGGCAGCTGGCCGAAGCGATCTGCGCCGAATGGATGGGGCAGGGCGATGAAATTGATCCGTCCGCCATGCTGGTGACGAAACTGCAAAATACCGCCATCGACCGGGTCGGCCCGCGGCGACAGGATCTGATTGATGAACTGGTCCAGTATGCCGGCACGGACCTGCTGTGTTACCGGGCCGATTTCCCGGCAGACCTGGCGGAACGGCAGGCTAAGGTCTGGCAACCTTTGCTTGACTGGGTGGCGGATCGGCACGGCATCCGCCTCAAGGTGACCCGCGGCATCATGCATGTGGAGCAGGATTCGAAGCACCTGGAAAAACTGCGGCGTCTTCTTGATCGGATTGACGATTTTCATCTGGCGGCTTTCCATAACATCACGACGCTCTGCGGGTCGGTGTCTATTGCCCTGAATGTTTTTGGTGGCCATATTTCGGCGGGTCAGGCCTGGGCGGCGGCCCAGCTGGATGAGACCTATCAGGCGGAACAATGGGGCATTGACGCGGAATCCCGGATTCGACAGGATAACATGAAGGCGGAACTGGAGGCGGCGGCGGAATTTTTGAAGCTGTGTGATGCGGCGGCATAAAATCTGATAATTACATTTCTTTTTTCTAATAATACCGGACCCGATTAGGGTTAACGCTTGCGCGGGACGGGCATTCCTTATAATAGTATGGCTGCCGTCAGGTTGCGACTGTTGTTGGGGCAATCGTTAAATGGCGAACAGGTAAAAATCCTGTGCGGCCCACGCAGCCTGGTAAAGAAAGATAAGATTTTGCATAATTCAAGCCTTCAATCCCGGAGTATTGCATTCTCATGATAAAATTCCCGATTACATTGATATTGGGCGGCGCGCGATCCGGAAAAAGCATTTTCGCGGAACAGATGGCGGAAAAATCAGACAAGAAACTTATTTATATCGCCACGGCCGAGGCGCATGATGATGAAATGGTCAACCGGATTACACTGCATCAGTCCCGGCGCTGCGATCGCTGGCGCACCATCGAGGAGCCCTATAATATTGCCGATATGATCGGGGAGCATGCCGATCCTGAGGTTATTCTGCTGATTGACTGCCTGACGCTGTGGCTCAGCAATCTGATGTGCCGGTCGCGGGATTTGATGCCGCATTTTGTCTCCCTGATCAGCAGCCTTGAAAATGTCAGCGGGCCGGTGATGCTGGTCGCCAATGAAGTTGGCCTGAGCATCGTGCCGGAAAATAATCTGGCGCGCGCCTTCCGCGATGAGGCCGGCAGATTGAACAAGGCGGTGGCCAGCGCCGCCAGTGATGTGATCTTCATGGCGGCGGGCCTGCCGATGAGCCTGAAGAAGGACGGCAAAGTGATTTCCCGGCATTTATGACAACCATGTAAAGCGTATCGTAAGGAAAACAGCCAATGTCAGAAGAAATGAGTTTTAACGAGGGGGAACTGGCGTTGATTTTGTCCGAGTTGCCTGTGGCTGACGGCTCTGTCAGAGAGAAGGCCGTGCGGCGGCAGGAAAATCTGACCAAGCCACGGGGATCGCTGGGCCAGCTGGAGGATCTCGCGATCTGGCTTGCGGCCTGGCAGGGCCGGGAGAGGCCGGTTCTGGACAAGGCGCATTGCCTGGTCTTCGCCGGCAATCACGGCATCACGAAAAAAGGCGTTTCGGCCTTTCCGGCGGAAGTCACGGCGCAAATGGTGGCGAATTTTGAATCTGGCGGCGCGGCGATCAATCAACTGTGCCGGGCGAGCGGCGCCCGGTTGCAGGTCATTGATCTGGAGCTTGACCAGCCGACGGCGGATTTTTCCGAACAGCCGGCGATGAGCGTGGCGGAATGCGGGCGGGCCTTTCGCGCCGGCATGACGGCGGTGCCGGAGGATGCGGATATTTTATTGCTGGGCGAAATGGGGATCGGCAATTCGACCAGCGCGGCGGCCCTGTCGGCGGCCTGTTTCGGCGGCGATGTCGGGGACTGGACCGGGCCCGGCACCGGGCTGGATGCGGCGGGAATTAATCATAAAATCCGTCTGATTGAACAGGCCCTGCGCGTGCATGACGGCCATCTGACGGGTGCTTTCGAAATCATGCGCCGCCTGGGCGGCCGGGAACTGGCGGCGATCGCCGGCGCGGCGCTGGCGGCGCGTCAGAAACGGATTCCGGTGATCCTCGCCGGCTTTATCTGCACCGCGGCGGCGGCGGTGCTGACGGTTGACAATAAAAATGCGCTGGATCATTGCCAGGTCGCCCATTTGTCCGTCGAGCCGGGCCATGAGATTTTGGCCGGGGCGCTGCAGAAAACACCGATACTTGATCTGGGCATGCGCCTCGGCGAGGCCAGCGGCGCCGCGGTGGCGCTGATGATCCTGCGGGCGGCGATCGAGGTTCATAACGGCATGGCGACCTTTGCCGAAGCGGGGGTCACGAACCGCGATGGATAGTCCTCAACCCTGTAAGCCCCTGAAAGTTGTCGCGGCCTATCCTGTGGGTCCGAAGGGCGTCCTGTGCGATGTGGCGGCGGCCTTTATTCTGCTGACCCGGATTCCGCTGCCGTGGAGCAAGCTGACGAGTCTCGCGCCCGATATGAACCGCGGCCTGTGGGCTTATCCGCTGGTCGGCTTTTGCGTCTCGGCGATCGGCGCGGTGGTTTTATATGGGGCGCATCTGCTGTCCCTGCCGTCCCTGCTTGGCGCGGCGCTGGCCCTTGTTGCGATGATTTTTACCACCGGGGCCTTTCATGAGGACGGGCTGGCCGATGTGGCGGACGGTTTTGGCGGCGGCTTTGGCCGGGACCGCAAGCTGGAGATCATGCGCGACAGCCGGACCGGCGCCTATGGCACAATCGCGGTCGTCATGTCGCTGGCGCTGCGCCTGCTGGCGCTCGGCCATATGAGCCTGGTGCCGGGCATTGCCGCCCTGCTGGTCAGTGGCGCGGTCAGCCGCTTCTGGATCCTGGCGATGTTGAAAATGCTGCCGCCGGCGCGACAGGAAGGCGTCGGCACGGCAGCTGGCGTGCCGTCAGCCCGCCAGATGCTGACGGCAGGGGCGATTTGCCTTGTGGTTTTAATCCTGTTGCTGCCGCTGTCTTATGTCCTGCCGGTTGTCACGGTGGCGGCGCTGTCTTTTCTTGGGGTCGCCTTTATCAGTCACCGGCAGGTGGGCGGCTATACCGGTGACGTGCTGGGCGCGGTGCAGCAGGTCAGCGAAATCGCCATCCTGATTGGCCTGCTGTCCCTGTCATCGGGGGCGGCATGACGGTCGTTGACTGGCATTTGATCCGCCATGCGCCGGTCAGGGCGGCGCAAGAAAAACTCTATCAATCGGCCGATGAACCGGCGGACCTGTCCGACACGGCGAATCTGGACCGGCTTTGCGGCCATCTGCCGCAGGGGGCGCAGTGGTTCTCAAGCCCGCTCGCCAGAGCGCGGACGACGGCCGAGGCCCTGGCGGCCCGTATGGAAGTCAGGCCGGAGATTACGACCGATGACAGGTTGCGGGAGCAGGATTTCGGCGACTGGTTCGGCCTGTCTTTCGCGGATCTGTGGCGCGAGATAAAGGATCTTCCGCCCCATAACTGGTCGATTCTCGCCGCCGACAGCCGACCGCCGGGCGGGGAGAGTTTTCTGTCCGTCTGGAACCGGGTCGGTGGATTTATCGATCATTTCAATGCGGTTGAAAACAAAAAATCCCGGATAATCGTTAGCCATGCGGGGGTCATTCGCGCTATGATTGGTCATATATTGGCCATGTCGCCGGACCGGGCCCTGGGCTTCGCCCTCGACCCGCTGTCGCTGACGCATCTGCAATATAGCGACAGGGATTATCGCGGCGGCCAATGGCGTCTGGTGAAGATGAATGAGACTTTTGGAGAGTAGCCATGCCGGGTCCGGTTTTTGATCAGGATTTTCGCGACAAACTGTTTGATCTGTCGAAATGGCGTCGTGACGTCAGGCATTTCAAGCCCGATCCGGTGGATGAAAAAATCATCCTTGATTGCCTGGAGGAGGCAACCCATGCGCCGTCTGTCGGCAATTCCCAGCCCTGGCGCTTTGTCGTGGTCGAGGACCCGGAAAAGCGGGCCAGACTGGCGGAATATTTTGAGGCCGAAAATGACAAGGCGCTGAAAAGCTATTCCGGCGACCGGGCGGGCAAATACGCCAAACTGAAGCTGGCCGGGATCAGGGAAGCCCCGGTGCAGATTTCGGTTTTCGCCGATACCGAAACCAATGTCGGCTATCAGCTGGGCTCGCGGACCATGCCCCAGGCCAAGATTTATTCCGTTGTCGCCGCGATCCAGGTCCTGTGGTTCCTGCTCAGAAGCTACGGGGTCGGGCTCGGCTGGGTCAGCATCCTGCCGCCGGAGAAAATGGTCGCGCTGATGGAAGTCGATCCCGGCTGGACCTTCGTCGGCCATCTGTGCATCGGCTATCCCAAGTTCGAGACCGACGTGCCGGACCTGGTGCAGATGAAATGGCAGGACCGGCTGGATTTCGATCAATTCTATATCCGCCGATAATCTGTTCTGGCAGGCGGCTGAAAAAAAGGTGTTTTCATCATCATTCCGGGGTTATTCCGGGCGAGCGGTGAGGAGCCGTCCGGGCAATCATCATCCGGGCAATGTCCCGGAAAATCGCGCAATTGCGGCCTTTGTTGGCGTCGGACAAGGTTGAGCGCTTAACGGTTTTCATCCCCGGATGATAGTGGTGGGCGTCATGGCCGGCAAACAATACTTCCAGCTCCCGCAACCTGTTGACGCCGGAAAATTGCGCCGTCAGCATCGCCACAAGATGATCCCAGGTCCGGAAATTCTTCCGCCAGCGATCGGAGCCATGCCGGTCAACAGATTTCTGAATTTGATCGCGGGGCAGGGCTTTTAAAATGGTGCTTAAAATGCTATTGCTAAACATGGAGCTGTCGGGGCGCCGATTTTATATCTCCCACCTGTTCGCCGGACCCTTCCACTTGAAAAACGACTCACTGGATCGTTTTTCTTATCGTTCCAGCCCATCGAAATGATGTTTTCCAAGCTCAAGGCCCTGCTCCGCAAAGCTGAAGAGGGTACAGTTGAAGGCCCGTGGAACAAAACCGGCGACATACTCCCTTTGTTCCTGCCAAAAGAGCGTGAGAACTATTTTAAACATGCCGGATTTGGCCAGAATGGTTCACTTTTACAGCAGTCGTCCTTGAATATACCGGTATGTCCTGCGTCCTCCTGCTTAAAATTGAGCCATTCCGGCCAAACCAACATCCTAACCTTAATTGTCCACAGACCCTAGAGTTTCCAGGCAATGGTAAAGGTAACCAGATGGCTGTCATAATTCAGGCTCGGCAGATTGGAGCTTGAATCGGTATATTCATATTCGAGCTTGCCGGTGAACTGCTTATAAAAAGGCGCTTCGAGGCTGGCGCGGATATAATGCCGCTTATCCTGCCGCTTATCGCCGATATCGGGATCCAGATTGGAATAGTCTTTCTGCCGATAGCGGTACTGCGCCCGGAATTTGGCGTCTTCGACAATATTGACGGGCAGTTTGAGGCCAACATCAAAGGTATGGCCCCAGTAGTCAAGCTCCGGCGCTATCGTGTCATGGCGGCTCAACTTATATCCGACATTAATCGTTCGCCCTTTCCCGAGCAGGAAATAAACTTTGGTGTTGCCGCTGTGACGTTCGGCATTACGTTCCATAAGGGTTGCCTGCTGAAAATCCTGTTTCAGATATTCATAGCCCCCGGTCACCAGAAATTTGGCGCCGACCAAGGTGGAGAAATTCGGGTTGATGCTGTGCATTTCGAGAAAAGATTCTGCTCCCAGACTAATGTTATTATAGCGGTAAGCGAGGCCAAGATCCACATCGCCGACCTTGGCGCCGACTTCAAGGCTTGCGCCATGAATCTGCAGGTCGAATTCCGTCAGGTCCTGGTGCAGGCTTTGGGAGAAAGTGTATCCCGCCTTGAATTTCGTGCTGTCGCTTTTGGCGAAGTCATAGCTGATCGCCCCGCCGAGAAGAGCGGATTCGTCGCCCTGGCGGCTTGTGACATCCGTGGCGTCGACCGTGATATTGCTGTCATATTCGGCGCCCGCTTCCAGCGAAAGGGAGAGGGGAGAATCATCCGCCGCCCTCGCCGGGGCGCTGCCGAGGGCAATTAAGGATGTGGTCAACAGCAAATAGCGGGCGGTATTTTTTTTCATTTTTTGTTTCCTTGAAATTTTTTAAATTTTAAAGTGTGTTTTTATTTGTCCATATGTCAAAAATCCCGTCATTTTCGGACGAGAGCTTCGGATTGGCTTTGTGGACAGCCCATTGGCGGGGCTGTCCACATTAAGGTTGGCCAGGAGTCTAAGTTCAACTATCGCCTTCAACGGCTTCCCGCGCGGCTTCTTCTGCTTCTTCCGTGGCTTCCTCGGCGGCCTCTTCTGCGGCCTCACGGGCTTCTTCTGCAGCTTCTTCTGCGGCCTCACGGGCTTCTTCAGCAGCTTCTTCTGCGGCCTCACGGGCTTCTTCAGCAGCTTCTTCTGCGGTCTCACGGGCTTCTTCAGAAGCCTCATGCGCGGCTTCGCGCGCTTCTTCAGCAGCCTCTTCTGCGGCGTCCTTGGCGGCTTCACGGGCATCCTCGGCCGCATCTTTAGCTTCTTCGCGTGCTTCTTCAGCCGCATCTTTAGCTTCTTCGCGTGCCTCTTCTGCGGCGTCCTTGGCTGCTTCACGGGCATCCTCGGCCGCATCTTTAGCTTCTTCGCGTGCTTCTTCAGCCGCATCCTTGGCTGCTTCACGGGCATCTTCAGCCGCGTCCTTCGCCGCGTCACGGACATCGTCGGCGGCGTCTTTTGCCGCGTCACGGACATCGTCGGCGGCGTCCTTGGCAGCGTCGCGGCTATCCTCGGCCGCGTCGTCTACGGACTCATCGACCTCGGGGACCATATCGTCAGAAGAAGCGGAGACTTCTTCCGTCACGTCACTGGAAACATCCGTCGCCACCTGGGCCAGGGCGGCCGTGCTGAAACTGCCGGCGAATAAAAGGCTGAACAGGAGAATTGCGATGCGTGAAATAATGTTATTCATGTTTCTGTCTCTCTTCGTTTATTCTGCGTTATTGTGGATTTTTGAAACAAAGAACTTTCAAAGATTTAGCAAGAACCTGTTAAAATCCGGTTTAAATTAGAGGGGATGCTGCCGTGGTGTGATAAAGTTTCACCATAAAACCTGTGCGCATCGTCCTTCAGGGGGATAACGGGTGAGGAGTGGCGTTTATTCCCGAAAAAATAAATAAAATAAAAATCGCCAATTTCCTGTGATGAAAAATAAAGATTCCGGCCCCGGAATGGCGACGGGAGGGATCAGTCCCGGCGCCATTTCTGTTTGATGATCCGGGTTTCCTGTTCGGCGCCAAAAGCGTCACCCTTGATCAGGCCGCGGATAAAGTCATCAATGACCGGTTCGGCGAGAGAGGCGGCCGTCTGATATGCTTCGCCCTCTGCCGGGATACGCCCGCCGGTGGCGATGGCCAGTTGAATAAACCATTTGTCTTTGCCGCGACAGGCGACATTTCGGGTGCCGGCCCGGGAGGAGGTAACGGTAAATTCCCGGCAATATCTGTCGTCTGTTCCGCGAAAGGTCATAACCGGCGTCACAAGGATGTCGCGACCCTTGCCGAGGCTCACCGGAACGCCGCTGGACTGTTGTTCCAGCGCGGCAAAAAGGGCGTTGTCCGGCCCAATGGTCCCGGTGCCGGATTCCGCCAGGATGGTCTGGGAAGTGATTTGGGAACCTGACCCGGCAGGCCCGGGGGACAGAAAACTGCGTCCGAGGCCCAGGCCGAGGACAAGGGCGATGCTCGCCGCCGCCGCCATCTGCCAGACGGTTGTCCGGTCCGGCATTCCGGTTGGCGTCTTGGCGCCGGTTGACGGCTTCCTGGCAAAGGCAACAACAGTTTCAGCCTGGTTCCGGCTTTCAGGGTTGGAGGTGTGTTTCTCCGGAAATTCTTTCAGCATTTTCAATATATTATCCGGCACCGGATGATCATCAATGGCGTGGCAGGCCTGTTCCAGCAATTTATCCGTCTGGCGCATCTTCTCCAGACGCCGGGCGAGATCGGGAGAAGCCTTGATTTCCTCGGCGACCCTGGACATTTCCCCGGCGTCCAGTTCGCCGTCCAGATAGGCCGCGAGGATTTCATCCTTGATATTCATTGTCGGCTCCTTTCGCCTCGGTTCTTTTCGTTGTGTGATCCGGCGCGGGGTGGAGAATATCCTGCAATGCGCCGCGGGCCCGGGCGAGACGGCTCATGACGGTGCCGATGGGAATATCAAGAATTTTCGATACTTCCTTGTAGGAATATCCCTCTATGGCGACAAGCGCGAGCACCATCTTCTGTTCATCCCGTAATTTGTTCATTGCCTCGCGAACCTCCTGCAGGCTCATTCTGTCCTGAAGCAGCCTTTCCCCGTCCATCTGCAACTCGGACCTGAAATCCATGGGATCGACATTTGGCCCTCTGACCCGGCGGGATCGCCATTCATCAATCCACAGATTCTTGCATATCCTGAACAGCCATTTATCCAGATCCGTTCCCGGTTTAAACTGTTCATATCTGGACAACGCCTTTTCAACGGCGGCCTGCAGCAGGTCATCCGCGTCAGCAGCCGACGTGGTGAGGGCAAAAGAAAACCGTCTAAGCCGCGGCAGCAGGGAGACGAGTTCATCCCGCCATTGTTCAGGTGTCTTGTCCATTCAATATCTCTAACGTTTCAGGGAACCAGGTTATTCCACAGATTTGTTAAAAAGTAGTCGATAAGGGCCGGATAAGGCTATTTTCCGCCTGTCAGATCCCCGATTTGATGAAAAATCAGCCTATTGCGCTGGAATAAAGCGCCACTCCAGGGAATAAGCGGAGGCCCCCGCACGTTATTTATCCGTAATATTCCCGCTAAGGGTTTGTTAATTTATATTTGCGCACAATATGGCATATAGTATGAAACAATGATTGTGACAAAGTAATGGCGGAATAAAATAAAGGCAGAACAGGGACTCCATGAAAAAATTGAGATCGCTATCACCAGGTCAGTTTTTATGTGTCATTCTTTGCGGGATGACGGGCCTGTTTTTTATGCCTGAAGTTCATGTTTCAGCCATGGATATGGAAACGGCTGCGGAAGGGCCGGCCGAGGACGCGGCAGAACAGGAAGCCGAGGAAGCGGCGGAACGGACGGCGGAACAGGCGGCGCAGGAAGCCGAAGAGGCGGCGGAACGGGCGGCGGAGCAGGCGGCGGAGGAAGCCGAGGAAGCGGCGGAGCAGGCGGCAGAGGAAGCCGAAGAGGCGGCGGAACGGGCGGCGGAGCAGGCGGCGCAGGAGGCTGAGGAAGCGGCGGAACGGGCGGCGCAGGAAGCCGAAGAGGC
>JBLWZH010000021.1:0-58232 GCA_048266545.1 Paremcibacter sp. | reverse complement strand
CACCGATAAGTAAAAGGGCTCGGCAGGACAAGATCTTGAAGGAAGATATTCGCCATATCTTTGTCGAGAGCCGTCAGCGCGAACTGGCGACGCGGGCGCAGGACGCCCGGAACCGCTTTGAACAGAACAAGAAGGAAACATGAATGTTTCAACACCTGTTTCAAAATCGAGTACAAGGAGCGAAAGCATGACGCAAGTCATTGAAAAGATTGGAGGCGCGGACCGGAATCGAACCGGTGTAGACGGATTTGCAATCCGCTGCGTAGCCACTCCGCCACCGCGCCTGAATAAGCAAGTCTTTTACCGCAATCATTCGGGAAGTCAATGAATTATTTACCGGCTGTCGATAGTTTTCCGATATAGGACAAAGATTAACCTGTGAAGCGATTTTATTTGCAAATTATCGCAAAACTTATGCATATAGTCTCAAAACGGTCGTATTTCCTGTGTTGTAAAGGCTAAAGGGAGCCTATATACATGGGCATAAGGAAAGTGATTTATTTTGAGGAGTTGCTCAATGTCAGATTTGGCGAATGCGCGTCAGCATATGATTGACGGCCAGTTAAGGCCCAACGAAATGAACAATGAACGGGTTATTGCCGCCATTGCGTCGGTAAACCGGGAGAAATTCGTCCCCAAGAGCCTGAGCGGGGTTGCTTATCTTGATGATGATATTCCGGTCGCCCCCGGGCGTTATCTCATGGAGCCGATGATTTTTTCCCGCCTGATTGACGCCGCCCATGTCAAGGCGACGGACCTGGTGCTGGATGTGGGCTGCGCCACGGGATATTCTACCGCGGTTCTCGGGCGGCTGGCGGAAGCCGTGGTCGCGCTGGAAGAAGACGAGAGTCTGGCGGCAATGGCGACCGAAATTCTGTCCCGGGAAGCCTGTGACAATGTGGCTGTCGTCACGGCGCCGCTGGTTGACGGGCTGGCGGCCCAGGGGCCCTATGATCTGATTTTCATCAACGGCATGGTTGATCAGATTCCGGATGCGCTGATTGATCAGATCGCCGAGGGCGGGCGCTTGGTCTGTGTCCTGAATGACAACGGGGTTGGCAAGGCGACTTATGTGACCACGGAAAATGGCATCGTCGGCAAGCGGGTCCTGTTTGATGCTTTTGTTCCGGCACTGGACTCCTTCCGGAGAAAACCGGAATTTACCTTCTAGCTCAGGAATTCGGGATCCTTATGTTGACAGTGTAAACAAAAAAAGCTATTTCAGGTGGTGAATTTGTCCGAAAGTGACACTTTTTCTTAATGTCAACCGTGTAAGAGGAAAGTGAAATAAAAACTTAAGGTAGCTAACGGGTACAGAAAAATGAAAAGAAAACACCTATTTACGACACTGTCTTGCGTGGCGTTGTCTCTGGTGCATCAAACATCACATGGGGAGACCTTGAAGGACGCCTTGTCCACGGCCTATCTGAATAATCCGACATTACAGGCCGAGCGGGCGGCGTTGCGGGCGGCGGATGAAACGATCACTCAGGCCAAGGCGGGCTGGCGGCCTTCCGTCGTGGCGTCCGGCCGATACGGTTATCGGAATTCAAGACCCAAGGACACATTCCTCACCAGCACCGGCAATACCAATCCCAGAAGTATGGCTGTCGAGGTGCGCCAGCCGGTGTTTACCGGTATGCAGACGGTAAATGGCACCAATGAAGCGCGTCATCAGGTAAATGCGGCGCGGGAGCAATTGGCCGGCGTGGAGCAGCAGATCCTGCTGGAGGCCGTGACGGCCTATATGGGGGTGCTGCGGGATATGGCGGTTCTCGACCTGACCCAGAATAACGTGGCGGTCTTGAAACGGCAACTGGAGGCCAGCGAAGACAGATTCCGGGTCGGTGAAATTACCCGGACCGATGTGGCGCAGTCAAAAGCGCGGCTATCCCGGGCCGTGTCGGAAAAAATCCGCGCCGAAGCGGCCTTGACCGCGAGCCGCGCCGCCTTCCGCAAAATTGTCGGAACGGCGCCCGGAACGCTCGAAGAGCCGAAAAATCTGCCGCCGATGCCGGCATCCGAAGAGGCCTCGCTGGAAATCGCCCGAAATTATAATCCGACCCTGATCGCCGCCCGTTATTCGGAACAGGCGGCCCGCTATAACGTGAAAAGGCAATATGGCGGTTTGCTGCCGTCCGTGGATGTGGTGGCGCGCTATAGCAAAAGCTGGGAAAGTTTCAGCACGACAGACCAGGTGACATCAAAGGAAATTCTGGCGGAAATGACGGTTCCTCTGTATCAGAGCGGCTCCGTATCCTCCCGCATCCGTCAATCCCGACAGATTGAAAATCAACGTCGCCTGGAAGCGGTTTCAGCGGAACGGCTGGTGGTTGAACAGGTGCGCAACGCCTGGGAGGGCTATCGGGAAGCGACGGCGCGGATCGCCTCTTCCGAAGACCAGGTCACGGCCAATGACATTGCCCTTGACGGGGTGCGTCAGGAAGCCGAGGTTGGCTCCAGAACCATCCTCAATGTTCTCGATGCGGAGCAGGAGCTGCTTGATTCCCGGGTTAGTCTGGTCCGGGCAAAACGCGACCAGTATGTCGCGGCCTATGCGCTGCTTTCGGCCATTGGCAAATTGAATGCGGAAGAGCTTGATCTGAATGTCACGCGATATGATCCAAAGCGGAATACGGATAACGTCGAGGACAAAATTTTCGGCTGGGGAATTGACGAGGAATAGCGCGCAGAATTTTTGCTGAATTCCAACGGCCTGTGGTTTTTTTTATTCCCATGGGCCGTTTTTGCTTTATAAATAGAGTTTACTGTTGATAATCGAAAAAAATACACTAAAGATTTACAGTCAGAATTCATGTGAAATACGCTGCATGCAGGGCGTCAAAAACGAGGGATAGCGCTTAAAAAAGCCGAGGTGTCAGGATAATGAGCGATACGGACAGCCAACAAGAACCGACCATGGAAGAAATTCTTGCGTCAATTCGGAAAATCATATCCGAAGATGACGACGAGGGTGGTGAAAAAGCTGAAGCCGTTGCCGCGCCGGAACCTGTTGCCGAACCCGAACCCGAAGTCGTTGCCGAGGAAGAGGCTGATGTTCTTGAGTTGACCGAAATGGTCGAAGAAGAACCCGAGCCGGAACCTGAGCCCGCGCCGGAACCTGAACCTGAACCCGAGCCGGAACCCGAGCCTGAACCGATGATTGATTTTGACTCAATGGACATTGATGATGTTGATCCGGCGAGCGGCGATGATATTTTGATGTCCGAGGACGCATCCAATGACGCCATGGGGCAGTTCAACGCCTTGTCCGCGTTATTGACCAGCGGTTATCAGGGGTCCGGCAATACGTTGGAGGATCTGGTGCGGGAGCTTCTGAAGCCGATGTTGAGATCATGGCTGGATGATAATCTGCCGCCGATCGTGGAGCGGATGGTCGCCAAGGAAATCGCAAGGCTGGCCCGGACGAAAAAGCCGTAATATTTGGCTGAATATCATGCGAATGCACTGGATTTTTGATTTCCCTTTGCGTATTTTAGCGTGGATTTATCGGGAAGAGCCCCTGAAGGCTCTTCTCTTTTTTTTAAGAATATGCACAAGAATTAAAAGTTGACACGGAAAGATTCGGCAATGGCTGAAAATCAGGAAACTGAAGCGAAACTGGGTAAAACATTTGACTGCCATGAGGCGGAGCAGCGGATTTATGACGCCTGGGAGAACAGCGGCGCGTTCAAAAGCGGCCGGCGCCCGGAGGCTGAGCCCTATACCATCGTCCTGCCGCCGCCCAATGTGACCGGCAGTCTGCATATCGGCCATGCCCTCAATCATACCCTGCAGGATATATTGATCCGCTTTGAACGGATGCGGGGCAAGGATGTATTGTGGCAGCCGGGGATGGATCATGCCGGCATCGCGACCCAGATGGTCGTCGAGCGGCAACTGGACGCGGAAGGCGTCTCCCGCCACGACCTGGGGCGGGAGAAATTTATCGAGCGGGTCTGGGAATGGAAGGAAGAATCCGGCGGCATGATCTTTAATCAGATGCGTCGTCTGGGACAGAGCTGCGACTGGAGCCGGCAGCGTTTCACCATGGACGAAGGATTCCATGATGCGGTGCTCAGGGTCTTTGTCGAGCTTTATAAACAGGGCCTGATTTACAAGGACAAACGGCTGGTCAACTGGGACCCGAAGCTGAAAACCGCGATTTCCGATCTTGAGGTGGAGCAAAGGGAAGTCAACGGCCATTACTGGCATTTCAAATATCCGGTGGACGGCGAAGACGGCCGTTACCTGACCGTGGCGACGACGCGCCCCGAAACCATGCTCGGCGATGTGGCGGTCGCCGTCCATCCTGAGGACGAACGCTATCAGGATCTGATCGGCAAGACCCTGACCCTGCCGCTGGTCGGCCGCCAGCTGATCGTGGTTGCCGATGAACATGCGGACCCGGAAAAGGGCTCCGGCGCGGTGAAAATCACCCCGGCCCATGACTTTGACGACAATGCGGTCAGCAAGCGCCATGATCTGGCGGAAATCAATATTTTTGATGATGCGGCGCATACCAACGAAAATGTGCCGGAAAAATACCGCGGCCTTGACCGGTTTGTGGTTCGCAAGATGGTGGTTGCCGATATGGATGAACTCGGCCTGCTGGAAAAGATCGAGGATACGGTCCATATGGTCCCCTACGGCGACCGCTCCGGCGTGGTGATCGAGCCCTGGCTCACCGACCAGTGGTATGTCAATGCCGGAGTGCTGGCGAAACCCGCCCTGGAGGCGGTCGAGAAGGGCGACACCAGCTTTGTGCCGAAAAACTGGGAAAAGACCTATTTCGAATGGATGCGCAATATCGAACCCTGGTGCATTTCGCGCCAGCTCTGGTGGGGCCATCGGATCCCGGCCTGGTATGGCCCCGACGGCAAAATCTTTGTCTCTATGACCGAAGACGAAGCCCGGACGCAGGCCCGAACCCATTATGGCGAGGAGGTGGAACTTATCCGCGATCCTGACGTTCTGGATACCTGGTTTTCGTCGGCGCTGTGGCCGTTCGGCACCCTCGGCTGGCCGGACGAGACGGCGGAACTGCAAAAGCATTACAAGACCGACGTGCTGGTCACCGGCTTCGACATCATCTTTTTCTGGGTCGCGCGCATGATGATGGACGGGCTGCATTTCATGAAGGATGCGGACGGCACGCCGGAAGTCCCCTTCCATACCGTGTATGTTCATGCCCTGGTGCGCGACGAGCATGGCGCGAAAATGTCGAAATCCAAGGGCAATGTCATTGACCCGCTGGAACTGGCTGATAAATACGGCGCCGATGCGCTGCGCTTCACGCTCGCCGCCATGGAGGCCCAGGGCCGCGACATCAAAATGTCGGAAAAACGGGTTGAAGGCTACCGTAATTTCGGCACCAAGCTGTGGAACGCGGCCCGCTTCTGCGACATGAACCAATGTTTTGATCATATTGATCCGGACTTTGACCCAAAGACTGTTTCGCTGGCGGTCAATAAATGGATCGTCGGCGAAGTTGTCAAGGCGGCGAGTGATGTGACCCGGGCGCTCGAAACCTATCGTTATAATGAGGCGGCGGCGGCGATCTATCATTTCACCTGGGGCACCTTCTGCGACTGGTATGTGGAACTGGTCAAGCCGCAGTTCTTCGGCGAGGATGAGGCGGCCAAGGCGGAAACCCGCAACTGCGCCGCCTGGGTCATGGATCAGATTTTAAAAACCCTGCATCCCTTCATGCCCTTCATTACCGAGGAAATCTGGGGCAGCCTGCGCCAGGACCGGGCGAGCGACCTGATTCTGGCGTCATGGCCGGCCTTTGACGAAGCGCTGATCGATCCGGCGGCGTCGGCTGAGCTCGATTGGGTGATCCGTTTGATTTCGGATATCCGCACGGCGCGGGCGGAAATGAATGTGCCGGCGGGCGCGAAGCTGGACATGCTGGTGGTTGGCGCCTCGGCTGCAACGGTAACCGCCCTTGCGACGCAGGACGATGTGATCAAACGTCTGGCGCGGCTGGAAAAAATAACCCTGCATGAAGGCGATGCACCGAAAGGCGCGGTTCAGGTCGTCGTCGGCGAGGCGAGCTACTTCCTGCCGCTGGCCGGGGTGATTGATATTGCGGCGGAAAAGGCGCGGCTTCAGAAAAACCTCGACAAGCTGACCAGGGAAATCGGCGGCATCTCCGGCCGGCTGAATAACGAAGCCTTCATGGCCAAGGCGCCGGAACATGTGGTGGCGGAAAACCGCAACAATCTGGCGGATGCGGAACAGAAGGCCGCCAAAATCCGTGAAGGGCTGGCGCGCCTCGACGCCATGGATTAGCCCGCTTTCAATCAATCGTGAAAGAAGGCCGGCCCTGTTCGGCCTTCTTTCTTTGGTGTTTTTCTTGGTTTTTTTCATGGCGTTGAATTTGTTAATCCCCTAAATTATGGCGGGGGGTGAGCGGGGGCATATCAATTGGGAACGACGATATAATGCATAAATTCCGCTGGTCTTTGATTGTTTTTCTCTGGCTGATGTCGCCGTCGCTTGCGGCCCCGCCAACGGCGCCCCAGACAATCAAACTGACCTATAAGGCCTATTGGGGCGGTTTTGTGATTTCAAAGGTTTATGGCGCGGCGCAACTTGATCCGGGAAATTATCAGGTGGATATTTCTTATGAGGTGACGGGACTTGCCGCCATTTTCAGCAAGGCGCACAATAGCTCTTCGGCCCGTGGAATCTTTACCGAAGACGGCGGCGTGACGCCACTGTCCTATGAAAGCGAAGGCGGCTGGAGCAAGAACAGTTACCGCAACAAGGTGCGCTTTCGCAAAGAGGACGGCAAAATCATCGCTCATGATCAGGAGTTTAAATTCAGGGAAGAGGTCAAATATATTCCGATCCGGGACGATTTGAAATATGGTCCGGACCTGATCAGCTTTTATCTCGGCCTGATGTTTCAGGACCCGTCGCTGACAAACTGGCCGGAATTGCGCCACCAGAATGTCTTTGGCGGTTTCTTCCTCTTTGATATCGCCTATCGCTGCCCCGGGATGGGGACATTGAAATCCGACCGCGCCATTTACCGCGGGAAGGCGGTTGTCTGTGAATTCAGCGACCGGATCATTGACGGCCGTTTTGAGCGCCTGAAGAAATCGAAAAAGAAGAAAAAGAAAACCAAAAAGGAAAAACAGCCGGACCCGGTGAAGATCTGGTTCGCCCGGGTCGGCGATCTCGACGCCATGATCCCGGTATATTCCAAATTCGCCGTCGGCTGGGGCAATGTCCGGGTCTATCTGTCGGAGATCGAAGTCATCCCCGGCCCCGATCAGCGAAAGGCGTCCTGAGATATGGAATTTCAGGATCAGGGCATTATCATATCCCTCAGGAAATACGGTGAATTTGATGCGGTGATTGATGTCTTGACCGCCGCCCATGGCCGCCATGCCGGGCTGGTCAAGGGCGGCATGGGCCGCCGCCTGCGGGGCGCGCTCCAGCCGGGCAACGAGCTTCTGGTCACCTGGCGCGGGCGGCTGGAAAGCCAGTTGGGCACTTACAGCGTTGAACTGCGCAATGCCCGTTCGGCTTCTTTCCTGGATTATCCGGAAAAGCTCGGCGTGCTCAACGGCGTCTGCGCGCTGCTGTCGGTGACGCTGGCGGAACGGGAAGAGCATCGGGCGCTGTTTGACGGGTTGCAGATCCTGCTCGATAGCCTGGAGCGGGTCGACCGACAGCCGGAAAGCTGGGGGGCGCTTCTGGTCCGCTGGGAAATCGGCCTGCTGTCCGAACTGGGTTTCGGCCTCGACCTGAGTTGTTGCGCCGCAACGGGGGTCACGGAAGACCTGGTCTATGTCTCGCCGAAATCGGGCCGGGCGGTCAGCCGGGACGCCGGGCGGCCCTATCATGACAGGATGCTCGCCCTGCCGGCCTTCCTGCGCGGCGGCGGCCGGGCGTCACAGGATGATATACGCGACGGCCTGCATCTCAGCGAATTCTTTCTTGAGCGATATGTTCTCCATCCCCATAACCGGAAAATCCCCCAGGCCCGGCGCATGCTGATGGATTTTTTGGGTTGAAAAGGGCGATTTTGTTTGATTTTTCCGTGATAAATTATATAGCAGCCCTGTAGAGATTGAGATTAAGACAGGAATTAATCATGGTTGTGTTGGCCAAAAGACCGGAACGGTCCGAACTTCTCATGCCGGCCGGGGATCTGCAGAAATTGAAAATGGCGGTGCTTTACGGCGCCGATGCGATCTATCTCGGCACGCCGGACATGTCGCTGCGCACCAAGTCGGCTTTCTCGCTCGAGGATGTGGTCGAAGGCGTCAAATTCGCCCACGCCCACGGCAAACGGGTTTATCTGACGCTCAACCTGTTTTCCCACAACAAGGACATTCCCAAGCTGGAGCACTACGTCGAAACGGTGCGCAGGGTGCAGCCCGACGGCGTGATCATCGCCGACCCGGGCGTGTTCCAGTATGTCAAGGAAATGGCCCCGGATCTCGAACTGCATGTTTCGACCCAGGCCAATATCTGTAGCTGGCTCAGCGTCAAATTCTGGCAGGAGCAGGGCGCGTCGCTCGCCGTGCTGGCGCGGGAGGTGTCCTATCCCGAACTGGTCGAAATCCGCGAGAAATGCCCGGACATCAAGCTTGAAGCCTTCGTTCACGGCGCCATGTGCATGACCTATAGCGGCCGCTGCCTGCTGAGCAATTTCATGAGCGAGCGCGGCGCCAACCAGGGCAATTGCGCCAACAGCTGCCGCTGGAACTACAAGGTGCATATGCGGCTGAAAGACGGCACGATCAAGGAACTGGAGCTTAACGAGCATACCCGGGATATGTTTGAATTCCTGCTTGAGGAAGGGGCGCGGGAAGGCGAACTGATGCCGATCGAGGAAGATGAGCGCGGCTCCTATATCCTGAACAGCAAGGACCTCAATCTGATGCCGAAGCTGGACGATTATCTGCGGATCGGTGTTGACAGCCTGAAGGTCGAGGGCCGCAACAAGAGCCAGTATTATGTGGCGCTGGTGGCGCGGGCCTACCGGATGGCGATTGACGACTGGTATCGGGACCCGGAAGGCTGGTCGCCGGCACCTTATATGAAGGAACTGGAGACGGTGCAAAACCGGGGCTATACGCTCGCCTTTCATGACGGGCGGCTGACCAATCACGGTCATAACTATGAAAATACCGCAACCCTCGCCGAGTGGGAATTCGCCGGGCTGATCGACAGGGTCGATGACGACGCCTTTGTCGTCGAGGTGAAAAACCGCATTGAGGCCGGCGACGTGCTGGAATTTGTTTCCCCGACACAGCGCCAGACCATGTTCCTGCGGATCTATGAATTTATCGACCACTGGACGGGCGCGGTGACGGAGGTGGTCAACGCCGGACAGAAGCCCTTTATCCGTATTCCTTTTGACTGGTTCGATCAGGAGGATCATGATCTTTTGAAGAACGGCTTTCCGGAGCTCTCGATCCTGCGTAAGGAACGGCCGCTGACCCGGGACCAGTGGGACCGGTTGAAGCTCGACCGGGAAGCCAGCAAAATCGAACAGGGCGAGGGCTCGGCGGCGCGTTATGAAAAACGGCGGGATCAGTTGGCGGCAAGCCTGGAGGACGCCAATATGGAGCGGAAATTCAAGACTCCGCGCCTCGGGGTCGAGGGCTGCTGTGGCCGGGGCTGCAACGGATGTATGATCTTCTGGCAGGATCCGGCCTACGCCAAAGCCCGCACGCTGATGGCCGAAAAGAAGCAGGGCGAAATGCTGGCGAAGAATGCCCGGGGGAAAGCTGTTTCCCAGATATAAAACGCCAGGCCGGGCAATGAACGCCCTCAAAATCAGAGGTATCCTGTTGGCCGATCATGCTTTCTTTTAGGACAGAAAAGGGCAAGCCGTAAAAATATAATTGTCCGGTGCTGTATCTTGTGGTGCGGGCGATTTTTTTTGCTATAGTTGCCCCATGAGTGAGATTTCAGAAAAAACAGACAATATTCATGACGTGGCCCTCGGTGATACCCTGGGGGACCGTTATCTTTCCTATGCCCTGTCGACCATCATGTCCCGGTCGCTGCCGGATGTGCGCGACGGCCTGAAACCGGTGCACCGGCGGCTGTTGTTCGCCATGCGGCATCTGAAGCTTAATCCGGAAACCGGCTTCAAGAAATGCGCCCGGGTGGTCGGCGATGTGATCGGTAAATACCATCCCCACGGCGACCAGTCGGTCTATGACGCCATGGTGCGGCTCGCCCAGGAATTCGCCGTGCGCTATCCGCTGGTCGATGGCCAGGGCAACTTCGGCAATATTGACGGCGATAATGCGGCCGCCATGCGGTATACCGAAGCGCGGATGACCGCGGTCGCCACGGCGCTGATGGAGGGGCTTGACCAGGACGCGGTGGATTTCCGCGAAACCTATGACGGCGAAGAACAGGAGCCGGTGGTGATGCCGGCCAGTTTCCCCAATCTACTGGCCAACGGCGCCAGCGGGATTGCGGTCGGCATGGCGACGAATATTCCGCCCCATAACGTCGGCGAAATCTGTAACGCGCTGTTACATCAGATTAAATTTCCCAATGCGTCGATTGAAAAGCTGGTGACCTTCATCAATGGCCCGGATTTCCCGACCGGCGGCACGATCGTTGAATCGCGGGAAAATATCATTAAAGCCTATGAGAGCGGCCGCGGCAGCTTCCGCCTGCGGGCGAAATGGGACGTCGAGGATACCGGTCGCGGCATGTATCAGATCGTGGTCACGGAAATCCCCTATCAGGTGCAGAAATCCAAGCTGATCGAGCGAATCGCTGACCTGATGTATCAGAAAAAACTGCCGATTCTGGCCGATGTGCTGGATGAATCCAGCGAGGATATTCGCATTGTGCTTGAACCGCGGTCGCGGACGGTCGCGCCGGAAGTGCTGATGGAGAGCCTGTTCCGGCTGACCGATCTCGAAACCCGGATTTCGCTGAATATGAATGTGCTGGATGGCGGGCATCTGCCGCGGGTGATGTCGCTGCGCGAGGTCCTGCAGGCTTTCCTTGATCACAGACAGGATGTTATGACCCGCCGGTCGAAATTCCGTCTGGGCAAGATCGAGCACCGCCTGGAAGTCCTCGGCGGTTATCTGATCGCCTATCTCAATCTCGATGAAGTGATCCGAATCATCCGCGAGGAGGACGAGGTCAAGCAATGCCTGATGGATCGCTTCACGCTGACGGACGTTCAGGCGGAAGCCATCCTCAACATGAGGCTGCGCGCTCTGCGCAAGCTTGAGGAAATGGAAATCCGCACTGAATATGCGGCGCTGGAGGCGGAAAAGGCAGAACTGCTCGCCCTGCTCGACAGCGAAGAGCTGCGCTGGCAGAAAATCGCGGCGGAAATCAAGGAAATTCGCACGAAATTCGGCCCGAAAACCGAACTCGGCCAGCGTCGCTCGCAATTTGCCGATGCGCCGGTAATTGACATCATTCCGGTTGAAGCAATGATCGAAAAGGAGCCGATCACTGTCATTTGCTCCGAAAAGGGCTGGATCCGGGCCATGAAGGGGCATGTGGCGATTGATGACAAGATCAAATACAAGGACGGTGACAAGGCGAAATTCGGCTTTACCGCCTATACCACGGACAAGGTGATCCTGGTGGCGAGCAATGGACGTTTTTATACCCTCGGCTGCGATAAATTCCCCGGCGGGCGTGGTCACGGCGAACCGGTGCGCCTGATGATCGACCTGCCCAATGAGGAGGAAATCGTCACCCTGTTCGTCCATCAGCCGGGCCGCAAACTGCTGATCGCCTCGGTTGCCGGCCGCGGTTTCATGCTTGATGCCGACAATGTGGTCGCCGCGACCCGCAACGGCAAACAGGTGATGAATGTGGAAGAGGGCAAAAACAGGGTCGCCGTCTGCCGGGTGATTGACGCGGGCCATGATCATATGGCGATCATCGGCAGCAACCGGAAAATGCTGGTCTTTCCGCTCGACCAGATGCCGCAGATGAACCGGGGCCGCGGCGCTATCCTGCAGAAATACAAGGGCGGCCATCTCGGCGACATAATCTCCTTTACCGCGGCGGAGGGATTGAGCTGGCCGATGAAGGGCGGCAAGACCCGCACCGAAAACGACCTGACCAGCTGGCTCGGACGGCGGGGTTCGGTCGGGCGCATGCCGCCGCACGGTTTTCCCATGACTAACCGGTTCTCCTGAGGGAAAAAGGGGTGGGCGAATGATTCATATCATCCCGGCGCCCGGGCGGCTTAAATGCGGAGAGAATACCTATATCGAGGCGCCGACGCGGGGAATGCGGGCGATGTTTCTCGATTTTCTGGCCCGAAATGCGGCCTATCATCGGCCGTGGGTATATCATTCCGATGATCCGCAATATTTCGACCAGTATCTGCAGCGGATAAAGCGGGGCGTAACCCAGGGCTGTTTTATCCTCGATCAAAAGAACGGCGCCCTGGTCGGGGTGGTCAACGTCAACAATATCCTGCTCGGCGGCATTCGGTCGGCGAGCCTCGGTTATTACGGGGATGAGGAGTATGCCGGGACCGGTTATATGGCCGAGGGGATGGCGCTGGTCCTGCGTTATGCGGTTGACAGTCTCGGCCTGCACCGCCTGGAGGCCAATATCCAGCCGGGCAATGTCGCCTCGCTGTGTCTGGTGCGGAAGCTGGGTTTCCGCAAGGAAGGCTTCAGCCCGAAATATCTGCAGATCAACGGCACATGGCGCGATCACGAACGCTGGGCGATCCTGGACGAGGAAATTTTGCGGGAAAAAGTGCGGGAAAAAGGAAGGAAAACATCATGATCAAAACAATCTTTTTGAGCGCTATTCTGGTTTGCGCCGGCGGCGCGGCGGCCCACGGCCATATCAATCTGATTGAGCCGAAGCCGCTGATGGGCGGGCACGGGCTGGATGACACGTCGCTCAAGGTCGCCCCGTTCGGCGCGCCGGGAGTCGATGTGGCGGCCGCCGCCGCAACAGAGGTGAAATCCGGATCCGAAATCGAGCTGGTGGTTGACGGCTATGTCACCCATCCGGGCTATATCGTCGTATCCTACACCACGGACCTTTACGGTCAGGACCTTATGCCGATCCGCAGCATCCCCGACTATGACACCCTGATCCCCCATAAGAACATGCTGCTGAAAGTGGCCGCGCCCTGTCCCGAGAGCAACTGCAAACCGCGCCGGGTCGAGGGCAATATCCTGAAAACCCGGGTGAAGTTGCCCGAGATCGAGGGGGTGATCATGCTCGTGGTGCGTCAGGTGATGACCGACAAATTCGATAATCAGCCCGATGGCGCGATCAGCCTGAAGCGGGTCTATTATAATCAGGCCGCCAAACTGAAACTGATCAGATAGAGGACCGGATGAAGAACTGCGTCACCGATGAATATCCCGAGATCGCCCTGGCCCTGACCCGGCCCGAATCCCTTGAGCAGGTGCGCGACCTGGGCCCGGCGCCCGCCGTGGCGGATTGTCTGCGCCGCCTCAATTGTCCGCCGGACAGCATTGAGGATCGGGCGGCCAAATGGCCGGTCGGGCGCATTCATCTGGGCAATGAATTCTGTGAGCGGCTGATCCCGAAGGCGGCGGATTTGCAGCAGGTGCAGGAAGAGGCCACGGGGCAGGGCATGGAACTGACGCTGGTGACGCCGATGGTCACCGACTTTGGCCTTGAGCGGATTGAAAAGCTGCTGTCCCGCCTTGTTGAGGGGACGGAGGTCGTGATCAACGACTGGGGCGTGCTGCAGCGGGTGCGCACGGCGTACCCTGCGTTGAAACCGGTGCTGGGCCGGATGCTCAACAAGATGATCAAGGATCCCCGCCTGCCGTCGGCAGACTGGACCCGGCTGCATCCCCACACCGGACGGCAAAGCCATTTTCAGGGATTGCTGGCCCGCTTCGGCATTGATCATCTGGAAATGGATGTGCCGCCTTTCGCCCGGCCGGACCAGTTTGAGGCCGCGCCGATGGCGCTCAGCGTTCATCTGCCCTATGGCTATACGGTCAAGGGGCGCATGTGCCGGATCGGCTCGCTCCATCAGAAGGGGGCGGATAAATTCCGCGCCGCCCACGCCTGCCGGAAGGAATGCCTCGATTATTGGGTTGAGGCGAAACGGCCGGGGCGGTCGGCGGCGGCCGAATTGACGACTTTTCAACGCGGCAACAGCCAGTTTTATCGCCATTCGTCCGAGATGGCGGCGGCCCTGTGGCGGGCGGTTGAACAAAAACGGGTCAAACGGCTGATATTTTCAGGAGACTGGCATGAAAATCACCGCGCCGCTTAGCCGGGTGGAGGAAATCGACGCGCTGGCGGCCGCCGGCGCTGATGAATTTTACTGTAGTATCGTGCCCGATGACTGGCTGGCCCGTTTCGGCAGTTCCGCCACCAGCCGCCGCCCCTTCGGCAATCTGGCGCAGGACAGCGATCTGGAACGGGCTCTGGAAAGGGTCCGGGCGCTCGGCAAGCATCTGTCGCTGGTGATGAACGCCCAGCATTATACCCCGGAACAGCTCGACAGCCTGCTGCGGCTGGCGGAACGTTTCACGCGCCACGGCGGCGACGCCCTGATCATCGGCGACCCGTCCCTGTTGGCGCTGGTGGCGGGCAAGGGCTTTGACATTGGCCTTCACGTCAGTTCCATCGCCGCCTGCCGCAACCGGCAGAGCGCCGCCTTTTACCGTGAGCTGGGCGCGACGCGGATTATTTTTCCCCGCGACATGACCCTTGCGGAGATGCGGCGGATTGCCCGTTCCGCGCCGGAAATACAGTTTGAAGCTTTCGTGCTCAATGACGGCTGCGTGTTTGAGGAAGGGGTCTGCCACAGCATTCACCTGCCGGGGCAACTGGGCGGCGCGATCTGCATGGACAATTATGATTACACCTATCGGCGATGCGACGGCGCGGCGCTCGGGGATGGCGAAAAAACGCTTTTGCAGGATAATGACGCGCGCTACGCCAGATGGCTCTGGTACCGGTTCGGGTGCGGTTTTTCCGTTACTGAAGAGGGCTATCCTTATGGCCCCTGCGGTCTTTGCGCCATGGCGGCGCTGCGCGATATGGGCATGACGTCGGTCAAGATCGCCGGGCGGGATGCACCGTTGGCGCGTAAGGAAAAAAGCGTCGAACTGGTGCGGCGGGTTCTGGACCGGCTCGACGCGGGGCAGGACCGGGACGAAGTGGCGGCCTTCGCCAGAAACCTGCGGCGCGAGCCCGATCTGTGTCGCCATGGCCAGATGTGCTACTATCCGGAAGTCGTCAAATAATTTTTACGCGGTAACTTATTGGAAGGCGTGAACAAACTTCCAAGGCGCCGCCTTTAGCCAAAAATCTTCTTCGGCAGCCAGGTCGTAAGTTCGGGTATGCGCCATAATATCACCAGCATCAGCAGTTGAATCAGGACATAGGGCAGGGCGCCCTTGTAAATCTGCATGGTCTTGACCGATGCGGGCGCGACGCCGCGCAGATAAAACAGCGCAAAGCCGAAGGGCGGGGTCAGAAAACTGGTCTGCAGATTCATCGCCATCATGACGCCGAGCCACACCGGATGAATATCCATCATCAGCAGCACCGGCGCGACGATGGGCACGACGACAAAGGTAATCTCGATAAAATCGAGAAAAAAGCCGAGCAGAAACATCACCAGCATTACCAGAATAAGGGCGGTTAACTTGCCGCCGGGCAGACTGGTCAGGAATTCATGGATAAATTCGTCACCCTCAAAGCCCTTGAAAACGAGGGAAAACAGCGCCGCGCCGATCAGGATCATAAAGACCATGGAAGAAATGAGGCTGGTTGCCTGCATCACCGGTGACAGTATGCCCTCGCGGAACGCGCGATAGATAGCGACAAACAGGCCCCAGACGACCAGGGCGCACAGCAGAGCGGCGGCAATCAGGCCGACGCCGTCGGCCAGCGACCTTTCCGTCATGCCGCTTCTGAGGTCAAAAAGGTTTGTCAGGACCACCAGACCGGCGAGGGATAGCCCGGCGGCGAAAATCGTTCGTTTTCGCGTCGGTTTTATTTTGTAGCCGGCGAGCAGAATTGCGCCGACGGCGCCGACGGCGGCGGGTTCGGTCGGGGTGGCGATGCCGCTGATGATCGACCCCAATACGGATATGATCAATAATATGGGCGGCAGGAAGGCGGCCAAAAGCTGCGCCGCGCCGCCTGTATCGCGGTTTTGATTGTCATTGTCCGGTCCGCCCGGATCATCGGCCATCGGCGGCGACAGTTCCGGCATAACGAGGGCGACGGCGAATTGATATATGATATAGAGCAGCACCAGGCCAATGCCGGGAATAAAGGCGCCGGCGAACAGGTCGCCGACCGACAGGGGGTCGGGCGCCCAGTTGCCCATTTCCAGTTGCGCCGTCTGCCAGGCCGAGGAAAGCTGGTCGCCAAGCAGGACAAGGACGATCGACGGCGGGATGATCTGGCCCAACGTGCCGGCGGCGGCGACCGATCCGCTGGCCAGCGCCGGGCTGTAGCCGCGCTTGAGCATGGTCGGCAGGCTGAGCAGGCCCATGGTGACCACCGTCGCCCCGACAATGCCGGTCGAGGCGGCGAGCAGGGCGCCGACAACGGTCACCGATATGCCCAGTCCGCCGGGAAAGCGGCCCATCAGTCTTCCCATGCTCTCCAGCAGTTCCTCGGCAATTCTGGATCGCTCCAGCATCACCCCCATGAAGATAAACAAGGGCACCGCCAACAAAACGTCATTGGTCATGGTGCCGTAAATCCGCTCCGGAATCAGGCCGATGAAATCGCTGTCGATCGCGTCAAAATAAATGCCGATAGCGGCGAACAGGATCGCCGTGCCTCCAAGGGTAAAGGCCACTGGAAAGCCGGCCATCAGGAATAACACCACTGCCGCGAACATCATGAGGAACAGGATGATATTCAGGTCCATCACACGGTCTCCGGCTTTTCTTCGGCGAGATGTTCAATATCCAGCAGGGTGAACAGGGCGCGCAGCAGCAGGGAAACGCCCTGCAAGAACAGGGTGACGATAAAAAACAGGATCATGCTTTTCAGCAGGTAAACCGCCTGAATGCCGCTCGATTCAATGGAGCCTTCCAGGCTGTCCCAGGAGGCGCTGACGTAGGGCCAGGCCATCCAGCCGATGACGGCGGTCATGGGAAACAAGAAGAGGAAGGCGCCGATCAAGTTGACCCACGCCTTGGTTTTATCACTGAAGCGGCAGTAAAATACATCGACCCGGACATGGCCGTTATGACGCAGGGTATAGGCCGCCGCCCCGAGAAAAATCATGCTGTGCATATACAGCAGGCTCTCCTGAAAAAAAATCGATCCGCTATGGAATATATAATAACCGACGACAATGGCGAACTGCGCCAGCACCAGAAGCAGGGTCAGCCAGGACAGGATCCGGCCGGTCCATTCACTGAGACGGTCGATCGTGGCGGCGATGTTTCGTAGGAGATTGATCAGCACGGATATTACAACTTCGGTCCAAAATTTTCCTCAAGACGGCGGGCCCGGAGATAGGGCTCATCGGCGACGGCGCCCCAGGCCATCGCCGCCCGGCGGCTGTCCATATAGCTGTTGTATATTCTTTTGGTCAGATCATCGGTCCGGGCGATTTCCTGCATTACCTGATCGGACGTGCGCAGCAGGTTTTGCATGATGTCATCGGAAAAGGTCTTGAGCCGGACGCCATGCTTTTCCACCAGGGTTTTTAACGACACCGCATTGCGGACATTGAATTCCGCCAGTGATTTCTGATAATTGTCGCCGGCGACGGCGGTGATGATCGCCTGGTCGGACGGGCTGAAGCTGTTCCAGACCTCAAGGTTGAAGCCGGCGGCGATCGCCGCGCCCGGTTCATGAAAGGCCGATGTATAATAAAATTTGGTGATGTTATGGAAACCGAACGCCAGGTCGTTCCACGGCCCGACCCATTCGGAGGCGTCGATGTTGCCCTGGCTGAGCGCCAGATAGATTTCGCCGCCGGCCTTGGTCACCGGTGTCGCGCCCAGCCGTTGCAGAACCTCGCCGCCCAGTCCCGGAATGCGGATCCGCAGGCCCTTGAAATCCTCAAGGCTGTTGACTTCCTTCTTGTACCAGCCGCCCATCTGAATGCCCGTATTGCAGCACAGCAGCGATTTGATGTTGAACCGGCCCGCCAGTTCATCCCACAGCTTCTGGCCGCCGCCGTAATTGATCCACTGGCTCAGTTCCGTAGCCGTCAGGCCAAAGGGCACCGCGGCGAAAAAGGCGAAGGCCTTATGCTTGCCCTGCCAGTAATAATCCGGCCCATGATAAATATCGGCCTTGCCGCCGCGCACCGCATCGAACGCCCCGAGCGGCGGCACCAGCTCATTGCCGGCATAGACCTTGATCCGGATCCGGCCATCGGTCGCCGCCTCAATATCCCGGGCCATCTGTTCGGCGCGGGTGCCCAGACCGGGGAATTTTTTCGGCCAGGTGGTGACCATCTTCAGTTTTCTTTTTCCCGCCGCGTAGGCGGGGGCGGCGAGCGGCGCTGATGCGGTTGCGCCAATCGTTGCGGCGGCGGTGGATTTAAGGAAGGTGCGACGCTTCATGAGCAAGTCCCTATATGGTTGATTTTTTGTATTTTTTACATGAGTATAAATATCCTGCCGCCAAAGACAAGATAACAGAAGCGATAAATTGGCAAGCCGGGGACAAAAGCCGCCGCCCGCTTGCGGCCATTATTTGTTCACCGGCGACCAGCCTTCGCCGTCCAGAATTTCGAGAGGTTGAAAATTGATCTTATAGGCCATCTTCGGGCTGTCCTTGACCCAGTATCCCAGATAGACATAATCCAGACCCAACAGGCGCGCCCGGGCGATATGGTCCAGAATGACATAGGTTCCGAGGCTTCTTTTCCTGAAATCGGCGCTGACATCATAGAAACTGTAAACCATGGACAGGCTGTCCGCCATGATGTCGGTCAGGGTCACCGCGAGCAGTCGCCCGGGGTTCTCCGCCCCGCCCCCTTGCTGTTCCGGCAAACGATATTCGATCAGGCAGGTGTTTATCGGGCTGCATTCGACCATGTTTTTATATTCGTCATAGGTCATTTCAGACATGCCGCCGTCCGGGTGTCGGTCGGCGAGATAGGCGCTCAGCAGGTCATATTGTTCCCGGGTTATCCTGTTGGCGCGCTTGCTGACCAGCAGGTCCCCATTCAGCCGGACAAGGCGGCGTTGCGTTCGGTTTGGCCGAAAGCTGGCGGTCGGGATGCGAACGGATTTGCATTCGGTGCAGTAATCACAGCTCGGCCGGTAGGCAATATCCTGACTGCGCCGAAATCCGACCTTCATCAGGGACTCATGCAGCGCCTGGGGGTTTTCATCGTTGAGTTCGGTGAAAACCTTGCGTTCCTGCTTGCCGTCAAGATAGGGACATGCGCCGGGCGCCGTCACATAGAAGCGGGGAAATTGCGAGAAGGGATTCGTCACCTCTATAGCTTTCTGTCACTGTTTCACTGGCTGTTCCGCCGGATCGGGAAAATCTGCATTTTTCCGAAAAGGGCGCGATTCAGTATAACCCATAATACCACGGGGCGAAAAAGGAATATCCCAGCCATAATATCAAAATCAGGGGAATGCCGACTTTCAGGAAATCATTGAACTTGTAATTGCCCGGCCCCATGACCAGAAGGTTGGTTTGATAACCCATGGGGGTGGCGAAGGAACAATTGGCGGCGAAAATAACCGCCGTGACAAACATCATCTGATCCGCGCCAAGCTTGTCGGCGATATTGATTGCGATCGGGGTAAACAGCACGGCGGTTGCATTATTGCTCAGCATATTGGTCAGCAGCGCGATCAGCAAAAAGAAGGCGGACAGGGTTACGGCGACGCTTGATCCCTCCAGCAGGTGAATCATGCCTTCGGCGAGAAAGGACGCCCCGCCGGTGGCCTGCAGGGATACGCCCATCGCCAGCGCCGCGCCAATGAGCAGGAAGATGCGGCGGTCGACGGCCCGGCTCGCCTGGCGGATGTTCAGGCAGCCAAGGGCGATCATCAGAAAGGCGCCGCAGGTCGCGGTAATCGGGATCGGGATGATGCCGGTCGAGGCGAAGGCGACGACGGCGGTGAAAATGCCCAGGGCTTTCCAGCTGTCGGAACGGATAACAACTTCCCGGGTTGACCATTCCATCAGCAGAACATCCTTGTTGGTCCGAAGGGCGGTGATCTGGATCGAATTGCCGACGACGAGCAGAATGTCGCCGGCCTCAAGCCGTATTTCATTCATCGCGGAGCGGAGCATGCGCGAGCGGCGCTGGATACCCAGAACCTTGCAGCCGCCCTGCAGATGATAACCGACCTGCTCCAGGGTCCGGCCGTCAAGACGCGACGCCGGGGCGACGATCACTTCGGCGATTTTCTCCCCGCGGGAGACTTCATGGATGGTGTCGGCTTCGGTTTCATCGGCGCTCGGCGCGGTCAATATGCCCTTCAGCAGGTTGGGATATTTGGACAGTTTTTCCGTCAGGATGCTGCGCGTCGTCGCCAGAATAATCGAATCGCCTTCTTCGAGGGTAATGTCATCAAAGGGCGGCAGAAAGCTTTTGGCGCCCCGCTGGACCAGTCTTACCGTCATCCGCGACAGGTCGGGAAACATGCCGGCCACCGATTTCTTGCCGATCAGGGAATTGCCGGCCACCAGGTCCAGCTGGACGATAAACTGCTTGCCGGTGATGATCTGGGCGCTGTCGGCAGGGGACAGCTTGCTGGGCAAAATCAGCGGGGCGATCAGCAGAACGTAAAGCAGACCAAGCCCGGCCAGGAACAATCCGGGCAGCGTAAAATCAAAAAAACCGATTTCCAGCCCGGTCTGGCTTTTATAGGCGCCGGCGACCAGAAGATTGGTGCTTGAGCCGATCAGGGTGGTCATGCCGCCGAGAATGGCGACAAAACTGAGCGGCATCAGCATCAGGCCGGCGGAACGCTCCATTTTATCCATCAGGGTGATCATGATGGGGATGAAAATAACCACCACCGGCGTATTGTTGAGCAGGGCGCTGATCACCATCACCGTGAGCAGGCAGGCGACAATGATTGTCCGGGGGTGATTGGCGCCATGCCTGACAATGATCTGGGCCGGCGATTCAAGGGCGCCGGTCTGCACCATGCCCTGTCCGATGACCAGAAGGGCGAGAATGGTCACCAGCGCCGGGTCAGCAAAACCGGCGAGCAATGTTTTCAGGTCGAGCAGGGAGACGCCGTCCGGGTCATAAAGGGGCATGAAGTGAAACAACAGCAACAGGACCGCAATGGTGCCCAGGGACGTGACTTCCATGGGGATTCGATCAAAGGCGTAAAATATGATTGCGGTTAAAATTATTGCAAAAACCGCCCACATCTGGACAGATGAATCCAATAGCTCCATAGGGTATTTCCCACGCTTAGCCCGTCTACAATATACACCGCAGAAGTGTATATTGTTATTTTTCAACATCATAGCAAGGGAGAATGTTTCTGTCGCTGAAAAACGTTCTGTCTGAAAAAAAACATCGCCGTTTCATAAAGCCAGTTCCGGCTTCGGCGTTAGGCGAAATCACATGAAATCTTCGGGCAGAATGGGGGATTCCCGGAGCATCAAAATCGTGATGCGCCGGTTTTCCGGCCGCAGGGGGCGATCGGGCAGCAGGGGTTCCGTCGCGGCCTTGCCCTGAACCTCGGCGACCCTGTTGGCGGAAATGCCTGACTCGCTGAGGACGCGGCGGCTGCTGTTGGCCCGGTCCGAACTCAGTTCCCAGTTGCTGTAATTATCCCTGCCGGTAAAGGGAGAAGCATCCGTATGTCCGGTAATGGAAATACGATTTGGCATTTTCTCTATGACGGTTGATATTTTCCGCAGCATATTTTCGGCATATTTATAAAGGACCGCTGATCCGGGGCGGAACATGGCCCGGTTGTCCTTGTCCACAAGCTGAATCCGCATGCCGTCCTTGGTGATGTCAATCAGAAGCTGGTCATTCAATTTTGACAATTCAGGGCTTTCCTGGATGCTCACCCGAAGGTCTTTCGCCATTTGTTCGAAATAATCCTGCTCTTTTTTGGCGACCAGTTCCGGATATTTTTCCGCTTCGGGTTTCGCTTTGCCCTGACTTTCCTCTTGGGACTGAACTTTTGTCGGTGTCGTCGGAATGGAAACGGTAACAGCGCTGTCCTGGGCGCCGTCGTTATTCAGCGACACGCCGCCCAGAATATCACCGGAGCCGGATGAGGCGTTTGTCGAGGCGACGGTTGGTGAAAAATAATCGGCAAGCCCCTCTCTCTGTTGCTTGGAAGTGGAATTCAACAGCCACAGGAGCAGGAAAAAGGCCATCATGGCGGTGACAAAGTCGGCATAGGCCACCTTCCAGGCGCCGCCGTGACGACCGCCGGAAACTTTTTTTATCCGTTTTATGATTATCGGGCGCGCGTCATCCGCCATGAGTATACCACCATTATTTACGCATCAGGTCTGTTTGGAGATCATAATGATGGCCTAAGGTTAAAATAATGTTAGTCCGTTTCAAGAAAACAGCAGGCTGTTCCGCATGCTACAGGTCCGAGGACCGGTTGACATGAACGGTAAAGCCTTCCTTGCGCAGGCTGTCGAGGATTTGCTGCAGGTTTTCCCGGTCCCGGGTTTCCAGGGTCACGTTGGAATAGGTTTCCTTGGCCGGAAGCTCGGTGAAAAGCCGGTGATGGGAGACATCGATAATATTACCGCCCAGGTCGCCGATGATTTTGGAAATCTGGGCCAGGGCGCCCGGGACGTCAAGCAACTCGATTCGCAGTCGGGTAATGCGCCCCTCTCTCACCAGGCCGCGCATCAGCAGGGAGGCCAGCAGGCGGGGATCAATATTGCCCCCACTGACGATCATGCCGACTTTTTTGCCGGCAAATATTTCGGGATAGCTCTGAACGGCGGCCAGAGGGGCCGCGCCGGCGCCTTCGGGCACGGTTTTTTCAATGGTCATCAGCATGCAAACCGCCTCTTCCAGGGCATTTTCGTTGACCAGCAGAATGTCATCGACCAGATCCTTGCAGATATCATAGGTCTTGTCACCGATGTTTTTCACGGCGATCCCCTCGGCGAGGGTGGAGCCCTGCGGAACGTAATCCTGGTTATGAACCGCGCGATAAAGGGACGGGAATCTTTCCGCCTGCACGCCGATGACCTTGATGTCGGGGTTTATTTCCTTGGCCGCCACCGCCACCCCGGCGATCAGCCCGCCGCCGCCCACCGGAACCAGTATAATATCCAGGTCAGGGCAGGCCTGCATCATCTCAAGCCCGATAGTGCCCTGACCGGCGATCACTTCCGGGTCATTGAACGGGTGGACCAGGGTCAGATTCTGTTCCCGGGCGAGTTTATGGGCATGGTCGGCCGTATCATCGAACCGCTCGCCATAAAGGACGACATGGGCGCCATGTTCTTCGGTCTGGCGCACCTTGACAAAGGGCGTATTGACCGGCATGACGATGGTGGTCGGGATGCCGAGCCGGCTGCCGTGATAGGCGACGCCCTGGGCATGGTTGCCGGCCGAGGCGGCGATGATGCCGTTTTTTTTCTGGTCATCGGTCAGGTTGATCAGTTTATTCAGCGCGCCGCGTTCCTTGAAGGAGGCGGTGAACTGAAGATTTTCGAATTTAAGGTGAATTTCGGCGCCGGTCAGTTTTGACAGGGTGATTGACCTGGTCAAGGGGGTCGCGACGATGGCGCCTTTCAAGGCGTCTGCTGCTCTTTGAATATCTTCAATGGTGACCGAATGGCTCATTTTGCGCATGTTAAATCCGAATATATATAAAGTTTAAGCTACAATTAATGCATGATATATGGTTTGTGGCGCCAAAAGTCCAAAATAATTTGCTGAAAAGCCCCGAAAAGACTAATTGAGCAGGCAGAAAACGCCGTAACAGCTATTGAAGCCGTATTTAAAGACAAAATACAGAATCATGTCGAAGGCCAGCAACATGACGCAAAGGGGCAGTCCGGCATATTTCAGAATATAGAAATAAGCCCATTTTGTCGGTTTCGGGCTTGAAATTTCATGGCCCATAACCTCTTGTCTGAATTTTTTTCCGCCAAACATTAAAAACCGTTTAAATAAAATGTCTTTTTCATAAAATAGCACAGATACTATAATATGCCATCCGGCGAAATAAAATGAATAACGGGAACCAGGTGAACCATAAATAATCATGACAGAATTAATAATCGACTGGAACCAGATATCACAGATCGGATGGGAACAGCTTTTGGCCAGGGTGGAGAATTCCTCCTTTCAGCAGGCCTGGGCTTATGGCGCCATATTTGCCCAGCGCAGCATACATATCAGCCGTTTTGTGATATATGAGGGCAGCGAACCTGTCGGCATGGGGCAGATCGTGACCCGACGGTTTTTTGGTCTTATCAAAATCGCCCTGCTTTTGCGGGGCCCCGTGTGGCTGCGTGAGGTCACGACTGCGCAGAAAAAACAGGTCCTGAACAAGATTCGTCAGCGTTATCCCCTGAAATGGCTAAATTTTTTCGCCTTCAGCCCGGAAGAGGACACCGGCCGGGAAAATTATGACCGGGAAAATTATGAAAAGATGGGATTCCGCAAAATCATTACCGGCTATTCGACGGTGCTGGTAAATCTCGGGCAATCAGAAGACCAATTGTGGCGGGATTTATACGGCAAGAACCGCACCAGCATTCGCAAGGCGGAGAAGGCCGGTTTCGATGTCCAGTTCGGCGATCACCGGCATGCGCAAATCGACTGGCTGCTGTCCCATGAAAGCAAACAGCAAAAGGACAAGAAATATCAGGGGCTGCCGGTCGGGCTGGTGCAGCGTTATGGTCACGCCAGCCTCAGGGACCGGGGCGTTCTGACGGCTTTTGCGATCAAGGAAGGCGAAGAGATGCCGATTGCCGGGGCCCTGTTTCTGTGCCACGGCAATTGCGCGACCTATCATATCGGCTGGAACGGCAAGGAGGGGCGCAAATGCAATGCCCTGAATTTGCTGCTGTGGCATGTGATACTGAAATTAAAGCAAAGGGGCATTGTAACGCTGGATCTCGGCGGTGTGAACACGGAAGAGGGCGCCGACATCGCCCGCTTTAAATTCGGTTTTGGCGGCAGGATCGTCCATCTGCCCGGGACCTTTATGTGATGGGCGGGGTCCCGCCGCCCGGCCGAATCGCTGGCGACGGAGGCTGTTATGGAGCGGCTGGGCGGAAAGCCGGAACAGCCGTCTGACAATGTTTCATCCCGCCGGTGACATACTGGTCCGGCTGCGGCGCACTAAATAAATTTCAGCAAATTTTACTGAAATAAGACTTCCTTAACTCCCTTTTTTTATAACTGTTTCAAATAAGGACGGAATTAATGATTCCGCAGGCGATTTTCATGCGGAATAAGAGGCTTGAGTTAATATGCTTATAATTGTTGGTTTTATCGTCACGATGGGGATGGTTTTCGGGGGCTATGTTTTTGCCGGCGGCAAGATGGCCCCCATATTAAAAGCCCTGCCGCTTGAGGGGATGATTATCGGCGGTGCGGGAATCGGCTCCTTCATGGTAAGCAATGGCGGCGGGGTTGTTAAAAAGGCCCTGAAAGGACTGGGGCACGCCTTTAAAGGTCCCAAATGGAAATCCGAGGACTATACAGATCTGCTCTGCCTGATGTTCCTGCTGACAAAACTGATCAAGACCAAAGGGGTCATCGCACTCGAAACGCATATTGAAAATCCCGAGGAAAGCAAGATATTTGAAAATTTTCCCAAGGTGAGTTCAGATCATCATGTGGTTGAATTTATCTGTGATTACCTGCGGATGACGACGATGAATTTTGATGACCCTCACCAGGTCGAGGATATTTTACTGAAAGATCTTGAAAAGCATCATCATGAGGAAAGCGAGGGCGCCCATGCCCTGGGGGTTTTGGGCGAAGCCTTCCCGGCGCTGGGGATTGTGGCGGCGGTGCTGGGAATTATTAAAACCATGGGCAGCATTGATCAGCCGGTCGAGGTGCTGGGCGCCATGATTGGCGGGGCGCTTGTGGGAACCTTCCTCGGGATTCTGATTTCTTACACCATCGCCAGCCCAATGGCGGTCAAACTGCAGCAGGTTGTCGATGAGGAAAGCCACTTTTTCAACGTGATCAAGGATATAATCGTCTCACATCTGCACGGCAACGCACCGCAGATTTCGGTTGAGATTGGCCGGAAAAGCGTTCCAAGCCATATGCAGCCCAGTTTTTACGACCTGGATGAAGCGGTCAATGAACTCCCCAATGATATTCTGAAATAACCGGGATATTCTGAAATAACCGGACGCGGTGCCCTCAGAAGGTTTGATTTTTCAGGATTTCGGCGGCTTTTGGCGCGAAATAGGTCAATATGCCCGCCGCGCCGGCCCGTTTGAAGGCGAGCAGACTTTCCATCATGACTTTATCCAGATCGAGCCAGCCGTTCTGCGCCGCCGCCTGCAGCATGGCGTATTCGCCGCTGACCTGATAAGCGAATGTCGGCACGGAAAATTCCGCTGTCACCCGCTGGATAATATCAAGATAGGGCATGCCCGGCTTGACAATCAGCATATCCGCTCCTTCATCAAGGTCCAGAGCCACTTCGCGCAGGGCTTCGGCGCTGTTGGCCGGGTCCATCTGATAGCTTTCCTTGCCGCCGGATTTGATGTTGCCGCTGGAGCCGACGGCATCCCGGAAGGGACCGTAAAAGGCCGAGGCGTATTTGGCGGCATAGGCCATGATCTGAACATTGGGCAGGCTGTGTTCTTCCAGCGCCTCCCGGATAGCGCCAACCCGTCCATCCATCATGTCCGACGGGGCGAGAATGTCGCAACCGGCCTCGGCCTGAATCAGGGCCTGCTGGACCAGCGTGTCCAGCGTGGCGTCATTGGCGACATAGCCATCAATGACAATGCCGTCCTGGCCATGGCTGGTATAGGGGTCCAGCGCCACATCACAGATGACGCCGATGTCCGGCACGGCATCCTTGATCGCCCGGGTCGTCCGACATATCAGGTTGTCGGGGTTCAGGGCTTCCCGACCGTCCTCGCCTTTAAGTTCCTGTGGAGTCTGCGGGAAAAGGGCGATCGCGGGAATGCCCGCTTTTGCCGCCTTTTCAATTTCAGGCAGCAGCAGGTCAATGGAAAGCCGGGCGACCCCCGGCATGGAGGCGACATCGGTTTTCCGCTTGCTGCCCTCCTGGACGAAAACAGGCCAGATCAGATCGTTGACCGACAGGTTGTTTTCCCGGACCAGACGTCTTGTCCAGTCCGATTTGCGGTTTCTTCTGGGGCGCGTATAGGGGTAAATACCCGGAATTAAAGTCGTGTTCATTTTATAATGGCCTGATTGTATATTGTGACGCACTTTAAAGGCTGGCGGTGATTTTACCAAGTATTTTCATCGGATATAAAGGATTTTAGGGTTGGTTAAGGGCTTGTTAGGAGTTTGTATCGTATAACATTGCCGTTGGATAACATAAAATTACCGATTACAGGAAATATTAATGATGTCATTGGCAGGTCACAGCAGCAGTCTGATTGGGGGACATGAAACACCGGAAGCGCGAACGAGCTTGAACTTCCTGGAGTGTCTGCGCCTGATTGAAAGACTTCACAGAAGAATGCTGGACATTGTGAAAAATCGCCTGGATGGCGAGGGCCTGACCGACGTGAACAGCGTTCAGGCCCTGTTGCTGTATAATATCGGTGATCATGAAATGACCGCCGGTGATCTTCGGAACCGGGGCTATTATCTGGGATCAAACGTATCCTACAACCTGAAAAAGATGGTCGAGGCCGGCTACATCAATCAGGAACGCGCGGAACATGACAGGCGGGCGCTTCGCATCTGGCTCAGCGAGAAGGGCAAGAGTGTTCGCAATCTCGTCGGCGATCTTTTTGACGAAAATCTCCACATTGTCAAAGAGAAGGGCGTCTTTGATGACCGGAATGTCACCGAATTGCGTAATTCCCTTCGCAAGCTGGAAAGCTTCTGGAGCGATCAGTTAAGATTCCAGACTTTTTAACAGCCTTGATATGAATCAAGTAATTCTCCCCAACCAAAGAATATATTCTTAACAGACGTTTGACAGCGGAATATGCTGTCGATATTCTATCTGTCTTGTTTATATATTTAACACTGTGCTTTAGTATGTTAGTATGTTAAGGCCGTGGGAAAGATACTAAAACATACAGGTTTTGTGATGAGCGTTTGCAAGAACGTGAAGGTGATATTTTTGAGTTAGGCCGTGAAATGGATTACAATCGGGTATTTTCTGACGCTTTGAAAAAAATTAAGCAGGAAGGACGTTATCGCGTCTTTATGGATATTGAGCGTCAGCGGGGCAGCTTTCCAAAGGCTGACTGGCATACGGATCACGGCACCAAGGAAATCACGGTATGGTGCAGCAATGACTATCTTGGCATGGGACAGCATCCCAAGGTCATCGGCGCCATGGAAGACGCCCTGAAAAATGTCGGCGCCGGCGCCGGCGGCACCCGCAACATCAGCGGCACAAATCATCTGCATGTGCTTCTGGAAGAGGAACTGGCCGATCTGCACAATAAAGAAGCCGGCCTGCTGTTCACCTCGGGCTATATCTCCAATGAAGCGACGATCAGCACGATGGCGAAATTACTGCCGGGCTGCGTCATTTTCTCCGATGAGCTGAATCACGCCTCAATGATCGAAGGCATTCGCAACAGCGGCTGTAAAAAACATATCTTCCGCCATAATGATGTGGAGCATCTTGAAAGCCTGTTGCAGGCGACGGAACCGGGGCTGCCTAAATTAATCGCCTTTGAATCGGTATATTCCATGGATGGTGATTTCGCCCCGATCAAGGAATTCTGTGATCTTGCGGACAAATATAATGCGCTGACCTATCTGGATGAGGTCCATGCGGTCGGCATGTACGGCAAGCGCGGCGGCGGCGTGGCCGAACGGGAAGGTCTGATGGAGCGGCTTACGGTGATTGAAGGAACGCTCGGCAAGGCCTTCGGCCTGATGGGCGGCTATATCACGTCGACCTTTGATATTGTCGATGCGGTGCGCAGCTTCGCGTCCGGCTTTATCTTCACCACGTCGCAGTCCCCGGTGATTACCGCCGGCGCCCTGGCCAGCGTACGCCACCTGAAGCAAAGCCAGATTGAACGGACCATTCATCAGGAAAGGGCCAACCGCCTGAAAGAAAAAATGCGCGCCGCCGATCTGCCGGTCATGCCGTCCGTCAGCCATATCGTGCCGGTTCTGGTTGGCGACCCGGTCATCTGTAAACAGGCCTCTGATATTTTGCTTGAGGAATATGACATTTATGTTCAGCCGATTAATTTCCCGACGGTTCCGCGCGGGACGGAGCGGCTGCGCTTCACCCCAAGCCCGCTGCACAACGACGAAATGATGGATCATCTGGTGGACTCCATGAAGGCCGTCTGGGCAAGGCTCGACGTTAACAGATTCGTCAGGGCCGCCTGAAAAGACAGACAGGAGACGGATGAATGAACAGTGATACGGATGAGTATCTTGTCGAATTCATCCAGATCGGGGCCTCGGTCAAGGTTTCGGCCGTCGATCCCCAGTCCGGGCGGGAGGTTTCCATCGTCGGTCCGGCGAACGCCCCCCGCAGTCAGTTGTCGCGCGTCGCCGTGAATAAACTGAAATTCATCCTTTCCAAGGAAAAAAGCTGACTCCCGCCGGAAGGGGCTATTTTTACGATACATACAGTAGGAAAATGCGCCGTCCTATGATATTAAACGGCAGGAAGGCTGGATCTGAAATGATCTGGCGTGGGCTTTCTGATTAAGGTGCGAATAATGAACAGTAAAATCATAGCGTTAGCGGGTGATCATGGCGGATATGAGCTGAAGGTCATGCTGAAAAACTTTCTGTTGAAAAAAGGCTATGAGGTGCTGGACCTGGGCAGCAATGGACCCGAGTCGGTAGATTACCCGGATTACGCCAACGCCCTGGCCGCGGCGATCAAGGAAGACAAGGCGTCGCGCGGCGTTCTTGTCTGCGGTTCCGGCATTGGCGTCAGCATCGCCGCCAACCGGCATGTCCATATCCGGGCCGCCCTTGTTCATGACCGGCTGACCGCGGAATTGTGCCGACAACACAACAATGCCAATGTGCTGGTGATGGGCGGGCGCGTCATTGGGCCTGACGTGGCGAAGGATTGTCTCGACGCCTTTTTAAATACCGAATTTGACGGGGGAAGACATCAGCGTCGTATTGACAAAATGTCTTGAAAATTAAGTGATTAAGTTGATTTAAGGATTTACTGATTATGACCACATCCACAGACATGAGCCGTTTTTTTAATGCATCGCTCAGCGAAACGGACCCGGAACTGCTCAACAGCATTAACCTGGAACTGGGCCGGCAGCAGGAACATATCGAACTTATCGCCTCCGAAAATATTGTCAGCCGGGCGGTGATGGAGGCGCAGGGGTCCGTGCTGACCAACAAATATGCCGAGGGCTACCCCGGGCGGCGCTATTATGGTGGTTGTGAATATGTCGATATTGCGGAAAGTCTCGCCATTGAGCGGGCGAAAAAACTGTTCAACGCCCAGTTTGTCAATGTTCAGCCCCATTCCGGGGCCCAGGCCAATGGCGCGGTGAATCTGGCGCTGCTGCAGCCGGGCGATACGATCCTCGGCATGTCGCTGGCCGCCGGTGGTCATCTGACCCACGGCGCGCCGCCCGCCCAGTCGGGCAAATGGTTCAACGCCGTGCAATATGGCGTCAGCCGCAAAGACGCCATGGTTGATTTTGATGAGGTGGCGCGTCTGGCCCGGGAACATCAGCCGAAACTGATCATTGCCGGCGGGTCGGCCTATCCGCGCTTTATTGATTTCAAGCGCTTCCGGGAAATCGCCGATGAGGTCGGAGCCTATTTCTGGGTTGATATGGCGCATTTCGCCGGTCTGGTCGCCGGTGGCGCGCATCCTAATCCGCTGGAGCACGCCCATGTGGTGACAACGACAACCCATAAAACCCTGCGCGGCCCGCGCGGCGGTATGATCCTGACCAATGATCCGGATCTGGCCAAGAAATTCAATTCCGCCGTCTTCCCGGGATTGCAGGGCGGCCCGCTGATGCATGTGATCGCCGCCAAGGCTGTGGCCTTCGGCGAGGCGTTGCAGCCTGAATTCAGGGATTACGCCAAAAATGTCGTCGCCAACGCCCGGGCGCTGGCCGCCCGGCTGGTTGAGGGCGGGTGTGATATTGTCTCGGGCGGCACCGACACCCACCTGATGCTGGTCGATTTGCGGCCGCTGGGCCTGACGGGACGGGATGCGGATAATTCCCTCGGCCGGGCGAACATCACCTGCAACAAGAACGGCATTCCGTTTGATCCGGAAAAGCCGATGGTGACCTCCGGTATTCGCCTGGGCACCCCCGCCGGCACGACCCGCGGCTTTGGCATCAAGGAATTTGAGCTGATTGGTGATTTCATTATTGAAATTCTCACCGGCCTGAAAAACAACCCGGAAGACAACAGCGCGGCCGAAACCAGCGTTCGGGAAAAAGTCATCGCCCTGTGCAGGGAATTTCCCATCTATTGAGGATGTCCCGGCTTAACGGCCGGGAATTTTATTAAAGGATAAAACGAATGCGGTGCCCATTTTGCGGAAATGACGATACCCAGGTTAAGGACAGCCGGCCGACCGAAGACAATGCCGCCATCCGGCGCCGGCGGTCCTGTAATGGCTGCGGGGCCCGATTCACCACCTTTGAACGGGTGCAATTGCGGGAGCTTACGGTCTGCAAGAAAAACGGCAAGAAAGTCCCCTTTGAGCGAGAAAAACTCGAACGGTCGGTCAATCTCGCCCTGCGCAAGCGGAATATTGAGGAAAGCCGCATCGAACTGCTGATCAACGGCATTGTCCGGCAGCTCGAAAGCCTCGGCGAATCCGAGGTGCAGACGGAACAGATCGGCAAGCTGATCATGGAAGGGCTGCAGAATATGGATACTGTGGCCTATGTCCGCTATGCCTCCGTCTATAAGGATTTTAGGGAAGCCAAGGATTTTGGGAAATTTGTCGAACAGATCGGCGATTCGGAAAAATAACCGGGACCTGATCCCTCAAGGATAATAATGTGACCGAAAAGACCGACAGCCATTATATGAAAATGGCGCTGGGCCTGGCCCGGCGGGGCTGCGGGTCAACCTGGCCCAATCCGGCCGTTGGCTGTGTCATCCTTGATCAATCAGGACATGTTGCGGGACGGGGCCATACCGGGGAAGGGGGCCGCCCCCATGCGGAGACGGTGGCGCTCAGCCGGGCGGGCCGGGCGGCGGAAGGCGGGACAGCCTATGTCACGCTGGAGCCCTGCGCCCATCACGGACAAACCCCGCCGTGCGCCGAAGCGCTGATCGCGGCAAAACTCGCCCGTGTCGTCGTCGCGACCGGCGACCCGGACCCGCGAGTCTCGGGCCGGGGGCTGACGATGCTCAAAAATGCCGGCATTGATGTTGATTTCGGCGTCTGCCAGGCGGCGGCGGATCAGGTCAATGAAGGATTTCTCAAGCGTATCTCGGCGCACAGGCCCCTGATTACCGTCAAACTCGCCACGTCTCTCGATGGCCGGATCGCCACCGCTTCCGGAGAGAGCAAATGGATCACCGGGCCGGACTCCCGCTGGCGAGGGCACCTGCTGCGGGCCAACCATGACGCCATTCTGGTCGGCAGTGGTACGGTCAAGGCGGATGACCCGTCGCTGGATTGTCGCTTGCCGGGGCTCGAGAGCCGCTCTCCGGTGCGGATTATCGTCGACAGTGATTTATCGGTTCCCCTGGACAGCCGGGTGATTGAAACGGCGGAAAAAAGCCCCACATGGATAATGACAGCCCGGCCGGCGGCGGACCGGCGACATGCCCTGGAGCAGAAGGCGGTGAAAGTCATCCGTTGCGGCGCGGACAGCGAGGGCCAGGTCAATTTGCCCAAAATGATGAATTTGCTGGCCGAAGAAGGCATTACGCGGCTGCTCTGTAAAGGGGGGGCGCAACTTAATGCTTCCCTGTTCCGGGCAAGTTTGGTAGACCGTGTATATTGGTTCCGATCCTCAAGTGTAATTGGCGGTGACGGGCTTGCGGCGATTGCCGCGATCGGAGTCGACGACTTGTCTGCGGCGCCGCGGCTTTCCCTGGTCCGGTCGGGTCGGACCGGCAATGATAGTTGGCAGGAATATAAGGTAGGTCTTTGAAATGTTTACCGGAATTATAACAGATGTCGGCTCCGTCAGGAGCATTCGTCACGATGGCGACACCCGGATTGTCATAGGCACCGCCTTTGACACGGATACCATTGATATCGGCGCCTCGATCGCCTGTTCCGGGGTCTGCCTGACGGTGGTGGACAAGGGGACGGACTGGTATGCGGTCGACGCCTCTGCGGAAACCCTGTCCTGCACCAATCTGGGCGATTGGGAAGAAGGCTCGCCGGTTAACCTGGAGCGGGCCCTGAAAGTGGGTGAGGAACTGGGCGGTCATATCGTCACCGGACATGTGGACGGCATCGGCGAGATTATTTCGATGACGCCGGAGGGCGACAGCATCCGTTTTCGCTTCGCCGCGCCCCATCATCTGGGAAAATATATTGCGGAAAAGGGCTCGATGACGATTAATGGCGTCTCCCTGACGGTGAATGAAGTCATTGACGAGGCCGGAAAACCGACCGTATTTGGAATAAATGTCATCCCGCACACCCGAGAAAAAACAACTTTTTCCACGGCGCAGGTGGGGGACCGGGTCAATCTCGAGATTGACGTATTGGCGCGTTATGTCGCCAGAATGAACGAATTTGATAAATAAAGAGTGAGATTATGCCGCAAAGTTTCCTTTCCCCGATAGAAGATGTATTAGAAGACGCCAAGAACGGCCGGATGTTTATTCTGGTCGATGATGAAGATCGGGAAAATGAGGGCGACCTGATTATTCCGGCCCAGATGGCGACCCCCGATGCGGTTAATTTCATGGCGAAATACGGCCGCGGCCTGATCTGTCTCGCCATGGACAAGAAGCGGGCCGATATTCTGGGTCTGCCGCCGATGAGCCAGAATAACCGGGCGCGCAACAATACGGCCTTTACGGTGTCGATTGAGGCCAAGGAAGGCATCACCACCGGCATTTCCGCCGCCGACCGGGCGCACACCATTGCCGTCGCCATCAATTCAAGCATGAATGCCGATGATATTGTAACCCCCGGGCATGTCTTCCCGATCGTCGCCCGGGACGGCGGCGTACTGGTGCGGGCCGGCCATACGGAGGCCGCCGTTGACATGGCGCGTCTCGCCGGGTTAAATCCGGCCGGTGTTATCTGTGAAATCATGAATGATGACGGCACCATGGCCCGCTTGCCGGACCTGGTGGAATTCGCCAAGAAACATGGGCTGAAGGTCGCGACCATCGCCGACCTGATCGCCTATCGCCGCAAAGTGGACAACCTGGTCGGCTGTATCGAGGAAACGGTGATCGATTCAGAATTCGGCGGGAAATTCAGGCTCTGTGTCTATCAGGTGAAAGACGACCACACCCAGCATTTCGCCCTGGTGAAGGGGGACCCGAAAAGAAACAAGCCTGTGGTCGTGCGCATGCATCCGTTCAATCTGTTTGATGATCTGCTTTCCGTCAAAGGGCCGCGGCGCAATCAGTTGCTGCGGGCGATGGCGGAGTTTGGTGATGAGGAATGCGCGGTTCTGGTATATCTGCGGGAAACGTCGAAAACCATTATCACTGACAGCATCGCCCGCATGACCGGAAAGAAGAATGTCTCTTCCGAAACCATCCTGCGTAATTACGGCATCGGGGCGCAGATTCTGGTTGATCTGGGCGTGACCGATCTGATTTTATTGTCCAATACGGCGCAGCATGTGGTGGGGATTGAAGGCTATGGCCTCAATATCATTGAACAACGCCATTTTGACGAGTCGATGGATATCGGCCTGATCCGCAAATAGCCCGTAAATACTTACCAGATAGAGAATAAACATGTCCAAGCCGCTGCATTTACTGATCGTAGAATCGCCCTATTATGAAGATATTACCGATGAACTGGTCAAAGGCGCCGTTGAGGTTATCGAAAAGGCCGGTGCGACCTATGACCGGATCAGCGTTCCGGGCGCTTTTGAAATTCCCGCCGCCATTCGCTTCGCCGCAGATGCGACCGCGGCGGGCCGGGCCAAATATGATGGCTATGTGGCGCTCGGCTGTGTGATACGCGGTGAAACGAGCCATTATGACTATGTCTGTCTCGAAAGCGCCCGCGGTTTTCAGGAAATGGCGATCAAGGATAGACTCGCCATAGGTTACGGTGTATTGACCGTGGAGAATCAAAATCAGGCCTGGGTCCGCGCCTCTGTTGACAAGGGCAACAAGGGCGGTTTTGTCGCCGGCGCGGCATTGAGGATGATCGAACTGAAACAGCAATTCGGCCTGACCGAATAACGGGCGGCATGCCCTTTAATCTTGGCGATTGAGAATATGGCAGCAGATAAAAAACACGGCGGCGCCCGCAGCGCATCGAGGTTAAGTGCGGTGCAGGCGCTCTACCAGATGGAATTTAACGATGAATTCGCCCAGCGCGTGGTGGATGAATTTCTCGATCATCGCCTTGGCGCGGAAATCGAAGGCGAACAATATGCCGACGCGGACCGGGCCTTCTTTGCCGATCTGGTCAAGGGGGTCGAGGCGCGGGCGGAAGAAATTGACGGTTATGTCGCCGGGGCGCTGACCGAAAGCTGGACATTGGCGCGGGTGGAGCCGGTGGCCCGCGGCATTCTGCGGGCCGGAACATATGAGCTGATCGCGCGGCCCGATGTACCGACCTCTGTGATCATCAATGAATATGTCGATGTGGCCAAGGCTTTTTTTGACGACAACAAGCCCGGCTTTATCAATGGCGTCCTCGATCGTCTGGCGAAACGCATTCGGGCGTAACCTTTTGGTCCTGTAGTTTGGGAGGACAAACTGAGCTCTGGTGAATTTGATCTTATTTCCCGATATTTTGCGCCGCTCGCGTCCAAGGGGTCGCCGGCCTTTGGCCTGCGTGATGACGCGGCGCTCTTGACGCCGAAAGCCGATCATGACCTTGTCCTGACCAAGGACGCGCTGGTCGCCAATGTTCATTTTCGGGACAGGGACCCGGCGCAACTTATCGCGCAAAAGGCCATGCGGGTCAATCTGTCGGATCTGGCGGCCATGGGCGCCCGGCCCATCGGCTATCTGCTGGCGCTGGCCCTGCCCGGGGATATGGAGAATATCGACGCCTGGGTGGAGGATTTCTCGAATGGGTTGAAAAAGGGCCAGGCGGCGTTTGACTGGTCCCTGCTGGGCGGCGATACGGTGTCAACCGGCGGGCCGCTGAGCCTGTCGCTGACGGCGATCGGTGAAGTGAAGCGGGGCCGGGCCCTGCGCCGCGACGGGGCAAAGGCGGGGGACGGCATTTATGTTTCGGGAACATTGGGCGATGCGGCGCTCGGGCTGAAATGCCTGGCGGGGGAGATCACGCCCGGGGACAAGACGCTGATCGACCGCTATCATCTGCCGCGGCCCCGGCTGGCGCTCGGCCAGATGCTGCATGGCGTCGCCAGCGCGGCGCTGGATATTTCGGACGGTCTGGCGGGGGATATTCGCCATATCTGCGCCGCATCCGGACTGGGGGCCGAGATTGAGGAAAAATTAATTCCCCTGTCGGCGGCGGCCGGTAAGCTTTTGGAAAGTAATCCCGGCTATAAAAGCCTGATATGGAATGGTGGCGATGATTATGAATTGCTCTTTACCGCGCCGGACCATATGGCCGGTAAGATCAGGAAAATCTCGGATGCTCTTGAATTGCGCCTGACAAAAATCGGCCGCATGACCACAGACGGGACTATTGCGATTCAGGATGACAAGGGCGTCAACCTGCTGGCGGGAGGTCATCAGGGCTATCGCCACTTTTAACCGGAAGGACAAGGTGAAAAATGGCGGATCAGGACGAAAATACACCCGATAATTCAGCAGGAAAACCGGGCGGCGGCGGGAAAAAGCTGCTCATCGTTGGCCTGCTGCTGGGACTGGTCATCGGCGGGGGCGGTGTCGGCGCTTTCCTGATGATCGGCGGCGGGGCCGACAAGGCGGCTGCGCCGGCGGTAAAAGTCATTCCTGAAAAACCAAAGGCGGATCCGCATTTTGTCAAGGTTGAGCGGGTGACCATTCCCCTGATCGGCGACAACCGGACACTGGGCACTATGGTGATGGATTTCTCGCTGGAAGTGGACGGCAACGACAATAAAATGAAGGTTGTCCGCAACCTTCCGGAAATACGGGACGCCCTGTTGCGTCATTTCAGCGAAACGCCTGTCGGCAAGGCGGACAGCCCCGGCAATGTGGACTATCCGCGGCTGAAGCAAAGCCTGAAAGAGATCAGCAATCAGGTGATGGACGGGCCTCTGGTCAAACGGGTGATGGTGGTCAAGGCGCAGCAGTTTTAAACCGTGAGCGGGCGTAAGCCCAGGGGCGGGGGCCGGGCTTAGTTTCCGGGCTGGACATTTGACGGCCCGCCGGCGCCAATGCGGCCGATATTGCCGAATAATTCCTGAAGGAAGCTCAACTCCCGGCCATGGGTCGGCGTTTTTTTATCCACGGGATCAATGTTGTTATGATCATCCAGGGAGTAGCGGTCAACGCTGGTGACATAGCCGTCGGCGTCAAAGCGGACGGCGATGATGTCGAGGGCGGTAATATCTTCCTTGAAAAAGGCCAGTTGCTCTGATTTTTTCGAAAAATAATACCAGTTGTCATTGTCGAATGTGGCGATCGAGGAGGGGCTGCCGAGCATGCCTTTCACGGAATCATGGGTATCCACCTGCGGTCTGATCGAACTGACTACTTTTTCATCGGCCATATATCCCCGGACGAATTTTCTGGACGAGCAGGCGCTGAGGGCGAGCGCCGCCATGGTGGCAATGATAAGGGTCTTGGTTGTGGTCTTCATAGTAATATTCACCGCCGGTCCTATATATAACGTTATGACCGAATAAGGTCAGTTTTATTTGCAGTTTCATCAGTAGCGTGATACCAAACGCAAAATATAGCACAAAATGGCACCAGTCATGCCGCTAGTCAATATATTTATCGGCCAAGCCGGTGTTTGCGCGCCGTTTGCAACAGGGCCTTCGTGCCATAAAAATATGGCCACTATATGGTAACTAAGGAAAGCGATGTTCAGTATTTTCAATAAACAGGGTAAAATAAGGGATATTGCGCATATCCTTTTTGGCCGGATCGTCGATCAGTCCCGCCAGCCAAAATTCTATGCGGCGTGGGCGGTTCCTGATACACTGGACGGGCGGTTTGACCTGATCATCCTTCATGTGAGTCTGGTGGTGAACCGGCTTGAAGCCAGTGACGAAAACAAGCAAATTTCCCTGTTGATCAGACATTTGCAGGAAGTGCTGTTTGACAATATGGATATGTCTCTGCGGGAAATGGGCGTCGGCGACATGAGCGTCGGCAAAAAGGTCAAAATTATGGCGGAGGCCTATTTTGGCCGGAAGGCGGCCTATCAGGCGGCGCTGCGCGCTGACAAAAGCGCCGCTGGAATAACTGCTTCCGTTGTCAAGAATATATATCGCGAACAGCCGCCCGGGGAAAATATTGTGGATCAGTTCGTCGCCTATATTGAACGCCAGGCGCAGGCTCTGGAAAAACAGTCGGATGAGGCGCTGATTGCCGGCGACGTGTTTTTTGAAGAATTTGGATCATATTTATGAGTTTGCGACCTAATTTGGAGTCCGAAAATGGCGGAATTTGAAGCAAAGGGCGAAATATCCCCGGGTTACGCGGCGGAATTCTCCCGCGTCGTTGACGTCACAACCACGGGAACGCAGGGCCGTCACTTTAAGTATCAGGCCACGGCCGAGGAATGCCAGGCCCTTGCCGACCGGTTTTCCATATTGTCCGTGGACGACCTGCGGGCCGAATGCGGCGTCCGGCCAGTCAAAAAAGGCGAATATCACCTTGAGGGTCGTTTTTCCGCCACAGTCACCCAGGCCTGCGGCGTTTCGCTGGAGCCGGTGGCGGAGAAACTGTCCTGTTCTTTCGCCGTCACCTTGCTGAATACGCCGCGCCGGAAGCCGGAAGAGGGCGTGGAAATCGACTTTGACGTCGATGAGGAGGACATTGAAATTCTCAGGTCAAATCAGGTCGATGTCGGGGAGATCATCGCCCAGCATCTTTCGCTGGAAATCAATCCCTATCCCCGCAAGGCGGACGCCACGGGGGAGGAGCTGGGCGCGCGGATTATCCGGGAAGAGGAGGCGGAATTGCGGCTGACAAAGAAAAATCCCTTTGACGTATTAAAAAGTTTGAAACATAAGACTTGAAGGGAACGGATATATCAGTATTGTCATGTGATACATCAATCGCTGAGGTGCAGTCGGCAGGATTCTGGCAAATTAATGTACCAATAGATATTAAAATATTAATAGATTAAACAGGCCCCGGGCCATAAATCAGAATGAAGAATTGCCTTGACGCGTAAATATATAATTTCTTTGGATGCCATGGGTGGCGATGCGGCTCCGCAAATCGTTATCGAAGGGGCAAGTATAGCCCGGGAGCGCCTGCCCAATGTCAAATTTCTCATCTTCGGGGATGAAACGCGGATTGCGCCACTGGTCACCAAATACCCCCTGCTCAAGGAGAGTTGCGAAATCCGCCATACGGACAAAATCGTATCCGCCGAGGAAAAGCCGGGACAGGCCCTGCGGCGGGGACGGCAGTCGAGCATGGGACTGGCTATTCAGTCGGTCAAGGACGGCGAGTCCTGCGCCGCCGTATCGGCGGGCAATACCGGCGCTCTGATGGCCATGGGAAAATTCATGCTGAAAACCATGTCCGGCATTGATCGCCCGGCCATGACGTCGTTGCTGCCGACGTCCTGCGGCGAAAGCATCATGCTGGACCTTGGCGCCAATGTGGAATGTGACGAGAATAACCTGGTGCAGTTTGCGATTATGGGCGCGGCCTTCGCCCGGACGGTGCTGGGCCTGGCCAATCCGAGCGTCGCCCTGCTCAATGTCGGGGTCGAGGAACTGAAGGGCAACGAAGTCATCAAGAACGCTGACCGGATGTTGCGCGACGCCAACCTGCCGATGGATTATGTCGGCTTTACCGAAGGGCATGGTCTGGCCAATGGCGAAGTCGATGTTGTGGTCACCGATGGCTTTACCGGCAATGTCGCCCTGAAGACGGCGGAAGGCACCGCCCGCATGATCGCCGGAATGCTGCAATCGGCCCTGTCTGATTCCCTGATGTCAAAAATCGGCTATCTGTTCGCCAAACCGGCGTTGCTGGGCCTGAAAAACCATCTTGATCCGAATAATCATAATGGCGCCGTATTTATGGGGCTTAATGGGCTTGTGATCAAAAGCCATGGCGGGGCCTCCGCCGCCGGATTCGCCAGCGCAATCGGCGTCGCTGTCGATATGGCGGCCAATGATCTGGCGGGCAAGATAACCGAAGATCTGAAATATTTTGAAAACCACGCTAAAGAAGATGCCGAGGATAAGGATATATGACCGTGTTTCGTTCCGTTGTTTCCGGGTGTGGATCCTACCTTCCTGAAAAAGTTGTTACCAATCAGGAAATGGAAGAAATTGTCGATACGACCGATGAGTGGATTATCGAGCGCACCGGCATTCGCCAGCGTCACATCGCCGCCGAGGGAGAGCTGACCTCGGACCTGGCGATCAAGGCGGCGCAAAAGGCTTTGCAGGATGCATCGCTTGACGCCGGGGATATCGACCTTATTGTGCTCGCCACCTCAACCCCGGATCAGACTTTTCCGGCGACCGCGACCCGGGTTCAGGCGGCGCTCGGCATGACCAAGGGCGCGGCTTTTGACGTGCAGGCGGTCTGCTCGGGCTTTATTTATGCGCTCTCGACGGCGGATAATTTCATTCGCGCCGGTCAGGCCAAACACGCCCTGGTCATCGGGGCGGAAACTTTTTCCCGCATTCTTGACTGGGAAGATCGGGCCACCTGTGTGCTGTTTGGCGACGGCGCCGGGGCGGTTGTGATTTCGGCCGAGGAAAGCGAGGGCGGCCCGCAGGACCGGGGGATTCTGTCGTCTCACCTGCATTCCGACGGGCGCTATAATGACCTGCTGTATGTTGACGGCGGGGTTTCCTCGACAAAATCAACCGGCTATCTGCGCATGAAGGGCAAGGAAGTTTTCCGCCACGCCGTGGTCAAGCTGGCCAATGTGGTGCAGGAGGCGCTCGATTTCAACGGACTGGAAACCGGTGATGTGGACATGGTTATTCCCCATCAGGCCAATAAACGGATCCTGGACGCCACCGTGCGCAAACTGAAAATAGACCCGGCAAAGGTCATGGTAACGGTGCAGAAGCACGCCAATACCTCGGCGGCTTCGATCCCGCTGGCGCTGGATGAGGCGGTCCGGGAAAAGCGAATCGCCCGCGGCGATATTGTCATGCTGGAGGCGATGGGCGGCGGATTCACATGGGGTTCCTGCCTGATCCGGTGGTAAAATAAACTCTTTTTAAATGAAAAATAACTATTTTATGCTAAATTTACATTGCCCAGTCTCTGAGGAATGGTTGGCATCCCTTTGATATTGACGGGTAATTCCCTGTGAAGTAGACTGCTGTCATATTAAAGGATATAAAAAATGAGCGGAAAAACCATTACACGAGCCGATTTAAGTGAGGCTGTTTATCAGGAGGTGGGACTGTCCAGGAATGAGTCTGCTGAGTTGGTGGAGTCTGTTTTGGATGAGGTTTCGCAAAATCTTGTTGAAGGCGATAATGTAAAAATATCTTCTTTCGGCAGTTTTATTGTCCGGTCAAAAGATGGCCGCATTGGCAGAAATCCCAAAACCGGCGAGGAAGTGCCGATCGAGCCGCGCCGGGTGCTTGTTTTCAGACCATCCCAGGTCTTGAAGGATCGGGTGAGCGGACTGAGCAAGGGGTAATCGGGGCAATTGTCTATTTCTGTCTGAAGAAAATACGGTTCGGCAGACGACTGGCAGGGGGCGATTCTTTAGTATTGTAAGAAATGTTCGGCAGGTGATGGCACTGACTATAATCACATGCCGTATTTTCGTGAACAGGGAGTTTCGAGGATGCCGTCGCGGCCGGCCAAATCAGCAAATGCATTCAGGACCATCAGCGAAGTTGCGGACTCCATGGAGATTCCGCAGCATGTCCTGCGTTTTTGGGAGAGCAAATTCAGCCAGATCTGCCCGATGAAACGCGGCGGCGGCCGCCGTTATTACCGGCCGGAAGATGTCGAAATTATCGAGGCGATCCGCAAACTGCTCCATGAAGACGGCTATACCATCAAGGGGGCGCAAAAATACCTGCGGGAGAATGGCGTCAAAAAAATCCTCGAAAGCTATCATAATGACAGCGTCGCTGACGACGATCCGCAAGAGGCCGCCGCCGCATCCAGGGTGGATTATGACGCCCAGATCCTGTCGATCGCCAAAAAAAGCAAGCTGGTTGCGGATGCGGATGGCCTGAGCAATCTCAAAGACCTGCGTGCCCGCCTCGAAAAAATCCGGCGGATATTAAAGGTTTGACCGGCAATGTTGCGCGGCGATGAATATTCGCCCTGCGGACAAAGCTTTAAACGTCCAGTTCACACCAGATCGGCGTATGGTCGGAGGCTTTTTCCCGGCCGCGCGGCGCCCGGTCAATATCGCATTTCTTCAGCCGGTCGGCGGCCTGCGGCGACAGCAGCAGATGATCAATGCGCAGGCCGTTATCCTTGGCCCAGGCACCGGCCTGGTAATCCCAATAGGTGTAATTGTGGCCACTGGGAAAGAACTGACGCAGCGCATCGGTCAGCCCCAGATTGAGCAGGGTGTAATAACGCGCCCGGGTTTCCGGCTGGGTCAGGGCGTCGCCGGAAAAGCGCAGCGGATCATAACAGTCCTCATCCCGGGGACAGCAATTGTAATCGCCGCCAAGGATGAAAATTTCTTCCTGGGCGAGCAGCGTCCTGGCCCGTTCAATCAAGCGGTCCATCCAGCCAAGCTTATACTCGAACTTCGGGCCGGGCAGGGGGTTGCCGTTGGGCAGATAGAGCCCGCCGACCCGCACCCTGTTGATCGTCGCCTCGATATAGCGGGCCTGTTCGTCGCTGTGATCGCCGGGCAGGCCGATCATGACATCCTCGATCGGATACTTGGAGAGGATGGCGACTCCGTTATAGCTTTTCTGGCCGTGAACCGCGACGTTATAGCCCAGATCCTCGATTTCCATATAGGGGAAATTCTCATCAATGCATTTCAGTTCCTGCAGCATCACCACGTCGGGCCTGAAGTCGGACAGCCATTCGGTGACACGCGGCAGCCGCGCCTTGATTGAATTGACGTTCCAGGAGGCGATGATCATGAAGTTCCCCTTATTATAGAACTTGCTTATGAGACGTCAGGCGTTAAACGGCGAAGGAGGAGCCGCAGCCGCAGGACGCCGTGGCGTTGGGGTTTTTGACGACAAACATGGAGCCCGCCAGTTCCTCGACAAAATCCACTTCCGATCCGCTGAGATACAGCAGGGACAGGCCGTCAACCAGCATGGTGACGCCGTCGCGCTCGATAACCAGGTCATCTTCCTTTTGCTCCTTGACCAGATTGAAGTCATACTGGAATCCGGAACAGCCGCCGCCGTCGACGGAAACGCGGAATTTCAGATCCTTGTCGCCTTCTTTTTCGCACAGGCTGGCGATGCGTTTTGCGGCGCTTTCTGATAAAGTCACCGGTGTTGTTGCTGTTGTCATGCGAATAACTTACCCTGATGTTACATTTTATTCTTACACCCTATATGTAGGTGCTGTATATATTTTGTCAATTCTTTGGAAGAAATAGCCAAAAATTTATCCCCTAGGGAAGGACAAGCAGATTAGATGAGGTCACGTTTTAGATTATTTGAACCGTCGCCGGGTTACGCCCCCTACGCCTGCCTTGCCGAAAACAGCCGGGGCCGGCTGCATCCGGAGGCGGAAACCACAACCCGTTCGCCCTTTCAAAGGGATCGGGACCGGATTATTCACTGCGGGGCCTTCCGGCGGCTGAAGCATAAAACCCAGGTTTTTGTCTATCATGAGGGCGATTATTACCGCACCCGGCTCACCCATTCCATCGAGGTGGCGCAGATCGCCCGCAGCATCGCCATCGTCCTCGGCCTGAATGAAGCCATTGCGGAGTCGCTGGCCCTGGCCCATGATTTCGGCCATACGCCGTTCGGTCATGCGGGGGAGGAGGCCCTCGACTCCATGATGGCGCCCTATCAGGGCTTTGACCATAACGCCCAGTCCTTGCGCGTCGTGACAAAGCTGGAACAGCGATATGCCGGATTTGACGGCCTCAATCTGACCTGGGAAGCCCTGGAGGGGTTGGCGAAGCATAACGGACCCTTATGTAAAAAAGGCGATTTTTCCGGCCTGAATGTAAATTTTCAGAATTATAACCGTCAGCATGACCTGGAGCTGCATACCTTCGCCAGCGCCGAGGCCCAGGCGGCGGCGGTCGCCGATGACGTGGCCTATAACAATCATGATATTGCTGACGGGGTCACCGCGGGCCTGCTGAGTATTGACCAGTTGGCGGAATTGCCCCTGCTCGGCGAAATCATCCGCGAGGTCAGCGATAGCTGCGGCCCGCTTGAAAAAGGCCGTGAGATTCATGAAGTGGTGCGGCGACTGATCAACCGCATGGTCAATGACATATTGGCCGAGAGCAAAAGACGGCTCTGCGCCCTGCGGCCGGAAACGGTGGATGACATTCGCCTGGCCGCAGACAGCGTGATTTCCTTTTCGCCGCAAATGAAAGAATTCGATAAAAGATTGAAATCTTTCCTGATGCGGAATATGTATCGGCATTATAAAGTGAACCGCATGTCCAGCAAGGCCAGACGGGTGGTGATCGACCTGTTTGAGCTGTTTCTCAATGAACCGGAATGTCTGCCAACGGAATGGCAAACGCCGGATGTGATGGAAAATGAGCAGGAACGCGCCCGGCAGGTCGCCGACTTTGTCGCCGGCATGACCGACCGCTACGCCCTGCTGGAACATAAAAGATTATTTGATATATCGTTGTTTGAATTATGAATATTTTTAATAGCACGCGCACCGCCCTGAAGAAAATCGTCGCCCAACTGGCCGCCGCCGGAAAATTGCCGGCCGATCTTGACCTGAAGAATGTCACCGTTGAGCCGCCGCGGGATGCGTCCCACGGCGATATTTCGACCAATATCGCCATGGTTCTGACCAAGCAGGCGCGGATGAAGCCGCGCGACATCGCGGAACTGATCGCCGAAGGACTGCGCCGGGAAGAGGGCGTTGAAAGGGTGGAGGTCGCCGGACCCGGTTTCATCAATATCGCCCTGAGGCGGGATGTCATTCAGGGACAGCTTGCCGGCATTCTCACCCGGGGGCAGGACTTCGGCCGCTCCGCCGTCGGCGACCGGGAAAAGATCAATGTGGAATATGTTTCGGTCAATCCGACCGGGCCGTTGCATGTCGGCCACTGCCGCGGGGCCATATTCGGCGACGCGCTGGCGTCCCTTCTGGCCTTTGTCGGCTATGACGTCAGCCGGGAATATTACATCAATGACGCCGGGGGGCAGATTGACGTCCTGGCGCGCTCGGCCTATCTGCGCTACCGGGAAGCGCTCGGCTTTGAAATTGACGAGATACCCGAAGGGCTCTACCCCGGGGAGTATCTGATTTCCGTCGGGCAGGCCCTGGCGGAAAAATACGGCGATATATGGCGGGATGCGGATGAAAGCGCGTGGCTGGCCGAAGTGCGGACCTTCGCCACCAACGCCATGATGGACCTGATCCGGGCCGATCTCGAAACCCTGGCGATCAAGCATGACGTCTTTTTCTCGGAACTGACCCTGCATGACAGCGGCCGGATTCAGGCGGCGCTTGACAAGCTTGAGGAAAAGGGACTGCTCTATACCGGCGTCCTGGAAGCGCCGAAGGGCACCAAACCCGATGATTGGGAGGAGCGGCCGCAAACCCTGTTCAAATCCACTGACTTTGGCGATGACGTTGACCGGGCGGTGAAGAAGTCAGACGGCAGCTGGACCTATTTCGCGGCGGACATCGCCTATCACTTCGACAAGATCGAGCGCGGCTTTAGCCATCTGATCGACGTATGGGGCGCCGATCACGGCGGCTATGTCAAGCGGGTCGAGGCGGCGATTGAGGCCCTGGCCGGCGACAAGGCGGATATTGACATCCGGCTGTGCCAGATGGTGAAGCTGCTGCGCGGCGGCGAACCGGTGAAAATGTCCAAACGTTCGGGCAATTTCATCACCATGCGCGATATTGTCGATGAAGTGGGCAAGGATGTGGTCCGGTTCATCATGCTGACCCGCAAGAATGACGCTTCGCTGGAGTTTGATTTCACCAAAGTGACAGAACAATCCAAGGACAATCCGGTATTTTACGTCCAATACGCCCATGCCCGGATCTGTTCCGTGCTGCGCAAGGCGCAGGCGGCATTCCCCGACATGGATATGTCTCGCCCGGCGCTCGCCACGGCGGATATGTCGCTTCTCAGTGACGACAGTGAACTGGCCTTGGTCAGGAATATGATGAACTGGCCGCGATTTGTCGAAAGCGCGGCGCTCGCCCGGGAGCCGCACCGGATCGCCTATTATCTCTATGAGCTGGCTTCGGAATTCCACGCCCTGTGGAATAAAGGCAATGATAATGTTGATCTTCGCTTCATTATCGAAGATGATGCAAGGGTGACGGCGGCGCGGCTGGCGCTGATATCCTCAGTCGCCACGATCATCGCCACCGGATTGAACATCCTGGGTGTGGAGCCTGTGACCGAAATGTAGTTGGGATCGAAATTGCGGGAAAGGGGACTTTGATGTCAGATGAAGACGAAAAATCATCATGGCTGGAGCCGTTGCCGGAGGAATACGCCGCCGACAGCGATATGACGGGGCGTCGCATGCTGATTGCGGCATTGACGGTGATTGTTCTGGCGATTTTCGGCGGATTGGTCTGGTACAGTTATATGGAGGGCAATGATAATGGCCCGGTTCCCGCCGTCAGGGCCGATAAATCCGTCGTCAAAATAAAACCGAGCAATCCCGGCGGGCTGGAAGTACCGGATCAGGACAAGCGGGTGTTTGACCGGGTGACGGCGGATCAACTGGATGCGCCGGAGAGCCTGGCCCCCAGCGCCGAAATTCCCGTTGACCGTCCGACGGACGCCACCGCAGATGAAATGGCCGATGAGGTCGTTTCTGAAGTCGCCCCTGATGCCGCTTCCGAGGGCCAGGAGGCTACAACAGAGGCCGTGGTGAAGCCTGCGGATCAGGGCCCGGCGAAACGGGCGGTAATTGAAGGCGATTTTCTGATTCAGCTCGGGGCTTTTGGCAAAAAACAGAGCGCCGAGAAATTGTGGCGAAAACTGCGACAGGAAAATGTCGCGCTGTTCGCCGGTCTTGCGCCCGACATCATGATGGTTGACCTGGGCAAGAAGGGCGTATTGTATCGGCTGCGGGGCGGCATGCTCGCCGAGCGGGCCTCGGCGGACGCCATTTGCGCCGCGCTCAAGGCGAAAAAACAGGCCTGCATTGTGGTGAAAGACAGATGAGCCGCCCGGTCATCCTTGATTGCGAGGGGACATTACTGACCGCAGAGGAAAAGGCGCTTTTCAGGGAGCTTGACCCCTGCGGTTTCATCCTGTTCGCCCGCAACTGCCAATCGCCGGACCAGTTGCGGCGATTGACCGATGAGATGCGCGAGACGGTCGGACGGGAAGACGCGCCGATCCTGATCGATCAGGAAGGCGGCCGGGTCTGTCGGCTGAATCCGAACTATTGGCGCCGTCCCCCGAGCGCCGGGGCGCTGTTGAATTTGTATGAAAAAGACCCGGAGACCGGCCTTGCCGCGACAAGGGTCAATGCGCGGCTGATGGCGGAGGACCTGAGGGAAATGGGCGTCACCGTTGACTGTTATCCGTGCCTTGACCTTCATTTCGCCGGCGCCGATGAGGTGATCGGCGATCGTTCTTTCGGCGATGACATAGATACGGTTGTCCGACTGGGACAGGCGGCCTGCGAGGGATTATTCGCCGGCGGGGTTCTGCCCGTGATCAAGCATATTCCGGGACATGGCCGGGCGCTGGTGGACAGTCACCTTGAACTGCCGGTGGTCGAGACGCCCCTGGATATTTTGATGGATACGGATTTCGCGCCTTTTCAGGCGCTCAGCCACATGCCGCTGGCGATGACGGCCCATATCACCTATTCGGCCATTGATCCGGACCTGCCGGCGACCTTGTCCGAGCCGGTCATCCGCCGGGTCATTCGGGAGCAGATCGGCTTTAAGGGCGTGCTGATTTCCGATGACATCAGCATGAAGGCCCTGAGCGGGGAGCCGGCCGCCAACGCCAAGCAGGCGCTCAGGGCAGGATGTGATCTTGTGCTGCTGTGCAATGCGTCACTTACAGACAGACGGGCCGTCTTGGAAGGCTTGTATGATTTCAACCTGGTGAACGAGAGCTGGCTCAGGGATATGTTCCGGCTTCGGCGGGATGTTGCGGCCATCGACAAGGCCGAACTGTCAGCATGGCTGGATAATGCCTTGGCAAACGTAGAGAACAGATAAGGTCTCAGGATTACATGGATATGAGTTTTTTGCAGATGCTGCCTGTTGTTGTCATCCCGCTGCTTCTGGCGATCACATTGCATGAGGCGGGCCATGCCTGGGTCGCCCATAAGCTGGGCGACAATACGGCGAAAATGCTGGGCCGGGTCAGTTTCAACCCGATTGTCCATATTGATCCCTTCGGCACCGTTTTGCTGCCGCTGTTGCTGCTGATGTCGGGGGCGCCGTTTCTTTTCGGCTACGCCAAGCCGGTGCCGGTCAATTACCGGAATCTCAACAATCCGCGGCGGGATATGGTCTTTGTCGCCCTGGCGGGACCGGCGGCGAATATCCTTCTGGTGATCTGCGCGGCGCTTTTGCTGCATATCGTCGGCTTTCTGCCGGACGTGGCCGGCAACTGGCTGGTGGCCAATATTATCTTCGCCGTCAAGATCAACGCGATCCTCGCCGTCTTCAACATGCTGCCGATTCCGCCCCTTGACGGCGGCAGGGTTGCAGTCGGCCTGTTGCCGGATATAATCGCCAGACCCCTGTCGCGGCTGGAGCCATACGGGATGCTGATTATTATCGGCCTGTTCCTGTTGCCGGCGCTGGGTGCTCAGATTGGATTGAATTTGAACATCCTGTGGGCCATACTGGAGCCGGGGATTGCGCTTGTGGAAAGGCTGGCGATGTTGATCGCGCCGTAAAACCGGGGGACTCCAATATTATTTGAGATCAGATGACGAACCGCGAACCAGACCAGAAAGATGCTTTTTATGATTACCGTCCGGGGGACGCCCCGGCGGAAGGTGATGATCGCCTTGTTCTGGATATTCACGGCTTTGAGGGGCCGCTTGATGTTCTGCTCAGCCTGGCCAGAACCCAGAAGGTTGACCTGAAACAGATTTCCATTCTGGAACTGGTGGAACAGTTTCTGAAATTTGTGTCACAGGCCAAATTGCAAAAGCTTGAAAAAGCCGCCGACTATCTGGTGATGGCGGCCTGGCTGGCTTATCTGAAATCCCGGCTGTTATTGCCGGAAGAGAAATTCGATGAGGAACTGTCGGCGGAGGAAATGGCCGCCCGCCTGACCTATCAGCTGCAGCGGCTGAATGCGATCCGCGAATCCGCGGCAAAGCTGATGTCGCGCAACCAGTTGCGCCGCGACGTCTTCGCCCGCGGCCGGCCGGAGCCGGTCAACATCACCCGCAATGCGACCTATGAGATGAGCCTGTATGAGTTGCTGCGGGCCTATGCCGACCTCAAGACCCGCAACGCCACCGCCGACATTCGCATTCACAAGCGCCAGGTTTACACCCTGGATCAGGCGCTGGAGCGATTGCAGGGCCTGATCGGACTGGCCGTGGACTGGACGGAATTGTCCCAGTTTCTGCCCGACAGCATCGCGGGAGCGGAGATGTCGCGCTCCGCCAAGGCGAGCCTGTTCACGGCCTCGCTTGAGATGGCCCGCCAGGGCAAGGCGGAAATTATCCAGAAACAATCCTTCGGCCCGCTGCTTATCCGAAAACGGGACAGGGCGGACTAGGGTCTGTTGACAATTAAGGTGAGGGCGTTGGTTTGGCCGGAATGGCTCAATTTTAAGCAGGAGGACGCAGGACATACCGGTATATTCAAGGACGACTGCTGTAAAAGTGGGCCATTATGGCCAAATCCGGCGGACGATCCACATTTTATCACTGGACAGCGTTGCAAAATGCTTGAAGTGCATGACACTACGGCGCATTCTGCGTCTCGCCAGTGATAAAATGTGGGCCGCCAACGCCCTGACCTTAATTGTCAACAGACCCTAATATAAATACAGAAACAATGACAGGGACGGATTCTCGTGAAAAGTAGATTGATCTTTCTGCCTTTCCTGGTCTTTATATTTCTCACCCTGCCTGTGGCCGCCGGGGACACAGGGTGGACAGAAAAAAAATTGGGAAAGATCATCCTCAAAGCGGATAAGGCGGCCCGCCGGGGAGAATGGTCCCGCGCCATCAAATACGGCGAACAGATGCTTCAGGGCAGCGCGGCGCTTGATAGGCACAGCGACGCCAGATATATCAATCTGCTTAAAAATCTCAACAGATATTATGACAGGGCGGGCCGTCTGCAAGACGTCGGCCCCCGGGTAAGGGAAGCCTATCGGCTGTCCCGGGAGCATCTGGGCCCGGCCCATGCGACGACCATGATGAACCGCCATCTGCTGTATAAGCTTCTCATCTCGACCAGGGCCTACCAGGACGCCATTCCCCTGGTGCTGGAAGGCGTCTCCCTTGTCGGGAAAGGGGAAGAAGATAACTTGAGACGGCATCATTATTTAAAGCAGCTTTATTCGCTTTATGGCCTTACCGGACAGCTTGCCAAGGAAGAAAACGCCCTTGTTCGCTTTTTAGAGCTGAACAGGCAATTGTTTGGCTCTGACAATCAGGATAACGTCAAAGGGATTTCTGTTTTGGCCAAAAATTACTGTCGCCAGCGAAAATTTGAGCAATTCAGGGAACTCGTGGAAAAACATGACCTGAAGTATGTCTGCCGCTGACGCATTGGAATAAAAGAGAAATAGTGGTGCCCGGGGGCGGATTTGAACCACCGACACGCGGATTTTCAGTCCGCTGCTCTACCCCTGAGCTACCCGGGCATATGGGGTCTTTTGAGGGGGCCACTTTCATGGCTGGAAGGGTTATAGAAAAAAACGCCGGGTCTGTCCAGCACTCGTTGCAAAAAAATAACGCGACCCCGGAACCCCCGGTTTTGCAGCCTTTTTCAGTGATCTATCGCTCGTCATCCGTCTCCGGGTCCGCCGGGTCGGCCGCGTCCCCGGGAATCGCATAATTGCCCTTGAGCCAGCGGCCGAGATCGACATCGGCGCAGCGGGCGGAACAGAAGGGCTGATATTTGACCGTCACCGGATTTTTCCGGCAAATGGCGCAGAGGTTGTTCTTGTTGGCGGCTTCGAGCTTTTTCATGATAACGTTTCCCTGATCCTGAGCGGACTGCCGCTGCGGCGGATAAATTGGTCGAGCAGTTCCGGGTGCGCCGCAAGCCAGCGGGCGATGTCCGGCGTCGCCGTGACTTCAAGCGGGAGCCCCGGTTTCGCCGCCGCATTCCGTTCGGCCTGACGCAGCAGGCTGAGGGCCGCGGTTTCCACCGTTGGCCGCGGCCGGGCCGGAGCCAGCATCTGTCGGTTGAGCGCCTTGTGGCGGCCCTTGCGCGTCAGCTCCAGCAGCCCGAAGGCCGACAGGTTGCCGCGCTGGACCTGAACCGGGTCCTGCAAAATCAGATTGTCGATGACGCCCATCAGGTTGCTGACATCGGCCTTGCCCGACATGTTGATGAAATCAATGACGATGATGCCGCCGAGGCCCCGCAGGCGGATCTGGCGGAAGATTTCCCGCGCCGCCTCGAAATTGATGGCGAGGCGCTGACGGGCCGGATCGTTGCTGAGGCGGGCGTCGCCCATATTGACGTCGATCACGGTCATGGCCTCGGTCTGTTCGATCGTGATCCAGCCGCCGGACGCCAGCGACACCTGGTGATCGAATAATCCGTCAAGCTCCGCCTCGACCCCGTAATGATCAAACAGCGGGCTGTTTTCCCCGTGCAGCGTCATCCGCTCCAGCAGGTCGGGGGCGAACTCCCGCGCCCAGTCCCGGGCCTGTTTAAGGCGCGACGGCTGATCAAAGACAATCCGCTCGTGGCGGCTGCCGCCATATTCGCGCAGGATCTGCAGCAGGCTGTCCGGCCCCTGTGACAGGAGGAAGGGGGCTTTTTGCCGATCGCGGTTTTCGACCGCCCGGGTCCAGTGGCGGATCAGATGATCGGCGGTTTTTTTGATTTCCGCCTCGGTGAGCAGGGCGGCTTCGGTGCGCAGGGTCAGCCCCATGCCTTTGAGGTCAAGGCTGGCGCCGAATATCTTCAGGGCCGCTCGCCGGGCGGGATCCTTGATCCGGCTCGAGATGAAGGCGCCTTCGCGGAACGGGTGCAGGATCAGGGCCGCGCTTTGAATTTCAACCCGGCCGGTGAGTTTGACCGATTTGTCGCCGCTGGCGTCGGCGGTGACCTGAGTGATTATTTTCTGGCCTTCACGGAGCAGGCTGGTCAGATCGGCCGGTTTCCTGCCCGGCCGTTTGGGCAGCAGGTTGAGCGGCAGGAAGCCGGTGACGCCCCCTCCGAGATCAACAAAGGCCGCCTGAAATTCCCGGCTCAGGGCGGTGACGCGGCCGCAGAAGATCGCCCCGACCAGGCTCGGCTCATGATCGCGGAACAGGCGGATTTCAACGGCGCGCCCCTGTTCCAGGAGAGCGAGGCGGGTTTCGCCGATGGCGGAATTGATCAGCAGCTCAGAAGTCATAGCCGTTTCCCTGCAACATGTTCGCCGTTTCGAAGAGCGGCAAGCCGACCACATTGCTATAGGAGCCGTTGACGCCTTTGACAAAGCGGGCCGCCCGTCCCTGAATGGCGTAGGCCCCGGCCTTGCCGCGCCATTCATCATCGGCGAGATAGCTGTTCAGGTCTTCCTCGGACAGCCGCTTGAAGAGCACCGTCGTTGCGACAACGCGGGAGACCTGCTTGCCCTCTGGCGTGATCAGCGCGACGCCGCTATAGACCTGATGCCGTCTGCCGGACAGCAGGCGCAGATAGCGGCGGGCTTCCTCGACCGACGCCGCCTTGCCGAGAATCCGCCTGCCGACGGCGACCACGGTGTCCGAGGCGAGGATGAAAAGGTCGTGATGGGACGGCTGGACGGCGCGGGCCTTGTCAGTCGCCAGCCGTTCGGCCATCTTGCGGGGGGATTCTTTCGCCAGGGCGATTTCATCAATTTCCGCCGGGACGACCCGATCGGGAATAATGCCGATCTGGGCGAGCAGTTCCCGGCGCCGGGGCGAGGCGGAGGCCAGGATCAGGCCGGCCTGATTGTTATGGGGTTTATGTTTACCGGGGGCGGTCATGAAGGCGGACGAACCGATCCCGAATGAGCTTGTGAAGCCGGAATCGTTGTAAAATAAAACAAGGTGGCGGCCTTATTTAAAGCGATATGTGATGCGGCCCTTGGTCAGGTCATAAGGGGTCATTTCAACCAGCACCTCATCGCCAACCAGAACCCGGATGCGGTTTTTCCGCATTTTCCCGGCCGTATGACCCAGTATCTCATGGTCATTTTCGAGTTTTACGCGAAACATGGCGTTAGGCAGCAATTCTGTGACCACGCCGCGCATTTCCAGTAATTCTTCTTTCGCCATAATGGCTCCTTGCTAAAAAATCCTTGCGGAAATAAATAGCCCAAACCGCAGAATTTTCAAGTTTTTTTTATGTTAAATCCAGATGCGCCCTATACGATGGGAAAATAATCAACATCAAAACGCTGTTTGATTTTTTCAAGCAGCATGTCCCGGGTCTGGCGAAAGGCGGTCAGGATGTTTTCCCGGTTGCCGGTGACGGCGGTCGGGTCCAGGGTCGGCCAATATTCGACCCGGCAATCGAGCGTCCGGGTAAAGTCGATGGCTTTATGCTGGGCTTCGGGGCTCAAGGTGACCACAAGATCAAAGGAGGCGTCCATCAATTCGTCAAGGTTTTTCGGCGCGTGACGGGATATGTCGAGGCCGATTTCCTCCATCACCGCAATGGAAAAAGGATCGGCCTGCTCCTCCTCGGCGCGGATGCCGGCGCTTTCGACGAAGACCCTGTGACCGACCAGATATTTGGCCAGCGCCTCGGCCATCGGCGAACGCACCACATTGAAATTGCAGATAAACAGGACGCTGGAGGGTATTTCCTGCGGCTCAGCCGGGATAAATCCATCCGGCGCTTTGGGGGAAATGATAACAGCCATCCGGTTATCTGATCTGTAAGACGCACAGCAGGGTAAACAGGCGGCGCGCCGTGGGGAAATCCATTTTTATCTTGTCGCCAAGCCGTTCCTGCAGCATTTCCGAGCCTTCGTTATGCAGCCCGCGCCGGGCCATGTCGATGGTTTCGATCTGGCGGGGGCTGGCGCTTTTGATGGCGCTGAAATAGCTGTCGCAGATATGGAAATATTCCTTGATGGTTTTGCGGAACACCGTCAGCGGCAGCTGAACCGTCGTCAGTTTGCGGTTCCGGTCGGAATTAATATCCATCGCCAGGCGGTTATCCTCCATCCGGAGCAGGATCCGGTAGGGGCCGGCATAGCCGTTGTCGAACTTCTGCAACGGTTGATAATGATTGTCTTCCAGCAGGTCATAAATGGCGACGCGGCGCTCGTGGTCGATATCCGCGTTGCGCCGGATAATGGATTTTGCATCCAGTTCGATATGGCAGATCCTGAAATCGCTGCCTCTGTCGCTCATTCTCGCCGTCCTATCCCTTGGGTTTTATCCTGATTCCAATTGATCGCTCGTGGGCCTGCAAGCCTTCCTCCCGGGCGAGGGTCATCGCCGCCGGGCCAATTTGCGCGAGGCTGGCCGCGTCACATTGTATCAGGGTATTCCTTTTCATAAAATTAAGAACGCTTAAACCGGATGAAAAACGGGCGCTGCGGGCGGTGGGCAGCACATGGTTCGGCCCGGCGACATAATCGCCGATCGCTTCCGGGGTATATCGGCCAAGGAAAATCGACCCGGCGTTGCTGACGCCCGCGGCGAGGGCCTGCGGATCATCGACCGCCAGTTCCAGATGCTCCGGCGCCAGCCGGTTGACCAGCGCCACCGAATCCTCAAGCCGCTCCACCAGGATCACCGCGCCGTGATCCCGCCAGCTGGCGCGGGCGATATTGGCCCGCGGCAGCTGCTCCAGGTGATCCCCGACCGCGGCGCGAACGGCTTTGGCGAAGGCGGCGTCATCGGTGATCAGGATCGACTGGGCGACCTCGTCATGTTCGGCCTGGCTTAACAGGTCCATGGCGATCCAGCGCGGGTCGTTTTTGTTGTCGGCCACCACGAGGATTTCGGAAGGGCCGGCGATCATGTCGATGCCGACGGCGCCGAAGACTTCGCGCTTGGCGGCGGCGACATAGGCGTTGCCGGGGCCGGTGATCACGTCCACCGGGGCGATTGATTGCGTGCCATAGGCGAGGGCGGCGATGGCCTGGGCGCCGCCGACCCGGTAGATCTCGCTGATGCCGGCGAGCTCCGCCGCCGCCAGCACCAATGGGTTGAGCGCGCCATCGGGGGCGGGCACCACCATGACGATGCGCGCGACCCCGGCGCATTTGGCGGGCAGGGCGTTCATCAGCACCGAGGACGGATAGACCGCCTTGCCGCCGGGGACATAGATTCCGGCGGCGGAGACCGCCGTCCAGCGCGCGCCGAGGGTGACGCCACTGGCATCGGTATAGCTGTCGTCGGTCGGGATATGGCGGCGGTGGAAGCTGTCGATGCGCTCGGCGGCGAACTGCAGCGCCTCCAGGGCGTCCGCCGCACAGGCCGATTTCGCCGCGGCCAGTTCCCGGTCGCTGATCCGGACGGTGTCGGCGGTGAGCGTCAACCGGTCAAAGCGTGCGCTATAGTCAAAAAGCGCCGCATCGCCGCGCGTGCGCACATCGGCGAGAATCCCCCGCACCACATCGGAAACATCGGCGTCGCTGTCCCGGCGGGCGGTGAGGAATTTGCTGAAGTCCTGTTCAAAGGAAGGGTTTTGGGCGTTTAATTCCGTTACCATGGCGTCATTCCTTTAGGTTATTGCGGGCGCTGATCCTCTGCAGAATATCGCTGATTTCCTCGTTGCGGGTCTTGAAGGCGGTGCGGTTGACGATAAAGCGCGAGGTGATGTCGATGATTTTCTCGATCTCGACCAGTCCGTTGGCCTTGAGGGTGGCGCCGGTGCTGACCAGGTCAACGATCCGGCGGCACAGGCCGAGGCTCGGCGCCAGCTCCATGGCGCCGTTGAGCTTGATGCATTCGGCCTGGACGCCGCGCTTGGCGAAATGCTTGCGCGTCAGGTTAGGGTATTTGGTCGCGACCCGGACGTGACTCCAGCGGCTCGGATCATCGCCGATGCTCAGCGCCTTGAGTTCGGCCACCGACACCCGGCAATGGCCGATGTCGAGGTCAAGGGGAGCGTATATCTCCGGATAATCGAATTCCAGCAGCACGTCATTGCCGGCGACGCCCAACTGGGCCGCGCCAAAGGCGACGAAGGTCGCCACGTCAAAGCTTCGGACCCGAATGATCTTCAGCCCCGGATGGTTGGTTTCAAAAGTCAGCTTGCGGGATTTCGGGTTGTCAAAATCCGCTTCCGGTATAATTCCGGCGCCGCGGATGATCGGCATGACCTCTGTAAGGATGCGGCCCTTGGGCAGCGCCATGATCATGGGTTCTGGGGAAGACACCTTGCTTAACTCCTGAAACGCGTCGGTTTACGCTAACGTTTATGGTAAAATTCGACTCGTTGTACGAAATTGTGGGCCAACTATCCAGCATAGAATCATTCTTTTTTCGCCCCGACCGGGCGTTTCCGGTCAGTTTTCGTCCTGCAGAACCTCAAGTATTTCATGTTTGGGATGACATTTGGCCGGCCACGGCGCGCCAATATCCTGCATATGGGCCGAGAGGGTTTCGCATTCGAGGCGGATAATGCCGTCGCCGGAAAAGATAAAATCAACCAGAAACAGGTCGTCCGGCAGCTTTTCCGCTTCAATGGCCAGCAGTTCCATGGGATGATCCTTTAACGAGGTGGCGATATTCTGGCTGCTGATCTTCACCACATCGTCAAAATGCAGCCCGGTGCGGATGCGGCTGCAGGCCATCTCCCTGTCGCCGATGATCCGGCCGGTCTCCGGACAGCGGTTTTCCCAGACATAGCGGTTCAGCATCATGACAAAGCGGCGGCTTTTCTGCTGATAGACAATATCCCGCATCATGGTGATGGCGTCCTGAAGATAGGCCGAGATGATGGTGATGTCCTCAATGTCTTCTGCTCTGAGTTTAAGCTTTTCCACCTTGTGTCCCCTGAATATATTATGGCCGCGATTCTTTAACCTGTGTATATTTGACCGGTTTTTCGGTCGCCTGTCAAACGCCGTCGGCCTTTTGGCGGGCGATGACCGCGCCACAGGCGGAAAGTTTTTGCACCAGACGTTCGTAGCCCCGGTCCAGATGATAAATCCGGTTGACTTCCGTGGACCCTTCCGCCGCCAGTCCGGCAAGCACCAGCGACATGGAGGCGCGCAGGTCGGTCGCCATTACCGGCGCGCCGAGCAGGCGTTTGCATCCCCGGATGGTCGCGGTCGAGCCGTTGACCGTGATGTCGGCCCCCATGCGGCAGAGTTCCGGTACATGCATGAAGCGATTCTCGAAAATGGTTTCGGTGATCACCGAAGCGCCGTCGCACAGGGTCATCATGGCCATCAGTTGCGCCTGCATGTCGGTCGGGAAACCGGGATAGGGCTGGGTCACCGCGTTGATGCCGATGATTTTTTCCGGTCCCAGCCGGGTGATGACCCCGCGGTCGGTCTCACGGAAGCTGAGCCCGGCCTGCTTCAGGACCTCCAGGGCGCCGGCCATAACGCCGGTCAGATTGTCGCCGAGCAGTTCGAGCTCGCCGCCGGTCATCGCCGCCGCCGCCGCATAGCTGCCGGCTTCGATCCGGTCGGGCATCACGGTATATTCCGCCGCATACAGGCGGGGTACGCCGCGCA
>JBLWZH010000020.1:9557-59454 GCA_048266545.1 Paremcibacter sp. | reverse complement strand
GCGCCCTCCCCCTTGTCGACCACCTCGCCCCGCCCCGCCGTCGCCTTCAGCCCCCCGGCGGTGATGACCACCAGCCCGCCGCCGACCGGATCGTCGAGAAAGGCTTTCGCCGCCGCGGCGACATTTTCCCCGGCGCCGTCAATGCGCACCACCCGCCGGCCGCCGGTCATTGAGATCGCCGCCGCCTCATCGGCGAGCAGAAAGGGTTCCGCCTTCAGGCGTTCCGGTTCGATATGGGCGACGAGGAACGGATCCTGCAGGTCGTCGACCACCTGGCGGGCGATTTTTTCCGCCCTTTCGCGCACCAGCCCCGCGTCACGACCATAGATCAACACCGCCCGGTAGGCGGGATTCAGCTTTCTGACCTGTGCGTTAATGTCGTTTTTGTTTAATTTCATCGGTCTTTTCGGGGCCTGATGTTATGTCATTCCTGACGGTATGTCATTCTTCGGCGGCTGTTTTGCTGAAAAAGGCGCCGATCCGGGTCGCCATCTGGTTGCTGACTTCTTCCGACAGCCGCTTCATGGACGCCTGACGGGCGATCATATTGGAATAATCGGACTGGGCCAGGTCATAGGTCACCAGGCTGCGGGCGGCGGATTCGAGCACCACCTTTGACGTCGCCACTTCCTCCAACTGATAGGCGGCGACCAGCTTGAGATTTTGCAGGGTCACCGATTCATCCTCGCGGATACCATAGCCATGTTCTTCGACCAGAAAGGTCACTTTCAGCAGATATTCCGCCTGCTTCGTTTCGCCAAAGGGCGTCAGCCGGTCGAGCAGATTGTTGCGGATCACCTGACCGATGCGCGACGGACGGCCGTCCTCGGTGATGCTCGCCACCCGGATATTGGCCATCACATCACGCAGGTCGCTTTTGCCGTCGGAAAACTGGCCATACATGGGCTTGAAGCCGCAGCCGCCGAGCATCAGCGCCGGCAGCAGCATGACCAGAATTTTCAGACGACAGACCTGCTTCATAGCGGCTCCTAAATCACGATATTGACAATTTTATTGGGCACGACAATCACCTTGCGCAGCGGCGCGTCGCCGACCGCCTTTTGGATTTTTTCCGACGCCAGGGCGATCTTCTCGACCTCCGCCCGGTCCATGTCCTTCGGCACCTCGATGGTGTCGCGCAATTTGCCGCGCACCTGAATGGCGATGGTGACGGTATTTTCCTGCATCAGGTCCGGCCGCGCCACCGGCCAGGGCGCGTCGGTGACGATCCCGTCATGGCCCATGATCTGCCACAGTTCCTCCGCCAGATGAGGCATCATCGGCGCCGAAAGCTGAATGAGCGTGGTCAGCGCCTCGCGCAGCGCCCAGACATCGCCGTCCGAATCATCGGATTTGAAACCACTGACCGCATTGGAAAATTTATAAATCTGCGCCACCGCGCTGTTGAAATGAAAATCCTCAATATCGCGGGCGACAGCGGCGATGCTGACATGGGTCATCCGGCGCAGGTCCCGGGCCGCCGGGCGGAAATTATCCGGCTCATCGGCGATATGCCGCAGGCCGTCCAGCCCGCCGGTCACGGCGCGCCATAGCCGCTGGGTGAAGCGCCAGGCGCCCTCGACCCCTTCTTCGGTCCATTCCAGATCCCGCTCCGGCGGGCTGTCGGACAGCATGAACCAGCGGGCGGTGTCGGCGCCATACTGGTCAATGATCTCGGTCGGATCGACGACATTCTTCTTCGATTTCGACATTTTGACCGACCGGCCGACAGTGACCGCCGCGCCATTTTTCTTTTCCACCAGAAGACCGGCGTCATCCTTCACCAGGTCCGCCGGGAACAGCCAGTCGCCCGCCGCATTCTGATAGGTCTCGTGACAGACCATGCCCTGGGTGAACAGGCCGTCGAACGGCTCCTCAACCGACAGCAGCCCGGTCTTTTTCATCGCCCGGGTGTAAAAGCGCGAATAGAGCAGATGCAAAATCGCATGCTCGACCCCGCCGACATACTGGTCGACCGGCAACCAATAGTCCGCCGCCGCCCTGTCGACCGGCGCATCCGCCTTGGGCGAACAGAAGCGGGCGAAATACCAGCTCGAATCGATGAAGGTGTCGAAGGTGTCGGTCTCACGCCGGGCCGCCTTGCCGCATTCGGGACAGTCAACATGTTTCCAGGTCGGATGATGCTCCAGCGGATTGCCCGGCCTGTCAAAGGTGACGTCATCGGGCAACCGCACCGGCAATGCTGATTTCGGCACCGGAACGATGCCGCAGTCGGCGCAATGGATCACCGGAATCGGGCAGCCCCAATAGCGCTGGCGCGACACGCCCCAGTCGCGCAGGCGGAAATTGATCGTCCGCGTGCCGAAACCGCCCGCCTCGGCCCGGCGCGCGACTTCGGCCTTGGCCTCCTCAATGGTCAGGCCGTCAAGGAAATCGGAATTGAACAACCTGCCGGGGCCGACATAGGCTTCCCGGTCAACGGCGAAGCTGTCGTCTTCGCCGTCGGGCAGGATCACGGTGCGCACGTCGAGATTATATTTATGGGCGAAATCCAGGTCGCGCTGGTCATGGGCCGCCGACATGAAAATCGCCCCGGTGCCATATTCCATCAGCACGAAATTGGCGACAAAGACCGGCAGGTCGCGGTCCTCGAACGGGCTTTTGGCCGTGACCCCGGTATCGAAACCCTTCTTTTCCATCTTTTCCATCGCTTCTTCGGTGGTCGCCCCGGTGCGGCATTCCCGGATGAAGTCCTGCAGCGCCGGGTTGTCTTCGGCGAGCTTTTCCGCCAGCGGGTGATCGGCGGCGACCGCCATGCCGCAGGCGCCGAAGATCGTGTCGGGCCGGGTGGTGTAGACCTCGAGCGGATCATGGCCCGGCACGGCGAAAAACAGCCTGAGTCCTTCGGAACGGCCGATCCAGTTTTTCTGCATCGTGCGGACCTTTTCCGGCCAGCGGTCGAGGTCGTCGAGGGCGCTGTTCAGTTCCTCGGCATAGTCGGTGATCTTCAGGAACCACTGGCTGAGGCGGCGGCGTTCCACCGGCGCGCCGGAGCGCCAGCCGCAGCCGTCAACCACCTGTTCATTGGCCAGCACCGTATGATCCACCGGGTCCCAGTTGACCCAGCTTTCCTTGCGGTACACCAGTCCCGCCGCGAGGAAATCCAGAAACATTTTCTGTTCCTGGCCGTAATATTCCGGATCGCAGGTGGCGAATTCCCGCGACCAGTCGAGGCTGAGCCCCATCTGCTGCAACTGGCCGCGCATATGGGCGATATTTTCATAAGTCCATTTGGCCGGATGCACCTTATGCTCCATGGCGGCGTTTTCCGCCGGCATGCCAAACGCGTCCCAGCCCATGGGATGCAGCACATTATAGCCTTTCGCCCGGCGATAGCGGGCGACCACATCGCCCTGGGTGTAATTCCTGACATGACCCATGTGAATCTTGCCGGACGGATAGGGGAACATCTCCAGCACATAATATTTCGGCCGCGACGGGTCCACCACCGCCGTGAAGGTTTCATTGTCCCGCCAGTGCGTCTGCCATTTTGCCTCGGTCATTGCGGCGTTATAGCGTGTCATGTCTTTTCCTGAACTTTAATCATACTTAAAACAGATTACGGACAAGCCGATCCGGATCAGCCGTCCGTAATATCACTTTCCCAGGACCGGGGCCCCGGAGCGCGCGCCGCGCCGGCCCCTGAAACGTTATTTGACGGGCGCATTATTGCGCCGCAACAGGCGAGCCTGCATCAAAATGGCGTTGCGGATATTGATCGAGGCCCCCGGACGCGGCGCCTCATCAAGCCAGTCCGCGCCGCTTTTCATCTGACGATGGACGCTCACCTTGAGCGAATCCGCCGTTAGTTTTCGCCCGAGGATGACGACATCAACCTTGGTCCGTTCCTGGTCATTGCCCGGATTGACTTTCCAGTCGGTGAGGATCACCCCGCCCTTCTGATCGGCGCTTGAGATCGGCATGAAGGACAGGGTGTCCAGCGTCGCCCGCCACAGATAGGCATTGACGCCAATCTGATAGACCTCTTCGGCCGCTTCGACCTTCGCCGCAGGCTCATCGCCACCGCCAAACAGGCTGCATCCGCCGAGCGTCAGGGCCAGAACAGCCGCCACCCCCATCATAAATGCCTTTGCCGACGCTACTGTTCTGTTCATTATTGTTTTCCTTACGGTCATGCATTATCCATTCTGTTTTCTACGGCTCCCATAATTCCCGAGGGTCATCCCGCGCCTTGCCGGCTCTGTTTTCCTGGCCTTTCAGGGCAATCCCCTGTCCCGCCAATAGTAGAATTATTCCGGCGATTTGCTCAAAATTCCGGCGGCATCATAGCCTGTGATTTATGTCCGATAAAGCTGTTTATCCGTTTGTGATTGGCCAAACAAGAATTTCTTACATAAATTTGTCAATTATCGGGCAGAAAACAAATGGCGACCCTCGGCAGGCCGAGTTGGCTGTTGCGGGAAAATTTCCGCGCCGCTGGTGGATTCAGATTGATTTTTTCCATGTTATAATATACACTTCACGGGTGCGGGATAATTCCCCGAATGCACGGGATATAGAACCGGATATAAAAAAGGGAGCGGCGTTTTTTGGCAAAGCCTTTAAAGGCTGGTCTCTTCCGATACGAATAATGGTATGTGAGGATACGTCGTGAACAGCTTGAAAAGCCGCATAGCGCTTTTATGCACCATTGGCATATACGCCATGGGTTCGCCCGCCCTCGCCCAAAATGAGACCAAACCCGCCGCCGGGGAAAAAGACAAATCCCTGACCGCGATCATTCTGTCCCTCTTTGATACGGAACATGAAAAAAAGCAGGTCGGCCCGGAAATTTCCCTGCTCGACAATCCGCCCAAGGAAAAAGCCGATAAATACATCACTCTGAGCGAGCCCGCCCATGAAGTGACCTTTGACGCGCCGGACAAAAAACTGTCGATCAGCCAGTCCTTCACCGTGACGCCTTCCCTGGTTTTTAATATGGGCAGCAACAGTCCGGCCTCCGCTGCCCCTTCCGGCCTGCTCAGCCCGTGGGCCAGCACCGGCGGCAACCGGCTGACATTTTCCTATGGCAGCAGCGGCCTCGCGGCTGATCCCAATGCGGTGAACATCTCCATCGGCTCCCAGTACCTGATTGAGCCCTCATCGATTTTGTCGCCCCTTTATGACGACTCGGACCTGGATATGATCACCAACCGCGAGGTCTATAACCTGTCCTTTGATGTCGGCTATGCCGGCTTTACCCTCGGCGCGTCCTACAGCAAGGAAATCATGCTCAACGAACCGGGCATGCGCGGCTATGACATCGGCTTGGGCTATAACGGCAGCAAATGGGGGGCCGACGTCAAATTCGGCGAATACAGCCGGCAGCGGGCGCTGCTGTTTTCCTCGACCGAGGAATTTTACGACACCATCTACGCCCTTGAAATCGGCGCCGCCTATCAGATTCATTCCAATATCCGCTTTACCGGCCGTTTTACCTATTACGCCTATGGCCAGGATAGCGAACTGGAAAAACTGCGCAGCAGCCAGGTCTTTTTCCTCGGCACCAACGTGAATTTTTAAACGCCATTCTTCCCCCCGTTTTACAAATAACCGAAAGGTCGTGACGACTTAAAACATTCGCTATTTATACACTATATTAATGTGATATTATTTATTTCATATTTTTTAAATGTATTATATTGATATTTGAACAGGAATTGACTATGTCTGGTGTGAAATGAGCAGAATCAGGCGGCGAGGCGGGCAAAATCGCCCCGTGTCTACTTATAAAGACGTATCTTCACAGGACATATATTTACAAAGGCCGGAAAAACACCATGTCACATTTGGACGAACTGGAAAGCGAAAGCATCTATATCCTGCGCGAAGCCTTTAACCGGCTGGGCAAAATCGGTTTGCTCTGGTCGCTGGGCAAGGACAGCAACGTCATGCTGTGGCTGGCGCGCAAGGCCTTCTTCGGCAAGGTTCCCTTCCCGGCCATGCATGTGGACACCGGCAAGAAATTCAAGGAAATGTATGATTTCCGCGACCGTTACGCCACGGAATGGGGCCTCAACTTCCTGCGCGGTGAATGCCCGCCGCTCTCCGAGATTGACCCCGACCTGCCGCCGGCGACCCGGGCCGCCGCCCGCAAGACCGAGGGCCTGAAGCGTTTTCTCGCCGAACACCAGTTTGACGGCGTCATCGCCGGCATCCGCCGGGATGAGGAGGCGTTGCGCGCCAAGGAACGGGTCTTCAGTCCGCGCCAGACCACCGGCGAATGGGATTTCCGCGACCAGCCGCCGGAATTCTGGAACCAGTATAACACCAGCTTCCCGCCCGGCGTTCATGTGAGGGTTCACCCCCTGCTGCACTGGACCGAGATTGACATCTGGAAATACACCCTGCGCGAGGGCATTCCGGTGATCCCGCTTTATTTTTCCCGGAACGGCAAGCGTTATCGTTCCCTCGGCGATCAGGACATCACCCATCCGGTGGCGAGCGAGGCCGCAACCATTCCGGAAATCATCCGCGAGCTGGAAACCACCACGGTGGCGGAGCGGGCCGGACGGGCGATGGACCATGAAGCGGAAGACAGTTTTGAACGGCTGCGCGCCAACGGCTATATGTAAAGGGCGGACGACAATATCATGACCGAATATACTGAACCTCTGCAGCGTGAATCGCTGAAAATCGCCATCGTCGGCCATGTCGATCACGGCAAGTCGACCCTGGTAGGCCGCCTGTTCCACGACACCGGCTCCCTGCCCGACGGCAAATATGACGCCATCCGCGCCATGTGCGAACAGCGCGGCATGGCCTTTGAATACGCCTTCCTGATGGACGCCATGCAGGCGGAGCGCGACCAGGGCATCACCATCGACACGGCGCAGATCTGGTTCAAGACCAAAAAGCGCGACTATGTGATCATTGACGCGCCGGGCCATACGGAGTTTCTGAAGAATATGATCACCGGCGCCGCCTCCAGCGAGGCCGCGGTGCTGGTTATCGACGCCCATGAAGGGGTCCAGGAACAGTCGCGCAAACATGGCTATCTGCTGCATCTCCTCGGCGTCCAGCAGATCGCCGTCGCCGTCAACAAGATGGACATGATCGGCTATGACCAGGGTAAATTCGACGCCATCGAGGCCGAATATCGCGCCTACCTGGCCTCCATCGGCGTGACGCCGACCTATCTTATTCCGGTCTCGGCCCGCGAAGGCGACAATATCGCCGGCCGGTCTGACAACATGGCCTGGTATGAAGGTCCGACCCTGGTCGAGGCGCTCGACAGCTTCAGGGATACCTCATTGCCGGTTGATGCGCCGCTGCGCCTGCCGATTCAGGATGTCTATAAATTTGACGAACGGCGCATTCTCGCCGGGCGGATTGAAAGCGGCCGCCTGAAGGTCGGCGATGAGCTGATTTTCTCCCCCTCCAACAAGAAGGCGCGGGTCAAGTCCATCGAGGCCTGGTCGGTTCGGCAGGCGCCAGAGGAAGCAAGCGCCGGCAGCTCGATCGGCATTACCCTCGACCATCAGCTGTTTATCGAACGCGGCGAACTGGCGAGCCATCTGGAAAATCCGCCCCTCGAAACCGATGTTTTCACGGCGCGGCTGTTCTGGCTCGCCCATAAGCCGCTTGAAGTCGGCAACCGCTACACCATCAAGCTGCATACCGGTGAAACCCAGGTCGAGGTTCAGGAAATCCGCACGGTGATCAACACCGACACCCTGTCCGAGGGGAAGTCCGACCGGCTGGAGCGCAACAGCATCGGCGAGATCGTCCTGCGGGCGAAAAAGATGCTCGCCCTCGACAGCCATGACCGGATCGCCGCCACCGGCCGTTTTGTCCTGATCGACAATTACCATATCGCCGGCGGCGGCATCATCAATATGGACGGTTACGCCGACCAGCGCGACCTGATCACCCGGAAATCGGAAAATATCACCCGGGTGCTGCATGACGTCACCGAAGAGGCCCGGGCGGTGCGCAACGGCCATATCGGCGGCGTGTTGTGGTTCACCGGCCTCAGCGGCTCCGGCAAATCGACCCTGTCGGTGCTGGTCGAAAAGCGCCTGTTCCAGAAAGGCTATCAGTCCTACGTGCTCGACGGCGACAATATCCGTCACGGCCTCAACGCCAATCTCGGCTTCAGTCCCGAGGACCGGGCGGAAAATATCCGCCGGATCGGCGAGGTCGCCGGCCTGTTCAGCCGCGCCGGCATGGTCGCCATCACCTCTTTCATATCGCCGTATCGCTCCGACCGCGACCGGGCGCGCAAGACGGTGGGTAAAAATTTCCATGAAATCTACATCAAGGCCGATGTGGCGGCCTGTGAAAGGCGCGACCCCAAGGGGCTCTATAAAAAGGCCCGCCGCGGCGAGATCGCCGAATTCACCGGCGTCTCCGCCCCCTATGAGGCGCCGACCAGCCCCGATCTGGTCGTCGATACCGTCGCCCGGGATATTGACGCCTGCGTCGAGCAGATCGTCGACTATATCGAAGAACATCTGTCGACCAGCCGCATCCGGGAACTTGATTATTCGATTTAACCTCGCGGGATGTCCGCGATGAGGCGCTTTTCTATTCGGCGAAGCCCCGGATCGCGGCGAGGCCCGCGACGCCGACGCCCCGCAGCCCCTGCGCCGTCTCCCGGGTGACGCCGCCGAGGGCGTAAAGCGGCATATCAGTTGCCGCAACCAGCGCCCGAAGGCCGGAAACCCCGAGGGTTTTTCGCCCCCCGCTATGGGTTTCGGGGTGGCTGTCGGTCGGAAAGACCGGCGCGGCCAATCCCGCATCAAGGGATAATTGCGCCGCCCGGCAGACCGCCGCCCGATCATGACAGGCGGCGGTGATCATCCAGCCGGGATGGGCCTTGCGGATGTCGGGCGCCCGGTCCATCAGGCCCTCGGGCAGATGAACCCCGTCGGCGGATAATCTCGCCGCCAGATCCGCCGCCGCCGCCACCAGGAAAATCAAGCCCCTTTCGCGGCACTGCGCCCCTAAAATGCGCCCGAGTTCGGCCCGCGCCGGATGATCATAATCCCGGAAAATCACGCCAAAGCCCTCCGGCAGACGGCGAAGGACCCCGACCGGGTCCGGCATGGCCGCCTGATCGGTGATAAAAAAAGCCGGCGGCAGGCCCGGCCGTTTGCCAGGCCGATAATCGTCATTGAGGCGCCGGGCGAGGTCTGTTAATGTCGCATCATCATTTGTCATAAGCCACAGATTACCCGAGGACGCCGCCCTTGACCAGCACACTTGAGACCGTAAAGCACAATATCCAGACCGCCGCCGAGGCCGCCGGGCGGACGACCCGGGACATTACCCTGGTCGCCGTATCCAAAACCAAGCCGATTGACGTCATTACGCCAGTGCTTGAGGCCGGGCACCGCATATTCGGCGAGAACAAGGTCCAGGAGGCGGCCCGGAAATGGCCGGCCCTGCGCGAAACATATCCCGACATCGAACTGCATCTGATCGGGCCGCTGCAGTCCAACAAGGCGCGCCAGGCGATGCGGATTTTCGATATTATTGAAACCGTTGACCGGCCCAGGCTCGCCCGCGCCATCGCCCGGATCAGCGCTGAAGAAGGCTGCCGTCCCCGCTGCTATATCCAGATCAATATCGGCCGCGAGCCGCAGAAGGCCGGCGTCCATCCCGAGGCGGCCGATGCGTTCATCGCGCTGTGCCGCGATGAATTGAAGCTTGACCTGCAGGGGCTGATGTGCATCCCGCCGGCGGGCGAGGACCCGACGCCCCATTTCGCCGAACTCAAGGCGATCGCCCGGCGCAATCGGATCAGTCATCTGTCGATGGGGATGAGCGGCGATTACGAGCAGGCAATCCGCTCAGGCGCAACCTCTGTCCGGGTCGGCACCGCCATTTTCGGCCCCCGGCCGCCCGTGGCCTGAGCCCGGCCGCGCGCTATCGAGCCGTATCCGACCCGGAAAAATACGCCGGAAAAATATTTTAAAGAAAAAACCGGCATTCCTGCTGAGAGGAACACCGGCAGTTGGAAGATATCAGACAGTTTGATTATCCATCAAAATGAATGATTCAGTGGATCATCACTTTTAAAGTCGTCTCGGACGATAATATTGGCAGAATTTCCAGCAGATGTTGTTTTTTCACCGCAATACAGCCTTCCGTCCCGTCAAAAGTCGGCTCGTCGCCTTCCCGCTGCACCTCACGGGCGACATGGAGAAATATGGCGCTGCCCTGGCCCTTTTCCACCGGATTGTCATTGTGGCCGAGGACAACGATCACATCATAGACATCATCCTCGCGCCACAGCTTCTCGGCGCTGGCGTGATAGGGCAGCATCACCGGCTGGTTATAGGCCTGATCGCGGGGATCGTCGCACCAGCCGTCATCTTCGAGCAGCGCCATCAAGGGCACCCGGCTGTAAATCGGCTTAGACAACTTGTCATAGCGATAAAAGACCGTCCTTAAGGGAAAATTTCCCGCCGGCGTTTTCATGTCGCCTTCGACTTTCAGCCGGGCGATGCCCTTTTTGCCCAGGGCGCAGGGAAATTCCCGGTCCCCCACCCTGAGGATCCCCCTGGCCGGATTGTCATTGGCCGGGATGACGATGATTTGATGACTGTCTTGTTGCATTTTTCTGTCCTCACATCCTATATCCATTGTTGGCGCATGGTCACAGGCGATTGATTTCTTCGGCCAGGGCGTGTCCCTTGTCGGTGGCGATCCGCTCCAGCACCCGGACCCGCTCCTCGAGGGCGTCGATCTTCGCCAGATAGGGGTCCATTTTCGCCTTGCTGTAATAATTTTCGCCCATTCCCATGTCCATCATCATCTCATCCATCATGTCGCCGCCGCCTGATCCCTTGCGGCGGTCGAGGTAACTTTTGATCACCCCGCCGATCACACAGATCGCCACGATCCAGATCACCATTTCAAATACATGCATTTTATGATCCTCTTAACCCTATATTTTTTTAATTCCTGGCCTGTCAGTTGCCATAAAGGCCATAAGGCTTGTCGTCCAGCAGCAGGCTGACCAGCAGATAGCCGACGATGACGATCGGGCCGCTGATCAGCAGCGCAATAATGCCGAGGATCCGCAGGATCAGCGGATTGATCCCCAGGTAGTCGCCGAGGCCGGAGAAGATGCCGCAGATTTTACCGCGCCGGCTGTTCTTGTAAAGCTTGCGGGATCGGCCGCGGTGATCATTGCTGTGATGGGGCATCATTTTTTCTCCAGATCTTCAAATTCTTTGTTCAGTTTATACTCCCGCGAGGTCACATGGGCTTCCGCCGCCCTGAGGCGGCGTTCGATTTCGCGGAATTTGTGCCGCACGTCGCGGATCGTGTTTTTCGGCTGGGTCCGCACCCCTTTCCAGAAGTCATCCTCTTCCTTGCTTTCAAACAGGTCGGCCGGCTTGGGATCCATCAGGAAGCACATGACGAAATAACCGACCAGCATCACGGGGCCCGAAACGAACAGCCCCATCAGCCCGACCACCCGCAAAAAGATCGGATCAATGCCGAAATAGTCCGACAGGCCGGCGAAGACGCCGCAGATTTTGCCGTTGCGCGGGTCCCGGTACATTTTATTGTAGCGCGGGGGTTCATTGTGAGGATGGGCATTCATTATTTTGTCCTCCAGTCCGGGGACTCAGTGTCCAGGATACGTTCAATATTCTGAATCCGGCTTTCAATTCTTTCCGCACTGTCCCATAATTCGGTGAGAATTTTCTCATCTTCCGACGTCAGGGTCTTCGATTGTTTCCACTTGGTGGTATAATGGAAGATAATCAGTAGCGGGGCGACGATTATCATAAACAGGATGCCAAGCACTTCCATCTCTTGAACCTTTCCTTTTGCTAAATCCCCTTCACGGGATCAAGGCGTTATTATTGCTGTTCAGGTTTCGCCTTACTTTTTGGCGGACGACGGGCTTTTTTCCGCTTTGGCGCCCTTGGCGATTTTCGCTTTCAGGGCCGCCAGGTCATCGGCCACCTGCTGCTGGGTTTCAAGATCGGAAAATTCCTCCGTCAGGCTTTTTTCCCGGCCCATGTCAGCGGCTTCTACGCGACCTTCCATATCATCAGCACGTTTTTCCATCTGTGTAAAGCGGACCATGACGTCGCCAATCCGGTTGTCATAGAGTTTCTGCCGGACTTTCAACTGGCTGGTCGCGCTTTGCTGGCGCTCGACAAGCGACCGCTGCTTCTGTTTCGCTTCCTTGATTTTGGCCTCAAGGCTGATAATGTCGCTTTCATATTTCTTCAGGGCGTCTTCCAGCGGTTGACGGTCGCCTTCCAGGCTTTCAGCCATCTCGGCCAGTTTGGCCCGCTCGATCAGGGCGGCGTTGGCCAGATCTTCCCGGTCCTTGTTCAGGGCCAGTTCCGCCTTGGCGTACCAGTCGTCCTGGGCCTCCTGCAGGCGCACCAGATTCCGCTCCAGCTCCTTGCGGTCGGCAATCACCCGGGCGGCGGAGGAACGGACCTCGACAAGCGTGTCTTCCATCTCCTGAACCATCATCCGGATCATTTTAGCCGGATCTTCCGCTTTGTCCAAAATGTGGTTGATATTCGAATTTACGATGTCACTGAGGCGTGTAAAAATGCCCATTATCTTTCTCCGTTAAGTTTGTCTGCACCCCTCTCTTGGTACTCCCGCTTAAACTTTGCAGGAAGCGTGCCAGTTTTGGAAATTTCCGTCAACCCCTTGTTTTTGCACGAGATATAACTTGGGCACTTTTTTCTTGCCAAAAAAAATATAGTAAAATACACTACCAATTAGCGAAAAATTACAAAAGTTGACAAAATGCGCTTAAAGGCTCCCCAGGACCAGACCATCATCGGCGAAAGCCCGGCCTTTCTCGAAGTTATCGACCAGTGTTCCCGGGCCGCCCGCCATGACCGGCCGGTGCTGGTGATTGGCGAGCGCGGCACCGGCAAGGAGCTGATCGCCGCCCGGCTGCATTATCTGTCGCCGCGCTGGGAACAGAATTTCATCCAGGTCAATTGCGCCGCCCTGCCCGACAGCCTGCTCGAATCGGAACTGTTCGGCCACGAGGCCGGGGCCTTCACCGGCGCCAGCAGCAAACGCATCGGCCGGTTCGAGGACGCCGACGGCGGCACCCTGTTTCTCGACGAGATCGCCACCACCTCCATGTCGGCCCAGGAGAAACTGCTGCGGGTCACCGAATATGGCGCCTATCAGCGGATCGGCAGCAACAAGACCCTGCAGGCCGATGTCCGGATCATCGGCGCGACCAACATCGACCTGCCGAGCGCCGCCGACCGGGGCGAATTTCGCCATGACCTGCTCGACCGGCTGGCGCTCGACGTGATCACCCTGCCGCCGCTGCGCCACCGGCGCGACGATATTCTGCTGCTCGCCTTCCAGTTTGGCCAACGGGTCGCCCAGGAACGGGAATGGTCGAGCTTTCCCGGCTTTTCCGACGACATGACAGCGGCCCTGATGCAGTATCACTGGCCGGGCAATATCCGGGAGCTGAAAAATGTCATCGAGCGCGCGGTCTATCACGCGGAGGATGAGTCTGAACCGATAGACGTCCTCGAAATCGACCCCTTCCAGTCGCCCTTCCGTCCCGGCGGGGCGAAACCGGACGAGGCCCGGATAACGCCGGCGGAAACATCCCCCCCGCCACCGGCCGCGCCGGAGGAGGAGCCGCTGTTTAACGGCAAGCCGCTTGATTATACGGAAACGGTCGCCACGCTGGAACGGAAACTGCTGGAAGAGGCGCTCGACGCCGCCCGGCATAACCAGCGGGAAGCGGCGAAGTTTCTCAACCTCACCTATCACCAGCTGCGCCATCAACTGAAAAAGCATGAATTGCTGTAATACCAACGGCCCTTTCGCAACGGCTTATTGCCGGCAGGCCAGCAGCCGGTAGCTCAGCACCGAAATGATGCTCGCCAGCAGCATCAGGCTGGTCATCGGCAGGATATTATCGCTGTGCAGCAGGCCGAGCAGGGCGCTCAACATCCCGCCGGCGATAAATTGCGAGGTGCCCATGATCGCCGTCGCCGAACCGCTGTTGTCCTGAAAATCCTCCAGAAAACAGGCGAAGCTGTTGGGCATCATGATGCCGCCCGCCCCGACCGACAGCATGATCAGCGGCACCACCATATAGATATTCTGCGGATCGGTGAACATCGGCCCGAAGGACTGGCCGCCCCACAACAGGCTATTGGCGAAAAGCTGGATCGTGACGCCGGCGCCGATCATCTGATGCGGCGTGAAGATATTGAGCAGGAGCGGATTGAGCCGGTTGAACATCATCATCGTCACCACATTGGCGCCAAACAATATGGGAAACTGGCTGGTCGAAACCCCGAGATAAGTAATATAGGCGAAGGCCGAGCCGGTAAGAAACAGGAACATCACCGCCGTACTGAAGGTCTGGGTCAGCATATAGCCGACCGCCTTCCTGTGGGTCAGCACCCGGCCATAACTGCGCCAGACCTGATCCATGTTCAGACGGGCGCTCAGCGGTTTTGTCCGTTCCGGCAGGGTGAAGAAAATAATGCCGCAACAGATCAGGGCGTAGCCGCCGAGGAAGACGAAAATCATCCGCCAGTCGGCGAATTTCAACAGCAGCGCGCCCACCGCCGGCGCGACCAGCGGCGCCAGCATCATGACAATGCCGATCAGGGCGAACATGCGCGCCGCTTCCTTGCCGGTAAAACGATCCCGGACCACCGACGGCGCGATCACGGTGACGAAGCCGCCGCCGAAGGCCTGGACAAAACGCCCGGCGATGGCCAGTTCAATGGTCGGCGCGACAATGATCAGGATCGTCGCCAGGAAGAAAATCACCACCCCCGGCCCGCCGACCCGCCGCCGGCCGTAATGGTCCGACAACGGCCCGCCGACCAGTTGGCCCAGAGCATACCCCATGAAAAAGAACCCCACCGTCAATTCGACCCGGCCGACGCTGGTGGCGAAATAATCCGCCATCGCCGGCAGGGCCGGCAGATAGGTGTCGATGGAAAAAGGCGTCAGCGCGACCAGCGCCGCCAGCAGGATCGCCATAATCCTCGGGGATAATTCAGGTTTCATCAGGTCGTAAACTCATAAATATGATCCATTCTGCGCGAACGCTTTTGATCCTTGAACAGGCGACAAGCTGCAGGAATAGTGATCTATTTCCAGGCTTGTCAACGCATTCACGGATCAAAAGAGCCGCGCCCGAAGGGTATGGAAATAACCACAAACCGGTGCGAAGAACAGAACTCGCCAATAGCCCCGCTATTATCTGCGCCTGTTTTCTGCCGGTTTGTGGTTATTTTCATACAGAATTGCACCATATTTATGAGTTTACGGCCTAAAGGCTTCTTCAGTCAGAATTTACGATTCGGCGTGATTATTACTGATAAGCTCTACCCGAAAAACCGCCCAGAAGCAAACCGGGATATTAAATAAGTCAATTATTATGAGATATTTTATACTGGACTATTTCGTGAAACCGACAACCTTTTCCCCCTTGAACGCCCGGGCCATTCGAAAGAAACTGGTCAGGACAACAAATGACCCGACCGTTTTCTTTTTGTCTGAAGGTAATGGTCATTATGGGCGTTGGACGGAAAGGCGTGCTTGACCCGCTCGATGACGCTGACGTCGCAGGCCTCAAGCCCCGCCACCTTCAGCGGGTTGTTGGTCAGCAGCCGCACCTGGGAAAAGCCCAGAATCCGCAGCATTTCCGCCGCCGGCTCGAATATCCGCTCATCGGAATGAAAGCCAAGCCGTTCATTGGCGTCCACCGTGTCAAAGCCCTGATCCTGAAGGTGATAGGCCCGGAGCTTGTTGATCAGGCCGATGCCGCGGCCTTCCTGGGCAAGATAAAGCAGAACGCCGCCGCCCTGGCCCTGCATATGGCGGATCGCGCCGTTGAGCTGTTCGCCGCAGTCGCATTTGAGACTGCCCAGCAGGTCGCCGGTGAAACATTCGGAATGGATTCGCGTCAGCACCGGATCATGGCGGTTCGGGTCGCCGATAATCAGGGCGAAATGCTCGGTGCCGCCGTCATCGGGCCGAAAGGCGACCATGGTGGTCTTTTCCGCCCCGGCCAGCGGCACCCGGGCCGAGGTCACCTGCCGGAGGCCGGCGGCGTCCTGATGATCGAACCCGAGAATGTCTTCGGCCCGCACATAAAGCAGACCATGGGCATCGGCCCAGGCGGGTCCGTCTTCGGTCGGCAGCGGGGTCGAAAATAGCGCCGCCGGCAGCAGCCGGGCGATCTTGCACAGTTTCAGGCCCGCTCGATGGATCACGCCCGGCGCCTGATCCGCCACATGAAACGGCCCGAGCAGCGGTCGCATCAGGTCGTCGGCCGGATCGGCCATTGACTGAATCACCGCGCTTGTCGTGTCCCCCGCCACATGGTCCGGCAGCCTGATCAGGGCGACATCGCCGCTGCGCGGCAGGACATGCAGTACATTGGCCCGGTTATAGGTCAGGCCGACGACCGGCGCGCCGCCGGCCAGGTCCCGCAGCCGGTCAATCCACAGATCGGTCAGCAATTCCGCCGACTGGACCAGAATAGCGTCCGCGCCGTCGCCGACGACAACGGCGAGTGCGCGCCGGAGATCGGCCGCCGCCCGCTCGACGGTCACAATTTTGTGATCCAGCAGTTTTTTATCGTCTTTGCCTATTGTTGTGCCCGGCTCGCTGACCATATTCAATTCCATACGCAAATTTAGTGAACAACGCCTCACTGAAATGTTATATTGGCATATATAGGGCAGTGCAGCAAAAAAAAACAGGATTATGTCATGGATCAGAATTACAACCTTTTACTGGTGGATGATGACGAAGCGCTTCGGGCGACATTGGCCGAACAGCTTTCCTTCCATGAGGAATTCATCATCGCGGAGGCAGGCAGCGGCCTCGATGGGTTAAAGGCGGCGAAGGAAGGCAAATATGACCTGATCCTGCTTGATGTCGGCCTGCCGGACCTCGACGGCCGGGAAGTCTGCCGCATGATGCGCAAGGCCAACATCAAAATTCCGATCATCATGCTGACCGCCAACGACAGCGACAGCGACACCATCCTCGGGCTTGACGCCGGGGCCAATGACTATGTCACCAAGCCGTTCAAATTCGGCATCCTGCTGGCCCGCATCCGCGCCCAGCTGCGCCAGCACGCCATCAGCGAGGACGCCTCCTTCGTCATCGGACCCTATTATTTCAAGCCGGGCGAAAAAACCCTGACCAACCGGGACAGCAAGGAAGTGATTCGGCTGACGGAAAAGGAAACGGCCATTTTGAAATATCTCAAACGTTCGGACGGCGCCCCGGTCAGCCGGGATGTGCTGCTTGACGAGGTCTGGGGCTATAACGCCGGGGTCACCACCCACACGCTGGAGACCCATATTTATCGCCTGCGCCAGAAAATCGAACCGACCCCGTCCAACGCCACAATCCTGATCACCGAGGGCGGCGGCTACCGGCTGGGCGAATGAACGGCTCCGCGCCGGATTTCAGCCCGGTGAATAGTGCTAGACTCATGGCGAAGACTGGGTTATCAAGCGGCCATGAGCTTTGAAATCTGTTTTACACGCCGCTATTGCATGAGCCACCGACTGTTCAATATCCGCAACAGCCGCTGTTACGTGCCCCACGGCCATAATGAATATGTCAAGGTCTATCTGGTGTCCGACGGCAATGACAGCCTCGACGGCGCAGTCAATATGATGGCCCCTTTCGCGGTGTTGAAAAAACGCTGGCACCAATGGATCGACGATCATGTCGATCACTGCCTGCAACTGTCCTGCCAGGACCAGATGCTGGATTATTTCAGGGAAAGCGAACCGGAAAACCTGCCGCATATCATGGTGACGCCGGGCGACCCGACCACCGAGGTGCTGGCGGCCTGTTTCATGGCCAAGATCAACGCCCTGCTCCACGATCAGGGGATCGGCGTCCATTGCCGCAAAATCGAAATCATCGAAACCCCGACCAATACGGTCTCCTTCGCCGGCGACCCCGAACAGGCGATCTCCACCGCCCATTACGACGGCCCGGAAATTCCCTGGTGGCGGCGGCCGGACATGTCGATCAACGACCTGCTGTAGAAACCTGTGTCCGTCAGAATGCGCCGGCCATGGACAAGGGCGATGATGGCCGCTATTCTGCGGTAAAAGACAACCCACGGAACAAACAGGACATCACCTCATCATGGCGGAAGGCATTCTGATCACCGCAGCCGGCAAACGTATCGGCAGAGGACTGGCGGAATATCTCGCCGGACAGGGCTATTATATCTATCTGCATTATCACACGGGGCGGGCTGACGCCGAACATACCCTGACGCATATTCAGCAGCAGGGCGGCGACGGGCGACTGGTCGCCTGTGACCTCGGCGACTATGAGCAGACGGAAAAGCTGGTCGACCGCTGCCGGGCGGCCGGCCATCCCCTGCGCCATGTGATCAACAACGCCTCCCAATTCATCGATGACAGCATTTTTGACTTTACCGCCGACAGCCTGTCATCCCACCAGAATGTCAACCTCCGGGCGCCGATGCAACTGGCCCGCGCCCTGCACGGGATGATCCCGGACGGCGAAAAGGGCAGCGTGGTCAATATCCTCGACAGCAAGGTCTTCGCCCTCAACCCGGACTTCCATTCCTACAGTTTAAGCAAATACGCCCTGCTGGGGGCGACGGAAATGATGGCCCAGGGCTTGAGCCCCAAACTGCGCGTCAACGGCGTCGCGCCGGGCCTGACCCTGATCAGCAGCAGCCAGAGCGCGCAAAATTTCAACCTGGCCAGCCATTTGAATTTCGTCGGCCAGCCGCTGCGGGTCGAGGATGTGGCGAAAGCGGCGGCGCTGCTGATTTCCAGTCCGTCGATCAACGGCGCCACCCTGCCGGTGGACGGCGGCCAGAAGATGATCAACTTCACCGGCGATGTGGTCAATGTGGCGGAAAAAATCCTCAAGCGGGGCGATTAGCGCCTATCTGTCAAATTCAACCAGAACCGGCGCATGATCGGACGGTTTTTCCCAGCCCCGGGCCGGCTCCAGCACCTCCATCCGGCGCATCTTGTCCTTCAGCCGCGGACTGGCCCAGACATGATCGAGCCGCCGGCCCTTATCCGCCGCCCGCCAGTCGCGCGCCCGGTAGGACCACCAGCTGTATAGCCGTTCCGGTTCCGGCGCGAAATGGCGCATCACGTCAAACCAGTCGTGGGCCTGCATCAGGGTCATCATCTTTTCACATTCCAGCGGCGTATGGCTGACCACCTTCAACAGCTTCTTATGAGACCAGACATCGCTTTCCAGCGGCGCGACATTCAAATCCCCGACCAGGATATATCTGCTGTCCCGGGGCAGATCCGCCGACCAGCGGGTCATCTCGTCGAGAAAATCAAGCTTGTGGGCGAATTTGTCATTGATCGCCGCATCCGGCTCATCACCGCCCGCCGGGACATAGAAATTATGCAGCCGGACTCCCCCCGGCAGGCCGACCTCCACATGGCGGGCGTCGCCCTTGTCGCACCAGTCGCGCCGGTCGATATTATCCAGCGGAATCCGCGACAGGGTCGCCACCCCGTTATAGGATTTCTGGCCGGCGACGGCGTGATGGACATAACCCCGTTCGGCGAAGAAATTCAGCGGAAACATATGATCCTGGACCTTGGTTTCCTGAAAGCAGATCACATCGGGATCATATGTCGCGATCATTTGACCGGCCAGGTCGAGCCGCGCCCGCACCGAATTGATATTCCATGTCACCAAACGAATTTTCGTCATTGCCTCACCCTGATTTTATCTGATTGTTTAAAATATGTTCAATGTATTGCCCATGACGCCCAGCGGCCACCAGCCGGTCTCATAAAGCTGATATTTGCGGCTGAAGGGATGATCGTCGTCAACCCCGGCCGCGATCACCAGCGCCGCCTGATAACAGGCCTGGACCCCCTCGCCAATGGCGGCTTTCAGCAGTTCCTCATCCTCGACCCCCCAGCGTTCGGCGGCCGCCAGCACCCCCTCGCTGACATATTCCGACGCAACGCCGGTCACATGGGCCAGCACCATCTCCAGCAGTTTGGGATCAATGGTTTCCGTCACCTCGACGGAGAGCGCCGCCATCAGCTGCTGCTCCACCTCCCACGCCGGGCTGTTCCAGTCATTGGTCTCGAGCGAGGCCGCCGCCTCCTGCCAGTCCTCGACCTGGGCGGGGGTCGCTTCGGGAAAGCCGAGCGCCGCGAGATAGGCCTGCGCTTTGATGACGACATCTTCCTCCAGCGGCTCGCCGACATAACGGAACCAGTCGGTGCGCGGGATCAGCTTGGCGAAACGCGCCGCCAGAACCAGCGTCGGATATTCCGCCAGCGCGTCGATTTCCAATTCATTGTCCTCGGTCATTTCGCCTCCTTCGCGGAACATGTCAGATCCTGTCCGCCCGCCCCATAAGTAAGCCGAAAGCCTGTCCGGCTCAAGAGGCAAGCGATAAAAAAAGCCCGGCCAGTGTTCTGACCGGGCAGTATCGTGCATTTTCGCACGCGCAAGAGGAAGGGGGAGGGAAAACCTCTTGCAGCACAGTCCGCACAAACCCGACCTGAGGAAGGAATGATCGTGTAACGGCTTGCACAGAACCGTACATTAGATATAGGTAATGAAATTTCATTGTCAAGAGGACCCAAATCACCCGTCCCGACGGCTCAAACCCCCGGATAAACGATCAGATAAATCCCCCCGGCTGAAGGCGGGGCGTTTTGTCTTTGATCGCAGAGTAATTAACCCGGGCAGGGTTTACCGGCGGCGGGGGCCCCGCTTGCTCGGCCGCGGATCCTTGAAGGTGAAATTCTTGCCCTCAATCGCCACGTTATACTCCGGATTGACCAGGGCGACCCGGGTGGTATAGCCCTGGGCGTCAACGGATTCCCAGGCCCGAAGCTCGAGGGTGCTTTCCTCGAAGATCAGGATAATATAGCCATATTCCCGCCGTTCCGGGTCGATTACCGGCACTTTGATCAGACCGGCGAAACGGATGATTTCCGGCACTTCAATGGCGGAATCAAAGCGGATTTCCTCATCAACCAGAATGCCGAGCGGCGTTTTGCGGATCGGCCAGCGGCTAACCTGGCTGACCTCATAATCGACAAAGGTCAGCATCGTGCCGTTGCTGACCAGCAGAAAGGGCGCGTTATCGCCAAAATCAAATCTCAGCTTGCCCGGACGCTCCAGATAGAGCGTGCCCTCGGCGACCGATCCGTCGGGCGCCCGCTGGACAAAGGCCGCTTTCAACGAGTGAATGGCGTTGAGGCTCTGTTCAATCCTGTGCAATGTCGCCTTGTCCCGGGCCTTGCGCGCGGCTTCCCGATCGAGAATTTCATCGGGGGAGGCGGGAACATCGGCGGCGCGCGCGGGTGTCGCCTTTTGCTCCGCTTGCGGCGCGGTCGGGGTATGCTGGCTCTTCTGCGCCGCATCGCCCTGGGCGACGGTCGCCGGGATCAGCATCCCGAGCGCCAGCAAAAAACTGATCCATCTTTTTTTCATCTGACTTCTTTGCTCTTCCTGAACTTCCACATCACCCACGCGCCAAGGTTATGGGTCAATTGCGGCGTAATTTTGGCTCCGGCGCGGGCGGCGTTTGCTGACGTCACGGGCTCAATAGTCCCCGCCGTGATCTTCGACCAGCACTTCCCGCTTGCCGACATGATTGGCCGGGCTGACGACGCCTTCCCGTTCCATCTTATCGATAATATTGGCCGCCCGGTTATAGCCGATCGACAATTGGCGCTGAATATAGCTGGTCGAGGCCTTCTTGTCGCGGGCGACGATGGCCACCGCCCGGTCATAGAGGTCATCGCCGCTGGACTGGCCCGCCGCCGAGGACATCTGGGCGTTCTGCAGGAACTGGCTGTCAAAGCCCTCGTCGGGTTCCTCGGTGATGCTTTCCAGATAATCCGGCTTGCCCTGTTTTTTCAGCTCCCGGACCACCCGCTCCACTTCCTTGTCGCTGACAAAGGGGCCATGCACCCGCCGGATGCGGCCGCCGCCGGCCATATAGAGCATATCCCCCATGCCGAGAAGCTGTTCCGCCCCCTGTTCGCCGAGGATCGTCCGGCTGTCAATTTTCGAGGTCACCTGAAAACTGACCCGGGTCGGGAAATTGGCCTTGATGGTGCCGGTGATCACATCGACCGACGGCCGCTGGGTCGCCATGATCAGGTGAATGCCGGCCGCCCGCGCCATCTGGGCCAGCCGCTGGATCAGCGCCTCGATATCCTTGCCCGCCACCAGCATCAGGTCAGCCATTTCATCAACGATCACCACGATCATCGGCAGCGGCGTCAGGTCAATCTCCTCCTCCTCGTAAATCGGATCGCCGCTTTCATGGTCAAAGCCGGTCTGGACCCGGTGGACGATCTTCTCGCCCTTTTTGCGGGCCTCCGTCAGCCGGTCGTTATAGGCGCCGATGTTGCGCACCTGGAGCTTGGCCAGCGACTGATAGCGCTGCTCCATCTCGCGCACCGCCCATTTGAGCGCCACCACCGCCTTTTGCGGATCGGTCACCACCGGCGTCAGCAGATGGGGAATGTCATCATAGATCGACAATTCCAGCATCTTGGGATCGACCATGATGAACCGGCATTCCGCCGGCGTCATCTTGTAGAGCAGGGACAGGATCATCACATTGATCGCCACCGACTTGCCGGACCCGGTGGTGCCCGCCACCAGCAGATGCGGCATCGAGGCGAGATCGGCGACCACCGGCGCGCCGCCGATATCCTTGCCCATGCACAGCGGCAGTTTCGCCTTGCTGTCCTCATAGGCGGCGGAAGCGAATTGCTCGCGAAGCACGACGATTTCCCGTTTGCGGTTCGGCAATTCGATGCCGATGGCGTTCTTGCCCGGCACCACCGCGACCCGGGCGCTGTCGGCGCACATGGAGCGGGCAATATCGTCGGCCAGGTTGATCACCCGGGTCGATTTCGTCCCCGGCGCCGGCTCCAGTTCATAGAGCGTCACCACCGGCCCCGGCCGCACCTTGACGATTTCCCCCTTGATGCCGAAGTCATCGAGCACCGATTCCAGCATCCTGGCGTTCTGTTCGAGGGCGTCATTGCTCAGGCGGTCTTCCGGCGCCAGCGGTCGGGTATTGCTCAGCAGGTTGAGCGGCGGCAGGATAAATTCATCGCCACGCTCCAGATTGAGCATCGGCTGGCGCTCCTGATCCTCCCGGCGGCTCGATTTGGTCGCTTTCGGCTTGCCGTCGATAATCGGTATGGTTTTTTTCGACGGCGGCGCGTCGGCCTTGCTGATCACCGGCTCCTGACGGGACGCTTTCTTCCTCGGCCGGACGTCAACGGCCCCGACCTCCTGCGGCCGGCGGCGTATTTTTTCGGCCAGGAACCGGCCGCTGACCTTCAGGCCCCGCCAGACCTTGGCGCAACACCAGACAATGGCCCGGCCGATGGCCCGCCATTCCGCCCGGTCAAGGCCGAGGAAGGCCGGCGTCAACACCAGCAGGGCGAGCAGAAGCGCCCCGCCATATAAAAACGGATAAAAGCCCACCCCCGTGCCCGAAACAAGCTGTTCAAGCAGGGAAAACAGCTTGTCGCCGACAATGCCGCCCATCTGCAGGTTATGGATCTGCCAGCTTTCGGTCCAGAAACCCGCCACCGGCAGAAAGGCGGCGAACAGGGACGCCAGCAGAACCGCAACGACCCAGCTTATCAGGTTGCGCCATAATCCGGGCAGGCCCTTGAGGGTCATGATCCGCCAGCCCCAGGTCATCAGCGGCAAAACCAATACCGTCGCGCCAAGGCCCAGCGACTGAATCAGAAAGTCGGAAATCTTCGCTCCCACGGGGCCCAGCCAGTTGCGGACCTCTTCCTGGCCGACCACCCGCCAGCTTGGGTCATTGCTGTAATAGCCCGCCATGGCGACGAAAGCCAGCAGAGACAAAACCACCAGCAAGACCCCCCACAGGCGCGTCGAGACGCTGACCATGAACAGCGACACGGCCTCCGGTAAAATCGGGCGTTTTTTCGATTTTGTGATCTGTTTACGTCTGCTCGCCAATCCGGGGTCCCTGTTTTCAGTCCTAAATTATGCTGCCTCACCCTGCAGTATTGCGGATATTTATCTGAGCCCGGCTTAACCCTGTGATTCGGAAAATTCCCTTGCCCGCCAAGCTTATATCATTCTTTTTACAATGTAATTGCAATCTTCTCAAGCGCCGGTTCCAGAAGTTCCGCATCATGCACAAGAACAAGGCGAATATATGGCGCGCCGGGGTTATGGCCGTCCGCCTGCGGCCGCGCCAGATAGGCCCCGGGCAGGCCCCTGATCCCGGCCTCCCGCCACAGCTTGCGGCAGGCTTCTTCGCCGTCGCCGACATCGAGCCACAGGCAGAAACCGCCCGCCGGTCGACGAAAAGCGAAGCGGCCGGCGAGATATTTCTCCGCCAGGTCAAATTTCTGCCGATAGAGCGCCCGGTTGCCGACCACATGCCCCTCGTCATTCCAGGCCGCCGCCGACGCCGCCTGCACCGGTAGCGGCAACGGCGCGCCGCCGTAACTGCGCATGGCCCGGGTGGCGGCGACCACCGCCGGATCGCCGGCCATAAAACCGGAGCGCAACCCCGCCAGACTGGAGCGTTTTGACAGGGAATTAAACACCACCACATTGCGGAAGGGATTGTGGCTCCCCCTATTTTCCCCGGTCATTTCTCCGGCCTCGTCCTCCGCCGCCAGTTGATGACAGACATCAAGCAGCCCGACCGGCGGCCGGTCGTCATATATTTCCGAATAGCATTCATCGCCGACGAGGATAAAATCATATTTTCGCGCCAGCCGGATCATCCGTTTCAGATACTCCCGCCCGGCCAGCGCCCCTTCGGGGTTGGACGGATTACAGATAAAAGCCAGCGCCGCGCGCCGCAGAACATCTTCGGGCAGGGCGCCGTAATCCGGCATCTGGTTGAGCGCCGGCGACCCCGCGACATAGCGGGTTTCGGCCCCGGCGGCGCTCGCCGCCCCGGCATAGGGCTGATAAAAGGGATTGGGGCTGAGTACCAGCGGGGTCTCGTCCGCTTTCCGGCGGTTGATCACCACGAGCCCGAGGGAAAAGAGTCCTTCCCGGCTGCCGCAGAGCGGCACCAGATGATCACCACTCACCATCCCCTGCGGCAGATTGTTGCGTCGCGTCAGCCAGCCGGCGACCGCCGTCTGCCATTCATTCGTGCCCTGAACCGGCGGATAGCGGTTATAGCTGTGCCGTTCCCGGTGCAGGATACCGGTGACAAAGCCGGGCGCCGCATGTTGCGGTTCGCCCACCGACATATTGAGCGCCGCGCTTTCGTCCTTCGGCGTGATTCCCTGCAACAATGCCCGCATGCGCGGAAAGGGATAGGGCGGCAAATTCTTAAATCGGGTGAATTCCACGGTTGTTTCCGTTCCTTGACCAATCGTAAATCATGATAAAGTCACTTTATACCGCCAGTGAACATAACGGAACGCAAAAATCAAAAAAAGCCGCCGCGCGACAGCCGCTGTTGACCCCGCCCGGTTTTGGTCGCCGCTTTTTATTCCCTTTTATTCCCTTGGCCATGATTTCCGACATTTTATTTGCCGTGATCCCCGGAAGGGCGTAAAAGGGAAGAAGATAAAAACAGGTCCCCGAAACCCAGCAGAAAATCACATCATGCCCGGCGCGAAAAACCCATCCCCCGATCCAGACCATAAAACACCGGAACCCGAAACATATGACGTGGTGATTTCCGGCAGCGGCGTTGTCGGCATGACCCTCGCCGCGGGACTGGCCAGGTTCGGCCTCACCGTGGCGCTGATCGAAAGCAACAATCTCACCGAGAGCCTGACCGATGAATTTGACGGCCGGGCCTACGCCATCGCCTATGCGCCGTATCTGATGCTGCGGGCTCTCGATCTGTGGCGCCATGTCGGCCGACAGGCCCAGCCAATCAACGAAATCCACGTGACCGACGGCCGGGCGCCGATGTTCCTGCATTTTGACGAAAAGGATCTTGGCGACGGTCCGCTGGGCTATATGGTCGAGGTGCGCCACCTGCGGGCCGGGCTTTATGAGGCGATTTCACAGGCGCGCGCCATCACCCTGATCACTCCCGACCGGATCAGCGGGACCGTCAACCGGCCCGGCCATTGCGAGCTGACCCTTGACAGCGGCCGGGCGCTGCGCGCGTCGCTGCTGATTTCGGCCGAAGGACGACAGTCGCCGCTCAGGGACAGGATGGGCATCAGGGCGCGCAACTGGGACTACCGGCAGACCGCCATCGTCACCACAGTGCGTCACGCGGCGGATCATGGGGGCACCGCCTATGAACGCTTCTATCCCGGCGGCCCCTTCGCCATCCTGCCGCTGCCGGACAGGAGGTCGTCCATTGTCTGGTGCGAGCCGCCGGACCTGGCGCGGGCGATCATGAAGCTGTCCGATATCGCCTTTGATGCGGAGCTGGCCAAAAAATTCGGCCGTTTCCTCGGCGAGGTCAGGCATATGGGGCGGCGCTGGTCCTATCCGCTCAGCGCCCAGCTTGCCGATCATTATACGGCCCCCCGCTTCTGCCTGATTGGCGACGCCGCCCACGGCATCCATCCGATCGCCGGACAGGGCTTCAACCTCGGGCTGCGGGATATTGCCGCCCTGATCGAGGTGCTGGTCGACGCCAAGCGGCTCGGCGGAGATCTCGGGTCCGAATTCACCCTTGAGCGTTATGTCCGCTGGCGGCGGCCGGACAATAATATCCTCGCCCTCGGCATGGACGGCCTGACCCGGCTGTTCTCCAACGATATTGCGCCACTGCGCCTTGCCCGCCAGATCGGCCTCGATATGGTCGATGAACTGCCGCCGCTGAAGAAATTCTTCATGCGCCACGCCCGGGGCACGGTCGGCAAACTGCCGAAACTGTTGAAGGGCGAAACTTTGTAGGCGTCAATCCCTCTCGATCTCGCGGGCTTCCTCGACCAGCATGATCGGGATGCCGTCGCGCACCGGAAAGGCGAGGCCCGCCTTGTCGCTGATCAGTTCGCCGGCCGCCGCGTCATAGCGCAGCCGGGTCTTGGTCAGCGGGCAGGCCAGTATCTCCAGCAGCCTGGGGTCAACCTTGGCCATATTTATCTTCGGGTTTTTTTCGTCGCCGGTCATCACTTCTATCCTTGGGTCACTGATTTTCTGGGTCACTGAGGCAAACGTCATGTAAAAGCCATCACTGGACAATTTTATCTGTAGGCGGTTGGCGACCGCTCGACAAGGAAAATTCCATCATTTTTATCATAAGCTCCGCCCGGTCGCCGAGGGTCGGCGCCTCAAGCAGGGCCTGTTTCTCCGCCGCGTCAAAGGGGCATATCATGGCGAGGGCGTTGATCAGTTCCTCATCGCAGGCTTTTTCCAGCAATTCCCATTTGGGCGCAATATCATACAGCTTGAGGTATTTTTCCACTGTCAGGACAAGTTTTTGCCGCAAAACATCCTCCGCCCGGGCCGGCGCGGCGCAGTCCTGGCGATAGCTGTCATAGGACACCCGCATTTCGCGGAAGGTCTGGGTCTGCGGGATTTCCTCGATGATGTCAAACCGGTTAAGCCCGGTCAGCAGAATGGCGACCCGGCCGCCTTCCCCTTCGATAAAGTCGGAAATCATGCCGACACAGCCCGTCCCGTAAAGCGGCCGGCGGCGCGGCGCGGTGCCGAACATGTCGTCACCTTCCTGTTCCGTCATCGGCGGGACCGCCGGCTGGATCATGCCGATCAGGCCGTTCTTCTCCCGGGCATGATAGACCATGTCGAGATAGCGCGGCTCAAAAATATTGAGCGGCAGATGACCCTTGGGCAACAGCAACACCCCGGTCAGCGGAAAGACCGGCAGAATTTCGGGCAGTTGTTGTAATCCAAACAAGGTTACCCTCCTTGAGTCCCGGTTGTTCAGGCAAACAGGAGACTCGAAAGCTTCTTGCGCATCCTGACGGTAAAAGGCGCCATCGGCCCGGCGATTTCAAAAAACTTTACCAGTTGCTTGCGGGCGCCGTCCTCATTCCAACCGCGGTCGCGGGCGACGATTTCCAGCAGATGATCCGCCGCCGCCTCCTGCTGTCCCTGCGCCCAGAGAACAAGCGCCAGGTCAAAGCGGGCCTGATGATCGTCGGCGTCCGCCGCCAGCGCCTGTTCCAGCGCCGCCGCGTCGCCAAGGTCGGCCAGTTGCCCGGCCATCTCAAGGGCCGCCCGGGCCGCGGCCAGCGCCGCATGATTTTCATGCTGCTTCGGGATATTTTCCAGAATCTGCCGGGCATTGTCCAGGTCGTCGAGCTTGATCAGGCATTGGGCGAGCCCGGCGATCGCCTCGGCGTTTTCCGCTTCGGTCTGCATCACCTGCGAATAAAGGCCGCCCGCCGCCTGATAATCGCCGGCGGCAAACAGCGCCGCCGCCTGCTCCAGCGCCTGCTCGACCGGCGACGGCTGCATTTCGGGGGCGTAACGGCTGATGAATTCCTTGATTTCCGCTTCCGACTTGACCCCGGCGAAGGCGTCGACCGGCCGCTGATTGGCGAAAACCACCACCGTCGGCACCGACTGGATTTTCATCTGGGCCGCCAGTTGCTGATTCTGTTCGAAATTGATTCGCGCCAGATGAACCGCGCCGCCGGCCTGGCGGACGACCTTCTCCAGCCGGGGGCCGAGCTGGCGGCAGTTCTCCGACCAGTCGGCCCAGAAACTGACCACCACCGGAACCGTCATCGACTTTTCAATGACATCGGCCATGAAGCCGGACATATCGACATCCTTGATCACGGCGGCGTCCGCCGTTCCCGCAGCAGCGCCCCCCGGCCCGTTCGGCCCGTCAAATTCCTGCATGAACTATCCTTATCTATCCAAAAAATACCGTTCCACTATAAACCCAAATCACAGATTATCAAAATCGACAATCACCGGCTCGAATCCGAAATGGCGGATGAAAGCCATCAGGTCGGCGGCGCGGATCGTCGTCGTCGCCTCATTATGCAACGGATGATAATTGAGCCGCTCGTGATCCATCATCTGCTGGTCCAGAACGACGGTCAGCTGTTGCGGCCCGACGCCGAAGCGAGCGGCGTTGATCAGGGCGAAGGGCGTCACCGAACCCGGGGTCACGCCGAGCATCCGCATCATCGCCTCGGGCCGGGCGAAGCTCAGCCGCCCGACCGGCAGGCGGCCGGATTTGAACAGGCCCGTCATATCCAGCCGCCGATCCTCCAGCAGCACCACCAGCAGGAAATGGCCTTTTTTATCCTTCAGAAACAGGCTCTTGCAATGGCCGCCGGCGATCTCGCCGCGCAGATCGCGGCTTTCCGCTACCGAATGGAGCGGCGGATGGCGATGGGTCTGGCTCTCGATTCCCAGACTTTGCAGGCAGTCAAACAGGTCTCTTTCCCGGGCCGGGGTCATTTTTCCTCCTCCTGTGGGGGCGGTTTGCGTTTTTCCATCATCGGAAACGGCGCTATTCCTCACTTATGTAACGGAAAAATCGCCCTGTGCAAACAGCTGTGCAAACACTTGGGCAAACAAATGATATTTTTTTTAATTTGCCCTTGATTTTGCAAATGTAACGGCTATTATCCGCCGCACAGTCACCAGCGTGGCTGATCCGTTTGGAGTGCGGGCGTAGCTCAGGGGTAGAGCGAAACCTTGCCAAGGTTTAGGTCGTGAGTTCGAATCTCATCGCCCGCTCCAAAATTTCCCATATAAATCACTGGTGTATAAGGCCATATTGCAAAAAGGAAAGACTTTGCCGCGAAAGGCGGTGAAATTTCCGGCCTCATCTTATCCGGTCATAAATGGCCGGCGGCGTCCGGCGCGGCACAGGACCATAAAGCCAAGGCCGGCGCAGAACAGCCCGATGACCAGGGGCTCGGCGATCGCCGGCCCGATGACGGCTTGCGTCTCGCCGGCCCAGGCCAGGCTCTCCACCGGACCGTGTGGCGACAGGAAGTCAAACATCAGAAGCGGATTGAATTCATTGAGATAGGCGGAGAGGTCGTCTGTCGGACTGACCCGGACCGATAATATGCTGGGCAGCGTCTGATCGGCCACCGCCCAGCCGTCCGGCACATGGATGTCGGACAGCGGTGCGCCGAACAGCACCACCTGCGCCAGCGCCAGTTCGCCGCCTTCGCGCCACTCCACCTCATAGGCATAGCGAAAGCCGTCGCCTTCCGGCGTCACGCGCCCTTCGATGCGGGCGGGCGCGGCGGCATAGGTCGAGGCCAGTTCCCGGGCGTCGGATGCGCCCGGTTTGGTCTTGTCGATATATTGATCCAGATTATCCCGCAGCACCGAATCCTTCTTTTTGCTGTGGTCGATGCCCAGCGCGTGCCCCATTTCATGGAGCATGATGGCGCGGACCTTTTTATTGTCCTGCTCCCGGCCGACCGTGACGCCCTTGCCGAGCTTGATCAGCGAAGAAATATATTCCTGATCCTTGAGCAGCGGCTCATCTTCTTTCGTTGTCGGGTTTTTGACGGTTTTTCCGGTCTCCACCCCTGAGACCAGCGGCGTCGCGTGACCGGGCTGGGTGCTGGACTCGTCCCATTCGACAATCACGGTGCCGGCGACCTTGGAGTCGGGTTTTTTATCGCTGCCCGGAATCTTGCCGTTTTCATCGAGAATGACCGCGTTGATGGTCAGACCGGTTTTTTGATCGGCGGCCACTTTTTTCCATTCCTCGACCGCTTCCTTGACCTGGATATGGCGGGTGCGCTTGTTGTCGTCGTCCTTTTCATTGCGGGCCGGATCAAGCGGAATATAAACGGTGATGGCGCTTTTCCATTTGGCGGGGCCGGTGCTGAAATAATCGACGATCGGCGTTGCGGCGGCCGGCGCGCCGCAGCACAGCAAAATCAATGAAACAATACCGAGAACCCGCCATTGCGGGCCGCCCCTTGCATGCGGCATGATGGTTCCTTCCATGGTCAGGAATGGCGACGATTATAGCATATTTCCGGCTTTTTGTCATGAATCGCCAGCCGCTCCGCCGGCGCCGGGGCCTGTCCGGGCTGATTTTAGCGCATGGACAAAGCGGCTGAAAAATATTTAAATGGACCGCGGCCTGAAAATCTGCTGAAATCGGATAAATGTCAGAATGAGAAATATAATATATCGCAATGAACAGATCCTGAGGAGAAGAGTAAGGCAATGACGACACTCCATGACATTCCCGTCACCGGCAAGGACGGCGCCGAAACGACCCTCGCCGACCATCGCGGCAAGGTGATGCTGATCGTCAACACCGCCAGCAAATGCGGCTTCACGCCCCAGTTTGAGGGGCTGGAAAAGCTCTACCAGACCTATCGCGACCGCGGCTTTGTCGTCCTCGGCTTCCCCTGCAACCAGTTCGGCAAACAGGATCCGGGCGACCAGGCGGAAATCGAACAATTCTGTCAGGTGAATTACGGCGTCAGCTTTCCGATCTATCGCAAGATCGACGTCAACGGCCGGCACGCCGCGCCGCTGTTCAGCCATTTGAAAGACCGGGCGCCGGGCCTTCTGGGCAGCAAGGGCATCAAATGGAATTTCACCAAATTCCTCGTCAGCGCCGACGGGGAAAAAGTCACCCGCTACGGGCCGCGAACCCGGCCGGAGGCGCTGGCGGACGATATTGAACAGCAGCTATAAATAAAATATAATTTCCCGGTAACGAAAGTCACTGACGGCCCGCGCAGGATCGGCTAGGCTGGTTGTCATACTGGACATAACCTCACTATTTCACAGGATTCGATCATGATCAGAAAAATTCTTCTCGCGCTTTCTCTTGTTCTGCTGACCTTCGGGCCGGCCCGGGCCGCGGGCCCGGAGCTCACCCTGAAAGCGGAAACGCCCTTCGGCAGCTTGCAAAACCTCAATTCCCTCAATGACCGGCTCTATTTCACCGGCCAGCCCGATCAGGCGACGCTCAGCAGCCTGAAAGACCGGGGATTCGCCGTGGTGGTCAATATCCGCGCCGCCGATGAGATGACCTTCGATGAGCAGGCCGTCGTCACCGAAAACGGCCTCGCCTACTACAATCTGCCGCTGCTCAAAGACGGCAGGATCGAGGATGCGGCTGTTGTCGCGATCCATAACGCCATCCGGCAGCATCGGGGGCAGAAAATCCTCTTTCACTGTTCCAGCGGCAACCGGGCCGCCGCCTGGTTCGGCGCGCATCTGGTCCGGGATATGGGCTATGAGGCGGACGCGGCGGTAACGCTGGCGAAGCAGGCCGGCATGACCAAGGACAGCATGGAAAAGATCCTGCGCGATTATCTGGCGGCCTTGAAACAGTGATCGTTTGACCAAATAGCCGCCGGGGGCGATAACGGCCCCCTATTCGGCGATACGGCGGGTTTCCTCGGCGAGCTTGTCAAATTCCTCCTGCCAGTCGGACGGATGATTGGTCAGCCGCACCTCCACCGCCGTCACCTTATATTCCGGGCAGTCCGTCGCCCAGTCCCGCTGGTCGGTGGTCACCACATTGGCGCCGGATTTCGGCATATGGAAGGTGGTGAAGACGACCCCCGGCTGCATGCGGTCGGAAATTCGGGCCTTCAGGCTCGTCTCGCCCATGCGGCTTTGCACCCGGACCCAGTCGCCGTCGCGAATGCTGCGGTCGGCGGCGTCCTGCTGGTGAATTTCCAGCACGTCTTCCTCGTGCCAGATATTGTTGTCGGTCCGCCGGGTCTGGGCCCCGACATTATACTGGCTCAAAATCCGCCCGGTGGTCAGGATCAGCGGGAATTTCCGCGTGACCTTTTCCGCCGTCGGCACAAATTCGGTGATGACGAAATTGCCCTTGCCGCGGACAAAATGGTCCACATGCATGATCGGCGTGCCGTCGGGGGCCGCCTCGTTGCACGGCCACTGGATGCTGCCCAGCCGCCTGATCCTGTCGAAACTGACGCCGGCGAAGGTCGGGGTCAGGCGGGCGATCTCGTCCATGATTTCCGCCGGATGGTCATAGGACATGTCATAGCCCATGGCGCGGGACAGGCGGCAGGTGATCTCCCATTCATCAAGCCCGGCCAGGGGCTCGATCGCCTTGTTGACCAGGCTGATGCGCCGTTCCGCATTGGTGAAGGTGCCGTCCTTTTCCAGAAAGCTGGCGCCGGGCAGAAAGACATGGGCGAAGCGCGCCGTTTCATTGAGGAACAGGTCCTGGACAATCAGGCAGTCGAGATTCTTCAGCGCCGCCTCCACATGGCGGATATTGGGATCGCTTTGCGCCACATCCTCGCCCTGAATATACATGCCGCGATAGGCGCCGGCGACGGCGGCGTCAAACATGGCCGGGATTCGCAACCCCGGCTCCTGATCCAGTTTCAGGCCCCAGTCCGCCTCGAAGGAGCCGCGGACCCCGTCATCGCTGACCGGCCGGTAGCCGGGCAGTTCATGGGGGAAGGAGCCCATGTCGCAGGAGCCCTGGACATTATTCTGGCCGCGGAGCGGATTGACGCCGACACCGGAAAAACCGATATTGCCGGTCAGCATCGCCAGATTGGCGAGCCCCATCACCGCGGTCGAGCCCTGGGAATGTTCGGTGACGCCGAGACCGTAAAAGATCGCCGATCTGCCTTTGCCGTCCGCTTGGCCGCCGGTGGCGTAAAGCCGGGCGGCGGCGCGCAGGTCGCGGGCGCGAACACCGCAGAATTCTTCAATATGTTCCGGGGAATTCTTTTCATCCCGGATAAAATCACGCCAGGCGGCATAGGCCCGGTCATCGCATCTTTCGGCGATATAGTCCCGATCCTCCAGGCCCTCATCGACGATGACATGGGCGAGGGCGTTGATCACGGCGACATTGGCGCCGGGCTTGAGCGGCAGATGATAATCCGCCCTGACATGGGGGGCCTTCACGAGGTCGATCGCCCGCGGGTCGATGATGATCAGCCGCGCCCCCTGCCGCAGGCGGCGTTTCATCTGACTGCCGAACACGGGGTGGGCCTCGGTCGGGTTGGCGCCGATGATCAGGATCACATCCGCGTCCATCACGCTGTCGAAGGTCTGGGTGCCGGCCGAGGTGCCGAAGGTCTGGTTGAGGCCATAGCCCGTCGGGCTGTGGCAGACCCGGGCGCAGGTATCGACATTATTGTTGCCGAAGGCGGCGCGGATCATCTTCTGCACCACATAGACCTCTTCATTGGTGCAGCGGGACGAGGTAATGCCGCCAATGGACGTGCGGCCATATTTTTCCTGCACCGCCTTCAGGCGTTCGGCCCCGTAGGCGATCGCCTCATCCCAACTGACTTCGCGCCAGGGATCGGTATATTTCTCGCGGATCATCGGCTTTAGAATCCGGTCCTCATGGAAGGCGTAGTCCCAGGCGAAGCGGCCCTTGACGCAGCTGTGGCCGTGGTTGGCCTTGCCGTCCTTCCACGGCGTCATGCGGATCAGTTCGCCGTCCTTCATTTCCGCCTTGAAGCCGCAGCCGACCCCGCAATAGGCGCAGGTGGTCAGCACCGTATGATCCGGCCTGCCCTTCTCAATGACTTTCTTTTCCAGCAGGCTGTCGGTTGGGCAGGCGGAGATGCAGGCGCCGCAGGAGACGCAGTCGCTGGTGAGGAAATCCTCATGAACCCCGGCCGAAATCCGGCTGTCAAAGCCGCGGCCCTCGACGGTGAGGGCGAAAGTGCCCTGCACCTCCTCGCAGGCCCTGACGCAGCGCGAGCAGAGAATGCATTTGCCGGGATCAAAGCTGAAATAGGGATTGCTGTCGTCAATGATCGATTTCAGGTGGTTATGGCCGTCCATGCCGTAACGGCTTTCCCGCATGCCCAACAGCTTCGCCAGATCATGGAGCGGCAACGCGTCGCCGCCGTTCTTTTCCGGCAGCGGATGATCCGACAGATAAAGATCCATCACCCCCCGGCGCAATTTTGTCAGCCGCTCGGATTGGGTGGTGACTTTCATGCCGTCTTCCGCCGGGGTCGTGCAGGAGGCCAATATCTTATCAGCGGCGCCGCGTCGGCCGTCAATCTCCACCAGGCACAGCCGGCAGGAACCGAAACTTTCCAGACAGTCGCTGGCGCACAGGCTCGGGATCGCCACATCAACCATCGCCGCCGCCCGCATGACGCTGGCGCCTTCGGGCACGGCGACTTTCCTACCGTCAATTTCGACCGTCACCGAAACATCCGATTTGACTTCCGGCGTGCCAAAATCCTTTTCCCTGATCAACGTCATTCTTCTACTCCGCATCTTTTCTGAATTCAGCCGGCCATTTTTCGAGGGCGCTCAGCACCGGCATCGGCGTCATGCCGCCCATGGCGCACAGGGATCCGCTTTCCATCACATCGCACAGCTCGCGCAGCAGGGAAAGGTTTCTGTCGATATTTTCCCCGGCCTGAATTTGGTCAACCAGTTCCGACCCGCGGACCGAGCCGATGCGGCAGGGGGTGCATTTGCCGCAGCTTTCCGCGACACAGAAATCAAAGGCGAATTTCGCCTGCGCCGCCATGTCGACGCTGTCGTCAAAGACGACAATACCGCCGTGACCGATCATCGCGCCGGCTTCGGTGAAGGCCTCGTAATCAAGCGGCAGATCAAGTTCATCCTGCGACAGATAGGCGCCGAGCGGGCCGCCGACCTGCACCGCCTTGATCGGCGCGCCATTTCGGGTGCCGCCGCCAAAGTCATGGAGCGCCTCGCGCAGGCTGAGCCCGAAGGCCTTCTCCACCAGGCCGCCGCGGGCAATATTGCCCGCCAGTTGCAGGGTGATTGTACCACGGGAGCGGCCCAGGCCATAGTTTTTATAGAAATCGGCCCCCCGGTCCATGATGATCGGCACGCTGGCCAGGGTCAGAACGTTATTGACCACCGTCGGCTGACCGAACAGCCCTTTGATCGCCGGCAGCGGCGGCTTGGCCCGGACCATGCCGCGCTTGCCCTCAAGGCTGTTGAGCATGGCGGTTTCCTCGCCGCAGATATAGGAGCCGCCGCCGATGCGGAGCGCAATATCAAACGCCTGGCCCGAGCCCTGAATATCCGGCCCGAGCCAGCCTTCAGTCCGGGCGTTGATCAGGGCCTCGCTCAGGATGTCCCTGCACAGCGGATATTCCGAACGCAGATAGATATAGCCCTCGGTCGCGCCCACCGCGAGTCCGGCGATGATCATGCCCTCGATCAAGGTATAAGGATCGCCTTCCATCAGCAGCCGGTCGGCGAAGGTGCCGCTGTCGCCCTCGTCGGCGTTGCAGCAGATATATTTCTGCGCGCCTTGCGCGTGGAGCGCCGTATTCCATTTGATGCCGGCCGGGAAAGCCGCCCCGCCCCGACCGCGCAGGCCGCTCTTCGTTACCTGATCGACGATCTGCTGCGCTGACATGGCGAGCGCCTTTTTCAGGCCCCGGAATCCGCCGTTGGCCTGATATTCCTCCAGCGACAGGGCGTCAATCAGACCGCAGCGGGCGAAGGTCAGCCGGTCCTGATTCTTGAGATAGGGAATGTCCGCCGTCAGCCCCTGACATAACGGATGCGCGCCGCCCTCCAGCAGGCCCGCGTCAAACAGGCCCGGCACATCCTCCGGGCTCACATTGCCGTAAGCGACCCGGCCTCTGGCGGTTTCGACCTCGATCAGGGGCTCGAGCCAGCTCATGCCCCAGGAGCCGTTGCGGATGATCTCCAGATGCCGGTGGCGCGCCGCCGCCTGCTCCAGCAGGGCGATTACCACCTCATCGGCGCCCAGCGACAGGGCGGTCGCCTCCAGCGGGACATAAATTTTCACCAGATCAGTCATGGGCCGCCCTCTTTGTCTGCAACAGCGCGTCAAAGCGCGCCGCGCTCATCCGGCCATGCAAGCGGCCGTCGAGGGTGATATTGGGCGACACGGCGCAATTGCCGAGGCAATAGACTTCCTCCAGGGTGTAATGGCCGTCACGGGTGGTTTCGCCGAGCTTGACCCCCAACAGATGTTGCACATGTTCGGTCAGGGCGCGGCCGCCCGTCGCCTGACAGGATTCCGCCTGACAGAGCCGGATCACATGGCGGCCGGGCGGGTTGTCGCGAAAATCATGGTAAAAGCTTTTGACGCCGTAAACCTCGGCCCGCGACAGGTTGAAGGCGTCGGCCAGCAGATCGTAACTTTCCGCCGGGATATAGCCGAAGGCGTGCTGCAGCGCGTGCAGCGCCTCCATCAGGCCGCCTTTCAGGCGGGCATAGGGGGCGATGATCTGTTGCGCTTCCTGTGCATCCCATTCAACCTTTTTAAGATGCGGCTTATCCGACAGAATTGCGGTTTTGGTCTTTTCCGGCACGTCTGATCCTTTTCCTATCCCAAAATTCAGTGGCGCGACGCCCCCGCCGCCCGGCGGGAGACCCGTGAAAAACACCCTTCCCCCGATCCATGACAGGCATATTATTTTACACGAACAGCCAAGATCATTTCAAGAGTCGCCGCACCTGTATATACAAGTCTCTACACCAGTTGACCCGGCCTGTCAAACCGGCAAAATCAATAGATCACCACGCTGCGGATGCTTTCGCCCCTGTGCATCAGGTCGAAGGCCCTGTTGATCTCCTCCAGCGGCATGCTGTGGGTGATCAGATCGTCGATGTTGATCTTGCCGTCCATATACCAGTCGACGATTTTCGGCACGTCGGTCCGCCCCCGCGCGCCGCCGAAGGCCGAGCCGCGCCAGACCCGCCCGGTCACCAGCTGGAACGGCCGGGTCGAGATTTCCTGTCCGGCGCCGGCGACGCCGATGATGACGCTTTCGCCCCAGCCCTTGTGGCAGCATTCCAGCGCCTGGCGCATGGTGTTGACATTGCCGATGCATTCAAAGCTGTAATCGGCCCCGCCATTGGTGAGGTCCATAATCGCCTCAATCAGGTTCGGGGTTTCCTTGGGATTGATGAAATCGGTCATGCCGAACTTGCGGGCCATCTCCACCTTGCTTTCATTGAGGTCGATGCCGATAATTTTGTCGGCGCCGACCATCCGCGCGCCCTGAATGACATTGAGGCCGATGCCGCCGAGGCCAAAGACCACTACATTCGAGCCCGGCTCCACCCTGGCGTCAAAGACCACGGCGCCGACGCCGGTGGTCACCCCGCAGCCGATATAGCAGACCTTGTCAAAGGGCGCGTCACGGCGGATCTTCGCACATGCGATTTCCGGCAGGACGGTGTAATTGGAAAAGGTCGAACAGCCCATATAATGCAGGATCGGCTCGCCGTTGAGCGAAAAGCGGCTGGTGCCGTCGGGCATCAGCCCCGCGCCCTGCGTTTCGCGGATTGACTGACAGAGGTTGGTTTTCGGATTCAGGCAATAGTCGCATTCCCGGCATTCGGGGGTATAGAGCGGGATCACATGATCGCCGGGGCGCAGAGATTTGACTCCCGCGCCGACCTCGACCACGACGCCGGCCCCCTCATGGCCGAGAATGGCGGGGAAGGCGCCTTCCGGGTCATCGCCCGAAAGGGTGAAGGCGTCGGTGTGGCAAATCCCGGTGGCCTTCAACTCGACCAGCACTTCGCCGGCCCGCGGGCCTTCGAGCTGCACCGTTTCAATTGATAGAGGCTCCCCAGCTTTAAAGGCGACGGCGGCGCGGGTTTCCATGATTCTGCTCCTTGACTATCGATTACAATGAGCTTCAATAGTAGGACGATTGAGGGCTAAACTCAATGTCTAAAGGACCTGAACCGGACATATGGTCCAAGCCCTCTGGATATTATGCGCGGGGACCGCAAGCGCCGCCTGGCGCCCCCTTAATGATCGCTGGCGGCGGATATGCCGATCCCGGTTTCGGAACGGACAAACTGCTCGTCAAACAGCCGCTTTTCCTCCGCCGCCCGGGCGCTGTTGTCAAGCCGCGAGAATAGCCATATCGCGACAAAGGCCAACGGCATCGAATAGAAGGTCGGATAGACCTGGGGGAAAATCGGCTCGGCATTGCCCAACACCGCTGTCCAGACGCTCGGCCCCAGTATGATCAGGCTGATCGACAGCCCGAGACCGGTGACCCCGCCGGCGATCGCGCCGCGGGTCGTCATCCCCGACCAGTACATGGACATGATCAGGATCGGGAAATTGACGCTGGCGGCGATGGCCAGCGCCAGCGAGGCGACAAAGGCGACATTCTGATGCTCGAAAGCGATGCCGAGGATCACCGCGATGGCGCCCAGCGTGAAGGTGGCGATGCGCGAAACCCTGATCTCCTGCGCATGGCTGACCTTCTGGCCGGCCTTGATGGTCTTGGCGTAAAGGTCGTGGGCGATGGTTGCCGCCCCGGCCAGCGTCAGTCCGGCCACCACCGCGAGGATGGTCGCGAAGGCGACCGCCGACATGAAGCCCAGCATCAGGTTGCCGCCCATATAATGGGTCAGGTGAAGCGCCACCATATTGCCGCCGCCGAGCAATCGGCCCGCCCCGTCATGATAATCCGGATTATTCATGACGAAGGTCACGGCGCCATAGCCGATAATAATGATCAGCAGATAGAAATAGCCCATCAGGCTGGTGGCGACAAAAACCGACTTTCGGGCGTCGCGGGCGTCCCTGACCGTGAAGAACCGCATCAGGATATGCGGCAGGCCCATGATGCCGAACATCATGGTCAGCCCGATCGACATGATGGCGACGGGATCCTTCAGCCACAGGCCCGGGGCGAGAATCGCGGCGCCCTGGCCATGAATTTCCGTCGCGCTGGTCAACACCGCCTCGAAATTGAAGTTGAAGCTTTTCATCACCATGAAGGCGATGAAGCTGCCGCCGATCAGCAGCAGGATCGCCTTGATCAACTGGACCCAGGTGGTCGCCAGCATGCCGCCAAAGCTGACATACATGATCATCAGGAAGCTGACCAGAACCACGGCGTAGACATAGTCAAGACCGAACAGAAGCTGGATCAGCTTGCCGGCGCCGACCATCTGGGCGATCAGGTAAAAAATCACAACCGACAGCGAGCCGACGGCGGAAATAATCCGGATCGGTTTCTTTTCCAGCCGGTAGGACACCACGTCAATGAAGGTGTAGCTGCCGAGATTGCGCAGCCGTTCGGCAATCAGGAACAGGATCACCGGCCAGGCCGCCATGACGCCCACCGCGAGCACCAGCGCATCAAAGCCAAAACCGTAGATCGCCCCGGTAATGCCGAGAAATGTCGCCGCCGACATGAAATCGCCGGCAATCGCCGTGCCGTTCTGCCACGGCTTGATGCCGCCGCCCGCAGCGTAGAAATCTTCCTTGGTTTTTGTATTGCGCGCCGCCCACCAAGTGATGGCCAGGGTCGCCATGACAAAAACAAAAAACATACCGATCGCGGTATAATTCAACGGCTGCTTCGCCACATCGCCAACGATGGCGCCGCCGGCCGCATGGGCGACGCCGCCGGGCAGGCTGATCAGAAGCGCCCCGATCAAACGACTCGCCAAGGATTTTTTATTCATCTTATTCATATCCCAGATCTTTCAGCAATTCCCGTTTCAGGGCGTCGAACGTCCGGTTGGCCCACCAGGTGTAAAAGCCCGAGCAGACCATGCCGCTGAGGATCACCAGCACGGCGATCAGGATGCCATAGGTCATGCTGCCTCCGGCTGAAATCGGCTTTGACATGAAGACCGGGGCGAAGGACATGCCCAGCACGTAAACGGCGTAACCGAGGGTAATGACCAGGCTGAACGCTATGCTGAAGCGCCGGCGGGCGCGGACCAGTTGCTGAAATTTCGGATGGTTGAGGCAGTTCTCTGTATCTAATGGAGACATTTGGCATCCCGCATGGTTGAAGTTTCCCGATATTCTTTTTTCACCTTTTTTTACAAGGCGTTATTATATATTTTTATTCCTTTTCAGGCGCAAAAAAAGGCCCGGCGACCAGAATGTGGCGAAGTGTTGCACATTTAACCCATTCTGGCAACCGGGTCTGTTTTATTCAAATCCTAGAATGTATAGGTCCCGGTGAAGCCATATGTTCTTGGCGCGCCAAACAGGGCGAAGGCGATCCGGCTGCCGCGCTGGGAGAAGACATGGGTGCGATATTCCTTGTCACCGATATTCTTGACCCAGGCCGCCAGTTCCCATTTGCCGTCCGGCGAGTTCCAGGCCAGACGCCCATCCCACAGATCATAGGCCGGGATCGTGGTGATGTCGTTGTTGTTGGGGTCGTAGAAGCTCAGCGACTGGTAGCGATAGTCAACCTTGGCGGAAAGCTCGCCGCCGTCATCCAGCCGGTGGGTATATTTCGCATACATGTTGACGCTGTGCTCCGGCGCCTGACGCAGCCGGTTGCCGGTGAAGTCACCGGTGCCGCCGACGCCCGGGGTGCCGGTGAATTCGGTATATTCCGCATCAAGATAGGCGTAACTGCCGCCGACCTGCAGCCCTTCGGTCACAAGGAAGGTAACTTCGGCTTCGACGCCCTTGATTTCGGCCTTACCGGCGTTTTCGGTGATGAATTCACCGAAGCCGCTGCCTTCGGGCTGGAAGAAGCGGGTCACCTGCAGATCCTTGTAATCGGTATAGAAGGCGGCGACATTGACCCGCGCCCGGTTGTCCCAGAACTGGGATTTCACGCCGACCTCGAAGTTGGTGGCTTTTTCCTGATCAAAGGGGGTCGAGGCCCGCGCGGCGGTTGACGCCGAGCCGGTGAAACCGCCGCTCTTGAAGCCGGTGGAAATGCTGCCGTACACCATGCTGCCTTCGGTGACCTGATATTTGCCAACCACCCGCCAGGAGACATTGCTCCAGCGGTCGCTGGCGGACACCTTGTCAAAGTCCTGCAGCAGGAGGCCGATACCGGAATTGACAACGGCCTCCGCCGTCATGTCCTTTTTCTCGGTGGAATAGCGGATCCCCGCACTGACCGTGAAATCCTCGGATACTTCATAGGAGCCGTCGGCATAAACCGCGAAGGAATCGGATTCATTGGTCTGGAAGGAATCCATGTCACTGCCAATATTCTCGCCATTGATTGTCACGCCGATCGACGGGAAGAAATAGCTTTCCGTGCGGTCGGTTTCCTCATGGCTGTAAAAGGCGCCGACAACCCAGTTGAAGGCGCTTTCCCCGTTGGAGGTGGCGCGCAATTCCTGGGTCAGCTGCTTGGTATGCTCGATCGCCGCATCATCGACGTCAAAGGCGAAACCTTCGGTCGCCGGAGCGACAAAACCCGCCGTACCGCCGGGAACGTTAAAGGCGACGAAAGTATTGGAGCCCGGCAGACCTTCGGAATCCTCCAGCCAGTCGAAATCACTCTTGCGATAAGCGGAGATCGAGGTCAGGGTTCCCCAGCCCTGGTCCCAGTTGATTTTCAGGGAATAGCCTTCCACATCGCGGTCGGTAAAACCTTCAACGTTGCTCAATGAATCAAAAGCTGTCGTTCCGCCGCCGAGGGCGTTATTGACCGCAATCGGATCGGACGCACAGCCGCAATCATGCAGCGGACCCGCCGAGCCCACCGGTTCGCGGTTGCTGTCACCCATATTGTCATCGGCGCCGTCGGCGGCAAAGATCACTTCCAGATCCTCGCTTGGGGTCCAGCGCAGCATGCCGCGGTAGGCGAAGGTGTTGCCGCCGCCCAACTGCTGCCCGAAAAGGTCGGAGCCGACCAGGACATTTTTGAAGTAACCGTCAAACTTGCGGCGGCTGAAGGAGACCTTGCCGAACAGATTTTCCGCAATCTTGCCGCTCAGCATGCCGGCGGTGTCAAAGCGGCCATAGTCGCCGACGGTCTGGCGGAAACGCACTTCCGTATCCTCGCCGGGCTTGGTGGTGACGAAGTTGATCGAGCCGCCGATGGAATTCTTGCCATACAAGGTGCCTTGTGGTCCGCGCAGAACCTCGACCCGCTCCAGATCGAAGATGTCGAAGACCTGCGCCGTACGGGCCGCGATATAAACGTCATCAATGCTGACCACCACGCTGTCACTGGCCGAGGCGCCGTCTTCCTTGGTGCCGATGCCGCGAATGGCGATCTCGGGCTGGCCGGGACTGAAGGCGGCGAAGGTCATGCCCGGCGTCCGGTTGCCGATATCCTGCAAATTTGAAATATCGTCCTCACGAAGAAGATCGCCGCTGATCGCGGTGATGGCCAGCGCCGCTTCCTGAAGATTTTCGGATCTTTTCTGGGCGGTGACGATGATTTCGTCAATCACGAAGGCCGTATCGCCTTCCTCCGCCGCATTTACCATAAGAGGTGTAGAGACCAACCCAAGGACAACAAGGGAGGTCGTCGCATTTAACCATGCTTTCACAATTATCTCCTGTTCTATATTTTGATTGAATAATTATTATATTTTGTTTGTTTGTTTTGCAGCGTCTCCCAAATATTCCGGCTGCAACACCCTATAAAACGGCGGGCGGGATAAACCCCTCAGTTTTTTTTAAGCTTTTGTTAATTTTTTCGGCAAGGACCGAACCGGCGGCGATCGGCCATGATCGGGGATCAGAAATTGAGCGTCAGCGTCAGGCCATAGGTTCGCGGCGTGCCGAACAGGGCGTAATCATTGCCGCCCAGAACGTAAAGATGCGAGATATATTCCTTGTCCAGCAGGTTTTTCGCCCACAGGGTCGCCTCCCAGCGATTGTCCGCCGCTTCATAGGCGATCGAGGCGTCGACCAGGTAAAAATCCGGCTGGATGGTGACGCTGTTGTCGGGTTCGCGGAAACTTTCCCCCTGATAGCGGAAATCCGAGCGCAGCCGGAGCCGGCCGCCCAGCAGAGGCCTTTCATAATAAAGCGCCAGATAAAGCGAATGGCGCGGCGCCTGGCGCAGGTAATTGCCGGTGAAGTCCCGGCCCGACAGATCATTGAACTGATCATAGGTTGCTTCCAAGAAGGCGTAGGAACCGAAGAATTGCAGCCCCGCGACAGGCTTTATGGTGAATTCCAACTCAAGCCCCCTCAGGCTGGCGGAGGCCGCATTGCTGGTCTGAAAGACGCCGAAATTGCCGTCGGTCTTGAACTGGACCACCTGCAGGTCGCGATAATCGGAATAAAAGCCCACCAGGTTCAGCCGCAGGCGATCGTCAAGCCATTGGGATTTATAGCCGACCTCGAAATTCCACACCGATTCCGGGTTAATGGTGCGGCGGGCCAGGTCAAGGGTCGCCGGCGCGCCCTGAAAACCGCCGCTCTTATAGCCGCGCGAAATGCGGCCATACAACATGACATCCCTGGCCATCTGCCAGGACAAAACGAAATTGGGCGAGAAATCCGTCCAGTCGCCCTCATTGCGCAACGTGAAATTCTCCAGCAGTATGGTCTGGTCGCCATTGCTGGTATTCTGCTGATCCATGCCTTTGGTTTCATAGGTCAGCCGCCCGCCGACGGTCAGCTCCAGATCATTCCGAAGGCCGTAACTTGCTTCGCCAAAGACGGCGAAGCTGTTGGTTTTATTGTCCTGATCGGTTGATGAGGTCAGGCGGGGAAAAATAAAATTCTCGATCCGGTGGGTATGCTCGAAAAGATAATAAAGCCCCAGCACATATTCCACCGTCGCCTCATCGGGGGACAGCCAGCGCAATTCCTGGGAAAACTGGGCGTGCTGTTCTATGACATTTGAATTGACCTTCTGATCGGTGACGGTGGACGGCAGCCCGGTGGAATCCTCAAGCCAGGAAAAATCACTGGCCCGATAGGCGGTGATCGACAGGAGGCTGCCATAGTTCCCCTGACGGTGAATGCGACTGCTGACGCCCCACAGGGTGCGGTCGGTAAAGCCCTTATCACTATTGATGGCGTTTTTATAATTGCCGCCGAAAGAGGCCAGAATATCCGTCGGCAGCGCCTTTTGTCCCGTCGGCCGGCCATCGGGGCCGAGCAGCCGCACCGGCACCCGGCCGACCACCGGAATCCGTCCGGTGCTTTCCAGGTCATCGCGGCTGTAATCGCCGTTCAGGTCCATTTCCAGGGTATCGCTCAGTTTAAAGATCAGCTTGCCGCGACCGGACCAGGTATTTTCATCATTCTGCTTTATGTCCGGCAGGAAGGCGCTTTTCTGCCAGCCGTCGCGCCGTCTGGAATGAAAGGCGAGCTTGCCCAGTATCTTGTCCTCCACCAGCGGTCCGCCAATCATGGCGCGAATGTCAAAGCGGTCATAATTGCCGACCGTCGCCTCCAGTTCGCCGGACAGGTAATTGGTCGGGTTCTTGCTGGTGACGTTGATCGCGCCGCCGATGGCGTTCTTGCCATACATGGTGCCCTGGGGGCCGCGCATGATCTCAATCCGCTCCAGGTCGAAAAAATTCATGCTGATGGCGGTGATGCGGCCGACATAGACATCATCAATAAACATGACGATCGAATTGTCGAGCGCCGCCCCGTCATCATTCGATCCCACCCCGCGCACATGAATGGTCGGCTGTCCGATGCTGAAACTGGCGACCGTCAGCCCCGGCACCCGGGTGCCGACATCCTCAATACCATGAATCCGGTCTTCCCGGATCAGCGGCGGCTTGATCACGGAAACAGCCACCGGCACCTTCTGCATATTGGTTTTGCGGCGCATGGAGGTGACGATCACCTCGTCGACGGGGGTGACGCTGTCGGACTCTTCCGCCGCCATCGGCTCGGAGTCCGTTTCGGGGGAAGGCGCGGCTTCAGCCTGTTCCCGCCTGTGGCGCAGATCGGGAGAGATGGAAATTGTCGTGGAATCGATATATTCAAAGCCGAGGCGGGTCTGCGCCAGCAGGCGGATCAGGGCGTCCCGGGGGTGCATGCGGCCATTGATGGCGGGCGACAGCTGACCCTCGGTGTCTTTTTTGCGCACCACAAGCGACAGGCCGGCCTGGTCCCCAAACAGCAGCAGGGCGGTGGACAGCGGCTGCGCCGGGATGCTGAAGTTTTTCCGGGTCTGATGCTGCTGGTGGAGCGCAGATTGCGCCAGCGCCGAACTGCCCGCCGCCCCTGAGAGGACGAGGCCCGCCATCATCCAGCCGATCACGGCTTTGCCGGATATGATTTTCTTAACCGGACTCAAAACACCATCGCCAACAGGAAAAAAACCGACAAAAATTTGTCGCATTTCCCAAAAAACCTCCCATAAAATCTATTTCATGCCCTTGAGCGGCATTTATCATAGCCCGCCTTATTGGCGGCAGGCCTATGGTATTATCATATTTTTATTTATTGGGATAGAGATAGATTAATTCCGATGACACCGGCCGGGCCGTTATATTGAAGGTCGCCTCCAGGGCCTTCAGGGTCGTCGCCCGGTCCTCCACCGTGAGGATGGCGACCACTTCGATGTCTTGCAGCGCCGGATCGCCGATGCGAATTTCCGCATCATAATAGCGGTTGATATCCTCAACCAATGTGGCGAATGTCTCCCCGTTATAAACCAGTTTGCGGTCGCGCCAGGACAGCACCGCCTTGCTGTCGACCGGCATTGCCCGGTTTTCCACCCGGTCATTGCCCAAGGTGAATTTCTGGTCCGGCGTCAGGGTGGCGTCCAGCTTCCGCGCCCCGTGGATGCTGTCGCGGACCCGGCCGTAATCAACCACGCCGACCGAGCCTTCCAGCACCGTAACGTCGCTGTAGTCGCCCTTGTGACGAACGTTGAACCGGGTGCCCAGCACCTTGACCAGCCCGCCCGAGGTTTCGACATAAAACGGCCGGGACGCATCCCGGGCGACTTCGAAGAAAACCTCGCCGCCCTCAAGATAGACCACCCGCCGGTCTTCCCGCAGGTCAACCCGGATTTTCGATTTGGTGTTGAGGACAAGATGGGAGCCGTCTTCCAGGATAAATTCCGCCAGTTCCCCGGTTTCGGTGGCGTAGCGGTCCATCAGCAGCATGTCGCCATAACGCAGGCCGAAGAAGCTGATCGCGAGGAAGGCGATGCTGGCCGCAATGACCCTTGGCGACCAGAATCTCCCGAAAGCGGACCTGCGGTCGGACCGGGGCGCCTTTTGCCTCTTGTGCCAGGTCAGGGAAGCGACGGCGCCGTCCGAAGCTGACGCTTGATTCGCCGGCACAGGGGGCGCGCTTTCCAGAATCGACAGATCATCCCACAGCCCGCCAATCCGGGCATAGGCGGCCTGATGGACCTCAGTTTGATTGATCCAGCGCAAAAAATCCTCAACCCGCCGGTCCGACAGGCCGTCGGCCCGCATCCGGACAAACCATTCCGTCGCTTCGTCAAGAAGCTTTTCGTCTATTCTCTGTTCCGTCATTTTTTCATTAACCCGTTACCTAACCATAAACGGGCAGCGCCCGTGTCCCCTCAGTTTTTTTATTGTTTTTCTTCATTTCATTTTCCGTCTTAAATGTTTCAGCGCCTGGATCATATATTTTTCGACCATGCTGACGGAAACCGCAAGCGCCGCGGCGATTTCGTCATAGGTCAGATGCTGTTCCCGATGCATCAGGAACGCCCGGCGGCATTTTTCCGGCAATGCGTCCAGCGCCAGATAAATCGCATCCAGTTCCTGACGCGCCGCCACCTGCCGGTCGGGCGGAATCGATCCGGATTCGCTCACCACCGCGACCTCGCTGTCCGAGGCGGCCTCGCGGATATATTTCACATGATGCTGTTGCTTGCGCTGGCGGTCAATGATGATATTGGTCGCCGTCCGATAAAGATAGGCCCGGGGATTTTCCATCTCCTGAAGGCTGTTCTTCTTCATCAGCTTCTGGAAGGCCTCCTGCAGGACATCATGGGCGTCATCGCGATTCTGCATTTTCTGGGTCAGAAAGCGCAGGAAACCTTCATGGTTGTCCTGATACAGCCGGTCGATAAAAGATTTTTGTTCTTTTTCCATAATGTCCCTGGTTATGTCAGTCGGTCCCGTGGATTGCTTATGCTGCGTACCCCGGTGACTTGCTTTTCCGGCGAAAGACCCCGGACCACCCGAACGACAAATGCTACAGAGAATAGTGGTTTTCCCGTTATTTTCAAGGCATTTTCCGGCGGCGACCGGGCCGGGGCGCATATTCGGGCCCGCCATTTTAACCGGGGACTTGCAAAAATTCTACGTTTATGTAGAATTAAATACGCATTTAAATACCAATATCCTGACCCGGGAAAATCAAAACCCTTTTCAGCAGGATAAAATTCACCCGAGAAAGGCTTTGTCATGACCTCATCCCCGATTCAAAATTCTGCCCAGAATCCGGTCCTGCTGACCCCACGCCGGGCGCTGCCGAAATCCATCGCCATCATCGGCGCCGGCACCATCGGCCCCGACATCGGCTATTATCTGAAAAGCGCCCTCGCGGAGCTGACCCTGGTGCTGATCGACATCAACCCGGACGCCCTCGAGCGGGCGGTGGCGCGGATCCACGCCTATGTCGACAAGGGCCTGAAGCGCGGCAAGCTCACCGCGGACCAGGCGGCGGCGGTCAAGCGAAATCTGATCACCGCCACCGATTACGCCGCCCTCAAGGACTGCGACTGGGTGCTGGAGGCCGCGACCGAGGATCTTGACCTCAAACGGAAGATTTTTTCCCTGATTGAAAGCCATGTCCGCCCCGACGCCCTGATCACCTCCAACACCAGTTCCCTGCCGGCCGAGCGGCTGTTTTCCCATCTCGATCATCCCGAGCGGGCGACGGTGACCCATTTCTTCGCCCCCGCCTTCCAGAACCCGGTGGTCGAGGTCATCGACTGGAAGGGGGGCGATCCGGCGCTGTGCGACGAATTGCGCTGGTTCTTCGGCGCCACCGGCAAGACGCCGATGGTCACCACCGATGCGGTCTGTTTCATGCTCGACCGGATATTTGACAACTGGTGCAACGAGGCGGCCCTGCTGCTCGACATCGCCACGCCGGCCGAGATTGACAGCGTCGCCATGGAGCTGGTCCACGCCGGGCCCTTCTTCGTCCTCAATCTGGCCAACGGCAACCCGATCATCGTCGAAACCAACACGGTGCAGGCCGCCGACGAGGGCGATCATTACACCCCCGCAACAATCTTCAACGACGTGGACAAATGGGACACCAACCCGCCGGGCGAGCCCTGCGCGGTTAATCCCGATACCGCCGCGACCATCCGCGACCGCCTGCTCGGCATCCTGTTTTCCCAGACCGTCGATATTCTCGACCGGGGCATTGGCGACGCCGCCGATCTCGACCTGGGCTGCTGCCTGGCCTTCGCCTTCAAGAAGGGCCCGCTGGAGCTGATGCGCGATTTTGGCGCCGAAAAAGTCGCCCGCATCCTGAAAAAATTCGCCGCCTACAAGCCCGGCATGCCGCAGCCGCAAATGCCGCTGGCTGAATATCTGGATTTTTACCGTTATATTCTGGTCGATGACGTGGAGAACACCAAGGTCATCACCCTGCGCCGGCCGGAGGCGCTGAACGCGCTCCATGACCGGATGACCGATGAAATATTGTCGGTGATCCGCGCCCATGAAAATGATCCCGCCGTCAGGGGTTTCGTCATCACCGGCTACGGCGCCCAGGCCTTCTGCGCCGGGGCCGATATCGGCAAATTCCCCGCCATGCTCGGCGACAAGGCCCAGAGCGTCGAATACGCCCGCGGCTGTTCGCGCCTGCTCGTCCATCTGGATCACTGCCCGAAACCGGTCGTCGCCGCCCTCAACGGCCTGGCGCTCGGCGGCGGGCTGGAGCTGGCGATCCGCTGTCAGGCCCTTGTCGCCTGCGACAGCGCCTGGATGCAGCTGCCGGAGGTGACCCTGGGCATCGTGCCCGGCATCGGCGCCATGGTCGCCCCCTACCGGCGTTGGCCGCGGGCGGCGGCGACCTTCAACCGCATGCTGACCCGGGCGGAAAAGCTGACCGCGCAAAAAGCCCATGACATCGGCATGATCACCACCCTGGTTCAGCAGCCGGCGGACCTGATCCCGGCCGCCGTCGCTCAGGTCAGGGCGTTAAGCGGCGCAATCCACAAGATCCCCGATGAGCCGGTGGCGGTCGCCGCTTTCGAAGAAAGCGACAATATGTCCGCTGCCGGCGACATTCTCAGCCGGCAAACCATCGCCATCATTGAAAAGGCGGTGACCGAGGCGGGGGCGGCCTCCACGCTGTGGGCGGGGGTGGGGGGGG
>JBLWZH010000020.1:0-9547 GCA_048266545.1 Paremcibacter sp. | reverse complement strand
GTGTCGGCGGCGCTGGAGGCCGGCTCTCAGCCCTCCGGCGACGGCGCCTGCCCCGCCGCGGCCCGCGAAGGCATCAGCGCCTTTCAGCAGCGCCGCAAGCCGGATTTCGCCACAAGCGGCTAAACCTTGAACCCGGCGGCCTTATGTTCCGATGCCGTCGAGCAGTATATCGGAAAAATGGCCGCCGATCTGGTCGAGGGAAAGCTCCCCCTGCGGCCGGTACCAGCTCGACAGGCTGTTGCACAGGCCGAGGATCGAATAGACCACCATCTTCGGCGGCTTGTCGGACCTGATGTCGCCCGCTTCCGCCGCCCGCCGGACCAGTTCGGTCCATTTCCGCTCATAGCGCTTGAACAGGTCCCGGAGGCGGCTGAATTTCTGCTCCACCTCGTCCCGGCTGCTGCGGCGCACCGCCATCGCCATATGAAGATAGCTCGGGTTAAATTGCTGGAGATGATTGTCGATCGCCCGTCGGATCGCGCTTCTGCAGGACGCCTCCCGGGCGATAATCCGGTCGAAATTATCGAGCGTATTGATGATCTGCGGTTCAATAATATCATACAGCAGGTCATATTTTCCCGGATAGTAATAATACAGCGATTCCCGCTTGATGCCGACCGCCGCGGCGATATCCTCCAAAGAGGTGGCGGCGAAACCCCGTTCCGAAAACAGCCTGTTGGCCTGTTGCAAAATCAGATCCCGCCGTTTGAATTTTTGTGTCATTTTGCGCTATTTTCTCCCTTTGGCCCGGAAATCATAGCTATTTTAGTTGGTTATGGGTAGCCATATTCAGAAAATCGCCTTACAATTCCGGAAAAATGACTTTATACAGCCCGGAATCCGCCCATCATGGAGGAAGATCAAACGTGAGTTCACAACCCAGCGACATTAAAATACCCGAGAATGACGAAAATTTTCTGGATGATTTCGTTCCCTATGTCATGTACCGGATCACCAACCGGTTGAATATGGACCTGCAGGACTGCCTCCGACCCCTGAAGATCAACGTCTCCCGCTGGCGGGTCCTGTGCGCCCTCACCGCCCACGACGGCCGCACCATGAGCGACCTCTGCGCCTTCACCATGATGGAGCAATCCTCAATCAGCCGGGTCGTCGACACCATGGAAAAGGAAAATCTCGTCAGCCGCCGCCTGCAGGAAAAAGACAATCGCTATGTCCTGGTTTACCTGACGGATCGGGGACGGGAAATATTCCGCGAGGCTTACGTTCGCGCCTTTTCCCGCGAGGACCGGGCGCTCAGGGGCCTGTCCGATCAGGATAGACAACAATTGCTGGACTTGCTAAACCGTGTTTTCGAAAATATCCGGGAGTAAGGCCAGCCCTTTGAACCCGCAACTTGAAGAGGATTACGGCGGAGATCACGCCATGGCGGCGCAATCGCGTTTTCTGACCTGCCTGGGTCGAAACATACATTTCCTGGAATGGGGAAATCCGGACCATGAAACCGTCGTCATCTGGCACGGGGTCACCGGCACCTGCCGGGATCATGAGGAACTGGCGACCCGGCTCGCCCGGGAATATCACGTCATCTGTCCGGATTCCGTCTGCTGCGGCCTGTCCGACTGGGCCCATGACAAGACCTATGATCCCGGGCTCACCGCCTATGCCGCCATCGCCCGCGACCTGCTGCGCCAGCTGGACGTGACGTCGGTCCGCTGGATCGGCGCCTCCAAGGGCGGCGGCCTCGGCATTATCCTCGCCCATATCATGACCGAATGCCCGGTCAGCCACCTGCTGCTCAATGATGTCGGCCCCGGTTTTCCCGACTGGCTGCGTCAGGCGGCGATGAAGAATATCGCCAACCCGCCGCATTTCAGGGGCTTCCCGGAATTTGAGGCCCATCTGAGGGATACGCTGTCCAAGGGCGGGCTCCGGCTCAGCGACAAAAAATGGCGCCATCTGGCCCGCAGCTGGTGCCGGCGGACCGACGACGGTCATTTCACCTTTCAGAACGACCCGGCCCTCGCCATGCAGTTCAGTCTCCACCCGCAGGATTTCGACCTCTGGCGTCATTATGACCGAATCCGCGCCAAAACCCTGCTGATCCGCGCCCGGAAATCCATTGTCCCGGATTACGAAGTGGAAAAAATGCAGGCCCGGGGGCCGAAATGCGCCGTTCATCAGCGGGACGGCGGCCATGTCTGCCTGATGGATGAAAAAAAGCAGCAGGAAGTCATCCTGCGCTTTCTGAAATCATAGCGCCTGTCCGGCTTCATTACCCCGACCGGCGGATATACTCCGGATTGAGGTCGGATATTTTCCTGCAGCCAAGCAGGGCCATGTCCCGCTCGATTTCGGTCCGCAACAGGCTGAACATCCGGTCGACGCCACCCTCGCCGCCGGCGGCGAGGGCGTAAAGATAGGGCCGGCCGATCATTACCGCTTTCGCGCCGAGCGCCAGCGCCTTGATCACGTCGGTTCCGCGCCGGATCCCGCCGTCGATCAGGATTTCCGCCCGGCCCTGGACCGCGGCGACGATCTCGGGCAGAACCTCGGTCGGCGCCGGCATATAGTCCAGCTGGCGGCCGCCGTGATTGGAGACAATGATGCCGCTGGCGCCAATGTCAACCGCCCGCCGGGCGTCCTCCGGACTGACGATGCCCTTGATCAGGAAGGGACCGCCCCATTCCTCGACCATCCAGGCCGCCGCCCGCCAATCGACGGTCGGATCGAATTGTTCCGTGATATAATGCAGCAGGCTTTCCTGCGCGCCTTTTTTGACATGGGGCGAGTCCGTCACATTGGCGATCTCGATCCTGGGGTTGGTCAGATAATGATAGAGCCAGCCCGGATGACGCATCACCTCGAGCGCCGATCTGGGTTTCAGCGACGGCGGAAAGGCCAGGCCATGGCGCAAATCCCGTTCCCGGTTGCCCGGCAGCGGCACGTCAACGGTCAGGCATAGCGCGTGATAGCCGCTGTCCCGGCAGCGGGCCATGAAATCCCGGATCACCGCCCGGTCGCGCCAGACATAGATCTGAAACCATTTCGGCCCCGCGCTCGCCGCCGCCGTCGCCTCGATCGAGGTGCTCGACACCGACGACAGGCTGTATATCGTTCCCGCTTTCGCCGCCGAGCGGGCGACGGCGCCTTCCCCCTGATGGTGGAACATGCAGGTCTGGCCGGTCGGCGACAGGATCACCGGCAGGGCGATCTCCCGACCCAATACGGTGGTTGACAGGTCAATTTGTCCGACATCGCGCAGCACGCGCGGCATCAGCTGACAGGAGCCAAAGCTCTCGCGGTTGCGCCGGAGCGTCACCTCGTCATCGGCCCCGCCGTCCAGATAGTCAAAGATCATCCGCGGCAGGCGCTTTTTGGCGATGGCGCGAAAATCATTCAGATTGATGCAAGAGTCCGGATGTGACATGAAAACCCCTTTTTTTACGACGACGCCGCAGCATGGCATAACTCTCGCCTTGAAATCAACCGCCGAAAAAGGTCCGATACAGCATACGCAGCGCGACAGCCAGCAAAAAAGCGCCGAAGGTCATGCTGAGCTGACGGCGGCTGAGGGCGTGAGCGATCCGCGCGCCGAGCGGCGCCGCCAGAAACGTCGCCGGCGAAATGATCAGAAAACCCGCCAGATTGACGAAACCGACGCTGCCCGGCGGCAGATGGGCATTGCCCTGCCCGGTGATCATAAAGCCGACGGTCCCCGGCACGGCGATCAGCAGGCCGAAAAAGGCCGAGGTCGCCACCGCCCGGTGAATCGGGACGTTGAAGATGGTGAGAAGGGTGACGCTGAGCGCGCCGCCGCCGATGCCCATCATGGTCGACACCATGCCGATCAATCCCGGAAAAAAAGACCCGGGAATGCCCGCCGGAACCCTGTCCGCAAGCCTGATATTCTCCATCGGCAGGATCATTTTGGCCGCGACAAACAGCGCCACCGCGGCGAAGATCGCCGACAGGCCGGCGCTGTCGACCCGGGCGGCGATCCAGCTGCCGAGCGCCGCGCCGAGAAAGACGAACGGCCCCCATGTTTTCGCCAGACCGAAATCAACCGCGCCGCGCCGGTGATGGGCCCGCGACGAGGAAATCGAGGTCGGAATGATCGTCGCCAGCGAAGTCGCCACCGCCACATGCATGCGAATTGACGGATCAACCCCAAGAAAGCCGAGGGCGAATTCCAGCACCGGCACAATGACGATGCCGCCGCCGATGCCCATCAGCCCGGCCATGACGCCGCCGACGAGCCCGGTCGCCAGCATCAGCAGAACCAGCGGCAGATAGGCGGTGATAAAATCCGATATTTCCATAGACTAGAGACCCTAGGTGATTACGCGAAAAAAGAAAACCCTTTACAATCAGATGTTAAATCATAAAAAAGTTTAGTCACTAATTGATTGAGCTTTTGTGCCAGTATATCATTCATTCAGGCATTGCAAGGGTATGATATGGCACGTGATTGCGATTACTACACTGATGCAGGGATAAAGAGACTGGAGTTACCCCGTTTTAGTGGAGAGGCTTTCACTCTGTTTTAGCCATACTGGCCTCGAAAGTAATTGGTGATTTATATCCAATTGCAGAATGTCTCCGTCTGGGATTATAGAATCCGTCAATGTAATTTCCAATTGATTTTTCCGCTTCCCATCTTGTCTGATAACTGGTCCTCCACACCAGCTCTGATTTGATCGTCTTGAACACTGTCTCAACCATCGCGTTATCATAACAATTTCCTTTGCCACTCATTGACGGGATAATGCCGTAATTTTTGGGAAGGTTTTGATCGTCATCTGAACAATATTGGCTTCCCCTGTCAGAATGATGGATGAGGCCAGGCTGTGGCTGACGCATGATAATTGCACGATGCAGTGCATTGAGAGCCAAATCCTTCTTCAGGCGATCACTGACAGCCCAGCCCACAATACGGCGTGAATATAAGTCCAGCACGATAGCAAGGTACAGCCAACCCTCAGCGGTCCAAATATAGCTGATGTCAACACCCCACTTCTGCTCTGATCTCTCGCAGCTAAAATCCTGATCCAGAAGGTTGGCTGCAATAACTCCCCCATGATTACTGTCCGTCGTTCTTTTGAAGCGACGTTTCTGCATGGCCTTTAACCCATTATCGCGCATCAGGCGAGCCACACGATGACGACCAACTATCAAACCTTCTTCCTGTAACTCCGCATGCATACGGGGAGCCCCATAGGTTTGGTTTGAAAGGGTGAAATGGGTGCGAATGTGGGCCAACAGGATCAAGTCGTCCAACTGACGTTTGTTTGGCAATCGGTTTTTCCAAGCATAATATCCACTGACGCTTACCTCTAACAGAACACACATTCTGTCTATCGGTAAGTCGGCCTTGTTCGCATCAATGAGTCGGAACCTCATCGACTTGTCTCTTTGGCGAAAAAGGCTGTGGCCTTCCTAAGAAACAACCAATTCCCTCTGATCTGGTATTTCCTGCAAAATGAAGCCAAAAATTTTGGCACGGCGCTTGAGGTTAACCAACACACGATTGCGATATCGCTCCTCGTATTTAGTTGCGCCCGGGTCTTTATAGATCATGCCGTGCCACAAAGTATTGTAGAATAAAACAGCTATTTTGCGGGCCGTAGCGGTTACCGCCTTCGCCTTACCGCACGGGCGGCCAGCCGCCGATAGAATGCGCCAAGGGCCGTATCACTCCTGCCGACTGTCGTGGCCGCCAGCCGCAACAGGGCCGCCGCCCGACTTGACGATCGCCGGGTTCGGGAGGAAAGTATTTTGCCCCCGGAAATCTTATTGCCAGGGGCAAGGCAAAGCCATGAGGTGAAGTGTTTGGCGCTGGGCCAGGCCCTCAAGTCGGTACCACATTCGCCGACCAGTTTAAGGGCAAGTGATGGCCCCAGTCCATGGATTTAGGTCAGATCAACCCCCAGAACCCCGTAGAGGGCGGCACGGACATCGAAGGAAGGCGCGTTCATCTGTTTGGTTCTGTTGCGCGCGGGCGGCAGGCTGGCAACGTCATTGTCCATATCAGCCGCCAGGCCGGCAAGTACGGCCTTGAGCCTGCGGTCGCACTCCAGCATTTTGGTATGATAGAAATCGTAGAGCTCCAACGATTGGGTCAGAGCGAAGATATGCTCGTCCCGATCATTCCCGACCAGAGCAGCACTGATTGTCGCTAAAGACGAATGACAACGGACATCACGCAGATTGGCGAGAATTTTGGCATCGCGCTCACCTGCGACAATAGCCCTGATGATACGCATGCCCGTTGCACCGGTAATATCCGAGACCACATGATGAAGTTGCAGCTTCATCTCCATCAGGGCCTGCTGCATATGCTGGATATGAGCGGCAGCATATTCAACCAGACGTTCGCGCTGCCGCAAATAGGCGCGTAGGGTCGCAATCTCGGCATCAGGCCGGAAGCTGCCACGCCGCAGGCCATAGGAATGGAGTTGCCTCAGCCATGCTGCATCACTCACATCGGTTTTACGCCCCGGGACATTCTTGGCATAGCGCGCATTGACAAGAATAACGTCAAAGCCATCTTGCTCCAGGATCTCATAGGCGGGGATCCAGTAGACACCTGTAGACTCCATAGCAATGCTGGTGACACCGCAGGTTTTAAACCATGCCGCTAAATCATGTAGGTTCCGGGTAAAGGTCCCGAATGCCCGCACGGGAGTGTCCGAATGACTGGGATTTACTGCCGCCATATGCATCCTCGACCCGATGTCGACGGCGGCAGCATTTTCATTGACCGGCTTCAAATCCGGGCGGTCACCGTGTGACTTCTTGTCCATGGCAAAATCCTCCATCTAAAATGGCAGCAGGAGGATCTGGACTAGGCAAGTCAATCAGCTTCCTAACCGGGATCACCGCTATACGGCGTCACCACTCTCAAGTTCGCATGAGCCCATGGGCCACGTTTTTTAACGGGGTAAAATGCCTCCAATAAGCTAACGGCCGCTACCCTCCAGGCCAAGAGTATACCACAACCTGTTTCTACCGCACACAGGCGGGCTCAAAACCCGGAACAGTTTTTTAAGAGGTCGCGTTCTTGGCGTAAAAGATTATTCTCTTTACGAAGCCGTGTAAGCTCCTTATTTACATCTTCATGCGGGCCAGAAAAAAGATCCACCTCTCGATGGTTTCGTCGCCAGCGTATCAGTGTCGATAATCCAATACCTAAATCATCTGCAACCTGCGCTGTCGTACGGCCGCTGGTTTGCGTGAGACGAACTGCCTCACGTTTAAAGTCGTCTGTAAATATTCGTCGTGCTTGTTTGCTCATAGTTTCCTCCTGATAAGCATAAAGTATCAGAAAGCTCTCTACTTTTGCAGGGTAAGTCCAGTATATTATTAATCTATATTTATAGATGAAATCGAGTCGCGCTTTGTCTGTTCTTTGAAAATGTTCAATATTTTTCTTTTGCTGTCCGGTTGATTTATCGGCCGTTCTGTGGCTATGGAACCCGGACAGACTATGGCTATCACCCCGATGACGCCTTGAAGATGTTAAGTCATAGTCAGTTGGACCCGGCGGTTTTTGACGTGGACTGGATCTATGGCTTTAATGCGGTCAATCAGCTGACGCAGAAAACACTCGGCAACGTCGCCTATCAGTGGATCGGCCAGGCCAGGGATCATGATTATGTCGCCAACGGCCTTAATCAATATACGGCGATCCGCGGCAACAGCATCTCTTACGACGCCAGCGGCAACCTCACCTCCGACGGGGTGTGGAGCTATTCTTACGACGTGGAGAATATGCTGATCGCGGCCGCCCGGCCGGGCCTGTCGGCGAGCTATCTCTATGATCCGCTGGGACGTAGATCGGCCAAAACCGCGGATGGCGCGCTCACCAGCTTCCTCCATGACGGGGTCGAGGAGATCGCCGATTATGACGCCAGCGGCACGCTTCTGAGAAGATATGTGCATGGCCCGGGCGTCGATGAATATCTGGTGATGTACACGGGCAGCGGCATCGCCAACAAGAGCTACTTCCACGCCAATCATCAGGGCAGTATCGTGGCCATGTCTGATGGTAATGGCACTGTGAGCGAAACCCACGCCTACAGCCCTTACGGTATGGGCGAGGGTGACGATACCGGCAACCCGTTCCGCTACACCGGCCGCCGACTGGACGAAGAGACCGGATTATACTATTATCGCGCCAGATATTACTGGCCCGGCGGCGGCAGGTTCCTGCAGACCGACCCGATCGGCTACGGCGACGGCCTCAACTGGTACGCCTATGTCGGCAACGATCCGGTGAACTTAAATGATGCTACTGGTGAAGATGCGTATGTGGTGGCAAGACGATTGGATAGTTTCGTTGGAAATTTAGGTTATGGCCATGCCTATGTAGTAAGTAACGCACAATATGTAGGTGACCCTAATGCAACAGTGCACTCTTATGGGAAGTTGAATAATGGCAATATGGGAAATGTGACAGATCCCAGTAGAGCAGCAGATATTTCCAAAACAACAGCTGGGGCGGATCAAAGCCATTGGCAATCTTTGGCAAGAGGCACTACTGATAATATAAGCCAAATAAATGCTCCAGATTCGGTAGTAGATGATGTGGCAGGTGCGGTTCAGGAAAATGATCCGTATGGTCTTCGGCCAGCATCGAAGGACCAGACACCCGGGGGGAGAGCAATGAGAAATACACCAGAAACTAATAGTAATTCTGCAGCCTTTGCTGTTGGCGATACTTCTCAGCAAATAGAAACGGGTAATAGTAATAGCCAAGTTAACAGAGCCCCTTTCAAGTTAACTTTGCCAGGTGAAAATGCTTCTAAAAAGGTTGAAGTTAACAAAAAGAAAGTCAAGGTTTGTGTAACTGGAAGCCGAATTTGCCGCTGATTGTTTAATGCTGGAAGGTTAACAAAATGGCCAGAAAGATTATAAAAATATTTGTCGCTATTGTAATTTTGATAAGCCTCTTGCTGATCATACCATCTACTGGGAATAAGATTAAATATTACATTGCGCGAAATAATCCGGGGATTGCAGCTTGGTTATCACCGTTTAATACTTTTAGTTTTGAAGCTGAATATACCGAAGCAATGGGATTTAAAGCTTTGATGACGAAGCAAGAAGTTATGGTCGTAATAAAAGAGAAATACCATTCTTCATTTACGATTAACTCATACGGGAAAGGTATAATTGTTGAAGGCATAGGGGATGTTCATGATCATTGGAAGGACAACCAGTTTTATGCAGATAAAAAATTAACCAAGAGGCATTTTGACTTTTTAGTACAATTGGATGATTGGGCGTTAATACACAAGAATATAACTATGGATCTGCATTTTGAGGATGGTATTTTGGTCAAAATTCGAGTTGGCGAATCCAAATTTCGCATATAATTTATATTAGTTCAGATCTGATCAGACATTAACCGATTTTGAGTTGGCGGCTGTCAGGTTAAATATGGTCTACAAATTTATCCTTCCAGATGTGTTTTCCCTCAAGCAAAGTCTGCATTGGGGTTCGTCTGACCTGCTCCCCATAAACTGAGTCATTTTCAAAGAGAGTTTTCCGTGTAAATTAAACATGGAGGACTTTTAAATGA
>JBLWZH010000019.1:0-64561 GCA_048266545.1 Paremcibacter sp. | reverse complement strand
TCTTGTTCGACATAGCGATTCACCCCTGTCCACTGTTCCCACAAACAGAGAATCACCGCTCAAACAGAAAAGCAAGAAAAATTACCCACCCAACAAATCAAATTAATTGAGGCAGAGCACTAGCCTCGCGCCTTAGAGAAAAGCCAAGCCCCTCCATTCGACCCAACAAACAACCCTGCTTATGGCGGATATTTGCTAATTTGGCAGTAAGTATTGTATTATCCCAGGTGAAATTGGGCCACCCTTTATGTTCATATATCCAGGTCATAATCACCGCAAAGTAGAATGATCCCGTTTTTAAACTGGTTGCAAATCCTGACTGATCCGGTTCGCGATGCGGTTTGCGGCGTCCAGCATCGGAGTTGTGGCGAGATGCGCGTATCTTGCGGTTGTCTGGGTCTGGGTATGGCCGAGAAGTCGCCCGACCATAGGCAGACTTTCACCGATGCCGACGCCGACACTTGCGATGCCATGACGCAGATTATGAAGGCGCAGGTCAGTTGCTCCTTGTGAAACCCCGCTGGCTCAGTTTTTGGTTGACGAAATCGTTTATTTAAAATAAAGTAAGTTATTACTTACTAAACGGCAATGAGACGTTGAATTTTAAACAAACTCCTCCTGCGCGGCGTCCTGAAATTTGCCCGGGGTCAGGGCGTTATCCGCCCCTCTGAAATTTACCCGGGTTATGAGGGATCGGCGGACGAGGATAGATAACCCTGCCGGCCCTTTTACGAGTTCCGGCCCTGATCGGGGATGTGGGCCATCTCTTCTGCGGACGGGATATTTTGAGGGTTCGGAAGCCGGTGGGCGGGGTCCGGTTTAGCGGCCGCGCCCGGCGGTCATCGTGAAAAGAGGTGATGTGTGAACAACTGTCTGGAGAATGGCCTGTGCGCAAGAAATTTCTGATTATCCCGATCATTTTTATGGCCGCCGCCGCGGCATATGGTTATTTTTATCTGCGGCCGCAGCCCGATCCCGACCTGATCAGGGTCTTCGGCAATATCGAAGTCACCGATGTTGAGGTGAGCTTCCGCATGCCGGGCTGGGTCGAGGCGCGACCGGTTTCCGAGGGCGAATTGATCAGGGAGGGCGACCTTGTGGCGCGCCTTGACAGCAACGAGCTTGCTGAGGAGGTGGCCCTGCGCGAGGCCGAGGTGGCCGGATTTGACGCCGCGCTTGCGGTCCTCGTCGCCGGTTCCCGGCCGCAGGAAATCGCCGTCGCCCAGGCGACCGTAACCCGGGCCCGGGCCGAAGTGGAGCGGGCCCGCCTGGAATTCGACCGGCAGAAAAGCCTGCGCGAAAACCGGGTCGCTTCGGAACAGACCTTCGAGGCGGCGCGCAGCGCCCATGACGCGGCGGTCGCCCGCCTGGAAGAGGCCGGGGAGCAACTTGACCTGGTGCGCGAAGGCCCGCGGCAGGAGGATATAACCCGCGCCCGCGCCCGTCTTGATCAGGCGAAACAGTCCCTGGCCATCGCCCGGACACGGCTGGGCTACGCCACCCTGCGGGCGCCCCTGTCCGGCGTTATATTGTCGGAAAATGTCGAACGCGGTGAATATGTTGTGCCCGGCGTGCCGGTTGTCACCATCGGCGATCTGGTTCACGCCTGGGTCCGGGCCTATGTCAATGAAAGGGACCTCGGGCGGATCAGGCTGGGACAGACGGTTTGCGTGGCGACCGATACCTACCCGGACAAGCTTTATCCCGGCAAACTGATGTTTATTTCATCGCAGGCCGAATTCACGCCGAAGAATGTCCAGACCACCGAAGAGCGGGTCAAGCTGGTCTATCGGATCAAGGTCGAGATCGCCAACCCCGACCTGGAGCTCAAGCCCGGCATGCCGGCCGATGCGGATATCTGGCTTGGCGAAGGGGCTGCGCCATGCCATCCCTGAAGACGCCATCCCTGAAGACGCCATCCCCAGGGGCCGCCATAAAAACAGAAGGGCTGACCCGTCGTTTTGGCGATCTTGCGGCGGTTGATAATCTGACGCTTGAGGTCGCGGAGGGCGAAATTTTTGGCCTGGTCGGTCCCGACGGGGCGGGCAAGACGACGACCATGCGGCTGCTTACCGGTATATTGGAGCCCAGCGCCGGGGACGGCTGGGTCGCGGGGCATCATATCTGGCGCGAGGCGGAGCGGGTCAAGGAGGACATCGCCTATATGAGCCAGCGCTTTGGCCTTTATCCCGACCTCACGGTGATGGAGAATATTGATTTCTATGCCGATATTTACGGTGTGCCGCGCAAGGGACGGGCGGCTCGTGTCGGGGAACTGCTCGCCTTCAGCAACCTCACGCCCTTCAAAAACCGGCAGGCGGGCAAGCTGTCCGGCGGCATGAAGCAAAAACTGGGCCTTGCCTGCGCGCTGGTTCACACGCCGAAAATTCTTTTCCTCGACGAGCCGACAAATGGCGTGGATCCGGTTTCGCGCCGTGATTTCTGGCGCATTCTGTATCAGCTCCTGCGGGAAAAGGTGACGATATTCGTCTCCACCGCCTATCTGGACGAGGCCGAGCGTTGCGCCCGGGTTGCGCTGATCGACAAGGGGCGCATTCTGGCGGTGGGAACCCCGGCGGAAGTGAAAACCCTGATGCGCGGGACATTGATCGAGCTGCGCGCCCCTGATGCGCGCAAGGCGCTGGCCCTGTTGCGCGAAAAGATTGACGCCCGGAATATCGGCCTGTTCGGCGACCGCATCCATATTGTGACGCCGGATGCGGACCGGACCATGGCCGCGGCGCGAAACGTCCTTCGGCAGGCGGGGCTTGCCGCGACCAGTCTGCGGACCATAGAGCCCTCCCTCGAGGATGTGTTTATCTCTGTTCTTTCCGGGAAAGGCGGGGCGGCGGATGCGTGAGTCTCCTATCGCCGTGACGGCCAGGGATCTTGAGCGCCGGTTCGGTGATTTCATCGCCGTTGACCGGGTCAGTTTCGAGGTGAAGACCGGTGAGATCTTTGGTTTTCTCGGCCCCAACGGGTCGGGCAAATCGACGACAATCCGCATGCTGACCGGCATTCTCGCCCCGTCATCCGGCGGCGGCGCGGTGGGCGGTTATGACATTGTGGCCGAGGCGGAGAAAATCAAGGCGCATATCGGCTATATGAGCCAGAAATTCTCGCTTTATGAGGATCTCACCGTTGAGGAGAATATAGATTTTTACGGCGGCATCTATCGCATTCCCCGGAACAGGCGGGACAGCCGCAAGGAATGGGTGCTCGACATGGCGGGGCTGAGGGATCATCGAAAGGCGCGGACATCGGTGCTGTCCGCCGGCTGGAAACAACGGCTGGCGCTCGGTTGCGCCGTACTCCATGAACCGTCGGTAATTTTCCTCGATGAGCCGACCTCGGGGGTTGACCCGTTGAGCCGCCGCCGCTTCTGGGATCTGATCTACGCGCTTTCGGCCAAGGGCGTCACCGTCTTTGTCACCACCCATTACATGGAGGAAGCCGAATATTGCGACCGCCTCGGCCTTATTCATCGCGGGGAACTGATTGCCATTGGCTCGCCGCATGAGCTCAAGACGGATCTGATGAAGGAGTCGGTTGTCGAGGTGATCTGCGACCGGCCCCAGGACGCCATTGGCGAGATTGAGGATATGGAGGAAATAAAGGGGATCGCCCTGTTTGGCCGGGGCCTGCATGCGGTGGCTGCCGATGCCGCCGGCGCCGAGCGCGCCTTGCGTCAGCGTCTGACGGCGCGCGGTTACCGGGTCGAAGGGATCACGACGGTGACGCCGTCGCTTGAGGATGTCTTCGTGTCACTGATTGAGGCCCGGGACCAGGCGCGCCAGCAAGCCGAAAAGAGCAAGACGGAAGAGGGTCAGATCGGGGATCAGACAAAGCAGACACAGCAGCAAAGGACTTGAAAATGATGTCGCAGGAGAAAGCTTCAGGGGGGCCAAAGAAGGATCAGACGCCGGACCGCCATCCGGCCTATCGGCTGGCGTCAGAGGATCTGGAATTTCTGGCGAAGGATGACCTGCGCCCCCTGCGGCTCCAGTTGGAGCTTTTGAAACCGGAATGGCATCTGCGCCAGGAAAATATCCGTTCGACGGTTGTGGTTTTTGGCAGTGCACGGATTCTGCCGCCGGAAGAGGCCGACAAACGGGTGGCCGGGCTGACCGCCGCCCTGCAGCAGGAGCCGAATTCAGCGGCGATAAAATCCGCTCTTCGCCGGGCGCGCAATCAGCAGGCTTACGCCCCGTATTATGAGGAAGCCCGGAAATTTTCCGCCTGTGTTTCCGCCCGTTTTCAGCAGGAAGGTCGACGGGAATTTGTGGTTGTGACGGGCGGCGGCCCCGGCGTCATGGCGGCCGCCAACCGGGGCGCCCACGAGGCGGGTGCCCGCAGCATCGGCTTTAACATCACCCTGCCCCATGAGCAGGCGCCCAATCCTTATATAAGTCCCGAACTTTGTTTTCAGTTTCGTTACTTTGCCATTCGCAAGATGCATTTTCTGCTCCGGGCCCGGGCGCTGGTTGTTTTTCCGGGCGGTTACGGCACCCTGGATGAGCTGTTCGAGGTGCTGACATTGATCCAAACGCGAAAAATCGACCCTATCCCCGTGGTTCTGGTCGGTCGGGACTTCTGGGAAAGGGCGATCAATTTTGATTTTCTCATCGAGGCCGGGGTAATCGGGACGGACGATATTGATCTGTTCACCTTGGTGAACCACGCCGAGGAGGCGGTGCGCGTTATCCATGACTTTTACGACGGGAAAATTCCGGCATGAATAATTTCAGCCATTTTGAATCAGGAGAGTCCACTTTGAACAAGGAGAATAGAGTGATGTCATATCCCAAAAAAATTAAAATCTGGCCATGGATCGTCAGCGTCATAGCGGTTTTGTTCGGCCTGATGACCATTCGCGAGGGTGGCGCGGTGCTTTTCTGGAGCAGGTCGGCGCGCGCCGCCGCAGGGGATTTTGTACCTTTCGTTGTCTGGTTTAATTTCACCGCCGGTTTCGTCTATGTCATCGCCGGCCTCGGCCTTTGGGGGCAGCGGCCATGGGCGGCCTGGCTGGCAAGTTTTATTGCGACGGCAACAGTTGTCGTTTTTATCCTCTTCGGAATGCATGTGGCGAGTGGCGGCGCCTATGAACTGCGCACCATCGCCGCCATGAGTTTGCGCAGCATCATCTGGATCATCATCGCCGTGGCGGCGTATCGCTATGTCAGAAAATCATACTGGAGTAGCCAGACATGAAAATAACCTTTCACGGGGCGGCGCAGGAAGTGACCGGCTCCTGTATCATGATTGAGACGGACAGCGTCCGTTTTTTGGTGGACTGTGGTATGTTCCAGGGCAGCAGGGATGCGGACGCGCGCAATCGCGAGCCCTTTGCTTTTGATCCGCGGGACGTGGATTTCCTGCTTTTGACCCATGCCCATATCGACCATAGCGGCCTGTTGCCCAAGCTGTGCCGCGATGGTTTCCGCGGACCGATCTATACTTCTTCGGCGACAGCCAGCCTGCTGGAAATCATGTTGCGCGACAGCGCCCATATTCAGGAATATGAAGCCGAACGCGCACGGCGGCACCCCGGAGCCAATCATCCGGCGGCGGAGCCGATTTATATCATGGCGGATGCCGAAGCCGCCCTGACCCACCTTCGCCCGCAGGCCTATGACGCGTTGTTTAATCCCCAAAGGACGGTGCAAGTCCGCTTGCGCGACGCCGGGCATATTCTGGGTTCGGCGATCCTGGAGATCTGGCTCCGGGACGGGGCGGAGACGCGCAAACTGGTCTTTTCCGGCGATCTTGGCCAGCCGGGACGGCCGATCCTGCGCGATCCCTGCCGGATCGGGGACGCCGATATTCTGTTTGTCGAATCCACCTATGGCGACCGGCTGCACAAAAATCTTGGCAACACCCTTGACGAGCTTGTAGCGGCGGTCAACGATACGTTGCACCACAGGGGCGGCAATGTGATCATTCCGGCCTTCGCCGTTGGCCGCACCCAGGAAATTCTGTATTATTTCCACCATCTGACCCGCCAGGGCCGGTTGCGAAATCTGAACATCTTTGTCGATTCGCCGATGGCGACGGCGGTGACCGAGGTAACCCGGCAGCATTTGGCGCTGTTTGATGAAGAGGCGACAAAACTCGCCGCCTGGCATGCGCAGGGACAGGGCCTGCCGAACCTGAAATTCATCGGCAGCGTCAATGAATCGCGGGCGCTCAACGCTTTCCGCGCCGGAGCGATCATTATTGCCGCTAGCGGCATGTGCACCGCCGGCCGGATCAAGCATCATCTGTTGCATAATCTGGGCAACCCCCGGAATACGATCCTGATCACGGGCTATCAGGCCCGGGGCACCTTGGGCCGCCGGCTGGTCGACGGCGCCGACATGGTGCGGATATTTGGTCAGGAGGTGCCGGTACGGGCCGCTATTCATACGCTCGGCGGTTTTTCCGCCCATGGCGACCAGGCGGCCATCACGGACTGGCTTGGGGCTTTCAGGCGACCGCCCGAACAGACCTATGTCATCCACGGGGAACCGCTTTCTTCGGCGGCTCTGGTCGCTGAAATAGAGCAAAGGCTGGGCTGGAAGGTTGCGGCGCCGGACGCGGGGCAGGAAATCGTCGTGACGCCGCCGGACCTGGAAAGCGCCGCAGGATGACCAATAGGATACCGGATCAATGGGGGGAAGTGAGGTGATGAAGCTGTTTCGCATCTGGGCCATTTCACGCAAGGAATTCATCCACATCCTGCGCGATCCGCGCAGCATGGGGATGGCGGTGGCGATTCCCATGTTGCTCCTGTTGCTGTTCGGATATGCCCTTTCGCTGGATGTGGACAATGTCCCGACCGTTATTTGGGATCAGGACCAGTCGCAGGACAGTCGTGAATTTATCAGCAAACTACAGGGATCGCGTTATTTTTCACTGCGAAACTATGTCACGAGTTATCCGGAAATAGAGCAGGCGCTCGATTCAGGAAACGCCCTTGTCGCCATCGTGATCCCCGAAAGATTCGCCGGCCGGATCGATTCCGGCAGAAGCGCGCCGGTGCAGGCGATAGTTGACGGCAGCGATCCCAATACGGCGACCATCGCCATGGGCTATCTCGATGTGATTACCTTCGGTTATTCGCGCGAGGTGGCGTTGCGGGAAATCCGGCGCACCATGGGGCAGAAGGTCTATCCGCCGGTCGACCTGCGGACCCGGGCCTGGTTCAATGCCGACCTGAAATCGAGAAATTACATCATTCCCGGGCTGATTGCGGTGATCATGATGGTGATCGCCGCGCTCCTGACCTCGCTCACGGTGGCGCGGGAATGGGAACAGGGCACCATGGAGCAGCTCATCGCGACGCCGGTCAAGGGGCCGGAACTGATCCTCGGCAAGCTGATGCCCTATTTCGCCATCGGCCTGCTGGACGTGGCGCTCGCGGTGCTGATGGGCGAATATATGTTCGGTGTGCCCCTGCGCGGCAGTGTGGCGCTGTTGTTTGGCATGGCGGCGATTTTCCTGGTTGGCGCTCTGTCGCTTGGCATGGTGATCAGCATCATGACGAAAAGCCAACTGCTTGCCAGTCAACTGGCCATGGTGTTGACCTTCCTGCCGTCCTTCCTGCTGTCAGGCTTTATGTATGCTATCGAGAATATGCCCTTTGGCGTTCAGCTGCTCACCTATCTGGTGCCGGCGCGTTATTTCGTCACCATGCTGAAGGGCGTTTATCTGAAGGATGTCGGCCTGGCGCTGCTGGCGTTTGAGGCGGCCCTTCTGCTGCTGTTCGGGCTTGCCCTGATGCTGCTCTGCAGTCTGGGTTTTAAAAAGAGGCTGGAGTGATGTTTGAACGTTTGTATCATATGCTGGTCAAGGAATTTCTGCAGATCTTCCGCGATCCGAAGATGCGGGGGATCATTTTTATCATGCCGGTCCTGCAGGTGCTGGTGTTTGGTTATGCGGTGACGCTGGATGTGGCTCATATCCGAACGGCGATTTATGACCTCGATAACAGTGTGGCGAGTCGCGAACTTGTCGCGCGCTTTGAACGGTCGGGCTATTTTGATGTGACCCACCGGGTGCGGAATATCGATGAGCTGAAACATCTGCTTGATCGCAGCGCGGTGGCGGCGGCCTTTCAGATCAACCGCGGTTTCGCCGACGATCTCCGGGCGGGACGGATCGCCCAGGTGCAGCTGATCGTTGATGGCGCGGATTCAAACACCGCCGGCGTCGTTCTCAACTACAGCGGCAAGATTGCCATGCAGCTCTCCCGCGATGTGCGGATCAACCGTTTTACCCGGATGAAGGGGACCTTCAGGACGCCGGGACGCCTGACGCTGGAAACCCGGACCTGGTTCAATGAAAATCTGGAAAGTCGTAATTTCTACGTTCCCGGCGTGATCGCCATCGTCGTCATGCTGATCACCCTGATGCTGACCAGCATGGCCGTGGTGCGCGAGAAGGAAATCGGCACCATCGAGCAGATCATGGTGACGCCGATCACCCCGGCCGAGTTCATCCTCGGCAAGACGCTGCCCTTCGCCCTGATCGGATTTGCCGATGTGGTGCTGGTGACGGTGGTCGGGGTCTTCTGGTTCGAAGTGCCGATCCAGGGCAGCCTGCCGCTGCTGTTCGGCGCGACCGCGCTCTATCTGATGACCACCCTTGGCGTCGGGCTGCTGATTTCCACCGTCAGCCGCACCCAGCAGCAGGCGATGATGAGCGCCTTTTTCTTCTATTTTCCCGCCGTGCTGCTGTCGGGCTTCATGTTCCCGATCGCCAACATGCCCGAGGTCGTCCAGGGGCTGACCTATCTCAATCCGCTGCGCTATTTTCTGGTGGTGGTGCGCGGTATTTTCCTCAAAGGGGTCGGACCCGAGATCCTCTGGCCCGAGATGCTGGCGCTGGCCGCGCTCGGCCTTTTCATGTTGTGGTTCGCCGCGCGTCGGTTTCAGAAGACGCTCGTCTGAAGGCGCGTCAGGCCGTTTCATCAGCGGCGATGCGGCGGCGGATTTTGTCCGGCCGGGCGGGCCCGCCCTGTTGCGGTTCATTTCCTTGCATTTCCGCAGGATTGTTTATAGAAGAGAGATATGAAAGATTATGATGATATTCTCATTGCCCTGCGGCGGATCACCCGCGCCATCGACCTGCAGTCCAAGAAATTGCAGCAGCGCACCGGGCTGACCGCGCCGCAGATGCTGATCCTGCAGGCGGTGGGCAAGGCGGGACATCTCTCGCCGAGCGCCATCGCCCAGGAGGTTGTCCTGTCCCAGGCCACGGTGACCAATATCCTCGACCGCCTTGAAAAGGCCGGGCTGCTGACCCGGGAACGCAGCACCAGCGACAAACGGGTCGTGCTGGTGCATCTGACCGATGCGGGCGAGAAACGGCTGGAAGCGGCGCCCGAACTTCTTCAGGCCGGGTTTCTGCGGGAATATCGCAAATTGAAGGACTGGCAACAGACCCAGATCGTGTCCAGCCTGCAGCATATCGCCGCCATGATGCAGGCGGAAGAGATTGACGCCTCGCCGATTCTGGAGGTCGGGGAGATCGAGCAGAAAGACCGTAAAAAAATCTGATCAAACCGCCTGAAGCCCTGCCGGTTCTGTTGCTCATAACGGCGCGGCGAAGGATCGCGTTCGCAATTTAAGGCGACAGGCGATTATTTAGAAATCAAATTAAAAAATCCTGCCAATTGAGCATGGGTTGCCTGCTTTATATTAGAGCAATATCCGGGTTGATCAGAATATATGACCTGACCTGATTTAATGGCAATAAGTGCTTTTTTATTTTGAAGACTAAGTTTATATACAGAAAAAGGCCGGTGAACAAAGAGCAGCGGCGGCCTGTTGCCAGGCGGCCCCGGCGGGAAAGCCTGTTTGTTTCAGAGGAGAATATTATGGTGCGCATCATATTGTTGGGATTGCTGTTGGGCCTGGCGCCGCTGGCCGGCGCCGGGGCGACGGCGCAGGAGCCGGACAAAAATCCGCCGGCCGCCGAAGCGCCGCAATCGCAGGACGCGCGGCTCGACAGGCTGGAAAAACCGCTTTATACGCCGTTTATTGAGCGCTATATGCTCGATGAGCTCAAGCAACTGCGCGTCGATATGGCGGCGCAGCGCAGCGAGCTTATTCAGCAGATTGTCGACCGGGAACTGAAATCGGTTGACCGGGGCGTGGCCTATGCGACCGATGCGGTGACCTACTTCTTTTATTTGATCGCCGGGGCGATTTCCATATTGGTGCTGGTTGGCTGGTCCTCTATTCGCGACATGAAGGAACGGGTGCATTCCCTGGCCGATGAGGAAATTTCCAAACTGGTTCACGCCTATGAGGAACGCCTGCATTCGATCGAGGTGCAATTGAATCAGAAGGCGCGGCATATCGAGGAAAACCGCGAGGAAATCGAACTGACCCAGGAGGTGCAGGCGCTCTGGCTGAGGGCGGGGCAGGACGGCAACCCCTCCCACAAGATCGCCATCTATGACCAGTTGCTGAAACTACGCCCGGATGATTGCGAGACGCTGAGCTATAAGGCCGATTCCGTTCTGGAGCTGGGCGAGCCGCAATGGGCGGCCAATCTGTGTCATCAGGCGCTGGTGATCGACCCGGATAACAGCCACGCCTTTTATCAACTGGCCTGCGCCTATACGGCCCTCAACCAGTTTGATGATGCGGTGCGCTATCTGTCGGAGGCGCTCCGGCGGACGGACAGCTATCGTGAGGAAATGGCCAAGGATCCGGCGCTGGCGGCGCTGGCGGACTATGCGCCGTTTCAGAAGCTGCTCCATGCCTGAAGGCGCGCCGGATCGATGATCTGGCCGGACGTCGGCCCTGTGGGGCCTTGGTCAGGAAACCCGCCCGATATTATATTTTGACATCTAAGTAAATTTCCTATAGAAACAATCTTGATTGATTAATTTATATAGGAAAATAAGGCCAAAACTTGTATTTTGATGCTCGGCATCGGGAATTTTATATTTTGAATACTAAGTTATTGGCTCGAAATTAAGATGCATGAAATAGAAAAGCAGGAGATCGTATTACGCCGTCCTGTGTCCGAAGATGGCGTGGCCCTGTTCCGTTTGATCCAGCACTGTCCGCCGCTGGACGTCAATTCCCTATATTGCAATTTGCTGCATTGCAGCCATTTCGCCGGCACGTCGGTTGCGGCTGTCGAGAGGGATGAACTGGCGGGATTTATTTCCGGCTACATCATACCGGAACAGCCGGATACGTTGTTCATCTGGCAGGTCGCCGTCAGCGAGAAGGCCCGGGGGCTGGGGCTGGCGACCCGCATGCTGAAGCATATTTTGCAGCGGCCGCACTGCGCCGATATCGCTTTTCTCGAAACCACCATCACCGGAGACAACCGGGCCTCCTGGGCCCTGTTCGAAGGCTTCGCCGCCAAAATACCGGCCGCGGTTTCGACTTCGGTGATGTTTGACCGGGAGCTTCACTTCGCCGGCCGGCATGAAACGGAACAGCGGGTCAGAATAGGGCCGTTGCCCTGAAGCCCGGGGCACGCCACCGCCGCCGCTCTGGCATAAAAATGTGGTTTTTCATCAAATGAAAACAGGAGACATAAGAATGAAGATTTTTGAGGAAATTGAATCAGAGGTGCAAAGTTACGCCCGGTCCTTTCCGCGGGTGTTCAACCGGGCCCAGGGGGAATATCTCTATGATGAGGAAGGCCATCAATATCTGGACTTTCTCGCCGGGGCCGGAACCCTGAATTACGGCCATAACAACCCGCTGTTCAAGGATAAGCTGCTCGACTATATCCAGAATGACGGCATCACCCATGGCCTGGACATGCATACCCGGGCCAAGGGCGAGTTTCTGGAAACCCTGAACAAAAAAATTCTCGAACCGCGCGGCTATGAATATATGGTCCAGTTTACCGGTCCGACCGGCACCAACGCCGTTGAGGCGGCGATCAAGCTCGCCCGCAACCTGACGGGGCGGGAGACGATCATCGCCTTTACCAACGGCTTTCACGGCGTGACCCTCGGGGCGCTGGCGGCGACCGGCAACTCCCATCATCGCGGCGCGGCGGGGGTCAGCCTGAACGGAACGGTGCGCATGCCCTTTGACGGCTATATGGGCGATGACATGGACACCACCGGCTATCTCGACAAGATGCTGTCCGATTCGAGCAGCGGCATTGACAAACCGGCCGCGGTGCTGGTCGAGACGGTTCAGGGCGAAGGCGGCATCAATGTCGCCGGCTTTGAATGGCTGCGAAATCTCGAGGCGGTCTGCCGCAAGCATGGCGCGTTGCTGATTGTCGATGATATTCAGGCCGGCTGCGGGCGCACGGGAACCTTTTTCAGCTTCGAAGACGCCGGCATCCGGCCGGACATCGTCACCCTGTCCAAATCCCTGAGCGGCTATGGCCTGCCCTTCGCCGTGGTGTTGTTCAAGCCCGAGCATGACCTGTGGAAGCCGGGGGAGCATAACGGAACCTTCCGCGGCAACAACCTGGCCTTTGTGACGGCCAAGGCCGCCATTGACCATTTCTGGTCCGATGATGAATTTTCCCGCAGCGTCACGGAAAAGGGCCGCTATATTTCCGAACGGCTGGAGCGCATCGTCGCCCAATATGGCGCGGGGCATTTCACGGCGCTCGGCCGCGGCATGATGCAGGGGATCAACTGCGTCAATGGCGACCTGGCGAGCAAAATTACCCGCAAGGCTTTCCAGAACGGCCTGCTGATCGAGACCAGCGGCGCGGATGACCAGGTGGTCAAATTCCTCTGTCCGCTGACGATCAGCCGGGAAAATCTAAAAAAGGGCATCGATATTGTCGAACAGGCGATCCGGGACGTCTGCGCCGAAGAAAATTCGATTCCGCAGGAAGTCGATTACTTCAGCGACAACCGCCTGGCGAGCTAGATAAACTGTCTTTGGCGGCAACATCTCGCCAAAATCAAACCGAATGAACCAAGCAGAATAAAGGATTAGGAATTCATGATCGTTCGAAATTTGCAGGATGCGGAAAAAACACAACGCCGGATTGTCTCGCCGGACGGCAATTGGGAAAGCACCCGGTTGCTGCTGAAAGAGGATAATATGGGCTTTTCCTTTCATATTACCACCATATACGCCGGCGCCGATTTCGGCATGCATTATCAAAACCACCTGGAATCGGTCTATTGCATGTCGGGCACCGGCGAGATTGAAACCGTCGCCGACGGCAAGAAATATCCGATTGCGCCGGGCACGGCCTATTTCCTCGACAAGAATGACAAGCATATCCTGCGGGCGTTCACCGAAATGAAGATGGCCTGTGTCTTTAATCCGCCGGTCACCGGCAAAGAGGTCCATAACGCGGAAGGGGCCTATGAACTGGTGGATGATGCGGCATTGGCCGGATAGACGGGAAGGCCGGCGCGGGAATAACGCCCGGGTCATCAGTCTGCGCAACACTCCGTTGGAGGGTAGGAAACATGAAAACCCATAATGTAGAAAAAATCGGCGGCACCTCGATGAGCGATTATGCGGCGGTGCGGGACAATATCATTTTCAAGCCTTCTGCGGACGAGGCGCTCTATCAGCGCATTTTTGTCGTCTCGGCCTATGGCGGGATCACCGATCTTTTGCTGGAAAATAAAAAAACCGGCCAGCCCGGCGTTTTCGGCCTGTTCGCCAGCAGCATCAATGATGACGGATGGCAGCAGGCCCTCGCGAGCCTGCGCCGCCGGATATTTCAGATCAACGAGACGCTTTTCGGCGCCGGCGAATTGCTTGAGCGGGCCAATGAATTTATCACCGAACGTCTCGACAAGACGGCGCAATGCCTGAGTGACCTGCAACGGCTCTGTCAACACGGCCATTTCGCCCTCGACCTTCATCTGGCGACCGTCCGCGAGATGCTGTCGAGCATTGGCGAGGCCCACAGCGCCTGGAATATGGCGCATCTGTTGCAGCGCGACGGGGTCAACGCCTGTTTTATCGATTTGACCGGATGGCGGGCGGAAGAACATCACGCGCTGGACCATAGAATTGAAGAGGCTTTCCGCGGTCTCGACCTGAGCCGCCAGCTGCCGATCGTCACCGGCTACGCCCATAGTGAGGACGGCCTGATGTCGACCTTTGACCGGGGCTACAGCGAGATGACCTTCAGCCGGATCGCCGTGCTGACCCGGGCGGCCGAAGCGGTCATTCACAAGGAATTTCATCTGAGCAGCGCCGATCCGCGCCTGGTCGGCGAGGAGAATGCAGTGCCCATTGGCCGGACCAATTATGATGTGGCGGACCAACTGGCCAACCTGGGCATGGAGGCGATCCATCCCAAGGCGGCGAAGGGCCTGCGGCAGAATAATATCCCGCTCAGGGTGAAAAACACCTTCGAGCCGGAGCATAGCGGCACCCTGATCACCCGCGATTATGTCAGCCGCACCCCGCGGGTGGAGATTATCGCCGGCAGCAAGACAATCTACGCCCTTGAGCTTTTTGACCAGGATATGGCGGGCATGTTCGATCAGTATGATCGTGAGATCCTGCAGGTGATCAACCGCTTCAGGGCCCATATTGTCGCCAAGGATGTCAACGCCAATACGATTACCCATTATTTATCGACCAACCTGAAAGTGATCAAGCGGATCCGACGGGCGCTCGAAAAGAAGTTTCCCGAGGCCGAACTGAACCAGCGAAAGGTGGCGATCGTCTCGACCATCGGCAGTGACATGCAGGTTTCGGGCATTCTGTCAAACGCCGTCAGGGTGCTGGCGGAGAAGGAAATCAGCATCCTCGCCCTGCATCAATCCATGCGCCAGGTCGACATACAGTTTGTCGTTGATGAGGATGATTATCCGCTGGCCATAAAAACCCTGCATCGCAGCCTGATCGAGGTCCATGACCACGGGAGAGCCCTATGCCTCGCTTCATAGAACCGGCGAGCGCGACCGGGTTTGCGCGGCCGCCTGTCGTCAATTTCAAGGCTTTCAGATGATTGTTTCCTTCATTGGATTTTTGTTGATTTTTACCCTGATCGGGATTTCCTCCGGCTGGAAAAGCCGCGGCACCCGCGAGGATTATTATCTCGCCAGCGCATCGGTAAAGCCCTGGCTGGTCGGCCTGTCCGCCGTTGCGACAAACAACAGCGGCTATATGTTTATCGGCATTATCGGCTATGTTTACGGGACGGGGCTGGCGGCGATCTGGCTGATGGTCGGCTGGATCGCCGGTGATTTCCTCGCCTCCATGTTCGTCCATTCCCGCCTCAAGGCGGCGACCTCCCGCACCGGGGAGGTGAGCTATGCCGGGGTTCTCGGCAACTGGTACGGCGGGGACAGTATGGCCGTGCAGCGGGTTGTCGGCGGCATTTCCCTGTTGTTTCTGCTGGCCTACGCCAGCGCCCAGCTCGTCGCCGGCAGCAAGGCGCTGCATGTCCTGCTCGGCTGGCCGTCCTGGGCGGGGGCCGTCGTCGGCGCGATCCTCGTGACCCTATATTGTTTCGCCGGCGGGATCCGGGCCTCGATCTGGACCGATGCCGCCCAGTCCTGCGTGATGATCATCGCCATGGGCCTGCTGCTGGTCGTGGCGACCCTGTCGCTTGGCGGGATCGATGGCGTTATCGTCAAAATGCAGGCGGTCGACGGGTTCCTCGACTGGTTTCCCCGAGATGTCGCCCTGCCCGGTCTGGGCGGCGGATTGCTGTTCGCCATCAGCTGGATGTTCGCCGGACTGTCGGTGATCGGCCAGCCCCATATCATGGTGCGCTTTATGGCCCTGAAGGACAATGGCAAGATGCGCCGGGCCCGCGCCTGGTATTATCTCTGGTATCTGGCTTTTTTCATGATGGCGATCGGCGTCGGCATGCTGTCGCGCCTTTATCTCAGCGATGTTGGCGCCTTTGATGCGGAACTGGCCCTGCCGACCCTGGCGCAGGATCTGTTGCCGCCGGTTCTGGTCGGGCTCGTTCTGGCGGGGATTTTCGCCGCGACCATGTCAACGGCCGATTCCCTTATTCTGAGCTGCTCGGCGGCGATCACCCATGACCTGCTGCCCCATAAGATTGAAAGCACCACGATCATCAAGCTGATGACGGCGCTGATCACCCTCTGCGCCCTTGGCGGGGCCCTGATCAACAGCCAGAGCGTCTTCAGTCTGGTGGTCATGGCCTGGTCGGGACTGGCCAGCGCCTTCGCCCCCCTGCTGATCGTATTGTCCCTTGGCGGGCGCCCCGGCCGCAGGGCGAGCATAACGGCGATTTTTGTCGGCCTGGCCGTCGCCCTGTTCTGGCGTCAGATGGGCTGGCATAACGCCATATATGAGGGCCTGCCGGGGATCATGGCCGGCCTGCTGGTCTTGTGGGGCGCGACATTGTCGAAAAACCCGCTCGCCCTGGTCCTGTCCCGCAAACCCTTTTAAGGGGTGCGGGATAAGGCTTAGGGGCGGATTTGATATTGCCTGGCCGAATATGCCGGCTATTATGGCCATCAGCCTGGTTTTCTTCCTGATCCCGCTTCTGCGGTTTCGCAAGGCGATTGTGACGCTCCAATAAATTTTCCGCCATAGGACGACCGATATGATAAAAATCCGCTTCAAAGATTTGCCCCGCCTGTGTCTGATCATCGCGGCCTGCCTGTGTCATTCGGCAATGACCAGGGCCGAGATCACCCTGCTGGCGGCGCCGGACACCAGCCGCCCCGCTGTCGAGGGGCTGATTGCCGTAAAGCTCTATATCGTCAATGAGGGCAGCCAGTCGCAGTCCTTTACCGCGCCGCAAGAAATCGCGGCAACGCTCATCCGTCTTGACCGGCCGGAAGAAGGCGCCCAACCGGTGATTTTGCACCCGGCGGAAGGCGTGGGACCGTCGCTTAAGCTTGAGGCGGGAAATGTCCGTATTCTGCCCTATCAGTTCAGGCTTCCGATGAGCCTGGGGACCGCCCGGGATTTATTGTTGACGCTGGATCTGCCGAACGGCGGCGGCTACAGCGCCCTGCTCAGGCTTGCCCCTGAACAGAAGAAAAAAACCCTGCAATCGGCCGTCGTCGAGGCGACGCCCCGCCCGCAGGAGGACGCACCGCAAGCGGATACGCCGTTTCTCGCCAATTTTTCCGGCTATGAACCGACCTATTTCCTCTATGGCGGCGCTCCCGCCAACGCCAAGATCCAGGTCAGCTTCAAATATCGCTTCGTCAATCCCGAAGGCGAACTGGCCCAACATTTGCCGTGGTTCACCCGGCTGCATCTGGGCTACACCCAGACTGCCTTCTGGGATCTCGCCGCCAAATCCCGGCCCTTTACCGACACCATATTCCAGCCGGCGCTGTTTTATCAGTATGACCTGGAAAGGCCGTCCTTTCTGCCGGCGGCCTCTCATTTGCGGGTCAGCGCCGGGTTTGAGCATCAGTCCAACGGCAAGGACGGAATCGATTCCCGCAGCCTCAATCTGGGCTATATCGAGCCCGAAATCACCTTCCCCCTGGCGCATGACCTCAATCTGAACCTGCGGGCGCGGGGCTGGGTCTACCTCGGCGATCTGACGGACAATCCGGACATTGGGGATTTCCGCGGCAACGGCCTGATTGCGGTCGGCATCGGCGATCCGAACGGCCTTATGCTGACCTCGGAACTGCGCGGCAATCCGGGCGGCGGCAAGGGCAACTTTCAGATTGACCTGTCCTATCCCCTGAACCGGATATTGTTTCGCAACCTTGACCTCTATGTGTTCGGCCAGCTTTACAGCGGCTACGGCGAAAGCCTGATTGATTATAACCGCAAGGATACCCGCCTGCGCTTCGGCATCGCCCTGCAGCGATAAAGCCTCCAAAAGCGTTCCGGTTATTTCTTGCCAGTTATTCTTTGCCAGTTATTTCTTGTCAGTTGGGGCAAAGGAGAAGCGCATGGTGATTTTAAGGCCGTCCCGGCCTGTCGCGGCGCGGGAAAAGTCGATGTCGGCCTGATATAAATCAATGATTTCGCGGACGATGGACAGGCCAAGCCCGTGACCTTCACCGGACTCATCCCGTCGGACGCCCCGTTTCTGCAACAGGTCAAAGACATCGCCTTCCCCCCCCGGCCCGTCATCACACAGCTCTATGGTCAGCCGCTCGTCGGTCTGATGAATATCAAGCGCTATGGTTTTGCGGGCCCATTTACAGGCATTGTCCAGCAGATTGCCCATAAGCTCCATAAGGTCGTGGCTGTCGCCGGGAAACATCGCCCCCTCATCAATATGGACCGTGAAATCAAGCGCCTTTTCGGCATAGACCTTGCGCAGCATGTCAATGAGCGGCGCGAGCTGTTCGCCGACCGGAATTCTTTTGCCCCGGGTCGGGGCGCCGATGATCCGCGCCTTTCGCAATTCGCTGTTCAGTTGATACTGGATGTCCGCCAGCGCCTGATGAAGTTCTTCTTTGTCCCGGGCGCTGACCGGCGCTTTGGCCTTGCCGAGAACATGTTCCAGAAAAGCCAGCGGCGTCTTCAGGCTGTGGGCGAGGTTGCCGATCGCCGTCGACGACCGTTTGATCCGGTTGTCGGCCAGAATCAGCAATTGGTTGATTTCCCGGACCAGAGGCCGGATTTCCGCCGGCACGTCTTCCCGCAACAGGGCGACATCCCCCTGGTCGAGACGTTGCAGATCGCGCTGGGCTTCTGTCAGGGGCGCCAGTCCCCGCACCACCATCCAGCGTTGCAGCAGCCCGAGGACCAGAATCATGACCGTCCCCAGAATGCCGATCAACAGGCCAAGCTGCTTCAGATTGTCGAGGATCGGCGAATAATCCTCGGTGACCGTGATCCAGACATCCTTGCCTTCCTTGCGGTAACTGCCTTCCAGCAGCAGCAGGGTCTGCTTCTCCGGCCCGGGAATGAGATGCAGGTCGATGGTGCCGAGCCGGTGATGATGGGACGGTATTTGATAATCCCACTGGGACTGGGACAGATAGGTCCGGCCGTCTGTGGTAATGCGGAAATAATGTCCCGAATAGGGCTGGAGGAAAATCGGGTTCAGGCGGCTTTCGTCGAGGGTCAGTTCACCCGTTGCGGCGTCCGGCTCCAACGCCGCGAGCAGGCTGTCAATATCATGCTCGAGCCGGGTTTTAACGAAATCCTGGCCGAAGCGGTTGAAATAATGAATGTTGAGGCCGATCAGCAAGACAAAAAACAGCACGGATACGATCAGGACATTTATCGTCAATCGGTCCTTAAGGGTTTTCATGGGCCGGCTCTTTAAAAATATATCCCTGTCCGCGCTGGGTATGGATCATGTCGCGGGGCAGTTTTCGGCGCAGGCGACGGACATAGACTTCGATGACGTTGCTGTCTTTTTCCGAATCAAAGTCATAGACATGTTCGGTCAGGGTGGCTTTCGAGAGGATTTTCCCCGGGTTGAGCATAAAATAGCGCAGAAGGCGATATTCCGTCCCGGTCAGCGCCAGCGACTGGCCGTCCGGATGGCGGACGGATTGGGTTGATTCATCAAGGGTGACGCCGCCGAGGGCGATGGCGGGGGACGTCCGGCCACTGACCCGGCGGATCAGGGCGGCCAGCCTTTCGACCAGTTCCTCGAAATGGAACGGTTTGGCGAGATAGTCATCGGCGCCGGCCTGAAAGCCTTCGACCTTTTCCCGCCAGCTGTCGCGGGCGGTCAGAATCAGCACCGGCGTGGAAAGGGCTTTTGCGCGCCAGCTTTTCAGCACTTCGGCGCCGGTTTTATCGGGCAGTCCGATATCCAGAATAATGATGTCATAGGGAATTTCGAACCCCATATATTCGGCGTCGATGCCGGAGGTCGAAAGATCCACCGCATAGCCCTTCTGCTTCAGGTCCTTTTGCAGCCGGGGGCCGAGTTTGGGATCATCTTCCGCCAGTAACAGCCGCATTTTCACTCCCGGTCTTTATATTCCTGGAATTCCATCGGAATGCTTTTCCCGGTTCGGGGATCCAGAAAATATTTTTTGATGATGCCCGACTGTTCGAGGATCTCGACCTTATAAAACAGAATATTGTTTTTTTCCAGAAGCTCCACCTCCAGCAACCGGTCGGATTTATTTTTGCGGATCAGGGATATAATGGATTCAAGGCTCAATATATCGCCGTCTTCGCGCAATTCCCGCAATTGTTCCGGGCTGAGGTGACGGGAGGTATAGGGGCGCGTATCCCGGGGTTGAGCCTGCAGGGTGGCCCAGGTCGCAATAACCGCAACCATGAGGCCCGCCAGCAGCAGAGAAGATATTGCTCTAATCATTTTGTTCCAGATGTCCCGCATCCAATAAAGGATACAGCATAAAATGCATATCCGTATTGGCATAGTCTTTTTTTAACTGCTGCAGAATCCGGTCGGCGGCCGCCCTGTCCAGATGGATCTGGAACATGATCCGCCGCGACCGGCCGCTGACTTTTTCCGCCAGCGACAGGCGCTGTTCCGACGCGCCATGACCGGATACCGGGAAACTGGTGAAGCCTTCGGCAAGCGGATTTTCCAGCAGCCAGTCGATCATACTGTCTTCCAGCGCGACGGGAACGATGATGGTCAGCAGGCATAATGTCATGAGAAGGCTCCTTATTCAGAGGTGAAACCGAAACGGCGATAGAGGATCGGCAGCAGCACCAGGGTCAGCAGGGTGGAGGTAAACAAGCCGCCGATCACCACAATGGCGAGCGGCCGCTGGATTTCAGAGCCGGGTCCGGTGGCGAGCAGCAGCGGCACCAGGCCGAAGGCGGCGATGCTGGCCGTCATCAGCACCGGTCGCAGACGGCGGCGGGCGCCGTCGAAGATAACCTCGGTGACGGATTTACCCTGATCCCTGAGCTGGTTGAAATAGGTCACCATGACCACGCCGTTGAGCACGGCGATGCCGAGGAGGGCGATAAAGCCGACCGAGGCCGGCACCGACAGATATTCCCCCGCCGCCCACAGGGCGATGATGCCGCCGGTCATGGCGAAGGGGATATTGCTCAGCACCAGCAGCGCCTGACGCACCGAACCGAAGGTGGTGAACAGCAGCAGGAAAATCAGGCCGAGCGCCACCGGCACCACCAGCGCCAGCCGTTTCGAGGCCCGCTGCTGATTTTCAAACTGACCGCCCCATTCCAGATAATAGCCGCTGGGTAGGGCGACCTGCGCCGCGACCAGGCTTTTGGCCTCATCGACAAAACCGACCAGATCCCGGTTCCTGACATTGCCGATGACGACCACCATGCGCGATCCCTTTTCCCGTTTGATCGAGACGGGGCCTTCGACCTTTTCGATTTTGGCGACTGTCGAGAGGGGAATATTGCGGCCGTCGGGCAGGCTGAGGGTCAGATTCTGGAATTCGGCCGGATTTTGCCGCAGGGCGGCGGAGCCCCGGATCAGCAGCGGGGTGCGGCGGGCGCCTTCATAAACCGTACCGACCGTGATCCCTTCGACCTGGGCGCGCAGCGCCACCGTCAGGTCGTCCACATTGAGGCCGAGCCGTCCGGCGGCCAGCCGGTCAACGGAAAGCTGCAGATATTGCGCGCCGTCATTGGCCGGCTTGTAAATGTTGCCGGCGCCGTCGATGCGGCTCATCAGGGCGACGATCCTTTCGCCGATCTCATTCAGCCGATCCTGGTCCTCGCCGAAAATCTTGATGGCGATGTCGCCGCGCACCCCGGTCAGCATTTCCGAGACCCGCATGTCGATGGGCTGGGTGAAATTGAAGCCGACGCCGGGAATTTCCGCAATGACCTGCTGGATTTTGGCGATCAGTTCCGCCTTGCTGTCCACCGTCCATTCCGCTCGCGGTTTCAGGACCAGAAAGCCGTCGGTTTCATTGAGGCCCATCGGATCGAGCCCCAGTTCATCGGAACCGGCGCGGGAGACATAGCCGACAATTTCAGGAATTTCCGCCATCAGCTTCTTCTGGGTCATGATGTCGATTTCCAGCGACTTGTCGAGGGAAATCGACGGCAGTTTTTCCGCCTGAAGGATAATATCCCCTTCATCCATGGTCGGCATGAAGGTCTTGCCGACCTGGCTGTAGGTCAGCCCGGCGAGCAGCAGCAGCGCCAGCGACGCGATGCCGACGGTCCGTACATTGTCCAGCGACCAGACGAGGACGGGGCGATAATATTTCTGCAACCGGCGCACCAGCCAGGTTTCCGTGTGATCCGTCTTGAGCGACAGGAAAGAGGCGATCACCGGGATCACGGTCAGCGACAGCACGAGCGACGCCGACAGGGCGAAGACAATCGTCAGGGCGACCGGAACAAACAGCTTGCCCTCCAGCCCCTGCAGCGACAACAGCGGCAAAAACACAATGATGATGATCAGAATGCCCGACGCCACCGGCAGCGACACCTCGCTCACCGCCCGGTAAATCTTGTGCAGGCGCGGCTGCGGACTGTTTTTCTGCTGCCCCAGGTGGGTGACGATATTTTCCACCACCACCACCGCGGCGTCGACCAGCATGCCGATGGCGATGGCGAGTCCGCCGAGGCTCATCAGATTCGCCGACATGCCGAACTGCTTCATCAGAATGAAGGTGCTGAGCGCCGCCAGCGGCAGGATCATGGCGACACTGAGCGCCGCCCGGAGGTCGCCGAGGAAAACGATCAACAGCAGCAGGACAAGCACTATGGCCTCGATCAGGGCTTTGGAGACTGAAGAGATGGCCCGGTCGATCAGCTTGCCGCGGTCATAGAAGATACTGATATGGGCGCCGTCGGGCAGGCTGGGTTCGAGGGCGGCAAGCCGCGCGCGCGTCCCCTCAACCACATCCCGGGCATTGGCGCCGCGCAGGCCCAGCACCAGCCCCTGCACGGTTTCGCCCGCGCCGTTGGCGGTGACCCCGCCATAGCGGGTGATGGCGCCGAGCTGGACCCGGGCGAGATCGCGGACCCTGACCGGTTCGGTGGCGTGAGGCCGGACGACGATATTTTTCACATCCTCAAGGGTGTTGATGCTGCCGCCGGTGCGAACCAGCAGAATTTCCTCGCCCTCGGTGAGCCGCCCGGCGCCGTCATTGCGGTTATTGGTTTTGACGGCGCCAATCAGCTCCGTCAGCGGGATGCGACGCGCCAGCAGCGCCTGATTGTCGGGGATGATTTCAAAGCTGCGCGCGTGACCGCCGAGAACGTTGACGTCCGCCACCCCCGGCACCGTCCGCAGCGCCGGCCGGATCACCCAGTCGAGCAGGGAGCGTTTTTCCATCAGCGACAGGCCGTCGCCCTCAATGCTGAACATGAACATTTCGCCGAGCGGCGTCGTCATCGGCGCGATGCCGCCCGAGACACCCTCCGGCAGATCCTCCATGATGGCGCCCAGCCGTTCGGCCACCTGCTGGCGGGCCCAGTAGATGTCGGCGTCCTCCTGAAAGTCGATTGTGATGTCGGTCAGGCCATATTTGGTGATCGAGCGCAGGATGCTTTGTTTCGGCAGGCCCAGCATTTCGACTTCCACCGGCGCGGTGATGCGGGCCTCGACCTCCTCCGGCGTCATGCCGGGGGCCTTGAGGATGATCTTGACCTGGGTTGTCGAGACATCGGGGAAAGCGTCAATCGGGGTCGCCTCAAAGGCCATCCAGCCGCCGCCGGTGATCAGCAGAGAGGCCAGCAGAAGCATCAGCCGCTGGGTGAGGGAGAATTTAATCAGCTTTTTCAGCATTATTCTTCACTCCCCAGCCCGAGCCACATGCCCTTGAGGGCGGCGATGCCCCGCACGGCGATCCGGTCTTCGGTCCCGAGCGGCCCCTCAATGATCACGGCATTCTGTTCTTCGCTGATCAGGGTTACCGGAACGGCCTGAAAGCCGCTCTCGGTCTGGCGGAAAACATAGGTCTCGCCCGTCTGACGGAACAGGGCCTGCTGCGGCAGGCGCAGGCCGACCCGGCCGTCGCCATTGCGTTGCAGTTGCGCCGGCGCAAATTGTCCGGGAATCAGCTTTTCAGCGCCGGCGCGGATTTCCGCCCGCACCAGCAGGCCCTGATCGGCGGCGTGGATCATATGGCCGATGGCGATAATTTCACCCTCCAGCGACAGCGGTTCAATCCGGGCCTTGCCGCCAAGGGAGAACCGGTGGCGCTCTGTGACCGGAACATGGATTTCCAGCCACAGGGGGCTGATCCGGGCCAGCCGGTAAAGTCCGGCGGATTCGTCGATGGTTTGCCCGGTCTGGGCGATCTGCTGCAAAATCACCCCGTCAAAGGGGGCGGCAAGGCTGAGCGCAGCGGCGAGTTGCCGTTCTTTATCGAGCCGGCGGATCGTGGCCTCATCCAGCCCGGCGAAAATCAGCGCCTGTTTTTGCTGGGCGTGGGTGTTTTCCGCCTGATAGAGTTCCGCCCGGGTGATCTGGAATCTTTTTTCGGAAATAATGCCGTCGTCGAGCAGAAGCTTGTCGCGGGCGAATTTATTTTGTTCCCTGTCCAGTGCCGCCGCGGCGTCGAGATATTGCCGCTGGGCCTCGAGAAAGGCGGGGCTGGCGATCTCGGCGAGTTTCTGTCCCCGGCGGACCCGGTCGCCCTCGGCGACATGCAGCGCCTTGATCAGGCCGGGGTAGAGCGAGGTGATGATATTGACCTGGTTGTTGGGGATGACGACCTCGGACGGATAGGCCATGCTCCACACCATGTCGGCCGTTTCGGGGCGAACGGTCTCAATGCCGAGCGTTTCATATTTGTCGCGGCTGAGCGTGAGGGCGTTTTCCCCTTCGGCCCGGGCCGGGGCGGAAACGGAAAGAAAGGTTAGCCCAGCAGCCAGGCAAAGGGTTGCGATATTGAAAAATTGGGTCATTGCGGGATAATTCCTTTTGTCTGGTTATGACGCGCCGTCGCCCGGCCGCATTCGATTTGTTGCCGGCTCTGGAACGCGGCGGACTGGAAATATTGTTCCTGAACCCGGACCAGGTCCATCAGGTCGCTTTCGCCGAGATCAAAGGCCTTGCGCGCCAGCCGCATGTTTTCCTTTGAGATTGCAAAATGTTCCCGGGAGATTTTCTGCTGAACGAGGCAGACCTCCAGTTCATGATGCGCTTCATGGAGGGCGCGGCGGTGGCGGCGCAGGACGCTTTCCCTTTGCCGTTCCGCCTCGGCGAGCCTGGCGGCGGCTTCGGCCCGTTTCGGCGCCGTGTAGGCGCGGCTGCCCAGGGGGATGGTCAGGCCGAAACTGACCGAATTGATTGAACGGTCGTCATAGCCGCCCCGCTCGCGCTTGACGCCAAGGGATACGGTGGGGGCGCTGCTCCAGCTGCGTTTCACGGCGTCATATTCCGCCTGGTAATAATCGACCTGGCGCCGGGCGTAGAGGACATGGGGCGCGGCGAGTTCATCGGCCACTTCCTGGCGGCTTTCGCGAACCTCGGCCGGGATCCGTTCAAGGCCGGTGTAATTCTGATAGGCCACGGCGCTGTCGACATAATCCCGTTCGGCGCCTTTCAGGGCGATTTGACGGCTCGCCACGTCCCGTTGGGCGAGCAGCAGACTGTTGCGGGGCAGGTCGCCCGAGGTGATGCGTCTTTCCACGTCATGCTTCAGCTGTTCGGCAATGTCCAGGGCGTCCCGGCTTTCCTGCAGGGCGGCCTCGGCCAGTTTCACCTGCCAGACAAGTTCGCGCACGTCCGCGGCCACGGCCCATTCAAGCCGGACGCGATAGGCCTGGCTCTCGGCCGCGGCGGCGACCGCCTTGTTGCGGTGGGCCGATTTTTCACCGGGCAGCCACAGCGGCGCCTCCAGCCGGCCTTCCCATTCCCGCAGGCCCTGATCCGACAGCAGAAAATCATTCTGATGGCTGAGGGCAAGCCGGGGACTGCCGGCGAACAGGTTCGAGGATTGATCGGCATAGGCCCGGCTGATGGTGTCATGGGCCCGGGCGATGAAACGCTCCGGCGCCCGGTCGGCGGCCAGCCGGACCACATCGCCGAGGGACAGCGTCTTGTCCGCCGTCAGGGTGATATGGTCTGTTTTCTGTTCCGCCGCCCCGGCCGGAAAGGCGGATAGCAACAGCGCCGTCATAATCAGGCCGGCGGTCAGAATTTTCGTCCTAAAGCTCATCATTTTACTCCGTCATGATGGGCTGTGCCTATCAAGCCAGACTGAAATGAAGCTGAATTTTTAATCGGGGAAAGCAGAAAAGTATCTTTTTCTCGGAATTTTTTATGGAAATTTTAACGGAATTTTTTATGGAGATTTTTGAGGGGGGGGGTGTTTGCGACAGAGGCCCGCCCCATATTAATCCGGGCCCATGTTAACACCCGGTCAGGCGAAGCGGCGCCCGATCCTTGCTTTCCCTTGAATGCGGACTATACCCGTTCGGCGATTTTGATTGCCGTTTTGCAGCCGAATTTAATCAGCCCGGACAAGAGGTCATAGCCGGGGGTCTGCCGGGCGCCATGCGCGACGGCGGTATCGCGATGCTCCAGCTCCTCCTGGCGGAATTTTTCCAGCTCGGCGGCGAGCGCCGTCTCCTCCGCGCCGAGGGCGTCAATCTGCGCGGCGTAATGTTCGTCGATGACGGTTTCGACCGCCTCGGTGCAGGTCATCGCCGCCTTCTCGCCCAAAAGAGCCGTACCGGCGCCGAGGGCGAAACCGGCCATGTGCCACAAGGGCGTCAGCAGGGTCGGCCGGGCGCCGCGCGCGCGAATCAGGTCATTGAAGCGCTCGAGATGAACGTCTTCCTGCTGTTTCATGTGGCGGATCGTGTCGCTCATGGGGTGGCGGTCGCCGAGCACCGCCAGTTGCCCCTGATAAATCCGCACCGCGCCATATTCGCCCGCATGATCCACCCGGAGTATCCGGTCAATCATCTGCGCCGGGGGCAGTTTTCCCGGCCGCGGCGGTTTTTCGGCGCTTTTGTCGGTCATGGCTTATCCTTTAGTTATATTTCCCGGCTTCTCATATTTCCCGGCGTCACAGTCTTCAGGGCGAAAATCAGCCCGAGAAACATCGCCAATGATAGCAGAAAATTATAGCCGGCCATAGAAATTCCGAACATCTGCCATGGAATGTCGTCACAGAGGACCAGCTTGGCCTCCATCATGCTGTCAAACAGCGAATCCATGTCGGTCGCCGTGGTCTGGCCGCTGGCGGTGCAGGTGGTGGGCCCCTTCCACCATTTCTGTTCGACCCCGGCGTGATAACCGGCGATGCTGGCGCTTACGCCGAAGCCGAGCGCTGTCGCCCAGGCGAAGATTCCACCCAGGAGGGCGGACGCGCGGCTCAGCAGCAGGCCGGCGGCTGACAGGCCGAGGATGGCGAAATGGGCGTAGCGCTGCGGCCAGCACAGATCACAGGGTTCATAGCCGCCGATATATTGAAAGCCGTAGGCGCCGAGCAGCAGGCCGCCGGAGACGAGAAACGCCGCGAGCAGAGGATTATTCCATAAATAGATCACCAGACGGAACAGGGGGTTATGAGTTGTGGAAACCATTTGTTTCTGCTTTCATCAATAAATGTTATCCAAATCTACGGCAAGGTCAGATATATTTCAAGGCGAGGAAGCTGCCAACCAGCAGGACACTGAAGAGCAGAGTCAGCAGACCTAAACGTTTTTCGATAAAGTCGCGGATCGGGATGCCGAATTTCCACAGCAAGGCCGCGACCAGCAAAAAACGCGCCGTGCGCGACAGGGCGCTGGCGATGACAAAGGTGGCGAGATCCAGATTGGCCACGCCGCTGGCGATGGTGAAGACCTTATAGGGGATCGGCGAAAATCCCGCCAGCCCGACGATCCAGGCGCCATGTTCGCCATAGAGGGCGGTAAAGCGGTCATATTGGGCCTGCATATGGTAAAAATCGACGATCGGCTGGCCGACGGTTTCGTAAAGCGCATAGCCGATGTAATAGCCGAACAGGCCGCCGAATACAGAGGCGACGGAACAGACCACGACGATCCGCCAGGCGCGGGTCGGCGCCGCCAGCACCATCGGAATCAACAGCACATCCGGCGGGATCGGGAAAAAGGAGCTTTCGGCGAAGGACAGCAGCGCCAGGATCCACAGCGCCCGCGGGTGTTCGGCTTTTTCCAGCGTCCAGTTATACAGGCTTCTTAACATTGATCCCTCGTTTTTATTTTACCCGTGCCGCGCGGCGCGCGCCATGGCGCGCCGGGCGCTGCCGTCCGGCCTCGGCAAGCGGCATCATTACAGGATTTTTCCCCGGGGAAAAGAGATTTATCGGCTTTTTCGGTTTTTGTTGTCTTCGGGCTTGACCGGGGAATATGCGGCGCTATTATGCTGCTCACCTTTCCCGGTGCCAGGACGGCATCAATACAGGGCCCCTGTGGCGGAATTGGTAGACGCGCTGGATTCAAAATCCAGTGTCCTTTGGACGTGCCGGTTCGATTCCGGCTGGGGGCACCATACTTTCCCTGAGATAATGCGCCTTCCGATAAAATTTCCCCGCGCGGCGCTACAGGCTTCGCAAATAGGCCGCCAGAGCTTCGAGGTCGGCCTCGGACAGGCTTTGGTAGCGCTGTTTCAGGCCGATGACCTGATCGGGCAGTATGCCGCGGAGACTTTCGGCGCCGGTGATCCGGTCGCGCAATTGGCGGGCGCTGTATTTCGCCCCGACGTGATCCAGCGGATTGCGGGGATTACCGTCGCCGGCGATGGCGTGGCAGCCGGAACAATAGTGCTGCTGATAGACCTCGCGGCCGGCGGCGATCCGCTGCGGATCCGCGGCGCCCAAGGCATCAGTAGATACCGAAGACATTTTGGCGGTGCTTTCCCCCGTGCCGGGATTTTGCAGGGCGGCGAAGGCGGCGGACAGCAGCAGCACCAGCGTCCCGGTGAGATAGACGATTCTTCTGGCCCATTTTTCACGCATTCCGCCGTCTCCTATACCATGTCAAAAAGTTCGAAATGTATGCGCCGCGCCGGCACCCGAAGGTCGGCGAGCTCCTGTTGCACGGTGGCGCTCATGGATTTCGGGCCACAGAGAAAATAGATATAGTCCTGGCCGTCCGCCGGCAGGCGGCGCTTCAGTATGTCCGGCGTGATGATCCCGCTTTCCCCCGTCCAGCCCGGCGGCGGATCGGTCAGAATATGGATCAGCCGCAGGTTGAGGCGATCTTTCAGCAGCTCCAGCTCCTCGCGGAAAATCACATCGTCCCAGGTCTTGTTGCCATAGAAGAGGCTAACCGGCCGGCGGTCCCCGCGATCGGTCATGGTCCGCAGCATGCTGATGATCGGCGCGACGCCGACCCCGCCGGCGATAAAGACAAATCCCGCCGCCCCGGGGTGGCGGTCGATGGTGAAGGCGCCGTAGGGTCCGTCGAGATAGGCGCTTTCGCCCACCTTGATGTCCTTGATCGTATGCGTGAAATCGCCGAGTGCCTTGATGGTGAAGGCCAATTCTCCCTGATGGTGGGCGCTGGAGGAGAAGGAAAAGGGATGCTCCTTGATATGCCAGGGCGAGGCCCGGAGCGTCAGCCAGGCGAACTGGCCGGGGTGGAAATGCAGTCCCGGATGGCCGTCCGGTTTCAGGGTCAGGGTCCAGCTGTCGCCGCGTTCGGGCTCTATGGCGCTGACCCGGTAGGGCCTGCGGCGCATCTGCCATGGCTTGATCAGCCGGACATAGATCACCAGCAACAGCCAGAACAGGCTGTAGCCATGCCACAGCCCGTGTTTGAGCGGGGCGTTGATATAATAGCCGACTCCCTCGATATGCGCGAGCGCCAGCAGCAGCGCCGCTGCGGCCATGCCGATGTGCAGCAGTCGCCATTGTTCGTAAGCAAGACGCAGCGGTTTGCGCCACAGGGCGGTGGCGATCAGCAGGGCGAAAAGACCGAGCGCGGCGAGGCCGGCGGTCATATGTCCGGGCGCGTCAAGCGGATTCAGGTTGTCGATGGCGCCCGGGTGACGGACGCTGATGATCAGCACATGCAGGGCGATGAAGGCGAGCGCCATCACCGCCAGATAGCGATGAAAATAATAAAGAATGTCAATGCCAAAACCGATGTTGGCGAAGGGAAAGCGGGCGGTGAGCAGGAATTGGACGCCCATCATCACCATGGCGGTAAAGCCCAGGGCCATGGAGAAATCCCACCAAAATCCGGAGCCGGACGGCATCGGACCGAGCAGCAGCGCGAGCAGCGGGGCGAGCACCAGCAGCAGATAGCCGCCGACCCAGACGGCTGTCGGCAGGCGCGAGGTCATATGAGGGCTTCCCTGAACGCCATGACCGCTCCGCCTATTCGTCCTCGGGCGCGCCGGGGAGGATTTTTTTGCCGCTGAACATGGCGGAAATCAGATTGACGCCGGTGGCGACCTCGGCATGGATCACGGCGACGATATGCAGCGCCGCCAGGCCGAGCAGGATAAAGAAGGTCCAGTAATGAACGAGGATGAAAGGCTTGCGGAAGGCGCGCATCTCGTCATAGGCGGCGGCGTCCACATTATCCTTGACGTAGGGCGCGATTTGCGCCGGATCGACTCCCGGCGCGGTGATCCACTCCTGAAACAGGCCGCCAAAGGGCGGGAAATAAATATCGGTGCCGGCCAGCACCAGCCCGGTCGCCGCCATGACGATCAGCGCCAGCAGAAGCGCTCCGATGGCGAGCTGGCCAAGCGGATTATGCCCGAGAAAATACTGGGGCCGGCCGGATTTTGCCGCGGCGAGATAATTCTTCAGCCGGACGAGATAGCCCGGGCCAAGGGGCAGCAGGCTTTTCCACCGGGCGTGGCGGTTGCCGGCGAAGGCCCAGATCAGGCGCAGGACAAGATTGGCCGCAAAGACATAGCCGATATAGACATGGACGCTTTTCATCAGGATTTTGCCGTTGGTGCTGAGGCCGAGCGCCCCGCCCCACAGGATCACCGTTCCCGCCGCGACCAGGCCGAGCAGCGACAGAAAGTTGATCCAGTGAAACAGCCGGGTCGGCACATCCCACACCCGATGGCTTTGATAATTCTGATGGTCCATGCTGCAATGTCCTTTCCTGTCCGAGCGCCGTTGTGATCCCAATACCATACCGGGATATTAACAGGAAGTCGCGGCGAAAAATTGATTTCACTCAATATTACTGTGGAAAGTGGCGCGCCGGGCAGGCGGGGATCAGGGATGCCGGCGACTCAGGGGCGTAATTGAGCCGCCCGGACCAGTCTTCGACTGCGCCGCGCTCAAGCCGCCGCCGCGCCAAACTGCGCCAGGACGGGGTCAGGTGCGGCAGGGCGGCAAGCCCGGCGAGGCTGTCCCGGTTCAGGCTGTCGTGATAGAGGATCCGCAGAACACGCGCCAGCGGCCAGCCCTCGGCCGGTCGTTCGACCAGGCGCAGGCCGTCGCCGGGGGCGATCCGGCCTTCCTCCAGCACCCGATAATACCAGCCGGTGCGGCCGCTGTCCTGGACCCGCCGGGCCATGTCGTCATCGCCGAAACGCAAATTAAGCCGCCAGCAGGGTTGCCGGGCCTGGGACACCTGGAGCAGGGCGCTGCCGAGGCGATAGATGTCGCCGATGCAGACATCGGCCTCGGTGAGGCCAAGGGTCGAGATATTTTCGCCGAACGCGCCTTCCCGGGCAAAGCAGGGGGCAAGTTGCGGCCTTTCGGCCCGCCAGCGGGCGTAATGATCGAAGGCGTAATGATGCAGCGCCTTTTCCGGGCCGCCGTGATGTTTTCTGTCGCCCTGGGCGTCGCCGACAAGCCCGTACCGCCTCACGATGAGCGGCCGGCTGACCGGCTGCTTGAAGATGCCGCTTTCAACCCCCGGTTTGCCGAGGGGGGCGAGGCTGCCGATCAGCAGGGCGCGAAGCGGGTGGATCATGGACGGTTGTCCCCCGACGATGGCGGATGGACGCCGTTCTCGGTGACGATCGCATCCATCGGGACGTCATTCCACTGAGGATAGATGGTGGGGAGCGCGCCAAGGCGGTAACCGACGCCGAAAACCCGCGGCCGGGGTTTGAGCGCGGCCAGGGTGCGGTCATAATAGCCGCCGCCGTTGCCGAGGCGATAGCCGTCCCCGTCAAAGCCGACGAGGGGGCTCAGGATTACATCGGGGGTGACGACCGCGGCTTCTTCGCCGGGCACGGGAATGTTCCACACGCCGCGGCTCAGCGGCTCCCCCGGGGACCAGCACCGAAAAACCAGCGGTTTGTGTCGCTCGACGACGACCGGCAGGGCGCAGCGTCCGCCGCGGGATATAATCTTTTCCATCAGGGGCCGCAGGTTCGGCTCGCCGCGGATCGGCCAGTAGGCGCTGATGGTCAGCCCCGCGACCGGGCCGAGAGCCTGTTGCAGATGGGCGATGATGCGGGCGGCATGCCGGCGGCGAAGGTCGGGGGACAGCGCCCGCCGGGCCTGGGTCAGGCGGCGGCGTTCGGCCGTGCGCCAGCGCCTGACGTCGCGGCTTTGCACCGCGTCCTCGGCCGGCGGCAGGTTGAAATAGGCCGGATCGACCTCATGCATGAAACAGGGCGGCGAGGCATAGCCGCATTCCTGCGGTTTGTCGGTCGCGTCGTCGTCCTTGTGGTCCGTCATGCGGGTTTTCCCTTTTCCATCATCGTTTTTTTGGCCATTGAATAAAGTGTTACCGGCTTTGCCGCCGCTGTCAATGAGGAATGCCGGGGGGAACGGCCACGGGGATAACGGCGGGACGGCGCTTGCAGAAACGACTCATGACAACGAGCCGAAGATATTGCGCCGGCGGCATTTGACATTGCCGCGACCGGCATTATACAGTATTCGCACGGCGGCGTATTTTCGGGTCCCGGCAGGATGGCTGATCTTATGCTTCCGGTTCTGTTTTCGGCATATTGACCGGACTCAACGCGGATCATGCGGCCGATCATCATACTTGAAATTTCTGATGCAAATTTCTGATATAATTTTGATACAGGGGGCCCGCAGGCTTCGGGCCGGGATAAGATGAATAGATTTTTGCCATTATTCCTGACATTGCGCGGCCGCCTGATCCTGCTGATCTGTCTCGCGACCCTGCCGGCCATCCTTTTTACTTTTTATATCGCCCAGAATGAACGCCATACCGCCCTGCAGCGCATGGAGAATGACTCGCGCCATAATGTCAACCTGATCTCGCGGGAATATCTCTATCAGATGGCCGGGGCCAAGCAGTTGTTGAAATGGCTCGCCGCCACCCTCGCCAGGGCGGGCAATGAAAGCCTGATCACCGATGGCGAGTTTCTCGCCGCCCTGCTGGCGGGTTATCCCCAGCTGGCCAATATCGCCATACTGGCCCCGGACGGCGAAGTGATTAACAGCGCCTATCCCCTGTCCGGGCCGATGAATATGCATGAATATGACGCCATCCAGCGCGCCCTGCATTCCCGGGAGATTGAAACCGGAACCTATGTCATCGGGCCGATTGTCAAGCGCTCCCTGCTCCATCTGACCTATGCGATCCGGGGGGGCGACAATCAGGTCAGCCGGATTGTCTTTGTCGCCATTGACCTTGAATGGCTGCGGCAACTGACGGCGCAGGCGGAGCTTCCGGCCGAACATGCGCTGCTGATTGTCGACCGGGCGGGGAAAATTCTCGCCAGTTCCGCCGTCCCCGACAGCAAGAGCTTTCGCGCCGGTCGGGAAATTCCCGAACTGGCCGGCCTCGCCCCCCGGGGCGCGAGCCCGGTTTCCGCCCGGATAGATGACCGGCGGCTTGCCTTCCACACCGCCCCCATGGAGGGTATCACGGGGGTATTCATCGCCTCCGCCCTGCCGCACGAGCAGATTTTTCGCAAGGCCAATCAGATATTCTACCGCACCCTGGGCTGGCTTTCCCTGCTGACCCTGTTTACGGTCATTTCGGTTCTTGTGGTCGAAGAGGTCGCCCTGCTCCGGGCGGTGCGCGCCCTGTCCGGCGCCGTCCAGCGCTTCGGCAAGGGCGATCATACGTCACGGGTCGACATTTCCCAGGGCTACGGCGAACTGCACGACATGGCGCAGGCCTTCAATGTCATGGCCGACACCATGACCCGCCGCCATCAGGAACTGATCAGCGCCCATCAGCAGCTCGACCGTCTGACCCGGCATCTTCAGGTCGCCCGCGAGGCTGAGGCCCAGCGCATCTCCCGCGACCTGCATGATGAAGTCGGCCAGGTGCTGACCAGCATCAAAATGGATCTCGCCGCCTTCCGCAAGGCCTGCAATCACGCCCGGAGCGCGCCCTGTGCGGACCTGATGATTGAGGAAAGCATCAGCGACATCCAGAAGAAAATTGATGACATCGTGACCTTCATTCGCCGTCTGGCCGCCGACCTGCGGCCGCCGGTGCTCGATCACATGGGGCTGGCCTCGGCGATTGATATTCTGGCGCGAAACCTGGAAGACAGCGGGGATGTGATGATTGACGTGGAGGCGGCGCTGCCGGCCGAGCCGGCCAACTGGATGGTCTCAACGACCCTTTACCGCATCATACAGGAAGCGCTGACCAATATTTCGCGCCACGCCCGGGCGACCGAGGTTCATATCAGATTGCGTCTTGCCGGCGACAGTTATATCCTTGAGGTCGAGGATAACGGCGTCGGGTTTGAGGTGGACAAGCGGGAGAACAATACACTGGGGCTCCTCGGCATGCGGGAGAGAGCCCGGCTGGTCGGCGGCCAATTTTTCCTGCGCAGCGCCCCTGGCGCGGGAACCCTGATCCGGATCACCATTCCCGACACCCCGAAAGAGGACAACCATTATGCATATCCTTCTGGCTGATGACCACAGCATGTTCCGTTCCGGCCTGCGCCGCATTCTGGCCGACGAATTTCCCGATGCGGTGATCGAGGAAGCCGCTTCCTGCGGGGAAACGCTGGAGAAGGTCGCCGGGGGAAAGAAAGATCTGCTGATTCTGGATATCGCCATGGGGCGGGAGAACAGCCTGCATATTCTGCCGGAGATTCGTAAAACCTGCCCGGAAATGCCCATCTTGCTGCTCAGCATGTATGATGAACGGCAATTCATCGTCCAGGCCCTGCGCGCCGGCGTGTCCGGCTATCTGACCAAGGAACATGCGCCGGAGGAACTGATCCGGGCGATCCGCGCCATCCTTGACGGGCGCCGTTATGTCAGCGAATCCGTCGCCAGCCACATCGCCGATTATCTCGCCGTCGGCAGTTCGGAATATCCCCATCAGGCCCTGTCCGCCCGCGAGCATGAGGTTTTCCTGATGATCGCCGCCGGAAAATCCGTATCAATGATCGCCGATGAGCTTTGCCTGAGCATCAAAACCATCAGCACCTATCGCAGCCGTATCCTGGAGAAGATGGATCTGGGCTCCAATGCGGAACTGATCCGTTACGCCCTGCAGCACGGCCTGGTGACTTAAGATCCGGTGAAATAACCCCGGAGGGGCGGGTCCTGTAGGATAAAACCGGACAAAAAAATCAGACTTCCGCCGATATGTTATACGGACCCCGCCCGATAGCGGGATTTGCTGTTTCCGGCTATATTCAATAGTATGGCAGAGATATTTTACAGCGAAACGGAACATCAGGATGGGGGGGAGGACGCCCGCCGCAGCCGCTCCGTCGCCTATCTCAAAAGAAAGCTCGCCGATCTTCATCCGGCCTATTTCGCCCTGGTCATGGCCACCGGGATCATTTCCATCGGCTGCGACCTGTGGGGCATGACGGACGTCGCCCGCTTTCTGTTCTGGGTCAATATCCCGGCCTATGTCATCCTGTGGCTGATTTACGGGGCCCGGATCTGGCTGTTCCCGTCCCGTTTCATCGCCGACTGGTTTTCCCACAAAAGGGGATTCGGTTTTTTCACTATCGTGGCGGCGACCAATGTCCTGGGCTCACAGTTTTTTACCCTGGGAGAGAATATGGCGGCGGCCAAAGCCCTCTGGTGGGGCGGGCTTGTCCTCTGGCTGCTCTGCACCTACAGTATTTTTGTTCTGCTCGCCGTGAAGAAGACCAAACCGTCGCTGGAAGAAGGCATCAACGGCGGCTGGCTGATCGCGGTGGTCGCGACACAGTCGGTCTGCGTCCTCGGCAGCCATGTCCGGCCGGAGATCATCGGCGGCAGTGACTTTTCCACCGTCCTGCTGCTGTCCTTCTGGCTGTTTGGCGGCATGCTCTATATCTGGCTGATTTCCCTGATCTTCTATCGTTATATGTTTTTCCGCTTTTCGCCATCGGATCTCATCCCGCCCTACTGGATCAATATGGGGGCGGTGGCGATTACCACGCTCGCCGGGGCGGAGCTTGTGCACGCCTTTGGCGATCAGCCGGTGATCGTCGGGCTGCTGCCGTTTATTAAGGGGCTGACGACCATGTATTGGGCGACGGCGACATGGTGGATCCCGATGCTGCTGGTGCTCGGGGTCTGGCGTCATCTGATCCGCCGTTTCAGCCTGACCTATGACCCGCTCTACTGGGGGCTGGTGTTCCCGCTGGGCATGTATTCGGTCTGCACGCTGAAACTGGGTTTGATCCTTGAGGTCGCCATGTTCTCGGTGATTTCGCGGGTTTTTATCGTTCTCGCGCTGATCGCCTGGTTTCTGACCTTTTTCAGCATGCTGAAAAGGCTGCTCTATGTCGGCCTGCTTATGGCGCGCCGCGACCTGCCCACCGGGGCATTGGGGAGCGCCCTTCACGGGTCGCCGCGGGTGTCTGAAGAAAAAAACACAGGAAAGGAATAATACAATGCCACTGGAAAACAAACGTATGCAAAAGGGACAGAGACTGGTTTACATCGGTTTCGGCATCGCGATCATCGGGATTATCTTTTATTGTACTGCGTCATTTCTCGCCGGGTTTGATGCGGCTGCGCCGCGCTTTATTGGCGAAAGTCTGGGTGTGATCGGCATTGGCGTCCTGGTATGGCTGGTCGGCGCGGTGAAATATCTCAACGGTGCCATTGATTCAGACACGTCTGACGAGGATATGCTTTAGAACAATAGCTTGCCGGCCTTATTGCGTCAGCGGATGCGAAAGGGACCATATATGACCAAAGGGGTCGCGCAATTTGCCGTATCGCTCGCCCCAGAACTGGTCCTCAAGGGGAAAAACCACTTCGGCGCCGGCCTTTATCGCCCTGTCCCACCATTTGTCCGCATCATCGACATTCAAATGAATGGTGACCGTGGTGGTTCCGCCTGTGCGCGGCGCTGCGACGCCGCCATCGCCATATTCCGGAAATTCATCATGTAACATGACGGTCCCGCCATTGATCGACAACGAGGCGTGCAACAGGCGTTCGCCGTCCTCGGCGGGATGCGAAAAAAGACATTGGGCGCCGAATGCCTTTTCATAAAAGCTGATGGCCGCTTTTCCGCCCTTGACCACAAGGTGAGGAACCACCGGACTGGAAGGTGCTTCTGTCATAATAGGGACTCCCTGTTATTGATCCGGCTATCGTACATCATGCAAGGCCAAATTGACAGACCGTCGATTGGGGATATTTCCATACAGAATTGCGCCATATTTATGAGTTTACGACCTAATATTTTCGCGACCAGCGAATGGCGAGGTTCTTGCCCTGGCCCTCGGCCTGCCGGGTGACGAGGGACAGGCTGCGGGACAGGCTGACCTCGACCGATGTGGCGGTTTCGCCGGTGGCGGGCGCGGTGGTGACCTCGACATATATATTGTTGGTCAGATATTTGCCGCCGGTGATCGTCGTGCCGAAATCGTGGCCCTCGTCGGCCCTGTCGATGGTCAGGCGGTCAATGCCGAGGGCGTTTCTGACGCCGCCGATCAGCCCCGGTCCGCCGCCATTGGACAGGGAATGAACCGCCGCCGCAAGCTGTAGCGCCTCGAGGGCCGATAATTCCGGGACCGACGTGCCAAACAGGATGCGGGACAATATTTCGTCCTGGGGCAGGGCGGGGGTCGAGGTCACCTTCAGGGTCGGGGCTGACGCCCGGCCGGAAATGGCGAGAACCGCCGTCAGGTCGCTGAGCTTATGCTCGGCGGAAATATCAAGCTGGGGGTCATTGCTGTCATCGCCGGGGAAGCGGAGAGCCCCGCGGGAGAGGGTGAATCTTTTGCCGGCAAAGTCGAAAATTCCCCGGATGAGGGATGCGGTCCCGGCGACAACCGGCCTGTCGGTTGTGCCGGTGACCGCGAGGTCGGCCTTCCATTCGGAATCCATGCCGTAACTGCGAATGAACAGCTTGCCCGGAACCTTGAATTTTATCGCAAGCGGAAAGGGTCCAAGATGGCCGGCGGCGGTCTTTTCCGCCTGCGGTTTGCGCTCGGGCAGGTTGATTTCGCGCACCTCAAGCTGCGGGATGGCCGGGCGGCCGCGGGTGACGGCGCCGATATCGGCCTTGTCGACACGCACCTCGCCCTTCAGATAAGACTGTGAAGATGTTTTCAGGAACGTCAGGTCGGCGGAGGCGAGAACATCGATTTCCGGCTGCCGGATCAGATGGGCTTTGGCGACCTCAAGATCGACTTTCGCCTCATAGCCGTCGTCAAGCTTGAGGGTTATCTCGCCCTTGGCGGAAATTCGACCGGCGGCGCCGTCACGGGCCGTCAGGTGATCAAGGACAAGACGGCGGTCGACAACCGTCGCCGCCAGATCAATATCGGTGGCGACAAAGCCGATCTTCAGCGCCTCGTACCGGCCTTTCGTCAGGCGCAGATGGCCGTCAATATCCGGATTGGCCAGGGTGCCGCCGAGGACAAGCTTTGTGTCAATTTCACCGCCGAGCTCATGACTGGCCAGGTCAAAGACAGGCCAGACCGGACCCAGTTCACCGGTCCAGGTCATCTCGCCGCTGAGGGGCCGGTCATCGGCGAGACGGACCCCTGGCGTCATGAGATTAATCCGCAGCGGCAGCCTCGCCGTGAGCCGCGCTTTACGTAAATTGTCAAGGCGGACGCTGGTGGTGAAGGCGATATCCTGCGCCGTGATTGTGCCGGTTGTCGATAACATAAGCTTCTGGCTTAAAGGTGTTGCGTCAGAGGCCAGGCGCAGGGCGGCAAGGTCGAAGGCGAAGGCGCCGTCGGTCGCCCGGGGCGTCGCGGCAAGATCAAGCTTGCCGCTGAGCAGGCCGGCGAGGGGAATTTCGGGCGCAATCATGACCAACGGCCTGAGGTCCGCCTTGTCTGCGGTTATACTTGCTGAAATGTCGTTCTTATGCATTTTCAGGGCGCCTTTGAGCTGACCCGCGCCGAGCTGCAGGGTGAAGGGCGCCAGCGCGTAGCCCGCCGGGCCGAAAGAGAGGACCAGCGGCTCCGCGAGCCGGACAGGGGTCTTGTCTATGACGCCGTCCAGCGTGAGCGTGACCTGTCGCGTCTGCTGCGCGGGCGGCGGGGAATGGCCGGAAAATGTCAGGTCATAGGGCATGATTTCCGTGCCCCGCGCCTGAAGGTCAAAGGCGATGCCGCCGCTGTCCTGATTGACCGACAGTTGGCCCGCCGCGGCCTGAATCCGCGGGTGGGAAAGCTGCGTCACAGCGGCGGTAAACTGCACCTCCGGCGATGCGCCTGTCAGCAGGGCGTCGGCGGAAAAGGTCGCGGATTTGACAGTCAGCATTGCTTTTTCGCCGGCGGAAAAGTCAATGGGCAGGGCCAAATCGGTGAGATGCCCCGTGGCGGTGATCTGTTGGCGGCCGGCCTGATCGGCGAGCAGAAGTTCCGCCGCGAGGACCGCCGAAAAACCCCCGCCCATTCCGGCGCTGTTTTCTTCGGTGCGCAGGGTGAGCCGGCCGGCAAGCGGCTTTCCGGCGGCGCCCTGAATATCACCGGTAGTCCGGTAGGGGCCAAGGGCGAGATCGATGGCGGAAAACCGGTAGCGGCTGTTCGGCCGAACGGCGAAATCGGCGGCGCCGGTCAAAGGGCCGATATTACTTTGCCCGGCGAGGGTGATAGCGCCCCGGGGACGGGTGAGGATATTTTCGGCCGTTGCCCGGACGGCGACCTTATCCAGGCTAATATCCTGTATCGTAAGCCGGTTAATGCCACTTTCCACGGTCATGTCGGGCGAAGCGAGGGGCCCGGACAGCGTGCCCCTTATGTCGATGCCGCCGTCAAAGTTCAAGTCTTCGATTTTTTTGATTGACGCCAGGTCGGACAGGCTCAGGTCAAAGACGGCCTGTCTGATGACCTGCTCCGGTGAAATCTGGCCTCGGGCGCTGAGTTTCAGGTGAGGCGCGTCAAGTCGGGCCTGCTCCAGGGCCAGCGTCCCGTCGGGAGCGCGGCGGATCAGGGCGGTCAGCCGCGGGGCGGCGCCGATGAGGTCGTTGGCTGTCTCGTCGCCCAGATCAAGACCGGCGGCGGTTGCCGTGACCTGCGCCTGAAGGGGGGCCGCGGCGGCGGGCCGAGTGATGTCAGCGGTTATATCCAGCCGGCCGGCAAGGTCGGCGACAAGAGCCGAAATATCCGTCAGGGATGCGGCGAGTTTGCCGGAAAGCGCGCCCGTCGCCGCCACATATTGGCCGTGGCCTGTAGCGCGGAGCCGGTCATTTGTCACCGCGATTCGCTCCAGGGCGAAAGACATCTGCGCCAGATCGGCCCGGCCGTTGATCGCCCAGGAAAAACCGGGCGCGGTCAGGGCGGATATATCGCCGATCGCCTGGCCGGTGAGCTGGTCCATGCGGCCCGTAGTGCTGAAAACAGTCCGTCCGTCCTCGGTGCGGGCCTCAAAACGTCCGCTGAATTCGCCGGCGATTTCAGCGCCATATCCGACCTGCAACCTGCTGGTTGTCGCGGTAAGCCTGGCGGCCCGCGTCAGGTCGCTGAGGGCGCCGTCAAGGCGGAACGGGCGAAGATCCAGCGGCGCGAACATCCTGTTGAGGGGGCCGGTATCGGTTACTTCGACCGCAAAAGCCACCTTGTCGGACGATCCGATGTCGTCGGCCGCCACCGCGCCCTGCGCCGTCAGCCGCAGGGTTTCCGCGACCAGTTCAAGGGACAGCTCCGTGCGGTCACGGCTGTCGCCGGGCCTCAGATCAAGGGCGAGGCTGGCGGTGCGGCCCCACAGGGCGGCGTCGCGTTCGGCGATAAATTGACCGGCCTTGAGCCGCCGGCGGACGGCAAAGGCCCGCCCCGTACGGCGCAGGGTCGCCTCGGCGATGGTCGTCTCGCCGACGCGCATCCGGAATTGCCCGGTCCAGTTTTCCGGCGGCCCGGCGCCCTCCACGGTCGCCAGCGCGTCATAGCGGGGGTCCATACCGGCGAGCCGCGTCATCAGGCCGCCGGCGGGGGCCCGGATAACCATATTGACCGACAAGTCGCCCCCGGCGCCGGGATAGGCGATTCTGGCGGTTATTTCGTCTTTGTCTTTACCGGTATTGATCAGGGTCGCCGCGAAGAAAACGCCGTCGGAACGGGTCAGTTTGAGGGCCCCGCTGCCGCTGAAACGAGCCTGGATCCCGACAATTTTCTTGCCGATCAGCAGATTTTCGCCCTGAAAGGCGGCGATCTCCAGATCCAGCGGCAGTCCGGGCAGCCGGACGGTGTCGCCCGGCGCTTCCGTCCGGTTCGGTGACGGCAGGGGCGTCCGGATCAACCGCAGTTTTTCCACCGCCATTTCCGATATTTCAAGGCGGCGCTTCAGCAGGCTCAGGGGCGACCAGTTGACATGCGCTCCGTGAATTTCGAGCCATCGGCCGTCCCGGTCGGAAAAGAGGATGTTTTCCACCGTGAAATCGGAAAACAGCGATCCCTTGATGGGGCCGAGCCGCACCCGGCCGTCTGCGCTGTCAAGGCGCTCATTGAGCCAGGCGACAAGCTGTCGGCGGCCGCTGTCGGTCTCAAGCCAGGTGAGACCCAGCGCCAGCGCCGCAAGCAGCAACAGCAGCGCCGCGCCGAGAATCATCGCCGCCCGCCGCCAGATAACCGGCGCGATATGTCTTTTTCCATCCGCCATCAGAAGGCCTGTCCCAGACTGATGTACAGTTGAAAACCGCTGTCGCCTTCCCTGCGGTTGAGCGGAAAAGCGACATCGAGGCGCACCGGGCCAAATTGCGTATGATAGCGCGCGCCCATGCCGACCGCCCAGCGCAGACCGGCGAGAGTTGGAAATTCGCTGTCCTCGATATTTCCGCCCTCGACAAAGGGTACGATGCTGATATGGGGCATGAATCTCCACCGCAATTCGGCGGCGATTTCGGTGACGGCGCGGCCGCCTAGCGGAATATCGTCCGCATTGACCGGACCGATCCGTTGAAAGGAATAGCCCCGGACCGAGCCGCCGCCGCCGGCGTAAAAACGCCTTGTGGCGGGCAGGCTGGCGGTTTCCGCGCCGATGATGGAGCCGAGCCGCACCCGTCCGGCGACAATGGCGTCCTTGCCCCGGAGCGCATAATAGACGCTGGCGCGCAATTCGCTTTTCAGGAAGGTGAATTGTTCCCCGTCAACGCCGATGCTGGGGGCGGTGATCAGGGAAAGCCGGACGCCGCGGCCCGGATTGAGCAGATCGTCGGAGCTGTCCCATCGCGCTCCGACCGGCAGGGAGGCGAGATAGAAACGGCTGTCGGATTCCGCGTCTATGATGTCGCTATATTCAAGCTCGAGGCCGGCGCGCAGGGCGAGTTGGTCGGTGATCACCCGGTTGAGGCCGGCGCTGGTGTTGATGATATTGGCGATAAAGGCGTCCGTGTCCTGCCGCTGGTAGCTGGCCTCGAAGGAGAGGGTCTGATCGAGACGGGAAAAATGCGGTATCTCCAGCCGGCTTGACAGGAATTGTTCGATTTCGGCCCCGCGGGCGACAAGCTTCAGATGGTTGCCGCGGCCGAGGAAATTCCGGTGATCCCAGGAAAGCTCGCCGCTGACCCCCTCGGCGGTGGAATATCCCGCCGCCGCGCCGATGGTCCGGTGTTTTGTTTCGGTAAATGTTATCGTGATGTCCGCCTGATCGGGATCGGCGGGGCTCACATCAATGTCAATGGTCGAGAAAAGCCCGGTTCGGTTCAGCCGCGCCTGCAACGCTCTGATTTGGCGCTGATCAAAAATATCCCGTTCGCGCCAGGGGATGAATTTTCTGATATAATTTTCGTCGATGCTGCGCAGACCCTTGAGATGGACGGCTCTCATATGCCGCCGTATTCCGCTCTCAAGAGAAAAAGTAATATCCATTGTTTTGAGCCGGTGATCAACGACAATATCCCGGGTGATCTCCCGGGCGAAGGGGAAGCCGTGCTCGGGCAGGATTTCCGCCAGATGGGCATGCATCCTGATCACATTCGCCGCCCGCGCCGGGGCGCCGGGCCGCAGGGGCGGATTTTTACCGATCCGGTCGCGGACCTGACGGCGGATTTCGTCGGCGGGCACGGGGGCGCGATAGTCGATCCTGATTTCCCCGACAGAATAGCGCGGGCCTGAATCAACCGTAATGCTGATCTGAAAATGATTTTTCTGCCGCTTCATCCGGTCGGTGACGCTGCTGCCGTAATAGCCTTCCGCCCGCAGAATTTGGCGCATCAGCGCGACGTCGGATTTCAGGTTTTTCCTTAAATTCGAGACCGAGAGGAAAGAGGTTGAACGCTCCGCCTCCAGCAGGGACGCCTCCTTGAAGGGAGCCCTGACGGAATCAAGGCCGGGGGCGTCAAGACCGGAAAGGGTCAGGTGATAGGTGAGTTTCTCCGCCGCTGTCGCCGGAGCGGAGATCAGAAAAGGGACCGGATAAAGACAAAACAGCAGACAAAAGCAGCACCGCTTGAGGAAACAACCGCCGACCAGGCGGATGCTGCGCTCAATGGGGTCAGTGCGGAACGCCGACCGGGTGCTTGTTGTTTTTCCGGGCAATTTTGACAAGATGTCCCATCATTTTCTTAAAAAAGATATATCTTGGCCTACGGTAGTATTATGTCTGAAATATGATCAGATTGCATGATCGATATAGGATAAATCCGGCGGAAAAGCAATATGGCCGGCATTTGACATTGACCAATTTATGGGTGCGCGAAGCGGCAGTAAAATACCATCATACCGGCCCTTGTCCGAAAAACAGCCGCCGGCGGAACTGATGGACTGACCTTAATATAAACCGACGATCCGGGTGATCGCTCTGACAAAAACTCTTTATCCCCGGGGATAAAAGCAATTTGCCTTGGGACATTTTAACCTCGTATTTACCAGAATCGTTGCATATACTACGACCTGTTAAAAATATAATGAATGAGTTGAGTACAGGGCATGTCCTTCAAAGCAGTTTTTAGCGTTATTCTCGTGATGCTGTCTGTGCAATTTGCCGGCGGTGGCGGGCGACTTGTCGCGGCGGATCAATATGAGGCGGATCGCCGGTTCGTCATTGGCCGCATCAGCATGAAGCCGTCGAAGAAACTGCCGCAACTGGAAGCGATGAATGATTATCTGGCCCGGTCGCTGGCCGATGGGGCGCAGTATAAATTTGATGAAATTATCACGCCGTCAGTGGGCCAGATGGCCGAACGCCTCCGAAAGGACGCCGTTGACCTGATCTCCGAGACGCCTTTTGCCGCCCTTGAACTCGCCGAAAGGGCCGGTGCTGAAATCATCCTCCGGGAATGGAAAAACGGTTTTGCCGAATATTCATCTATTCTGATAACGCGGAAGGATTCCGGCATCAGTTCGCTCAAGGACCTGAAGGGGCGGGTGATCGTCTTTGAGGATCCGGGATCAACCAGCGGATTCCTGCTGCCGCTGGCGATTTTGCGCGCCCAAGGCCTTGACTGCGTTGAACTGAGCTCGGTGCGCGACCGGCCGCCGGCGAACCAGATCGGCTATGTCTTCGCCCATCATGAGATCAATGTGTCGACCTTGGTCGCCCGCGGTCTTGCCGACGCCGGGGCCATGAGCGATCTTGACTGGGGGAATGAAAATGAAGTGCCGGTGGGATTCCGCCAGAATTTGCAGGTTTTTTACAAAAGCGATCCTGTTCTGCGGTCTGTGGTCCTGGTCAGGAGGGGGCTGGATGCAGGGCTGAAAGACGAGCTTGTCCGGCTGTTTGAACAGATGCAGAATAGCGCCAAAGGCCGGCGGGTGATGAAAAAATACAACAAGGCGCAAAAATATGATTCCCTCACCGGCGACCTGAACAAAAAGCTGGACGCCTTGAGGGAGATGCATCGTCTGGTCAGAGATAAAATACGGTAGCCTGTCAGGATGAGTTTTTGAGCATCAGAACAAAATATTTACTTCTTCTGACCCTGTTGGCCATCGTGGCGGCGGGACTGGCGGCGGGATTGACCTCTTACCTGCTGTCCTCTTCCTTTGAACGGGTGAGCCGGGCCTCGGAGAAAAGAGTGGCCCAGGCGCTGATACAGCAGCTTGAGCAGGAAGCCATCCGCCGGACGCAATTGCTGGCGTGGTCCCTGTCCGACGCGATCTATCATGTTGATATCCAGACGATCAAAACCCTCATTTCGGCGTCGCTCAGTCATGAAGGCGTGCGGGAGGTCGCCGTTTATGACAGCGCGGGGCAGGTTCTGTATGACGGGGCGGAGGGGGTGAAAACCGTTGGCGCGGCGCTGGAGCGGGACATCGTTCGCCAGGCCCTCGCCAGCGGTCGCCTTGCCGCCAAAATCCATCAGAATGATGTCGAGGTCACGACGCCGGTCGTTATCGGCCGGCGGCTGATTGGTGGCGTCTATATGCGGCTCGACAAGAAAATTGTCGCCAATGAGCTGGCCGCCCTGCGCCGCGCGCTGACGGAAATCGAGGCGGAGAGTGAGGCGCGCCGGGATACCGTGATGCTTGTTCTGATGGCCGTTTTCAGCTTTTTTGGTATTTTGACCGCCATATATATTTCCCGGAATATGGCCGATCCCGTCCGGCTCCTGACACGATATACCGGCCTGATTGGCAAGGTTCCGGCGGCCGACATCGCCTATGATCTCTATGAACTCGGCGCCCGGGAAGATGAAATCGGCCAATTGTCGCGTTCCATCGTGGCGACGACGAAGGAGCTGGAGGCGACGACCGTGTCGCGCAACCATGTGTCGGCGCTGCTCAGGGCCATGCCGGATCCGATCTTCGTTGTTGCGTTGACGGGGGAAATTGAGGAAGTGACTCCGGCGATGGTCGAACAGCTTGGCCGCAGCGCGGAAGAATTATGCGGTCGGGATTATCGCGAATTTCTCGAGTGCGGCGCGCTGGATCTGGACTCAATCATATCGCAAAAGGTGTCGTCAATCGCCGGTCTTGAGGGCAGGCTGACCCATCAGGGGACGCCGGTTTCGGTCGCGGCGGCGGCCTTCCTCGATAGCGCGAGCAAGAATCCCTGTGTCGTGATTGCGGTGCGGGATATTGAGGAATTGGTCAAGGTTCAGAACGCCCTGCGGGCGACGCGGGATGAGGCCCAGGCGGCGAATCTGGCCAAAAGCACCTTCCTCGCCAATATGAGTCATGAATTCAGAACGCCGCTCAACGCCATCATCGGCTTTACCGACCTGTTGCTGCTGGATCAGTCCCGCCGCATGACGCCGGAACAGCAGCAGGAATATTTTCAGATTATCAGAGACAGCGGCCATCATCTGCTGGGGATCATCAACGACGTGCTCGACATGTCCAAGATCGAAACCGGCAAGATGGAGCTCCACGCGGAAATGACCCTGCTGAAAAAACCGGTGGAAAGCGCGGTAAACATGATGTCCGGCCGGGCGAAGGAGGCGAGAACGGAGATAAGCCTGGAACTGGACGCGTCGCTCGAAGCCGTGGTCGACAGCCGGCTGTTCCGCCAGGTCGCCCTCAACCTGATTGCCAACGCCATCAAATTCACCACGGCGGGCGGGCGGATCCTGGTGGTGCTGCGGCGCAATCACCAGGGGCAGGTCGTCTTTGCGGTAATTGATAACGGCATCGGCATGAACCAGGAGGACGCCAAAAGAGTATTGCATCCTTTTGAACAGGCCGACGCCAGCCTGAGTCGCACTTATGAGGGCACCGGCCTTGGCCTGCCGCTGGTGACCAAAATGGTTGAACTGCATGGCGGCATATTCCGTCTGCTCAGCCGTCCGGGCCGGGGAACGGTGGCCTTTGTCCGCCTGCCCAGACGCTGATCCGACGTTGATCTGCTGGGGAGGGGGCGTTATTGGTCCCGGCGGGAGCGCCTGTGATTTCCGCCTACAGCTTGCCCCGCCGGATGGGTTGATTATTATCCGTCGGCGCGCTTGCGCTGTAATATATTACATATTAAGCTGTTCTTTACGGATTCTGGCGGGGAAAGGGATAAACTGGCTTTCCGGGGCGATAATGACAATATCTTTTTTTATAATATAGGGTTGTACTGTCAGCAGCATGGTAGATGAAGGCGTAAGCGAAAAACATTCTCTGTTGTCACAATTGAAAATAGATCGTGATGAAAAGGAGGACGGGGGCCTGTCGATTCCCGTCGTGATCATCCTATTACTGATCGCCCTGGCCGCCGGCCTCGGCGGCGGGATGTTTTTTTTCGGCCCCGACGCGCCGTCCGCCGAACCACAATCGTCGGTGGCGAAGGACGCCGCCGCGGCGGTCCCGGCGAAGGTCAATAACCGGACCGGCGCTCATAACGGCGGCGACAATTACGCGGCGGTCGCCGCGGGCAGCCGGCTGTCGACCACGGCGGCGGGCGATCAGTCGATCCTCGACGCCTCCGGCTATATTACGGCGCGGCGCATCGCCACCGTGTCGGCGGAACTGACCGGCCGGATCACCGAGGTTCTGGTCGAGGAGGGCATGCGGGTTGAAGAGGGCCAGATCCTGGCCCATCTTGACGACGCCATCGCCCGGGTCAACCTGGGGCTCGCCGAGGCGCGGATGGCGGCTGCTGCGGCGCGGCTCGAAAGCGCCCGGGCGAGCCTGGCGGAAGCGGAACGGGGGCTGGCCCGGACATCGAAACTGAAATCCAACGATTATTCAAGCGAGGCGAGTCTGACCAGCAGCCGCCTCAATGTGGAAACCTCGCGGGCGGATTTAAACCGCGCCATCGCCGATCTGGAGGTCGCCCGCCTTGATGTGTCCCGGCAACGGGAGCTGCTGGACGATTATACGATCCGGGCGCCTTTTTCCGGCGTCGTCACCATCAAGAACGCCCAGCCGGGGGAAATCGTCGCCCCGGGGTCGGCGGGCGGCGGCTTTACCCGGACCGGCATCTGCACGATCGTCGACATGGCGTCGCTTGAAATCGAGGCCGACGTCAATGAGGCCTTTATCGGGCGCATCTTCAGCGGCCAGCGGGTCCGGGCCAATCTTGACGCCTATCCGGACTGGGACATTCCGGCCCGGGTGATCGCGATCATCCCGACCGCCAACCGCAACAAGGCGACGGTGCGGGTGCGGATCGGCCTCGAGGTGGAAGATCAGCGGATCCTGCCGGACATGGGGGTCAAGATCGCCTTTTACGGCTCATCGTAAGCGGGCAAATTCAAAACAGGGGAGCAATATTTTGGGAGAGATTATGGACGCGAAAAAACCGCAAGCCGAGGCCAGCCCGACGTTGTTTGAACTGAGGGGCGTTGGCAAGAATTTTGTCAAGGGCCGGGAAAAAATCACCATCTTCGACAATCTTGACATGTCGATCCGGCGCGGCGAATTTCTGGCGATCATGGGGCCGTCGGGCTCCGGCAAGACGACGCTGCTCAACATGCTCGGCGGGGTGGATCAGCCGACGACCGGGGAAATCCGGTTTGATGGTCAGCGGATTGACAACCTGTCGGAAAACGGCCTCGCCAAATGGCGGGCGGCCAATATCGGTTTTATTTTCCAGTTTTACAATCTGATGCCGATGCTGTCGGCGGCGCGCAATGTGGAATTGCCGCTGCTGCTGACCAACCTGTCGAAGAAACGCCGCAGCCGGAATATTGACGCCGCCCTCGAACTGGTCGACCTCAAGGACCGGGCCGGTCACAAGCCGCGGGAAATGTCCGGCGGCCAGCAGCAGCGGGTCGCCATCGCCCGGGCGATTGTCTCCGATCCCAAGATGCTGTTGTGCGATGAGCCGACCGGCGATCTTGACCGGCAAACCGCCAATGAAATTCTCTCGATGCTGCAGGTCCTCAACCGGGACCACGGCAAGACCATCGTCATGGTGACCCATGATCCCGAGGCGGCGAAATACGCCAAAAGAATACTTCATCTCGACAAGGGGCAGTTTGTTGAACAGGGAGCCCTGTGATGGACGACCTTTATCTGATCCTTAAAAATGTCACCCGTAAAAAGCTGCGCCTGTTCCTGACCCTGTTCGCCACCTTCATCGCCTTTATGATTTACGGCACGCTGATGGCGTTCCAGGCCGCCTTTGATTCCGGGGTCGAGCTTTCGGCCGATGACCGGCTGATTGTGGTCAACAAGGTGAATTTCACCCAGCCGCTGCCCATTTCCTACATGAACCGGATCAGGACGACCGAAGGCGTCGTCGAAAGCGTTCATATGAACTGGTTCGGCGGCTATTATCAGGACCCGCAGAACTTCCTGCCCATGTTCGCGGTGGAGCAGGACACCCTGCTTAAGGTCTATCCGGAAATCGTCATGCCCGAGGCGCAGAAGAAAGCCTGGCTGCAAAACCGCCAGGGCCTGCTGGTCGGGGAAAGCACGGCGGGTCGCTTTGGCTGGAAGGTCGGCGACCGGGTGCCGATCTCATCGAATATCTTTTCGCGGAAGTCCGGCGGCCAGACCTGGGAATTCGACATCGAGGCGATTTACAAGGGCGCTGATCCGCAGTTCGACACCACCAGTCTCTATTTTCACTATAAATATTTTGACGAAGCCCGCACTTTCGGCGCCGATATGATCGGCTTTGTCGGCATCCGCACCGCCGACCCAAAGCTTAACGAGCAGGTGATCCGCGATATTGACAGCCAGTTCGCCAACAGTTTTTTTGAAACGGAAACCGTCCCCGAAAAGGCGTTCAACAAGGCGTTCATCGAACAGCTCGGCAATATCACCCTGATCATCACCTTTGTCGTGCTGGCGGCTTTTTTCATCATTCTGGTGATTGTCGGCAATTCCATGGCGCTCGCCATTCGGGAGAGAACGGCGGAAATCGCGGTGATGAAGACGCTCGGCTTCCCCTCGGGCCGGATCTTCAGGATGGTGCTCGGCGAATCTCTGCTGATCGCCCTGATCGGCGGCGGGCTGGGCGTCCTCGCCTCGGTCGGGCTGTCGGCGGCGATCACCGCGGCGCTGCCGACATTGCCGCCCCTGATCCTGCAGCCGGAAATTATTCTCAAGGCGGCGGGATATATACTGCTGCTCGGGCTGGTGACGGGGATCTTGCCGGCCCTGTCGGCCCTGCGGCTCAATATTGTTACGGCCCTGGCCCGGTAAGGAGGAAAAAATGAAACTTCTGCAGCAGATCTGGGTCGTTGTCGTGATGAATATCCGCAGTCTGCCGGCGCGACTCGGCATGTCGCTGGCGACGGTCTTCGCGGTGGCGGCGGTGATCGGCGTCCTGATGTTCTTCCTGTCGATGGGCAACGGCTTCAAATCGACCCTGGAGGGCGCCGGTTCACAGGACATGGCGGTGGTGACCCGCGACGGCTCCCGGTCGGAAATCAACAGCGTCCTGTCCCAGGAGCAGGTCAATCTGATCTCCAGCGGCCCCGGCGTCGCCCGGGGGGCGGATGGACGGCCGGTCTATTCCGGCGAGCTTTACGTTATTGTCGACGGGATCAAGAAATCGTCCGGCACCAAGGTCAATCTGCCGATGCGCGGCATTTCGACGGCCGGCGTCGCCCTGCGCGACCAGGTGAGGATTACCGCGGGCCGGATATTCACGCCGGGCCGGAACGAGATTATCGCCGGCGAGGGCGTGCTCAGGCAATTCGCCGGTTTTGAACTGGGCCGGAAGATCACCTTCGGCAAGTCGACATGGGAAGTGGTCGGCATTTTCTCCACCGGCGGTTCGGCCTTTGAAAGCGAATTATGGGCCGATGCGCGGGCGGTTCAGGATCAGTTCCGCCGCGGCAACAGTTTTCAGACCATCCGTCTGCGGCTGGCGACGCCGGGCGATGTCACGGCGCTGCAGCAATTTGCGGCGAATGACCCGCGGCTTAATGTCAAGGTCGAGACCGAGGCGGATTATTTCGCCAGCCAGGGCGAGGCCATCCGGGGCACGGTCTATTTCGGCTGGGGGGTGAGCATCATCATGGGCCTCGGGGCGCTGGCCGGGGCGCTCAACACCATGTATACCTCGGTCGCCGCCCGCGCCGGTGAAATCGCCACCCTGCGGGCGATCGGCTTTTCCAATATTTCCGCCTTTGTCGGCACGCTTGTCGAGGCGATCCTGCTGTCGCTGGTCGGCGGCCTGCTGGGGATGCTGGCGGCCTATCTGTTTATTGACGGCAACAGCGCCTCGACCATCGGCGCGAGCTTCAGCCAGGTGGTCTTTACCTTCAGCCTCAGCCCGGACCTGTTGCAGCAGGGGCTCTGGACGGCGGCGGCCATCGGCCTGGTCGGCGGCTTTTTCCCCGCCTGGCGGGCGGCGCGTATTCCGGTGGTGACGGCCTTTGAATAAGCGCGCGCCACGCCGGGCGGCGCGGGGCGTCCTTAATTCGTTAAATTATTATATTATTATGTTTGACCTTATGTTAGAAGATCCTTATTCTTTAGGGTGCTGGAGCAATCCGGCAGCCCCGGCAGAAGGTCCAGACCGACCCCCAAGGTATGGGACTTTCTCCGGGGTGCCCGCCGGGTTCCCGATCCACCTTTGCCAGGAAAATATTCCTCAAAAAATTAAAAGCTGCCTCCCTGCGCCCGGGCGGCGATGACCTTGTCATTGATCGGGTCGGCGGCGCTATGCTATGAAGGATGGAACAGGTCTTTTACCCGCTAAATCAGGACATCGGCATGACATTGGATATTGGCAAACGGCTCAGGGAAATTCGCACCGCGCGCGGGCTTTCGCAGCGGGAACTGGCCAAGAGAACCGGGGTCGCCAACGCCAGCATCTCGCAAATTGAATCGAACCGGCTCAATCCTACTGTCGGGGCCCTGAAACGAATCCTCGACGGCATTCCGGTCAGCATGGCGGAATTTTTTGACGACGCCGACCCGGCGGATGAACAGATATTCTTCGCCGCCGAGGAACTGACGGAAATCGGCGACCGGGGCATTTCCTTTCGCCAGGTGGGCGCCGCTCTGCAGGCAAGGGCGATCCAGTTCCTGCATGAAAAATATCAGCCGGGGGCGTCGACGGGCAAGACCGCCCTGACCCATGACGGCGAGGAATGCGGGCTGATCCTCAAGGGCCATCTGCAGATCGAGGTCGGCGCGCAGAAGAAGATCCTCGGCCCCGGCGACGCCTATTATTTTAACAGCCGCCAGCCCCATAAATTCAAAAATATCGGCAGAGAGGAATGCGAACTGGTCAGCGCCTGCACCCCGCCGACCTTTTAACATGCCGGATGGCCTCTGACTGTTTGCTATCCTAAACAGCTGACGGCGTTTTTTATGGATTTCCAAGGACTTATATTTGTAAAAATAACGGCTTGTTCGGTATAGGCCAGATTTCATATAATTCCGGCATAGAATAATCATGTTTGGGACAGATCAGCAATGACCACATTTGACCAGGATACCGCGGCCTACTGGATGCCGTTCACCCCCAACCGGGCCTTCAAGAAAAATCCGCGCATTATCGCGGCGGCGGAGGGGATGTATTATCAGACGTTCGCCGGCGACAGGATCCTTGACGGCTGCGCCGGGCTGTGGTGCGTCAATGCCGGTCACGGCAACCGCAAAATCAACCAGGCGATCAAGGACCAGGTGGACCGCATGACCTATGCGCCGGCGTTTCAGGCGGGGCACCCGCTGGCCTTTGAATTCGCCGAACGGCTGGTGGAACTGTTTCCCGGCGACCTCAATCATGTTTTTTTCACCAACAGCGGGTCGGAATCGGTCGATACGGCGCTGAAAATCAGCCGCGCCTACCAGAAAACCCGCGGCAAGGCGGGCAAGATCAAGCTGATCGGCCGCGAAAGGGGCTATCACGGGGTGAATTTCGGCGGTCTTTCCGTCGGCGGCATCAGCCCCAACCGTCAGGCCTTTGGCCCCTTGCTGCCGGAGGTCGATCACCTGCCCCACACCCATGATCTGGCGCAAAACGCCTTTTCCAAGGGTCAGCCGGAACAGGGGGCGGAAAAGGCCGATCGCCTGCTTGACCTGATTGCGCTCCATGGCGCCGACAGCATCGCCGCGGTGATTGTCGAGCCGATGGCGGGCTCGGCCGGGGTGCTGATTCCGCCCCGGGGCTATCTGGAAAAATTGCGCCGGATCTGCACAGATCATGACATTCTGCTGATCTTCGACGAGGTGATCACCGCCTTCGGCCGGCTCGGCGACAGTTGCGCCGCCGCCTGTTTCGGCGTGCAGCCCGACCTGATCACCACGGCCAAGGGACTGACCAACGGCGCGGTCCCCATGGGAGCGGTGATGGTCAGCGACAAGGTCCATGACGCGCTGATGACCGGGCCCGAAAATATGATCGAGCTGTTCCACGGCTATACCTATAGCGGCCATCCGCTGGCCTGCGCCGCCGGCATCGCCGTGCTCGATGTTTATCGGGAGGAAGGGCTGTTCGAGCGGGCCCGGGCGATGGCGCCCTACTGGCAGACGGCGATCCACAGCCTCGCCCGCCATGACAGCGTGATTGACGTGCGCAATCTGGGGTTAGTCGGGGCGATCGAGCTTGAACCGCGGGACGGCCAGCCGACGGCGCGCGCCTTTGACGCCTATCTCAAAGCCTTTGAAGCCGGACTGCTGGTCCGGACCACGGCGGATATTATCGCCCTGTCGCCGCCGCTGATCATCTCGGAACAGCAGATCGATTTCATCGCCAACACCCTGGATGATATTCTGGCGAAGATATAGACCGGATCATAATCCGGACTATAATTCGGGCGTTAACGTTTATGATCTGATCTGTCGGCCGGCCCTTCCGGGGGCCGCCTGGCCCTTCCGGCGCGCAGCAGCCGCCAGGCCGACGGGATCAGCTGTTGATATTTCGGATCATCAGAAATTTCCCGACCATTTCAGGGCTTCGGACCATCGCGCCCTTATCGTAAAAGGTCTGCCGCCTGGATACTCCCGATTACCCGGTTTGACGTGATTCGGGCCCCGCTCCTATGTTGCCATAACGCATTGAAAGTAAACATGGGAACTTATATCAAGGGGGATCCCCAATCAAGTTGGGGATGACGACAGGGGGCGCGATTCGGCAAATAGAAAAGGGAGCCATCGGGCTCCCTTTCTCCTTTTAAAATTATTTTGCCTCAATCGCCAAAATTCAGGGTAAAGTCAACGCCGAAGGATCGGGGCCGGGCCGGGCCGATATTATGTCCCGGAATCGGAAATTCGGCGGCGATCACCGCATCATAATGGAACTGGTCGAACAGATTCTCCACATAAAGCGAGACATTCCACCCCTGGTCCGATTCATAGCCGGCCCGAAGGTTGAAGTTGGCGTAGCCCTCGACCGAAAAACGATCTTCATTTTCAAGGCCGCCATATGTCCGGCTCTGATAGCGGAATTCCAGGGTTGAGAATATCTCGCCGCCGGTCAGCGGATAATGGCCGTTGATCACCCCGGTGAAGGTCCATTCCGGGTTATTGGTCAGGCGGTTGCCGTCACAATCTTCACAAATCCGCCCGGTATCTTCGATGCTGGTCTTGCTGTAGGCGGCGCCGAGCAGCATGTCGATATATTGGTTGGGCAGGGCGCGCAGGGTGGCTTCGAGGCCGTAACCATCCACCTGGCCGACATTTTCGACAACCGTATTGTTCAGGTCTTCGTCAAAGAAGCTGACCTGAAGGTTCTTGAAGTCATAATAATAGGCGTTGACCGCCATCTGGACCCGGTTATCGACCATGTTGGCTTTCAGGCCCGCTTCATAGCTCCACAGGGTTTCCGGTTCGAAGGACGTCGGCGTCGTGCCCGCCGGCACCGTGCCGTCATCATTGAGCACTTCAAAAATATCCTCGCCCGGGCCGGTCGGAATATCAAGCCCGAAGGAGCCGAAGCCGCCGGCCTTGTAGCCCCGGGTGACGCTGGCCCACAGGTTCAGGTCATCGGTCGCGGCGTAACGAACCACGAAACGCGGGGTGAAATCGTCCCAGCTTTTGCTGTCGCGGATAAAGCCGTCGGTGGTGTAGCCGAAGGCGAAAAACGGCCCGAGATCGCTTTCCACCGGCAGGACGCTGAGGCCGAAATCCTTCTTGTCATAGGTATAGCGCAGGTCGAAACTGACGTCGAGTTTGTCGGTCGCGGCATAGGTGAAGTCGACATAGGCGCCCCAGCCCTTATAGGTGCCGTCGACATCGTTATTTTCCACCAGGCCGTTCGGATTCGGGGTAAAGACTTCGCCAAATTCGGCGGCCAAATAACCGGCGCAGCTATCTTCGACGAAGGCCAGGCACATGAGGTCTTCATTGGCGACCTGCGAGAAGGAGACCTTTATTTCCTCCTGATAGGCCGACACCCCGGCATACCAGGTCAAGCGGCCTTCATCAGAGGACACCAGGCGGATTTCCTGACTGTAATAATCGCCTTCCTGATCCTGGAAATAATGGTTGGAGGTGAAGGGCGCGCCGTCAAAATCCTCGGCATACTGATAGTCATAGGTTCTGAAGCCGGTGATCGAGGACAGGGTCATGCCCCCCAGATCATAATCAATCAGGGCGGTGAGGCTGAAAATATCGCCGTCGTCCTTGTCGTCGCGCAGGTCGCTGTCGACTTCGTTGCGTTCGCCGCGCATTCGGGGGCCGATAACATCGAAAGTTTCATCATCCTCGAGCGCCCGGTAGATGCTGCCCGACTGTTTGCGGGTTTCATATTCGGCAATCAGGGTCAGGCTGAGCTCTTCGCCCTGATAGCCGAGGGAGAAGCGACCGGCGCCTTTTTCCTGGCTCTGCAGGTCGTCGTCTTCGGGAAAGAAGACATTATTGACATAGCCGTCTTCGTTGAAGTAGTAGCCGGCGATCCTTATGGCCCATTTGTCACTGAGGGGCAGGTTGACCGCGCCGTCGAGTTCATAATGATTGCGCTCGCCGATCCCGGCATGGATATAGCCGCTGGTGGAATCGGCGGACGGCTTCTTGGTGATGATGCTGATGGCGCCGGAGCTGGCGTTGCGGCCAAACAGGAAGCCCTGGGGGCCGCGCAGCGCTTCGGTGCGCTCGACATCGAAAAAGCTGGTGATGGCCGAGCCGGTGCGGCCCTGATAAACGCCGTCCTTGAAGATGCCGACGGAGGGATCAACGGCGGCGCCAAAGCTGTTGGTGACGATGCCGCGGATTGAAATGGCGTCAACGAAACTGTCTTTGGTCTTGCCGGCGAAACCCGGCGTGAAGTCGATCATATCCTTGACGTCGTCAAGCTTGGTCTTTTCGATGAATTTGGCGTCATAGGCGGAAATGGCGATCGGCACATCCTGAATCGACTGGTCCCTTTTCTGGGCCGAAACAATGATTTCATCGATCGTCAACGGTTCCTCGGCGGCGAAGGCCGGGGCGGACGGCGCCAAAAGACCCGTCGCCAGCGCGGTGGTCAGCAGGGCATTCGCCCGGAAGCGGATTGATTCTGGTTTCATTGTGCGTGTTCCTCTCATCTTGATTTGCTCCCATATATTGTTTGTTTTTACAGTCTGTCTCTCAAGGCGTAATACATCATGCCCAACACCATCATCGGCCAGCGCAGGTAGCGACCGCCGGGGAAGGGATAGGTTGGCAGTTGCTCAAAAACATCAAAACTGTGGTGACGGCCATCAAGGGCGTCGGCCATGATCTTGCCGGCCAGTGTCGCGATGCCGACGCCATGGCCGGAAAAGCCCTGGGCGTAAAAAATATTAGGCCCGAGCCTGCCCACATGGGGCAGGCGGTTCAGGGTAATGGCCAGGGCCCCGCCCCAGGCATAGTCAATTTTGACATCGCTCAGACCCGGATAGACTTCCAGCATATATTTCCGGACAAAGCCGGCAATATCCCTGGGGAAGCCCGGGGTGTAATTCTCCCCGCCGCCAAACAGCAGCCGGTGGTCCGCCGACATGCGGAAATAATTGATGACGAATCTTGAATCGGCGACGGCGACGTCATCGCGGTTGATGGATCGGGCGCGCTCTTCGCCCAGGGACTCGGTGGCGATGACGAAATTATTGATCGGCATGATCCGGCCGGCGAGCCGGGGTTCGAGACGGCCTAGATAGCCGTTGCAGCCGAGGACAAGCTGATCGGTGGTGACGACGCCGTCTGTCGTCCGGACGGTGATCCCGCCCTGTTCCGTGTATTTGATGACCCGGCTGTTTTCATAAATCCGGACCCCGGCCTTGTCGCAGGCCCCAGCCAGTCCGAGGGCCAGATTGAGCGGATGCAGGTGATAGGCCCCCCTGTCCAGCGTCCCGCCGTGATAGCTGCGCATGCCCAGCATCCCGGCCATTTCATCGGCGTCTATGAAGCTGATTTTGTCATAGTTATAGACCTGCTGGAGTTTTTCGGCCTCCTTGCGGTAATCCGCGGTATAGGCTTTTTTGTGGGCGGCGTGCAGAATGCCCGGCTTCAGGTCGCAATCAATATCATGTGTCCGGATCAGATCGACCACCAGCCGTTTCGAGTCTTCGCCCAGATCCCAGAGCATGCGCGCTTTTTCCGGCCCCACGGCGCGCTCCAGCGTGTCCTGGCCGACCCGCTGGCCGGAGCCGAGCTGACCGCCATTGCGCCCCGAAGCGCCCCAGCCGACCCGTTCGGCCTCCAGCAGGATCACGTCATAGCCCAGACGCCGCAGGTGCAGGGCGGTGGACAGGCCGGTATATCCACCGCCGATGACGCAAATGTCACAGCGCAGATTTTCCGAAAGCGCCGGGAAATGTTTGATCCGGTTGGCGGTGGCGCGATAATAGGAGTCCGGATGCTGTTCAGAATCGGCAATTCCCCGGCTGTGAAGCTCAGTCATGGGCAGACTCCGCAATATTTATGCGCTGTTGTGATCTAAAATTTTCATGTGCATATGGCCGTGAATGAAGAGGCATCTGTTTCCCGCGCTATTTTTTATAATCTTTTATATTCAGTGTATTAAAGTTATTTTATGCGGATTTGAAAAGTGAAAAATCCGGGTAAAATTTGAAATAAAATGAAAACACAATATTTGTGATCACATTTATAGTTTGTGATCACAAATATTGTTTGTCAAGATTATTTTTCTCCGGCGCGGCGCCGAGGCGAATTTCAGCCGGTCTTCGGCCCCTTCCTGTCCCGCCTCCTCTTCCTCATCCTCGGGCTTGACCCGGGGATCCATCAGGACATCACGCCCGCGCCCCGCCGGACAGGCGAGGAAGTGGCGGAAAGCCGGATTCTTGATTCCCGACCGGGGTCGCGAATGAGGCTGAAGGGGCGGATCTTCGGCCTTAACAGGCGCGCCCGGCCCCTATGAACAGGAGTCCGGCGCCTAACCGCTGGTGGTATGGCCGAGCAGTTTCTGGCCGATCCGGTCCATGCCGTCATGGATGTCGAGGCGGATCGCTTCGCGCAGCGCCTGTTCGTCGCCCTTTTGCAAAGCTTCGATGGCGATGACATGCTGATCATCCATATAGGAGGTGCCGAGCCGGCCGACGACGATGCGCATGAAGGGGCCGAACTGCAGCCAGATGCTCTCGATCAGCCGCAGCATGATCGGGCAATCGGCGGCGCGATAGAGGGTGAAATGAAATTGCCAGTTTTTCAGGCTGTAGGCGTCGGCGTCGCCCCGCTCAAGGGCGGCTTCGATCTCATCGTCTATGGATTTTAATTTTTCAATCAGCGCCGGGGTGCAGTTGGCGATCGCCCGGGCCGAGATTTCCGGCTCAAGCAGGGTGCGGGCGGTGACGATCTCCCGGTAGCGGCCTTCGGTCATCTCGGCGACGGTGACCCGGCGGGTATTCTGCATTTCAAGCGCCCCCAGCGCCACCAGGCGACGGATGGACTCGCGGACCGGCATCGGGCTGACGCCCAGTTGTTCGGCCAGTCCCCGGATCGTCAGGGCCTTGCCCGGCTCGAAGCGGCCGGTTATGATGGAATCATACAGGCTTTGATAGACGGTCTCATAGGTAATTTTGCGGTCCGCGGAGTCTTTTTTGGCGGCTGTGACGGCTTGAGACAATAAATTACCTTTCGTTCGATCTGTTGCAGGATTGCCCCGTGCGTATTTACACGGTCGTCTTGTTGTGAATGTCCCCAAAACCATTGCCATGTCAAGGTTTTTTGCTTTTGGGACAAAAGGGGCATGGCGCGCCGTTGCGCTATTTTGGGTCACCTTTTGACCCTTTTGTCAATTTTATGATCCCATAAATATAAGGTTTGTCTGCGATTTTAAACAGGAAGATAATAAAATATTCCTAAAATAAAAATAAGTAATAACAATATGTTAAATGATAAAGCATAAAAATGTTGGGAATTTTATTGAAAAATAATCCGGATCGCGCCATAGTTTGTGATCACAAATATCAGGGGTTGGTTTGTCGAAAGTAAGGAAGATGCTGAAAATATTGATTGTCGAGGGCAATACAAGGGACGCGCGGCAGAAGACTGTCGCGGCGGGGTCTCTTACTCAGGGGGAGTTATATCAAAAAACCCTGCAGGCCCTGAAGCCGGATATTCAGTGCGATATTGTCTGTCCGGCCGATGAGGATGCGCCGCTGCCCGCAGGCGCGGAATTGGCGCAATATGACGGCATTGTCTGGACCGGTTCGTCGTTGAATATATATCAGGCCGACGCCGCCATTCGCCGGCAGATTGATTTCATGAAGCTGTGTTTCAGCTGGCCGGTTAAAATCTTCGGCAGTTGCTGGGGCCTGCAGGTGGCGGTGGTCGCGGCCGGCGGCGAGGTGGCGAAAAACGCCCGCGGTCGGGAAATCGGCATCGCCCGGGATATTCAACCGACGGCCCTCGGACGCTGTCATCCACTTTATGAGGGCAAGAACGCGCCCTTTGACGCGGTGGCGATTCATCTCGATCATGTGGTCCGCCTGCCGGGCGGGGCGACGGTATTGTCCGGCAATGACATGAGCCGGATTCAGGCGCTGGAGATCAAGCAGGGTCCGGCGGTCTTCTGGGGCGTGCAGTATCATCCGGAATTCGATCTCGACTATATCGCCGGCCTGATGGAGAAATATAAGGACAGGATGATCGCGGAGGGCTTCTGCGCCGATGAAGCGGCGGTGGACGGCCTGTCCGCCGATTATCGCCTGGCGCAGCAGGGTGAGGGCGCGGTGGAGATCCGGCGGCGGCATGACATGGGGCCGGATGTGCTGGAGCCCGACTGTCGCCTGCGGGAGATTTCCAACTGGCTCAGCTTTATCACGCCGCCGGCGGCCTGATGAAATGGCCATGATTTGATGAAATGATAAAGGATATAAGGGGAGATGACTTATGACGGTTTTGACGCATGTGAGGTCGTGTTCGAGGATCGGCGGCCTGCTGGTGTTTGGGGTGGCGCTGCTGCTGGCGCTGGCCGCCTGCGGGGCTGAAACGGGGCAGGCGAAAACGGACCTGATTGCCGATCATGTCTTTCAAAACGGCAAAATTTATACCCTGGAGGCGGACATGCCGTGGGCGGCGGCGGTGGCGGTCAAGGGCGACAGGGTTGTTTTTGTCGGCGATACCCAGGCGGCGGCGGATTATATCGGCTCGGCGACCGAAATTCACGACCTCATGGGCCGGGTGATGATGCCGGGCTTTATCGACACCCACGCCCATCCCCTTGCGGGCGGCGCCTATGCCCGGGCCCTGTCGCTCGATACGTTCGCGGGACCGGAATCCTGGATCAGGGCGATCGGCGCCTATGCCGAAGCCAACCCGGACCTGCCGCTGATTTTCGGCTATGGCTTTCTGGCCTCGGCCTTCGGCGAGACAGGGCCGACCCGCGAGATGCTGGATGCGGTGGTTCCGGATCGCCCGGTTTTCATCATGGATGAAGGATTTCATGCTGGCTGGGCCAATTCGGCGGCGATCGAACAGCTCGGCGTCACCCGCGACACCCCGGACCCGACGCCGGGCTTTAATTATTACAAAAGGGATGCGGCCGGCGCGCCGACCGGCTATTTTCTCGAGGGCACCGCCAATATGGCGATGGACCAGCTCAGGGTCTTCACCCGGCAATCGATCACCGAAGGGGTCAATATTATTTTTGATATCATGAACGGCTATGGCGTGACGTCCGTTTTTGACGCCGGCGCCCTTGATGTTGAGGACATGATGCCGGATGTATTGCGGAACCTGGCGCAATCCGGCGAATTTAGCGTGCGGCTTGTCGGCTCTCATATGGTGGCCGATCCGGCGCAGATGGCCGGCGCGCTCGACCGGGTTGAAGAACTGGCGAAGACGACCAGGCACGATAAATATCATATCCGGATGCTGAAGATCATGGATGACGGCACTATCGAGGGCCGCACGGCGGGCATGTTTGTCGATTATCAGGACGACCCCGGCAACAGGGGGGCGACGGTCTTTAGCCAGCAAGAGCTCACCGGCATGGTCGTGGCGGCGGCCGAACGCGGCATTGATGTTCATATTCACGCCCTGGGCGAGCGGGCGATCCACGAAGCCCTCAATGCGATTGCGGCGGCGCGCGCCGCCCATGGCGACAGCGAAAGCCGCTATACGATCTGCCATATTCAGGTGATGACCGACGCCGCGGTCCGCCGCTTCGCCGAACTGGATGTCATCGCCCAGAGCACGCCGTTATGGGCGAGTTATGATTCGGAAGGGGAGAAATATGTCAGTGCGGATCAGTTCAGCCGCTATTTCCGCTATAACAGCCTGAAGCGCCAGGGCGTGCGCCTGACCTTCGGCAGCGATTTTCCCGCCTCGGGCGCCGGAACGCTCGGCATGTCGCCGCTGTTTAACATGGAGGTCGGCCACACCCGGCAACGGGCGGGCGCGGCGGATGATCCGGTTCAGCCGTCGGCGGACGAACGGCTCGATCTGCCGAGCCTGATCCGCGGCTATACCCTGGATGCGGCCTATCAGCTTCATATGGAGGATCAGATCGGATCGATCCGGGCCGGCAAAAAAGCCGACCTGATCATTCTGGATCAAAACCCCCTTGAGGCCCAAGCCCATGACATTCACAAGATCGGGGTCGATCTGACGATGATGGACGGCCGGGTGGTTTACCGCAAGGATGACCGGTAGCCGCACGCGGCGCCGGCGTTCACGCCCTGCGGTTCAGGGGATGGGGCGGTGCGGCGACGTGATAGGGTAGCGACTGTAATTTGTGATCACAAATTATAGAGGCGGCGCGATGATTGGCGCATTCTAGGCATTGTAACAATCTGATGATTAAGGCTTTTGATAAAAATATCCGCCAGAGGCGCCCACTGACATAAACGGACATAAACTTTTTTAATTTGTGATCACAAAATTCTGGCCTTTTCGATGTAAATAGGGCATACTGACCCTCCTATTGGGTTAATCGGAAAATTGTCCTGATTTTTCAGGGAATATTAGGTGTTTCATGGTGGATAACAGTCAGATCGCAGAGATCGAAAAATGGCTTGATGAAAATAATATTATGGACGTGGAGGTCATGGTCAGCGACTTTGCCGGGATCAGCCGCGGCAAGGCGACGCCGCGCGGCAAATTTATCGAGGGCCTGAAAAGCGGCGGCCTCAGGGTGCCGGACTCCCTGTTCGCCCTGACCATAAACTGCGATTTCATCGGCAATGATTATATCACCGATCTGGAGGAGGATTTATATCTTGTTCCGGATTTTGACACCCTGCGGGTCGTGCCCTGGCACAAGACCCAGACGGCCTGCGTCATATGCGATGTCTACAAGGAGAATGGCGAACCGGCGAATAATTCGCCGCGTCAGGTATTGCGCAAGGTCATATCGCTCTATCAGGCCAGGGGATGGCGGCCGGTGGTGGCGCCGGAGTTTGAATTCTTTCTGCTCGCCCGTCAGGAACAGGTCGAAAATCCGCCGATGCCGCCGCGCGGACGCTCGGGGAAAGTGTCGCTGGACAAGGGGGTCCTGTCCCTCGACGCCCTTGACGAGTTCAGCAGCCTGTTTGACGATGTCTATAATTATTGTGACATTATGGGCGTTCAGGTCGACACCCTGACCCATGAGGCGGGACCGGCCCAGTTCGAGGTCAATGTCTTTCACGGCGATCCGCTCAGTGTGGCGGACCAGTCCTTTTATTTTAAACGCCTGATGAAGCAGGTTGCTATCCGTCACGGCCATTTCGCCAGTTTCATGGCCCAGCCCTATCCCGATGATTATGGCAGCGCGATGCATATTCACCAGAGTGTTCTGAGCCTGGCGGACGGCAGCAATATTTTCGCCGATGAGCAGGCCAAGGACACCAGATTGTTTCACGCCCATATCGCCGGGCTGCAGAAATATATCCCCGACCTGATGCCGTTGCTGGCGCCCTACGCCAACAGTTACCGGCGCATCGGCAGCGGCATGAGTTCGCCGGCAAACCTGCATTGGGGCCGGGAAAACCGTTCCGTGGGGCTTCGCGTGCCCTCCGGCGGCCGGGCGGCGCGGCGCATTGAAAACCGTATCGCCGGGGCTGACGTCAATCCTTATCTGGCGATCGCCGGCTCCCTGCTGGCCGGTTATCTGGGGATGATTGAAAATCTGTCACCTTCGGCGCCGCTGACGGAATCGGCCTATGAGCTTGAGAGTTTGCGCCTGCCGTATCATTTCCTGTCGGGTCTGAATAATTTCGAAAATTCCGTGGTTTTGAAAGAAATTCTGGACGAGGAATTCATCACCACCTATGTCGATGTGAAGAATGAGGAATATCTGGCGAATTACAGCGTCCTGTCCCCGTGGGAGATCCGGTATCTGCTGATGAATGTCTAGCGATTCCATTTTGTAACATAAAATTTTATTTTGAGAATAGCCGCCGCGCCGGGAGATCGGGCCCGCGGGGCGGGGATGACAGGAGGTTCAATCATGAGAACAGTTGACTATTGGACGGAAAAAGCCGCCGGCCTTTCGATCCCCAACCGGGCTTTTATCAACGGCGATTTCGTCGACGCCCTGTCGGGCGGGACCTTTGACAATATCAACCCGGCGACGGCCGAGAAAATCAGTGATGTCGCGGAGTGCGACGCCGGGGATGTCGATGTCGCCGTAAAGGCCGCCCGCGCCGCCTTTGACGACGGCCGCTGGGCGCATATGCATCCCGCCCTGCGCGGCCGGCGACTGATGCGGCTGGGCGACCTCATCCGGGAGCATGCCGAGGAACTGGCCCTGCTGGAAAGCCTTGATATGGGCAAGCCGATCTCCGACGCGCTGGCGATTGATATTCCGGGCTGCGCGCGCTGTATTCACTGGTACGGCGAGGCGGCCGATAAACTGATGGACGAGATCGCCCCGACCGACCCGGGCGCATTGGCGATGGTGACCCGCGAGGCGCTCGGCGTGATCGGGATTGTCGTGCCGTGGAATTTTCCGCTGCTGATGGCCTGCTGGAAGATCGGCCCGGCACTCGCCGCCGGCAACAGCGTTGTCGTCAAGCCGGCGGAACAGTCGCCGTTGTCGATCCTGCGGCTGGCGGAACTGGCGCGGGAAGCCGGCATCCCGGACGGGGTGCTGAATGTTCTTCCCGGTTTCGGCGAGACGGCGGGGCGGGCGCTCGGCCTGCATATGGATGTGGATATGATCGCCTTCACTGGTTCGACCCAGGTCGGCAAATTCTTCATGCAGTATAGCGGCCAGTCAAACCTGAAACGGGTGTCGCTCGAATGTGGCGGCAAGTCGCCGCATATCATCATGAAGGACTGCCCCGATCTCGATCAGGCGGCGCAGGCGGCGGCCAGCGCGATCTTCTTCAACCAGGGCGAGGTCTGCACCGCCGGCTCCCGCCTGCTGGTCGATCGGGCGACGGGCCGGGTCGCCATCATGGCCTCTTCA
>JBLWZH010000018.1:0-65316 GCA_048266545.1 Paremcibacter sp. | reverse complement strand
GCTGATCCCGGCGGCGCGAACCTGTTCGACCACATGGGACAGCACCGTTTGCCCCTGATAGGGCAGCAGAAGTTTGTTTTCCGCCCCCATGCGCCGCGACTGGCCCGCCGCAAGCACCAGGGCGGCGATCCGCGGCGCCGTGGCGGCTTTTACAACCGTTTTGCGCCGACCCTCCCGCGGTTGCGGCCGGCCGGGATATTCACTGAGCAGCCCCCCGACGCCGAGTCCCATGATAAAATCACGGTTGAGCGCCAGCCCGGCGGCGATTCGCGACAGGATCAGGTCAATGCCGTTCAGTTTCGGCGACCGGGAGCAGCCGGGCAGCCCCAGAACCCATTTATCCCTTAACGTCGCCACCAGCATCAGGTTGCCCGGGTCAACCGGCATGCCGTAGTGAATGACCGCGCCGCCGGCCCGTTCGATGGCGGCCGGAATGACGTCGCGCCGGTCGGTGATCGCCGAGGCGCCCATGATCAGGATCATATCCTCAGCCCCGTCGGCGGCCTTGCGCAGGGCGTCGGCAAGGGGGATCTGCCCGTGGGGACATTTTACATCCCCGGTCAGGGTGGTGTTATAGAGGGCGAGCCGGTGGCCCATGACCCGCCGCGCCTTGTCAAATTTCCGTTCCGCCGTGCCGTTGAGCGCCGTCTGGATCATGATCGCGCGCAACCGCCGGAAGGGATGCAGCGTGATCAGACGCCGATCAATTTCCCCGGTGATCTGCCCGATGATCCGTTCCTCGACCGCCAGGGGAATAATCTTCACCGTGGCGATCAACTGGCCCGCCGCAACAATGGCGTTCGGTGAAATGGTCGCCAGGGTCACCGCCTCATGGACATGGTTGAGGGCCGAAATAGCCGCTTCATCGAGGGTGACGACGCCGTCTTCGGCGGCAAATAAATTGACCCGGCCGGTGAAGGCGTCGGCGATGGCGACATGATCGCCGGCGACATGGCGCGCAATACGGGCGGCGGCGGCGTCTTCCGATATATCGCCCGGCTCAAACAGCGCCGCCATAACATGCGTTATGCCGCTTTTTTCCAGTTTCTGAAGATCGTCTTCGGTCAGTCGCCGCCCTTTGGCCAGCATGCCCTTTCCCAGTTTTACCGAGTGGGCCAGATAGCCGCCGGCGACCTCTGAAAGCGGAAATTCGCCAAATTTCATCGGCGATCCCCGTTCCGGTAAACCGAGATCATTTCCGCCATGACCGAAAGGGCGATCTCCGCCGGCGTCATGGCGCCGATTTTCAGTCCGGCAGGCCCGTGAATGCGTCCGAGCTCGGCGGCGGAAAAGCCTTTCGCCGCCAGCCGTTCCATCCGCGCGCCATGGGTTTTGCTACTGCCGAGAGAGGCGATATAAAAAGCGTCGGACTTTAACGCCGCCTCAAGCGCCGGGTCGTCCAGCTTCGGATCATGTGTCAGGGTGACAATGGCGGCGCCCGAAGTGATTTCCCGCGCCTCCAGCGCCTCGTCCGGCCAGTCGAGGCAAAGGTCAACATCGGGAAAGCGCGCCGGATTGGCGAAGGTGGTTCGCGGGTCAATCACCGTAACGTCTATATCGAGGCTGTGGGCGATTTTGACCATCGCCTGGGTAATATGCACCGCGCCAATGATGATCAGATTCAGCGGCTGTTCCAGTATCTGTCTGAAGTGAAGGCGGCCGTTCTCCTCGATTAGCCGGCTTTTCTGGGCGTTGTCCGCGCCCCGGGCGCAGGTGGTCTTGCCGCTGTCGCAATCGGTGGTTAATATCACCGGTCCGGTCGCGCTCAGTATATCCGCCATAAAGGGCAGTTTTGCCCCGATCGGCTCGACCAGGACCCGGACCCGGCCGCCGCAGGACAGTCCCACTTCCCATGCCTGGTCATTGGAAACGCTGAAGTCCAGGATGCGCGGCGCCGTGCTATCCATGACTTCCTGAGCGGCCAGAATAACCGCGCCTTCGATACAGCCGCCCGATACGGAGCCTTCGATATTGCCCTGGCCATCGACAACCATATAGCTGCCGGTGGGGCGCGGCGACGATCCCCATGTCTCGACAACGGTGGCGAGCGCCATATCGCGTCCCGCCTCACGCCATGTCTTTATTGTTTCCCAAATGGGTTTCCAGTCCGAGCTCATGGCGTCATTTTGAAATAAAAAAAACGCCAGCGCAAGAAAACTGTGCAAGAAAAGCAAGGCCAAGGCGCGAAATTAAATCGCCTTTTCCTATTCCGACCAGACGGCAAGCTCATTGCCGCTGGGTTCGGTGAAGTGAAAGCGCCGCCCGCCGGGGAAGGAGAATATCTCCTCGGTGATCCGGCCGCCGGCCTGTTTGACCCGCTTTTCGGTTTCCTCCAGGTCATCGCTGTATAAGACCACAAGCGCCGAGCCGTCTGCGCGGGCGGATTTTTTATCCGATTTATAAAATCCGCCGTCGGTCCCCTGGCCGGCAAAGGCGCAATATTCCGGGCCGTAATCCTCAAAGGACCAGCCAAAGACCTTGTTGAAGAAACGCTTGGTCGCTTCCAGGTCGGCGGCGGGAAATTCCACATAGTTGATCTTGTGATGCCTTGGTTTGGGGGCTGTCGTCATTTGATCGTCCTTCCTGTTGCGGTTTTCATTTCAGGGATTGCAAAAAAATTTCCACGGCTTTCAGGTAAAAATCCTCATTTTCCGCCATCGTCGCGTGTCCGGCGTCGGGGACGATAACGGTGGTTGAGTTTTCGATCCGGTCGGCGAATTTGCGGCAGCTTTCCGGCGCCGCCTCGTCATACTCGCCGCAGATCATCAGGGTCGGCGCGGTAATTTTTTTGAGGCTGCCGCTGACGTCATAGTTTTTCAATGTCCCGGTGGCGTAAAAATCGCTGCTGCCCCACATGTAAATATACATTTCCTTGTTCCAGTCCGGTCCGTCGCGCCGGTAATGGCGATTGGGACAGGGATCCTGGCGGCACATATGGTTGCTGTAGAATATGCTCTCCGCCGCTTTGTAGTCCGGATGATCCTGGGTGCCGGCGGCGATATGTTTGCGCAGGGTGGCGCGGGTTTTTGCCGGAAGCTTGTCGATCCACGCCTGATTATCGGCAATCCATTGCGGGGTGCTGATCAGGGGGCTCGACAGGATGACCCCTTTCAGCCCCGCCGGCCGGCGAATGGCGTATTCCGCCGCCAGGGTCCCGCCCCAGCTGTGGCCGACGATGATCACCTCTTGCAGCTTCAGGGCCTTGCGGATGCTGTCGATTTCCGAGACGAAGCGCGCCACCGTCCAGTTCGCCGGTTTATTGGGCCGGTCCGAATTTCCCGTCCCCAACTGGTCATAGAGGATCACCGGATAGCGATCCGAAAAGGAAACATAGGGCATATTGCCCCGGTGCGTGCCGCCCGGCCCGCCATGCATGACGATCAGCGCCGGCCTCTCGCCCAGATGTTCGGCGCCGTTGAGGCGATACCATATCCGGCCGCCCTCAACATTGATATAGCCGGCGATTTCCGGGTCCTGATGGGCATAGGCGGGGGCAAAAGGCATGCAAACCATGATCATGATCAGCAATTTTACAAATTTCATGTTTATTCACCTCTTGAATTGCGGCATTGTTTCTTCCTAAATCTATAACTTACTTTCTCAGCAAAGGCAAAAAGGCCGCCCTGTCATGTCCAACGCCAATCTCTATGAACTTTTCCGGTCCCGCTTTCCCGCCGATATGTCGAAAATTTTCCTGCAACAGGAGGACGGGCTGCATCTGACCTATGGCGAAATCGACCGGCTATCGGCGCAAATCGCCGCCGTCTTAAAGGCCCGCAACATACAGAAGGGCGACCGGATTCTGGTTCAGGTGGAAAAGTCCATGGCGGCGGTGGCGCTTTATCTCGCCTGCCTGCGGACGGGCGCCGTCTATCTGCCGCTTAACACAGCCTATACCCCGCAGGAGGTTGACTATTTCATCACGGACGCCCGGCCGGCCCTGCTGGTGCCTGATCCGGAAGCCTGCGCCAATTTCACCCGTCACAATATCGCCATGCTGACCCTGGATGCCCAGGGCATGGGCAGTTTGATCACGGAAGCGGACAGTCAAGACCCCTTTCAGCCGATCGCGGAAGTCGAAGATAATGACCTGGCGGCGATCCTCTATACCTCGGGCACCACGGGACGGTCCAAGGGCGCCATGCTCAGCCATAAAAATCTGGCGAGCAACGCCCTCACCCTGCACCGGATATGGCGCTGGCGGCCCGATGACATTCTGCTCCACGCCCTGCCGATCTTTCATGTCCACGGCCTGTTTGTCGCGCTGCATTGCGCCCTGCTCGGCGGTTCCACGGTCTGGTTCCTGCCCCGGCTTGATGTCGAGGCCCTGATCCGGCTGCTTCCCAAATCCACGGTGCTGATGGGCGTGCCGACCTTTTACAGCCGGCTGCTCGGCCATCCGGACTTCACAAAGGACCTATGCCGCACCATGCGCCTGTTCATCTCCGGCTCCGCCCCGCTGCTCGAAGAAACATTCCAGCATTTCGAACAGGTCACCGGTCAAAGGATATTGGAGCGATATGGCATGACCGAGGCCGGGATGATCACCTCAAACCCCTACGAAGGCGCGCGACTCGCCGGCACCGTCGGCTTCGCCCTGCCCGGTGTCAGCCTGCGCATCTGTGACGAGGCGGGCAAGGAGCTTCCCCGCGGTAAAATCGGCGTGCTGGAATATAAAGGGCCGAACCTGTTTCAGGGCTATTGGGAAATGCCGGAAAAAACCGCCGAGGAAATGCGCCCCGACGGCTTTTTCATCTCCGGCGATATGGCGATCCTGGACCAGGAAGGTCGCGTCTCCATCGTCGGCCGGGCCAAGGATCTGATCATTTCCGGCGGCTTTAACATATACCCCAAGGAAATTGAAGGCCTGATTGACCTGATACCGGGCGTCGGGGAAAGCGCCGTCGTCGGTTGCCCGCATCCCGACCTTGGCGAAGCGGTGGTCGCCGTTATTGTCCGGCGAAAGGACAGCCTGACAGAAAATGACGTGCGTGAAGCCCTGCAGGGGCAACTGGCCCGTTTCAAGCAGCCGCGCCGGGTCATTTTTCGCGACAGCCTGCCGCGCAACACCATGGGCAAGGTGCAGAAAAACCGGCTCAGGGATGAGGTCGGAAATCTGTTTTAAAATCGCAAAACTGTAAATTTTTCCGACAATCTGTCAGGATTTTTAACACATTCAGGCGGTATTTCGCATCGCGAAATCATATAAACGATTGTTTTGATACAACTTTGGCTTGATGGAATGATATTTGCATGTAAATCCTCATAATATATCTTCAATATATATAATGAAGGGTGGCGACATGACCAGTTATTTCACAGCAGCCTGTTTTACCACAATCAGGCGAATTTTAATCCTGTTCTTTCTCTCGGCGATGGGGTCGTCACTGGCCTCTGCGGCGCCGGTGACCGATCTTTATGTCTTTGGCGACAGCCTGAGCGAGACCGGTAATTTGCAGATCGTCACCGGCGATCCGACACTGCCGCCGCGTTTTGTCAATGGTCCGACCGCGGCGGAAATTCTGGCCGGACAACTGGGCCTCGGCCTGGAAAACAGTTTCGGCTCGGTGGATGATCCCAAAGCGGATGGAATCGCCAACAATTACGCCATCGCCGGCGGCCGCGCCAGCGATCTGTCCGCCCCCTTCAACCTGACGATGCAGACCTCCGCCGCCCTGGCGCAGGCCGGGGGGATTTTGGACGTCAACGCCCTCTATATGATCATGATCGGCGGCAATGACATGGCGGACGCCCTGCTGAATCCGGCCAGTTCAAACGCCATTATCGCCGATGCGGCGGCGGACATCATCAACAATATCCTGACCCTGCAGGCGGCCGGGGCCAGTAATTTCCTTGTGGTCAATGCGCCCGATGTCGGCGACACGCCGCGCATTCAGGCCTTTGGTCCCGCCGCTGTCGCCGGGGCCGATTTTCTGGTCCAGCAATTTAATCTTTTGCTGGCGACCGGCCTGACCGGCATTCCCGGCGTCACATTGTTTGATGTGGTTACCTGGAGCCAGAATTACGTCAGCAGCGGCGCGGCGGCGGCGGATGGCATCGTTAATTTCACCGATCCCTGCAGCGCGATTACGGCCCATCTTTGCGCCGACAACAGCTTTTTTTACGCCGACGTATTTCACGTCACCGCCCCGGTGCAGGCAGCGCTCGCCAGCGCCCTGATCAGCGCAACCGGCCTGCCTGAACCCATGCCAGCGGCTTTGATCGGCCTCGGATTATTGACTTTGGTTTTGAGACGTCGTCTCAAATCATAGGTTTTTCCCAAAAACAGGCGGCGGGAGGGTCACTCCCGCCGCCTTTTTTGCACCTGTTGCAGCCTACGCGCAACTTATTCGTAACTGGGGCTGACCTTGGGTTTGCCGCGCTGGTTCAACAGACGCAGGCGCAGGGCGTTGAGCTTGATAAAGCCTTCCGCATCCCGCTGGTCATAGACCTGATCTTCCTCGAAAGTCACATGCTCCATGGAATAGAGCGATTGCGACGATTTCCGCCCGACCAGATGCACCCCGCCCTTATAGAGTTTCAGCCGCACCGTGCCTTCCACATGTTCCTGCGACTTGTCAATCAGCGCCTGAAGCATTTCCCGTTCCGGCGAAAACCAGAACCCGTTGTAGATCAGCTCGGCATATTTTGGCATCAGTTCATCTTTCAGATGCATGGCGCCCCGATCAAGGGTGATGCTCTCAATGCCCCGGTGGGCGGTGAGCAGAATGGCGCCGCCTGGCGTCTCATAAATGCCGCGGGATTTCATGCCGACAAAACGGTTTTCCAGCAGGTCGAGCCGGCCGATGCCGTTGGCGCCGCCCAGTTCATTGAGCTTTTCCAGCAGGGTTGCCGGCGACATTTTCACCCCGTCAATAGCGACCGCGTCGCCACGCTCGAATTCGATTTCAATATAGGTGGGTTTGTCCGGCGCCTCTTCCGGTGAGACGATGCGGTTGTAAACATATTCCGGGCTTTCCTCCCACGGGTCTTCCAGCAGCTTGCCCTCGCTTGAAGTATGCAGCAGATTGGCGTCAACGGAAAAAGGCGATTCCCCGCGTTTGTCCCGGGCCACCGGAATCTGGTTTTTTTCCGCATAATCAATCAGTTTGGTCCGACTGTTGAGATCCCACTCCCGCCAGGGGGCGATCACCGTAATGTCCGGATCCAGGCCGTAATAGCCGAGTTCAAAACGCACTTGGTCATTGCCCTTGCCGGTGGCGCCGTGACAGACCGCATCGGCGCCGACCTGATGGGCGATTTCAATCTGGCGCTTGGCGATCAGCGGCCGGGCGATCGAGGTGCCGAGCAGATAAACCCCCTCATAGAGTGCATTGGCGCGGAACATGGGAAAGACATAATCGCGGACAAAATCCTCGCGCAGATCTTCGATAAAGATCTCCTTGACGCCGAACATCTCGGCCTTTTTGCGCGCCGGCTCCAGCTCTTCGCCCTGCCCCAGATCGGCGGTGAAGGTCACGACCTCACAATTATAGGTATCCTGAAGCCACTTCAGAATGATCGACGTGTCCAGCCCGCCCGAATAGGCCAGAACAACTTTTTTGATTTTTTGTGTCATTGGGTTTTCCTAGGGTTTATGCTGTTGCGACTTGACCGGCCGCAGCGTCAATTTCTCGCGCGCAGTATAGGCGAAAGATCGCCCGACGCAATAGTTTCCGATCCGCGCGACAGAGAAAATTTTTCTCACACTCAGCAGAGCGCAGGATATTTTACTTAAGGACCATTCTTCCAAATATTATTGGCGTTTCCGGGGGACATTTCCTGCTCGCCTCACATAGGGGCGTCTTACTCCACCGTGACCGATTTCGCCAGATTGCGCGGCTGATCGACATCGGTTCCCTTGGCGACCGCCACATGATAGGCCAGCAACTGCACCGGAATCGAATAGAGGATCGGCGTGACGAACTCATCCAGCATCGGCAGGGCGATCGTCTCGAGGGCGTCCTGGCCGTCGCTTTTGGCCCCCTTTTCATCGGTGATGAAAATCACCTTGCCCTTGCGGGCGATGACTTCCTGCATGTTGGACACCGTCTTTTCATAAAGCCGCCCGCTGGGCGCGATGACAATGATCGGCACATGTTCGTCAATCAGGGCGATCGGGCCGTGCTTCATCTCGCCGGCGGCATAGCCCTCGGCGTGAATATAGGAAATTTCCTTTAATTTGAGCGCCCCCTCCATGGCGATGGGAAATTCGAGCCCCCGCGCCAGATAAATCACATCGCGGGCCTTGGCGACCTCATCGGCCAGCGCCCGGATCGACTCTTCATGGTTCAGAACATCGGCCATCCGCGCCGGCGCTTCGGTCAGCGCGACGCAAAGCCGGGCCTGTTCCTTGTCGTCAATCTGCTTTTTGGCGCTGGCGAAGGCGATGGCGAGACAGGCGAGGACGGAAAGCTGGCAGGTAAAGGCCTTGGTCGAGGCGACGCCAATTTCCGGCCCGGCATGGGTATGCAGCACCAGATCGGATTCCCGCTCCATGGAGCTTCCGGGCACATTGAGGATCGACAGGACATGCTGCCCCTGATCCTTGGCGTAGCGCAGCGCCGCCAGCGTATCCGCCGTTTCCCCCGACTGTGAGATGAAAATCGACAGGCCGCCCTTTGGCATCACCGCCTCCCGATAGCGGAATTCGGAAGCGACATCAACCTCGACATTGATCCGCGCCATCTGTTCGAGCCAGTATTTCGCCACCTGCCCGGCGTAAAAAGACGTGCCGCAGGCGATAATCGTCACCCGGTCAATGGCCGCCATGTCAAAGGGCATATCCGGTAAAGTGACCTTGCCCTGAATAGGATCAATCATCGTGCCGAGGGTCTGGCCGACGACCGTCGGCTGTTCGTATATTTCCTTCATCATGAAATGACGATGGTTGCCCTTGTCAATCATGCCGGCCGCGTTGGAAACAATATTGACCGGACGAATGATTTCCTTGCCGTTCACATCAAATATGCGGGCGCTTTCCCGGGTCAGCTCCACCCGGTCGCCCTCTTCGAGATAGGTGATGCGGTTGCTGAGCTGCGACAGGGCGATGGCGTCGGACCCGAGATACATTTCGCCGTCACCGTAGCCGAGGACCAGCGGGCTGCCTTTGCGGGCGCCGATCAGAAGATCGCTTTCCCCGTCAAAAATAATGGCCAGCGCGAACGCGCCTTCAAGCCGCTTCAGGGCGGCGGCGGCGGCCTTGCGCGGCGACAGGCCCTGATCCATAAAATCGGTGATCAGATGGACAATCACCTCGGTATCGGTTTCCGTTTTCAGTATATGGTTTTTGCCGGTCAGTTCTTCCCGCAATTCGCGGAAATTCTCAATAATGCCGTTATGAACCACCGCGACCTTTTCCGTCTTGTGGGGATGAGCGTTTTCAACCGTCGGCGCGCCGTGGGTCGCCCAGCGGGTATGACCGATTCCCACAACCCCTGGCAACGGATTTTGCCCAAGCAGCTTTTCCAGATTCGCCAACTTGCCTTCCGACCGGCGCCGGGCAAGAGATCCCGCGCCATCCAGCGTCGCAATACCGGCGGAATCATATCCGCGATATTCCAGTCGCCGCAATCCGTCGAGAATACGCGCTGTCGCTTCTTCCTTGCCAATGATGCCGATTATGCCGCACATGTCCTTTGCCCCTACTTCTTTTTCTGTTTACTGCGAAAGGCGGCGGCCCAGCCGCCGATTTCCTTCTGACTGGCCCGGGTTACCGCCAGGGCGTCGGCCGACACCTCGCGAGTCACCACGCTTCCCGCGCCGACAATGGCGCCGGCGCCGACCTTGACCGGGGCGACCAGCGCCGTATTGGAGCCGATGAAGGCCCCCTCGCCGATCTCGGTCAGTGATTTGTTGAACCCGTCATAATTGCAGGTGATGGTCCCAGCGCCGATATTGGCGTCAGCCCCGATGATGGCGTCGCCGATATAACTCAGGTGGCTGACCTTGGCGCCCGGCTCTATGCGGGATTTTTTCACCTCGACAAAATTGCCGATCTTGGCCTTCTGCCCGACATCCGCTTTCGGACGCAGCCGGGCATAGGGGCCAACGCTCGCCCCCGCCCGGACGATGGCGCCCTCGAAATGGCAAAATGACTTGATGACCACGTCGTCCTCAACCACAACTCCGGGGCCGAAAAAGACATGGGGTTCGATCACCACATCGCGGCCGATTTTGGTGTCATGGCTGAAATAGACCGATGAAGGGTCCAGCAGGGTCACGCCGTCGTCCATGAACTGCCGGCGTCGCATGTCCTGAAAGACCGCTTCGGCCTCGGCCAGTTCACTGCGGGAATTGATCCCCATCACTTCCCGTTCGTCGGCGATGGCGACGGCGCATTCCAGCCCCTGCCGGCGGGCGATGCCGACAATATCCGTCAGATAGAATTCGCCGGCCGCATTATTGTCGTCAAGCTGATCGAGCAGGTCGAACAGCACGCCGCCGTCAACCGCCATGATGCCGGAATTGCACAGGCCGATCGCCTTTTCCGCCGCGGAAGCGTCCTTATGCTCCACAATGGCCTCCAGCGTCCCCCTGTCGCTGACCACCAGCCGGCCATAGGCTTTGGCGTCCTTCGGTTCAAAACCCAGCACGACGACCGCAGGTTTTTTGGCGCCGCGCCGCGCCGCGATTAACGCCCGCAGGGTCGCCGTCGACAACAACGGCACATCGCCGTAAAGAATCAGGACGTCGCCGGAAAAACCGCGCAACCGGTCGGCCGTTACCTGCACCGCGTGGCCGGTGCCAAGCTGCGGCTCCTGGGTGACAATTTCCGCCTCATCACCGACCGACTCCGCGACCTGCTCCTTGCCGGCCCCGACGACGATCACCTTGCGGCTCGGCGCAAGCTCCGCCAGCGCGTCCATCAGATGATGCAGCATCGGCCGCCCCCCCAGAGGATGCAGGACTTTATGCCGCTTTGATTTCATGCGGGTGCCCTTTCCCGCTGCAAGAATGATGACCGCCAAATCAGATTGTGCCATGACTAAATATTTCTTTTCCCTTTTGAAACTTGCGTTATAACTCTAATACTTTCTTTTCCGCCAACGTGCCATAAGAATACTAATATATTTATAATAGAATTGAGTAATTTTCCGGATGAACCTTTATGCCCAGATTTCAAGACCAAAATATGTCCCCAACGCCGTCGGCCGTCCTCTTTGACCTCGACGGGACCCTGGTGGACAGCGCCCGCGACCTGTCCGCCGCCCTCAATCACGTGCTGCGGAAAGCCGCCCGGCCGGAAATGGAGATCGACCGGGTAAGGCATATGGTCGGCGATGGCGCCCGGGCGTTGATCCTCAAAGGCTTTTCCGATAGCGGCGCCGTTCCGGGTAATGCGGACATCAAAGCGATACTGGATGATTTCCTCGATTACTATCTGGAGAATATCGCCGAGCGGACGATTATCTTCCCCGGCGCCCGCCAGGTGATCGAGGATCTGGCGGCGCGGGAAATTCCCCTGGGCCTGTGCACCAACAAGGCCCTCCGGCTCAGTGAAAAGCTGATGACGGAAATGGGCCTGGCGAAATATTTTTCGGCCATCGTCGGCGGCGATAGCTTCCCCTATTGCAAGCCCGATCCGCGCCATCTGACCGCCACCCTTGAAAAGATGACGGCGGCTCCCGAACGGGCGGTGATGGTCGGCGATTCCGCCAATGACATCATCGCGGCGCAGAAAGCCCATATGCCGGTGATCGGCGTGTCTTTCGGCTATACGAAAACACCGCTCGCCGAACTGAATCCCGACATCATCATTGATCATTTCGATGATTTTCCGATGGCGCTAGAAAAAATTTGTGAAAGATTTTAAGATTTTTCCACTCTGAAGCGGCGGAAAAATTTCACCGTCAGATGCCTGAGGAGCATCCAGGCCGGCATCCGCAACCAGTGGGCGCGCAGATAAAGCCCGTTGGTCGCCAGATAACTGGTCAGCCGTGATCCTTTGGCACCGTAAGGAATCATCACCCGGCGCACCATCCGGTCCATCAGCCATAAGGTCAACGCGCCGGGGGCGTGACGGTTCGCCCGCGCCCAAACCTCCTGCGGAACTTCCGTTTTCAGGAAATCACGGCAATAGCGCAGGGCGTAAAATACCGGCCGTCCCAGATTCATTTCCGCGGCCCGGTCCATAAACCGGGGCCAGAAGTCCGGATCCCGGGCGAATTCCCGGATCATGTCATCCTGTTCCAGCAGATTGCGCAGGCTGGCCTTCAGGGCGCCGTCGACGAACTGATGCAGGATGCTGTGGAGCAGCATATCCTCATTGCACAAGACATGAATATTGTCTTCCAGGGGCACGGAATCGGCGATCATCCGCTCGATGTCGGGCTTATAGCGGCTGGTGACCTGAAGGATATTATGATGGACGTCAACCTCGACCATGCGATCCGGATGGACCAGCGGCGGCAGTTCGTGGGCCCATTCCCGGTAATATTTCTGATCATATTCATTCTGTATCTGACTGCCGTAACCGGCCATGAACAAATGATTTTCCACAATATCAAGATTTTTTTTCGCAACAAGAATATCGATGTCGGCGCTGGTCCGGCCCTGGGCGCCCTTCATATCCTTGGCGATATAGGCGCCGCCCTTGACCAGGATCACCTTGTCGTGAAAACCGAACAGGGCGCGCCGGACGCGATTGACTTCCCACATGATTTTGCGCTGACGGGCCGCGGCTTCGATTTCGGCGTTGATCAGGATTTGCCGAACCTTTTCGGGAAGCGCATCCCATAGCCCGTGCGCCCGGGCGTCATGGGCCAGTCGCCCGCGCAGTTTCAGCATATGCGCCTCATACAGCACCCGGTTCCAGCCCGCAATGTCGAGATCGCGCATTTTCCGCGGCGCCTGCAGTATCCCGAGCAGCAGGCCTTTCGCGGCATCCGCCGCCGCCCCGCTGGCTTTATTTTGCACCGCGCCGTGATTGGTCATGCCACATTCTCGTCAACGACCTGATTGACCAGGCGGACGCCTTCCGCAAGCGAGGAATATGTGATTTCGCAGGAGACGCATTCTTCGGCGATTTTGCTCAGGGCGTGGAAGGCCGGCTCGCCAATTTCGCCGTAATTCGCCGACGAGCGCACCAGGCGGAAAAAGGCCATGGTCCGACTGAGCGGCGTGATCGCCGGTTTTGCCGCCGGATCGAATACCGGATGAATCACAACCCGCGGCCGGGCCGGCCTGTCCATATTGTCGAGGCTGTCCCGGTTGGGACGCAGATAGCAAATTGTGCCCTTCGGGGTATTTTCAAAATTGCGGCTGAAGGGTTCGTCATTCCCGATCCATTCCTTCATCACCGGGATTGATTCATTCTTCAGGGAAACCGGCCGCGGATAGGGATAAAGCGCGCCGGTCGCGGCGTCAAGCATCCCGAATTCGTCGGAAAAGAACCGCCAGCCGTCATAGGCGAGACCGGCGGAAAGCGTGCTCTTGCCGCTGCCCGATATGGCGGGGATAATCACGCCAATGCCGTTTTTTTCGACCACGCCGGCATGAAACAGGATATGACTTCGACAGCCAAAGGCCACCTGCCAGTTAAGACCCATCTCGACAGAAAGCATGCCCATCGATTCGGGCAGCGGCGCGAAATCCGCATTCATCAGGGTCTCGACGCTGACCTGGGGCCTCAGGTAACGGCGATAGAAATTCTTGCCAAAAACATCCAGATAATAATCGGTTATTTCCGGTCCTTCATAAAAGGGATAATCCTTGTAAATATGCAGAAAATCGTCCCGGATCCGGGGAAAGCGGATCGAAATTCGGCTACAGACCGGCCCGATGCCCAGCAACGCGCCCTGGCGCGCGGCCAATTGCTGCTGGATCGTCGTCCGGTTTGTCAGGCGCTTGCTGTCAGCTTTCATCTATTGATTATTATTCTCTTGGGGGTGCGCCACCGGTTCAATGAGGCCCATCTTGTCGAATTCGGCAACGGTCTGGGCTACTTTTTGCTTCAGGTCCGCATCCAGGGTCCGCTCGAGCAGCGCCTCCAGTTCCTGTTCAATATCAATCAATCGGCGGGGCTGTTCCTCGATCATCGCGAAAATTTCACGGGCGAATTCATTCATGGCCTGCGAATGCCCCGACCTTTTATCGTAAATGATATAGGCGTCATCCATGTTTTTCCATAGAAAACAGGCTGTATCCGCCACCTGGAATACAGCCTTGTTGATCAGTCGATGTGGATGAATTGAATGATTTGCGCTACCCAACGGCCCGACTTCCCCTATAGAACATGGACTTCAAGCTTAAATTCCCGATCCCTGTCCGTCAAGATCAGCAGCAGATTTACCGCGTCTCCCCGGAAGCCATGAAGGACTGCAGGCAGGTTTGCCCGGCAAGCTGTTCTCTTATCACATAATTCCAGTGATCTTCCGGCTGGCCATCAATGACGCGTCCGGTCATGGCGCCGGGAGACGGATTAAAAGCAACGCTGCCGTTCTGAACGTAATTTCCATCAGCATCCACCGAAAAAGTCGGAATCCTCAGGGTATCCTTTAAATGTTCCACGCAGCGGCCCGCAGAATTGACCTGGGCGAAGGCGACGCCGCCATGCAGGGTAACGGCCAAAGGCGCAATCACCGCCCCGGCCTTTAAAATGCGTCTGCGCCTGATGCGCGCCTGATCCGTCATTTCCATCATTGCACCGTCTTCATTTTTCTTCGTCATGACAATTGCCTGCCTAAAAAATCTTAAACATATCTTTTAATATAAATGACATCCCGTCAAAAGACCATGGTTTTTACGACAGGATCGTTACCCGCCCATATATCATGCAATTTTCAGGCCACTAATTAATGCCCCGTATTTTCAAATACTTATAATTTCCTGGCTTCAGAAACTGTAAAATATTCTGACACTTTGCGGTCTTTTGGATCATTTTTTTTACACATTCAATTTTACGCCCCTGATTTAACCTTGGAAATATTTCCGGCAAATATTATATTTTTATTACACAAGTGACATTCGCCCGAACTTCTTTTACGCTCAGGACCTGTTTAATGGCAGGAGACTTAAAATATATGTCCCCCAGAGATGACATACAGACATTCCTGAGAAGACTGTTCCGGTTGGCGATTATCTCATCCCCTTTATTGATTTTCCTGATATTTTTGTCCGCCCGGGGCAAAATAAACGGTCAGGAATTGTCCATATTCATCGCCTTGCTCATTCTGATGCTTGTTTATATCCTGTTTTACTTTAATAAAAAGCTAGAAGCCCTTGATCGGAAAACAACATTACAAATTCATGATAACAAGCAAACCAGGGAAAACCAACTGCTGCTGATGAGCATCATGGAGAATCTGTCCGATCCGCTTCTGCTGCTTGACGCCAGTAATCGCATATTGATGGCCAATAAATCCGCCAATACACTGCTGGGTGATCAGATATTGCGGCAGGATATTTCGCTGTTCATCCGAAATTCGAACCTGTATGAGGCGCTTGGCAAAACCCTGGAAACGGGCGAGCCCGCAAGCTGCGAATTTCAGCATGGAGCGCCGGTCGCCAGGCATTTTTTGGCGCGCATTCATCTGTTCGGCCCGCCGTCGGATGATACGCCAACGTCAGAGTCTTCTGGAAATAGCGCCATCCTTCATCCTCATCACGCGCACAGGAAATATATCCTCATCGCCATCTATGATATTTCCCTGCTCAAGCATGTCGATAAAATGCGGATGGATTTTGTCGCCAACGCCAGTCACGAACTCCGAACCCCCCTGGCTTCTATCCTTGGTTTCGTCGAAACCCTGCAGGGTCCGGCGAAAGGCGACATGCAGGCCCATGAGCGGTTTCTCAATATCATGCATGATGAAGCGAGCCGTATGAGTCGCCTGATTGAGGATCTTTTGTCCCTGTCGCGGATTGAACGGGATGAACATATCAAGCCCTCGGATACGGTTGACCTGGCCGGCCTGATCAGAAGCGTCATCGCGGCTCTTGGCAATCAGGCGCGGGACAAGAACATGGCCATCTCCTTCAGCCACGGGCAAATTGGCGACGTCACCGGTGACCATGACCAACTGACCCAGGTTTTCCAGAATCTGATTGAAAACGCCATCAAATATGGCCGGAAGAACAGCGAGATCAAAGTCGAATGCAGCGATCTTTTGTCGCCGGGGTCCGCCGGCGCGGAATCTGTCACCATCACCGTCACCAATGAGGGTCCCGGTATTCCGGCGGAACATCTGCCGCGTCTGATGGAAAGATTTTACCGGGTTGATTCCGCCCGCTCGCGCAATCTGGGCGGCACCGGCCTTGGTCTCGCCATCGTCAAACATATCATACAACGCCACCACGGCCGCATTTTCTTTGAAAGCGAAATCAACGCCGACACCCGGGTCACCATCTCCCTGCCAAAATAAATTCTCCCTCCCACTGTCATAAATGTTTAACAAAACTGCCGCAAATAGGTAATTGAGCCTTTTTACAGTCGGTCCCGTAGTGAATGTCCTACAACAATTAACGGAGAGAAAACGTGCTTACAAAGAAAATGACGACACTTCTGGGAACCGCCGCCCTAGCCATAACCATCGCCAGTCCCGCCGTCGCCCGGGACCAGATCCGCATTGTCGGTTCTTCGACCGTCTATCCTTTCGCCACAACGGTCGCCGAGGAATTTGGCAAAAGGTCAAAATTTAAAACCCCTGTTGTGGAAAGCACCGGCTCCGGCGGCGGCCTGAAGCTTTTCTGTGAAGGGGTCGGTGAAAAATTTCCCGACATCACCAACGCCTCCCGCCCCATCAAATCCTCGGAAATCGAGCGCTGCGCCAAGAATGGCGTCAACGACATCGTCGAAGTGAAAGTCGGTTTTGACGGCATCGTCTTCGCCAATTCCAAGCAGACCCAGCGGATAGAACTGTCCCTGAGAGACATCTGGCTGGCTCTTGCGGCTGAAATTCCGGCCAATGGCGGCATGATCCCGAACCCCTATAAATACTGGAATCAGGTCAACTCAAACCTGCCCCACAAGAAAATCGAGGTTCTTGGCCCGCCGCCCACATCCGGCACCCGGGACGCCTTTGCTGAACTCGCCATGGAAGGCGGATGTAAAACATTCCCTGAAATCAAGGCTATGAAAAAGAAAGACAAAAAGCAATATAAAGCCATCTGTCACACCATCCGCGAGGACGGCGCCTATATCGAAGCCGGCGAAAATGACAATCTGATCGTCGGCAAGCTGCAGGCGAACCCGGACGCCTTCGGCATTTTCGGCTACAGCTTTCTCGATCAAAACAGTGATGTTATTCAGGGCAGCCTGGTGAACGGAAAAATACCGACTTTTGAGAATATCTCCTCCGGCAGCTATCCGGTATCCCGGTCGCTGTATTTCTACGTCAAGAAAGCCCATGTCGGCAAAATCCCCGGCATCAAGGAATATCTGGCGGAATTCGTCAGCGACAAGGCCATGGGGGATTATGGCTATCTTGCGGAAAAGGGCCTGATTCCCCTGCCTGCGGCTGATCTGCAGAAATTACGCGCCGATACAAAAAATTTGGTAACGCTCCGCAAATAATATTATAGTGTCGGAGCCGGAGTGCACGCCGGCTCCGCTTTTTATTTTCCTAAAGATGAACCGAAGTCAAAATATATGAGCAGTCTTTCCCTCATCCTCATTCTTGGATTTATTGCCGCCGCGTCCTATGTCATGGGCCGCAAAAAGGCTGTTCTGTCGGTCCGCGGCGACATCAGACAGCTCCATTCCCTGCCCAATCATTACGGCTGGCTTTCGGCCATGACCAGCCTTCTGCCCGGCCTGCTGGTGTTTATGGTCTGGATCGTCTTCGGCAACAGCATTATCAACAGCATCGTCCTCGGCGCCCTCGGCGAGGAAATTCAGAATCTGTCGCATTTCGAGCGCGCCATTTATCTGAATGATATTCGCAATCTGGCGATCAATGACGCGATTTCACGCCCGGTAACCGATGAATTGCGCCAGGCGGCCCAATATCTGATCAGCACCCGGAGAAATATTCTGCTGATTTTTACCCTGACGGCGATCGGGCTGTCCTCGTTAACAGCCTTTCTGAGTGTTCGAAGCATCACGCCAGATTTGAAATCCCGCAATATGCTGGAATATCTGATCGTCGTCAGTCTGGTGATCTGTTCCGCCATCGCCATCCTGACCACGATCGGCATTGTATCCTCGCTGGTGCTGGAAACCCTGCGCTTTCTCGACCATGTTTCCCTGAGCGAATTCCTCCTGGGCCTGAAATGGAGCCCGCAAACCGCCCTGCGGGCCGACCAGGTCGGCAGTTCAGGCTCATTCGGCGCCATCCCCCTGTTCGCCGGAACGCTGCTGATTACTTTCATCGCTCTGCTGTTTGCCGTCCCGGTCGGATTGTTATCAGCCATCTACATGACCGAATTCGCCAATCGCAAGGCCCGCGCCGTCTTCAAGCCGCTGCTCGAACTGCTGGCCGGCATTCCGACCGTTGTCTACGGCTTTTTCGCCGCCCTGATCGTCGCGCCGACAATCCGCTCATCGGGTGATTTCTTCGGCCTTGAAATCGCCTCGGAAAGCGCTCTCGCCGCCGGTCTTGTCATGGGCATCATGATCATACCGCTCATATCATCCCTGTCCGATGATGTTATTTCCTCGGTGCCGCAAAGTCTGCGGGACGCTTCTTACGGTCTGGGCGCGACCAAAACAGAAACCATTCTGAACGTGATTATTCCGTCCGCCCTGCCCGGCATCGTCAGCGCCTTTCTTCTCGCCGCGTCACGGGCCATTGGCGAGACGATGATTGTCGTCATGGCCGCCGGCATGGCCGCCAACCTGACGGCGAACCCTCTGCAGGCCGTGACCACGGTCACCGTCCAGATTGTCGCCCTGCTGACCGGGGATCAGGAATTTGACAGCGCCAAGACCCTGTCGGCCTTCGCCCTTGGGCTGGCGCTCTTCATCATCACCCTGCTTCTAAACTTTATCGCCCTCAGGGTGGTTCGAAAATATCAGGAACAATATGACTGAATTTGAGAAAAGCAACGCCCCTGACGCCATGGCTTCCTTTTGGACGTCACCGAAAATGCTGGCCCGGGTCAAACGGCGCTACCGGAAGGAACGACTGTTCAAGGCTATTGGCCTCGCCGGCCTGTTCTCAGGCCTTCTGGCGCTGACGATCCTTTTTGCCAGCATCCTGACCACCGGTCTGAGCGGCTTTCAGGAAACCCGGCTGCGCATTGACATCTTCATGGATCCGCAGATCATCGGCGAGACGACGAACCTGAGCGAAGAGCAATATCGCCAGACGGTGATGGCGGCCGATCATCGCGCCCTGATCCGCAACAGTCTGAGGGCGATGTTCCCCGAAGTTCAGAAAAGGCGAGACATATTCGCCTTGCAGAAACTGATCAGCAGCGGGGCCCGGGATGAGGTCATGGAAAGCCTGCTCGGCGACAGGGATGCCATCGGCAAGACTGTAAGTCTTGACCTCCTGGCCTCAAGCACCGTTGATATGTATATCAAGGGCCAGATTTCGCGGGATGTTGACCAGAGTGAACGAAAAATTTCCGACGACCAGTTGCTGTGGCTGGATAAAATTGCCGCGGAAGACCGAATTATCCGAGGCTTCAACTGGCGTTTCCTGAGCTCGGGAGATTCCCGGGAGCCGGAGCTCGCCGGCATATGGGGCGCGGCCGTCGGCTCGTTCCTGACCCTGCTGGTGACCTTGCTGATCGCCTTTCCCATCGGCGTCGCCTCGGCGATCTATCTTGAGGAATTCGCCCCGCGCAATCGCTGGACGGATCTGGTCGAGATTAACATCAACAATCTGGCCGCTGTCCCCTCGATCATTTTCGGACTGCTCGGGCTCGCCGTATTTCTGAATGTCTTCAATATGCCGCGCTCCGCCCCTTTGGTCGGCGGACTGACCCTGGCCCTGATGACTTTGCCCACCATCATCATCGCCTCCCGGGCGGCAATCCGCGCCGTGCCGCCGTCCATTCGCGACGCGGCGATCGGCATGGGGGCGTCAAAAGTGCAGACCCAGCTGCATCATGTCCTGCCGCTGAGCATGCCCGGCATCCTGACCGGAACCATCATTGGCATGGCCCAGGCGCTCGGGGAAACGGCGCCGCTGTTGATGATTGGCATGGTCGCCTTTATTGTTGATGTTCCACAAGGTATAGTGGACGCCGCGACGGCGCTGCCGGTACAGATTTTCCTCTGGGCCGACAGTCCGGAACGTGGTTTTATGGAAAAAACCTCCGCCGCGATCATTGTACTTTTATTCTTCCTTGTATTGATGAACGGTCTTGCCATTTGGATGAGACAGAAATTTGAAAAGCACTGGTAAGAAAATGAATGTTGTAGATTTTATTAAGGACGACCAGATGGCAAAAGCCGAAACCGCCAAAATACAGGCGCGTGATGTGAATGTATATTATGGAGACACCCACGCAATCAGGGGCGTGGATCTGGACATCAGCCCCAACGCCGTAACCGCATTGATCGGCCCCTCCGGCTGTGGCAAGTCAACCTTCCTGCGCAGTATCAACCGGATGAATGACACCATAGCCTCCTGTCGCGTCACAGGATCGATCAAACTGGATGGCCAGGATATATATGACAGGAAAATTGATGTTGTTCAATTGCGGGCCCGGGTCGGCATGGTCTTTCAGAAACCGAACCCCTTCCCCAAATCAATTTATGACAATGTGGCCTATGGCCCGCGGATCCACGGCCTGGCCCGCAACAGCGCGGAACTGGATGAAATCGTCTTCAACAGCTTGCAGAAATCCGGCCTATGGGATGAGGTAAAGGACCGCCTGGAGACCCCGGGCACCGCCCTTTCCGGCGGGCAGCAACAACGTCTGTGTATCGCCCGGACCATCGCCGTCAATCCGGAAGTCATCCTGATGGACGAACCCTGCTCCGCCCTTGATCCGATCGCAACCGCCATTGTCGAGGAACTGATCGACGAACTGAAGGACCGCTATGCGATTGTTATCGTCACCCATTCCATGCAACAGGCCGCGCGCGTCTCTCAAAGGACAGCCTTTTTTCACCTCGGACAGATCCTTGAATATGGCGAAACATCGCAAATCTTCACCAACCCAAAAGTTGCAAAAACCAAAGATTATATCACCGGACGTTATGGCTGAGCGACCAACCACAGGATTAAATCATGACACATAATCACATTTCATCCTCTTTTGACGACGAGCTTTCCAGGCTCAGGTCAAAGATTGTAAAGATGGGCAGCTTTGTCGAGGAACAATATAAACAGGCCTCAATAGCCATGAAGACCAACGATGAGGAACTGGCGGACCAGGTGCGCCGGCAGGATGCCCTTGTTGACCAGATGGATGTCGAAATTGAAAAAATGGCCATTGAACTGGTGGCGCTGCGCTCGCCGGTCGCCGACGACCTGCGGGACATCGTCTCCACCATAAAAATCAGCGCCGGACTGGAGCGGATCGGCGATTACGCCAAAAACCTCGCCAAGCGCGTTCACGCCATAAATCACAATAAAACCATCTCAGTCAGCAGTTCCCTGATCGATCAGATGGTCAAACATATCCGGAGCATGATCTCCGATGTGCTCGACGCCTATATCAACCGGGATGTTGAGCTCGCCATTGACGTCTGGCGGCGGGATCAGGAAGTGGATAATCTCTATAACAGCCTGTTCCGGGAAATGCTGACCTATATGATGGAAAACCCCCGCTATATCACCCAGGCGACCCATTTGCTGTTCATCGCCAAAAATACCGAACGCGCCGGGGATCACGCGACCAATATCGCCGAGCTGGTCTATTACATCAATGAAGGCGAGCTTCTTGATGCAAAACGGCCCAAGGATGACAGCAGCAATTACCTTGAAATCGACATTGATAATAAATAACCCACAGGCGGACGCCACCACCATGGATACAAAAATTCTCCTCATCGAAGACGATCAAAGTCTGACCGAACTTATCCGCTACAACCTGACCCAGGCAGGCTTCAGCGTTCATTGTGAAAGCGATGGCGAGGAAGGCCTGCTGGCGTCCGAGGAATTTTTACCGGATCTGATTTTGCTCGACTGGATGCTGCCCAACCTGTCCGGCATCGAAATCTGCCGCCGCATCCGCCGGACAAAGGCGACCCGGAATGTGCCGATCATTATGCTGACGGCGCGGGCCGAGGAAAGCGACCGGATCCGCGGGCTTGACACCGGGGCCGACGACTATGTCACCAAACCCTTTTCCCCCAAGGAGCTGATTGCCCGGATCAACGCCATTCTGCGCCGCATTCGTCCCGCCCTGAGCGGGGAAACACTGACCTATGACGACATTATCCTGGATGCGACCTCCCACAAGGTGACCCGCGCCGGAACCCCCATTCATCTGGGACCGACCGAATTTAAAATCCTGCGCTATCTGATGGAAAATCCCGGGCGTGTCTTTTCACGGGAACAATTGCTCGACAGTATCTGGGGAACAAATATCTATGTTGAATCGCGCACCGTCGATGTCCATATCCGCCGCCTGCGCAAGGCGCTGAATATCGGCGACACGCCGGACATCATCCGGACCGTTCGTTCGGCCGGATACGCCCTCGACAAGAGTTGACAAAACCAAAAGTGTAAAAAAGGATCAAATAGTGTCGGTTTTTTTTACAATTTTAAGTTCGGTTTGTTGCCCCTTTCGCCAATAAATACTTTCCGATATTTATAAGCCATTGATTAATATGGCCTATTTATAAATGGCATATTTCTTGAATGTGCATCTAATAAGATGCCTCTTTTACCCAAAAGTTACATTTGTTGAAAAAATACTAGTCATTATATTTTATTAACGATAAGATAATGCCCGGGCTGTTGTGGGTATAACTATCTGAAATATTGAGCTTTATTATGGTTAACAATGCACAGGACAATAAAGAAGCCAAAGAAGAACGCCTCTCGATGCGAAATTCCATCATGGTGTGGGTGGCGGGGGCTGTGCTGGGGTGGATTGTCGCCGTTGTCTCCGTCTGGACCGCCCTGAGCACCACGGACAATAATATCGCCAAAAATAACGCGCCCGATGCGGAACAGTTGGAAGAAATCATGCCCGCCGCCGGCGATCCCAAGAAAAAACAGGATACCGAAAACTGATCAAGCCGACGGCGCCGGTTGATTTAGGGGCAGGACCTATTAATTATGCGCAATTCTGTTGCCGGCAAAGGCGCGGAAGGGCGGAAAACAGGCGGCTGAAAGTCCCCTTCACCGACTTCGCAAACACTTCATCCTCGCTTGCCTTCCTTGTCCCCGCCCTTCCTTATCCTCGGCGCCCCCTTTCCTCATCCTCGGGCTTGACCCGGGGATCCATTTTGACATTACGCACTCGCCATACCGGAGAAAAAAGACATTGGCATGCGCCCGGACTCCGGATTTCCGATCAGGGTCGGGAATGCGGGCGAAGGGGCGAAAATGAGGGGCCGGGGGAAGTCAGGTTATTGCTCAAATCAGCGCGGTCACGGCTTGTCCGTGGTCAGTCCCGCATCCCGCAACAGATTATGCAGATAGACCACCGGAATGGCGAAGGAAATGCCGCTGGGTTTCGTTAAGGCGTTTTCCTTGGTTCCCTTGACCGTAACACTATTCAAAATCCCCTCGACCCGGCCTGTTTCCGCGTTATACATCGGGCTGCCGCTATTGCCGGGAAAGGCGGTGAGATCCAGTTGATAGACATCATAACGCGACTGACGAACGACTTTCGGGTCGAGATAACGCGCCGACGGTTGCGGGATGACGATCGGTGTTATCGCGGCGACGATGCCCCGGTGGGTCACGGGATATAGCCCCAGCACCGCGCCGATGGGAAAGCCGGTCACGGCGATATCCGTTCCCTCGGGCGCCATGCCGCCGGAGCCAAGCGTGAATTTCGCTACTTTGTTGCCGTCAATCCGCAACAGGGCCAGGTCATGTTCCCGGTCAATAAGCACAACTTCCGCCACGCGCCGGTCCGGCGTCCTGCCCCGGCCGATCAAAACAGAAATTTTTTCGTTATGTGTGAGCTCTGAATCTTTCGGCAGGACATGGGCGTTGGTGATGACATGCAGGCCGTCATGGACGACAAATCCGGTCCCCCGCATGACGACACGGGGGCTCCGCAACGGGCTGTAGGTTGCAATGGCGACGACCGACGGGGTTATCTTTCGCACCACGTCGGGAAATGTGACACTCCCCTCGGCGGCGGAACCCTGGGCGGTCGCCGCCATATAAAAAAGACATATACAGACAAAAGACTTCATTGACGCCATCATATCACCACAACTCATCCTGACCATGTTACCTGCTCAACGCTCTCCGCCCCGGACCATAGTTTCAAATGACGGCAAACTTGCAGCAAGCTCCGCCAACCGTTGCCGTTGCTGATCCATCACATCCTTGTCCACCGGCACCGACAGGGCGACCACCGCCGAATCCAGCCTGCCGCCGAGCAGCTTGGCTCTCGCGTCATACAGTTTGGCCTTGTAATTGCTGGTGAGGATTTCGCCGTCCACCCAATACCAGTACCAGACCAGACGCTGGCCGACCCTGGAATGCAGCAGAACCTCCTTCACCGGCCGTTCGCTGCCAGAAATTTCAGTGGTAACCCGCTGACCATCGGCGCGCTCCCAAATATCCTCCATGGCGACGCCATTGCCAAACCGGATCATTTCGGCGTCTTTGGCCTGATATTTGTAATACGCGACGAAAACATCAACCGCATTCCGCGACACGGCGCCCTTCTTGAGGTGGAAGGTCTGTGACGCGCCGTCATAAAAAGGCTTCCAGTCGGTCTTGTCAGCTGCATCATGGCCCCAAACGGCTTCATCGACAACGATATAGCGGTCTTCATTGGACAGCAGTCTCTGATCAATGACCGAGACATAGGCCGGGGCGCCGCCGGCCGCAATCAGGCCGATGACCAGGAAGGGGATGAATTTTTTCAGCGGCACCGCCTCATTGGACTGCCAATACTCCTTTGAAAAATCAATATAGCCGTCATGCAGGCCCCGGTTGGTGAAAGTCATGGCGATGGAAATAAAAATCAGCAGAACAACGGCAAAAAATATCCAGCCGAAAACAATATGATCAACGCCGGTGGCGTATTTCATGTCGGACCAATGGGCGACAAGGACGATGCCGCTGGCGCGCAACCCGTTGGCGATCACCGGCACGATGAAGGAAAGAAGAACGACAATGATCTGACGACCGATGGTTTTGTAGGCGACATTGGCCATCAGGGTGCCAAGGGCGACCGTCGCCACCAGGAACCTTAAGCCGGCGCAGGCCTCGGCGACATGGAAATCGCCGGCGGGTATCGACAGGAACACCCCTTCGACATAAACCGGGATGCTCAGAATATTCAGGGTGGTGACAACAAAGGCGGTGGTGAAATCCTGCAAGGCCGGAACCAGAAAGTCGCCAAAGGGGATTAAAAACACCATATAGAAAATGGGGAACATCAAGGCCAGAACCACCCGCCAGCCCAATATGGTCAGGATAGAACCCTGCAGCAAAATCACCAGCCCGAACTGGCGCACCACATTGGCGTCGGCCAGATCACCGAGCAGCCACAGGCCGCCGCCGGCCAGGATCGGCAACAGACCGAGCCACGACGGCTTTGGCGCGATTTTATGGAAAATCTCGCGCCGCTCATATAGCAGATAGATGAGGATCGGCAGGATCAGCAGACAATGGTTATATTCCGGCTTGTCCCACCAGGTCATGACCAGGATTTTCACGGTATCGAAAAAAACAAACAGAATAAACAGGACAACAGCCCCCAGGGTTAATGCGGCGTTCCGCCACTGGGTTCTGATCGCTTCGCTCTGCATTTCCGTCATATTTTTAACCCCGGTTTTTATGTCCCTGTAGATGTCAATTCAGGCAGCTTATTCCAACACCGTTATTTTTCGCTTAATTATTCATCTTTTCCCAGTGGGGGTATTTATCCCCGGGACTGTTTATCCAAGTGACCGGGAAATCATCGGCCCGACCAGATTGGCGATCGGCAACGGCAGTTTTTTCCAGGTTTTGATCATCAACTGATATTTCGGATTCAGCGGATTAATATCCGGCATTTCTCCGCCCTCCGGCAGAATAAACTCATAATGGAGCGGTTGTGGCGCAAAGCCCCAGTTCTTTTTGAAGCTGAAGGCGCCGGTGCCATTCTTACTGCGGCCGAAATCAAATATGGCGCAGTCTTTTTCATCAACCCCCCGCGCCATCAACGACCAATACATGAAATCATTGGCCGCAAGGGCGCGCGCCTCAAAAGTCCCGCCGCCGTAATAGGGCACGACCTCATTTCTGAAATAAAAAGTCATCACACTGGAAACCGGCGCTCCCTCGGCTGTTTCCACCGTCAGAATTTCGCAGTCATCGCCAAATTCCTCTTTGAGGAAATAAAACAGTTTGCGGGGAAAGACCGGCGAGCCCAGATTACGGACGCTCTCCGAATACATGGCGAACAGGCGGTCTGGACGCGGATCAATAACCGCTCTGAGGCCGAATTTAATCCCCTTGCGCACCATCGCCCGCTGTTTGCGCGGGATGGCCTTCATATTTTCCTCATTATCCCGGGACAGCGCCTTGCGGAAAGTGGAATACATCTCGTTCTTTGTCGGCCAGTCATCATGAACCGGGTCCATATTGCGGCATTCCAGATAATCAACCCCCAGGGTTTTGACCAGCCAGCCCGCCTCCCCGTCCAGCAGCGCCAGGGCCTTTTCATCATCAAAAAGCGGCCCGCCATTGGTCGCAAAGGCGACAGAAATCAGCGAGTCGCCAAACAGCAGGCTCTTGACATGGATCAGCGGCAGCAGGCCGCGGATTTTCCCCTGATCCTCGACATAGATATAATAGCATTTATGGCCCATGCTTCTGGCGACAGCCCGGCCCCAGGCGGACAGATGATAAACCGTCGCCTGGGGGTGGCCTTCGACATAGGCGTCCCACCTTGCGCAATCGTCAAAAATATCCAGCAGTTTTACTTGCATCGCCTACCTTTGCCATACCCTTTGCCGTTGAGGAAAATTTCATCCATCCGCCCCCATTGAAACTGGGCCAGCGCCTTTCTGATCTTTGCCTCCATTATGTCGAGATTGGTATAATGACGGAATCTTGACCTCAGGCTGGCCTGGGTCTGGCGCGGCTGCCCCGGGTCAATCTCCCACGGATGAAAATAAAAGATACAGGCTTGGCCGTCTTTGCGGTTGACGCGCTTCATGGCTGATTTTGAAATAAAATAAGGCAGCAGCCTGAAATAACCGCCGCCGCCGCAGGGTATCTTGCTGCCCATCACATCGACCGTGGTCACCGGCATCTCCAGGAAATCCCGACCCTGCAACGGCTGAAAGGCGAACCGCGGCGCCGAGGGCATGCCGTAATGGTCATGGCGAATGGGATAAATGCTCGAACTGTATTTATAGCCGGCCTCATGCAGGACATCCAGCGCCCAGATATTCCTCTCCCCGATGGAGAAACTCGGCGCGCGGTATCCCTTGACGTCGCAGCCGCCAATATCCTCCAGCAACTTTTTCGACGCCCCGGCGTCATCGGTAAATTCTTCACGGCTTTGATCGGTAATGCGCATGTGGCTCATGCCATGGCTGGCCAGTTCATGCCCGTTATCGACAATCTGCCGAATGGCTGCAGGGTATCTTTCGGCAATCCAGCCCAGGGTGAAGAAGGTCGCTTTCACCTGATGATCGTCAAACATGGCCAGAATGACATCCAGATTACGCTCCACCCGGCATTCCAGCCTGTCCCAATCCCGCCGGTCAATATCATTTTCAAATGCCCCGACCTGGAAGTAATCCTCAACATCGACCGTCATCGCATTTCTGATTTCAGAGGTCATGAAGGCTAGGTCCCCTGATCTTCATTTGAATCCATCAGCCGGGTGACAATATCAAGCGCCCCCTTGATGGTTTCATCATGAATTTTGACGTATTTTTCGAGGACGAAAAGACGCTCCTTCAGGTCTTCCAGTTCCTGACTGCCGATCGCCAGAGCCCGGGCGTCATGGCTCGGGCCGGCCGGCCTTTTCCGGCCGCCGCCATTGTTCGAGGCTGTATTCTGAACATTCCCGCCCGATGAAGCGATGTCCCGCTCCATATCCTCAATGACGCTGGTCACGACTTTCTTATCAATGGTGCCGAGCTCCTCAATGGCCCCGAACAGCAGGATGCGCGAACAGAGGGTGTTCAGTTTGCGCGGAACGCCACTGGTGAAATGATAGATTTCCTGAAAGGAATTCTCGGTAAAGAGCGGCTTATCCCGCCAGCCGACAATCGCCAGCCGATGGAGAATATATTCCCGGGTTTCCTCATAGGTCATGGACTGGAGGTGGTGGGTCGCGATCACCCGCTGGCGCAACTGTTCCAGCTCCGGGGCAAAGGCCCATTTATCGCGAAATTCCGGCTGGCCGATCAGGAAGCTCTGCAACAGGGCGCGGTCGCCTTCCTGGAAATTGGACAGCATGCGCAGTTCTTCGAGGGCGGAAATGGGCAGATTCTGCACCTCATCAATGATTAAAAGCGCCCGCCGGCCCTTTTTATGATTTCGGCGCAGGAACATCTCGATTTCCTGAAGGATAATGGATTTATCCTTTGACATGATGTCAATGCCGAAGCCCGCCGCAACCATTCTCAGAAGATCATCCGCATCAAGGTGGGTGGTCACGATCTTCGCCGCAACATATTGATCGGTATCCAGATCGTCCAGCAGGCGGGCGACAAGCGTCGTTTTGCCGGCGCCGATCTCCCCGGTTACGATGATGAAGCCCTCGCCCTGGCTCAAGCCATAGGTCAGATAGGCCATGGCCTTATGATGGGTTGAACTATCATAGTAAAAGCTTGGGTCAGGCGTAAGCTGAAAGGGCTTACCATCGAATCCGTAAAAGTCAGTATACATTATTCACCTAGAGTGACGCCCTGATCGACAGGGAAACATAATTGGACCCGCCGTTTAAAACTGAAAACCGGCTCTGGTCCCGATCGGAATGAACATATTCAAGTGTTCCGACCAGGGACTTTGAAATCAAGTAACTGGCGTTGGCCGAGGCGCTCCAGAAATTATCCTTTCTGTTATCGGAAAAAAACTGCGAACGATTATAATAAAAATTGCTGCCGACGGTTAAGCGGGTATTGAGCGCTCTGCTGAGTGAAATGCCCCCACCCCATCTTTTCTCGTCCAGCACGCTATTTTCGGATCGGTTTTTCAGGTAGAACCCGTTGATGCCATACGTCGTCCGGCCTCTTACCCCGTTGACGCCAAGGGTCCATCTTTTGCGACGGGCAAGGTCGCCACTGATAAAGCCGCTGTCCTCTGTCGGGACGAAGCCTGTGCCGCCGGCCTCCTCAAAGGCGAGAGACTGGAAGGTCCGCAGCGTATCGCTATAGACCAGGGTGATGGTATTTTTCGCGGTGATCTTGTAAAGCGCATTTACGGAAAAGGTGTTGCCGTCAAACTGATTGCCATAGCGAAAGGACAAGGAACTGCGCGGTCCGGGCGTCAGGCGGAAGCCGGCATCCCAAATTAAGCCGTCAAATTGACCAAAACTGCTGCCGGTTTCCCGGTCCTGATAGCCGGCGCTTCCCAGCAGAGCAAGCATTCTGTTCACCTGATAGGAGAAATCGACCCGCGCTGTCGTGCTTTCAAAATCATTGGTGATCTCCCGTTCCTCCGTCCTGTAGTTAACGCTGGCTGTCCAGTTCAATCTGGTGAACCGGGGGCCGCTGCTGACGGAGAATATGCCCTGATGTGACAGGCTGTTGCCGAAAAAAGTATCCGCCGTTGTTTGACTGACATCCGCGGACTGTCGAACATGGCGCAGGTCATATCGCAGTTGAGCCGTCGCCCAGGTGCCGAAGGCATGGGCAAGATATGGCGAAAAGCTGTATGCCTGAACAGTGCGCCGGTTTAATGTTCTGCTGACGTTATTGGCGGAAATAGCACGCCGCCGATCAAGAAACCGCTGATTGATCGACGCCGTACTATCGATGAAGAATAATTCCCGGACCAGTTCGCTGTTCAGGTTCGCCTGCAGATTATGGCGCAAGTCATGCTTGTCATTATCATCGCCCGGATAATAAAAATAATTCGCACTATATGACACCAAGGTATTCAGCCGGGCGCCCACTCCTGAAACAACAATCTGGGGCGTAACATTCGTCACAAAGTCACTTTGCTGAACGGTGGCGTCCAGATCAACATTATCGGTGTAGGTTTCCGCCACTGTTATGGAAGGGGTCACGCGCCAGGTTCCGGCCTCGGCCGTTACGCCAAGTCCCGTTACCGCACCCGTTGACAACAACAGCAGAATTGTATTTTTACCGTGAACCATGCTTCCCCGCCCTCACCTTTTGTTAATTATATCCGTACCCGTAATAAGAACCGAATTTCTTCTTACCCGCCGAAAAGCGCGTTTTATTCAAAATAAAGTTAATGTTCGGGTTGTTTTCAATCATTTTAAGCGCGTCGGTCAATTCGCCTTCCCGGGTTCGCTCCGCCTCAACAACAAACAGAACCTGACCGACATTCAGGGCCAGAACCGATGCGGCGCTGCTGGCGAGCACGGGCGGCGAATCGATAATCACGATCCGGTCATGATACCTTCTGGCGATTTCATTGATGATTTCGCCCATGCGGCCACTGGCCAGTAATTCGGTGGTCAGTTTATGCTTCTTGCCCGCCGGCAGGATCGTCAGATTGGGGATATTGGTTTTCAGCAAACATTCGCTGAGGTCCATATCCTTGTTCTCAATAACATCAATCAGCCCTTTGCTGCCCTTGACGCCCAGGGTTCTCAGGACATCCGGTTTCGAGACATCCGCATCAACCAGCAATACGGTAAGGTCCCTTTCCGAGGCCATGCTCATGGCCAGGCTGACGGCGCAAAAGGTCTTGCCTTCATCCGGCTGGGTGCTTGTCACCATGACGATATTGCCGTTTTTAATGGCGGATTCCCCCTTTGAAAAGGCATTCAGCAACAGACTGCGCTTCACGATGCGGAATTCCTCCGCCGTCACCGTATTGTCGAGGTCCTTATCGGTCAGGATATTTTTCTGATGCATAATATCAAAATTAATCTCAACCTGGGCGCTGGTGCTTCTGGGTTTCCCCTCGGCATTTGCTGTGGCCTGCGCCTTTTCAGGAACAGAAACGTCGTCCGGTTTTGATGGCGTCGCAGCGCGGCGGGCCTCAACAAGGGAAGCCTTTTCCGCTTCCCTGGCGGCCCGTTCGACCAGGCTTTCACTTTTTTTCAGTTTAGCCGCTGCTTTTTCAATTAAACTCATGGTTTTGACTTTTATAGTTGCTGATTAAATTCATACCGTCGGCGTATGCATAAATAGCATAATGAGATACACGCTGATGGAAGAAACAAAAAGACCCGTCATCATAATGGAAAACATGATCAGTTTTCTTTTCCGGAGCCGCAATTCATCCTTTGACGGCAGAATGGAAATACTGCCCAGTACCGGGAAGGGGAATGAATCCCGTAAATTCTGTTCTGTCGAGTATGTCGCATGCATCTGGCTCAGAAGGAAAGCGACAAATACGCCCGCGCCCAAACCGACGACAAGCACGCCAGCCACCAGCAGCAAACGGTTGGGGCTTGTCGGTTCCCGCGCTTCCTGGGGCGGATCAATCACCCTGAAACGAACCCGGTCGGTATTGGTTTCAAGATCAGAAGAGATTTTCGCCGATTCACGCTTGGCCAGCATTTCATTGTAATTTTTCTTCATGACATCATAGTCACGATTGAGCCGGGCCAGTTCGGCTTCCACTTCCGGTATCCGCTGCGCCATGGACTGCAACTGAATTGTCGCCTCTTCCCTCTGATTCAGCCTAGATTTCAGGATGGCGATATCTCCGTCCAGATCAATCAGTTTAATGCTTAACTGATCATAGATCGGGTTTGGCATCACGCCGCCGGAGGCCTGAAGCGCCTTGGTGTCGTTATTCTCCAGCGCTTCATTGAATTCCTGTTGTTCTATTTCCTGTTTCGATTTCAGGGTTTCAATCTGATTCAGCACGATGCGGACATCCGGATGCTGGTCTTTATACCCCCGGGCGTACAGCTCATCCAGACGGGATTCCATCATGTTGATCCGGCCCTGCAGGGCGGAGGTTGCGCCGGCGCCGCTCAGACTTGGCCCCATGCCTGTTGACGGAATGAATTGCGGAATGTCTTTCAGATTATCCTGAAGTTTCTGCCGGCGATTATTCAATTCCCTGAGCGCCTGCTTTACGGCATTCACTTCCGCCATGCTGGACTGAAGTTTCTTGTAATAGGATTCGTCCGACAGGAACGCCATGTTTTTCTGCCTGAATTCCATGGCCCGCTGTTCGGAAATCTCAAGCTGCTCCTCATATTCCAGTATCTGATCATCAATAAACCGCACCGCCGAGGTCAGATCCTTGCGGTTCTGGCCCAGGTTTTCTTCCATGAAGATATTCAGCAGGGACTGGACCACCAGTTTGGCGATTGCCGGATCCTCATGGGTATAGGCGATGGTGAACAGGTTGGCCGCCTGAATCTTGATGTTGATGTTATCCATAATTTCGACGATTTTCTTTTCCATCTCCTCGTCGGAATTAATCAGCAGATCCTGATCGGTCATTCGGATTACTTTTTCAATATTGGGACGGCTGACCAGCGTCTGGCGCATCATGGCGACCTGGTTATAGATATTATTCTGCACCGCCATTCTGCCCAGCAAAGGCTTGAGAAAAGTTTCCGCGTCAACATGAATACGGGCTTCCGACCCATATTGATTTGGGATTTGGGCGACAAAAACCCATCCGATAACGCATATTATCCATGCAATGGAAATGGCGATGATCCGTTTCCGCCAAACCCCATATAATATCGAGATAAGCTGTTGGTATATCTCGTTCATATCCAAATCTTCCTGATACTTGTTTATTTATAGTTCAAGTCGTTATATCAAATAGCGCCACAAGCCCGGTAGGATGGCCAAAATAGAAGTCATTCAATTCCGGCCATTTCAGACCAGGGATCAGAAGAAGCTTTCCGGTATGATAATCACATCACCGGGATTGATTTTCACATTGGCGCTGACATCGCCATCCCGAATCAGGTCATCAATACGGATGCCATATTCCCGCTGAACGCCATTTTCCACCCGGGCCAGCGTCGCCCGGTTGCCGGCGGCGAACTCCGTCACGCCGCCAACGGTAATCATCACGTCAAGCAAAGTCATATTCGCCCGGTAGGGAATGGCCTGCGGCTGTGCGGCGGATCCCACGACCCGAACCTGCTGGGCGAAAGGGCCTACAAATCCGCTGACAATCACGGTCACGATCGGGCTCTGGATGAATTCAGCAAGTTTCTTTTCAATATCCCGCGCCAGTTGGGTCGGCGTCCGGCCGGTTGCCGTCATGTCATCAATCAACGGCACGGAAAAACGGCCATCGGGACGCACGGTGACCGATGTCGTCAGTTCCGGATTGCGCCAGACGAAGATCTGCAGGCTATCCAGCGGCCCGACAACATATTGCGGCCCGGGTCCTTCTTCCACAGGAACAAATTGCGCCGAAGGCAATCTATTGTCGTTGCTGCTCCCGCAGCTCGCCAATATCAGCGCGCCGATAAATATAATGCTGTTTCTAAAACTTTGAGATACGATCCCAGGCTTGAAAATTCTGTTGATCACAATTTATTCCCTTCCAATTTTTTATCAACCCGTCTCACATTGACTCTTCAGAGACTAATGCTCCCATTCCATTGGGATAATCTGAATAGGTTAAATTATTACGAAAATTCAGATTTTTTCTAAACAAACGGCCAAGTCTCCCGCTTAAATCCCGTTATTCAAGATATGAATACACGTATTTTACTGAAACTCCATAAAGAATACAAATATTACGATATAGTCTTTTCGCATTAGCACACGTCACTATTCTATCCGAAAATGCTAAAATATTGAAATATTTATAAATGTTTCTTGAACCAGATTTCCAGCATCGCAATATCCCAGCTGAATTCGCCTGCCGCGGAACCATCGGGATTCCGACAGGCCTCAATTACTTCATCAATAAAACAATCTGTCAGATAGCCGCGTTTTCTGAAATCCGTCAGATTATCGGTGACCTGCTCGTTGATTTTTTTATCTGTCCGAATCCACGACATAAAGGGCAGGCCAAAGCCATGTTTGGTTTTGCGGATCACCTCCTGCGGCAGGAAATTGCGCAGGGCGTATTTAAAGAAATAGCGCAATTCGCCGCCTTTGAGAAAAATATCCGTCGGCACCGACGCGGCAAAATCAACCAGATCGGAATCGAGGAACGGGTATCTGACCTCGACCCCGGCCAAGTCGCACATCCGGTTGACCTTCCGCAGGTCGTTATCCGCCAGCGTGATCTGCAGGTCCAAATGCATCATGCGCTGCACCATCTGGCTTTCGTCATAATGATAATATTTTTTCCGCAGAATTTCGAGCGGAAGATTCGGATTGATTTCATCCGCGGCGCCCGCTGTAAATATATGGTCTGGATTCTGGTCATAGAAAAACCCGTAAGAATACAAACGATCCGGCATCGGGTGGGCGAAACGCCGTGACAGGCTTCGCGCCCGGGACACGACCGGCAGCCGGTCGATCCCCGGCAGGGCGAAAATAGGCTCCATCAGACCTTTGCGCAGCGCCTTCGGGATCAGGCCGTATTTTTCAATGGTCTGCATCGAAAGATAACGTTCATTGCCGGCGAAAAGCTCATCGCCGCCGTCCCCGGCCAGCAACAGGTCTACCCCCTGCTCCTTCGCCATTCTGGCGCAATAATAGGCCGGCACGGCCGAGGTGTTGCCATAGGGCTCATCATAAATTTCGGCAATTTTTTCCTGCACCGACGTCACATCATCAGGAACGACGAAATATTCCTTATGATCGGTGCTGAAGTGATCGGCGGCGATCCGCGCGAAGGCGCTTTCGTCATATTTCGGATCATCAAAGCCAATGGTAAAGGTCTTTCCCTGGCCATGATGCTTCATCATCAATCCGGCCACCGTGCTGCTGTCCAGTCCGCCGCTCAGAAACGCGCCAACATTTTTCGTCTCGGTCCCGGCAAGGGTCGCCTTCATGCTGTCGTCCAGATGGGCGATCAGCCGTTCGGACCACAGGTCAAGATCGCCATTCTTCTCCTGCGAATAAGGCATTTGCCAATAATAGTCCGTGGTTATTTCGCCATTCTGATAATGGGCAAACTGCGCCGTCTCCAGTTTTGAAATCTCGGCAAAGATGGTCGTCGGCGCCGGAACCATGAAAAAATACAGATAGTTGTAAATATTCTGCGGTCCGACAGTCGCCGTGAAATCAGGAAAGGCGCGCACACCGTCGGTTACCGAGGAAAAAACGAAATCCCCCCGCCGGCTGAGGCCGTAACACAGGGAATATATCCCCATCCGGTCAATGGCGACCAGGGCGATGTTGCGCCTGGGCGAGATCAGGGCAACGGACCAGGCCCCCTGCATCCCCTCAAGCACCCTGCTGTTATGTCTTTTATAGCCTTCGATCAGCGCCCGTTCGTCGCCATGCTCCCCGGCGTAGGCGTTCAGCGACGGATCCTGCCAGATCACTCTGCCGCAGATGGTGGCGAAATAGCCATCCTGTTCGACAAGCTGATTGAAATCATAGCGGGACACCAGCGCCAGCCCCCCCTCATGGGCCGCGCATTTTTTACCATTTTGCCGCAGATGGCGATCATAGTCGCCTCTGGTGAGGCGCCTGGCCATATTCGCAATGATCTCTTCCGGCGCATGACATTTGTCAAGCGCACCGACCCAGCCACCAATCCCGGTCATCTCACCATATCTCCAATAATATTCAGACTAAAACTTCCCGGGGCTCCGGATGCCCGAGAAATCCCTTTGGGCTTGCCGAAAAGCCGTAGGCTCCCGACTGGAACAGAACAATATAATCACCGACCTCGGCCCGGGGTAATGTCATTTTATCGCCCAGCCGGTCCAGCGGCGTGCACAGGCAGCCGACGATATTGGCCTGCTCCGTTTCCGCGCATTCCATCCGGTTGGCGATAGCGACCGGATAATTCTTGCGGATCAACTGGCCAAAATTGCCGGACGCCGCCAGATGATGATGCATCCCGCCGTCCGCGATCAGGTAAACCTCCCCGCGGGAGATCTTTTTATCAATCACTTTCGTGACATAGATGCCCGCTTCGCCGACCATATAGCGGCCCAGTTCGATAATCACTTCCGTGTCCGGCAACTTTCGCCGGAACTGGTCAAGCAGCGGCGCGAGCCCTGCGCCGATGACTTTTAAATCCAGCGGCCGGTCCCCGGGGAAATAGGGAATCCCCAGACCCCCGCCGATATTGACCTTTGTCGGCGCCGTCGGCGCATGCTCCGCCAGCGCCGCCGCAAGGTGCAACGTCTTTTCCTGGGTTTCCAGCAGGCTTTCCGCGCTCAGATTCTGCGATCCGCTGAAAATATGAAAGCCGATAAAATCCAGCTCCAGCTCGGCAAGGCGCTTCAGCATCGCCGGAACCGCTTCGGCGTCAACCCCGAACTGCTTCGGTCCGCCGCCCATCTTCATGCCCGACGCCTTTAGCTCGAAATCCGGGTTGACCCGAATGGCGACCCTTGGCCTGAGGCCCTGTTCCTGCGCTATCCGGGCGATATTCTCCATCTCGAGCGGCGATTCCATATTGATCACCACGCCGGCGGCGACGGCCTGCGACAATTCCTGTTCGGTCTTGCCCGGGCCGGCGAAACTGATCAGGGCCGGGTCCATGCCGCTATCAAGCGCAATCGCCATTTCACCGGCGGAGGCCAGATCAAGACCGTCGACAAGCCGGCTCATATGCTGGACAACCGCCGGCATCGGATTGGCCTTCACGGCGTAATGCAGTTTGATCCGGGACGGCAGATTTTCCCGCATGTCTCTGATGCGCGCCGAAATCAGCGCCCGGTCATAGGCGTAAAAGGGAGTCGCGCCGACCCGCTTCGCCAGCCGGCTGATGGGAATGCCGCCAATGGTCAGTTCCCCGTCCCGAACCGGGAAACCGACAATCGGCGCATGTTGCGGTTTTTTCTTTTCGATGTTCACCATTACGCAATCTCTTGTTTTTCAAGTTCCGCGGCAATCGCCTTGCGGTCAATTTTGCCGTTGGGATTCCGCGGCAGGCTTTTCCATTCAAACAACTTATGTGGCACCATATAGCTGGGCATTTCCGCCCGACAGTACGCCATGATCGCCTCTGCGTCCAATCCTTCCGGGCCTTTCGCCGTTGCGACAATCCAGATCGCCTGGCCCAGCTGGTCATGATCGACGCCGACCGCCGCGATTTCATCGACCAGGCCGCTGGCGTAAATGGTTTCCTCCAGTTCGGTCGGGCTGGTGCGAAAGCCGGATGTCTTGATCATCTCGTCCCGGCGGCCGACGAAATAAAGAAAGCCGTCCGCATCCTTTGTCACCGTATCGCCGGACCAGACGGCGATTTCCGGGTTGGGCAGGCCCTTGACCTGTCCCGGCGCCGGCCGGTATCTCTCATTGGTCCGTTCCGGGTCATTCCAGTAGCCGAGGCCCACCAGAGCGCCCCGGTGGACCAGTTCGCCGGCCTCGCCCACGTCGCAGGGGCTGCCGTCTTCCCGCACAACCATAATTTCCGCATTGGGAATGGCCTTGCCGATGGAGTCCGGAATCCGGTCCACCTCGGACGGCGGCAGATAGGTCGAGCGAAAGGCCTCGGTCAGGCCATACATCAGGAAAATATCGCTGTTCTTCAGGATCGAACGGAATTTCCGGGTCACCGGCGCCGGCATCCGCCCGCCGGTCGTCGCGATATAGCGAATGGTCCGCACCGCCTCTTCGGGCCATTCCAGATCCACCAGTTGAATCCACAGCGGCGGCACGCAGGTGATGCCGGTGACTTTATGCTTCGCCGCCTGACGGATCACGTCCCGCGGCAACAGGAAATTCATCAGAACCACCGTCGCGCCGACGGTAAAAGCCGTCGTCAACTGACTGAGCCCGGCGTCAAAGCTCAGGGGCAGCACGCTGAGGATGCGGTCGGCCGCCGTATTTTCAAGGTAGCTGGCGACGCTCTCGCCGCCGACAATCATGTTGCGATGGGACAGGACAACCCCTTTCGGCATGCCGGTGCTGCCGGAGGTATAGAGGATCGCCGCCATATCGGCGTCAATCACCGGGTGAAGCGGCGCGGCAGATGTCCGCCCCTGGTCCAGAAAGGCCGCATAACCGATGATTTTCTTGTCCAGCGCGCGGGCCATATCCGCCGCATTTTCCGGCATCTTCCCGGTCAGGATAATCAGCTCCAGATCCGGACAGTCCTTCAGGTCATCCTCGAGGGCGCCGAGCCGGTCCGGGCTGGTCACCAGAAATCTGACGTTGCAGTCCCTGAGGATATAGCAGACCTGCCGCGCCTTCAGACCCGGATTGACCGGCACGAAAACCCCGCCGGCGCAGGGCGGGCCAAAGATGGCGGTCACCGTCTCAAGCTGTTTGGGCAAATAGTTGGCCACCCGGTCATATTTGTTGAGACCATGGGCGACAAGCGCCCGGCCGAACGCCGCCATCTCGTCACAGAGCGCGCCATAGGTCATCTGATCATTTTTATAAATAACCGCGATTTGCTCCGGCGCGCGGGCCGCTGAATTTCGAATAATATCTGAAAGATTATACGCCATAAATAGTTATATCTTTTTAGTAAGTCGCTTTTTTCATCAACATATTTTACAAAAGTTATAGAAAAGTGAATAGCGTCCGTTGAATAATATTAAACGTCCTCCCGCCCTGCATTAAAATTATCGCTATCAAACCAGATGTCGGGAAAAGTTCAAGCTTTTAAATAATTTTTGTCATAAATAAGACAAAACCCTGAAATAACCTGGGTCAATTCACCGTAAAAATAAATAATTTATCTTTTTATCAATATTTTTATCCCATAAGATCATTCTGAAAACAGGATAACAGACCCTGCAATAACAGATCAAAGGCTCAAGGGGCAATATGATAAACTGGTTCAAGACCTCATTTGCGCAAATCGGCAGGTCCGCAACTTTTTACTATATCGGCGACAGAATGCTTCAAACGGCCAAAATCGGCTCGATCTATCCCTATGTCTTTTTTTCCCAGCCGCTCGCCGGGGATAACGGCAAAAAAATCCGCCTGTCGAAAAATTTTCCGGTGAAGGAAATCACCGAACAGAACCCGGATCTGCGCGCGCTTCTCGCGCCTGAAATCTGCCGCTATCGTTTCCAACAGCAGGCCGTCTGCATCGGCGCCTATAAGGAAGACACGCTCGCCGCCCTGTTATGGTTCACCCCGGGGGTCTATCACGAAGATGAAGTGCGGGCCGATTTCATCCCGCCGGCAGAATGCTGCTGGGACTTTGGCGTTCATATTGAGCCCGAATTCCGCCTGACGCGGGCTTTTTCAAACCTGTGGATCACCAGCAGCCAAATCATGAGACAAAGGGGCTTTACCGCCTCGCTCAGCCGCATTTCCGCCTTCAATCCCGGCTCCCTGAAAGCCCACAGCCGCATGGGCGCCGCCCTGCTGGGCAAGGCCGTTTTCATCAATATCGGCCCGCTGCAGATCTGCTTTTCAGATGTCAAACCCCGGTTTCATATTTCACTATCCGCCGGGTCCCGTGCGGTTTTTCATTTCTGACCAGGCCGGCAACACGTGAGTCTTTTCGAATATTGTCCGTTTCATTGACGCTTTCTTTAAAGAATATTTTATAGTATAAGGGCGCGCGCTGGACGAAATCAGACCAAAGAGTAAGGCAAATTTTATGACGACCGTTGACGAAGTAAAAAACATATTACGGGAAACGCTTCAGATTGGCGACCGGGCCAATGAATTGGAATTGGACACCCCGCTGCTGGGCAATATTCCCGAGCTGGATTCAATGGCCGTCGCCATGCTGGTGACCTCAATCGAGGATCATTTCGACGTCTTTATCGATGACGATGAAATCAGCGCCGAAACCTTCGAAACATTCGGCAGCCTGTGTCAATTCGTCGACAGCAAACACGCCGGATAATCCGGATCGCAAGCCGGGGAAGCAAGGTGCAGCCATTCTTTATCAAGAGCGTTTCAGGCAACATATTCGCCCTCTATCACCCCCCGGTCGCCCAAAGAGACCTCAGGCGGAATATCATCTTTGTCCCGCCCTTCGCCGAGGAACTTAACCGCTCCCGCCATATGATCAACCGGCAGGCCCGACGGCTCGCCGCCGCCGGCTATGGCGTGCTGATCCCTGACCTTTACGGCACCGGCGACAGCGAAGGCGCCTATGGCGACGCCTCGATCGCCATATGGCGGCAGGATATTCTGGCCGCCGTTTCCTGGATGAAGGCAACGTCGGGGCAGCCCATAACTCTCTGGGCGATGCGCAGCGGCGCCCTGCTTGCCGCCGACCTTGCGGGACAGCATCCCGATCTCGCCGATCAGCTGTTGCTGTGGTCGCCGGCCGGCAACGGCAAAAAATTCATTTCCCAGCATATGCGGATCAAGCTGGCGGCGGAGATTACCGGAAAAACCAGCAGCAGCCCGCTGGCGATGAAGGATTTATGGGCCGAACTGGACAAGGGCGAAACCCTTGAAATCGCCGGGTATGACCTGTCCCCCGGTCTGGCGCGCGGATTCCGCCAACTCGCCCTCGACAAGGTGAAACTGCCCCGGGGCCTTTCGGTCAAATGGCTTGACATATCCCTGAACAATCCGGCGCGAATGCCGTCGGCGGCGCAAAAAATAATTGATCACTGGGCGGATCAGGGCGTTGAGATTACCGCCATGGCCGTTCACGACATCGCTTTCTGGACCTTGCAGGAACCGGAATGGGCTGATGAATATATTGCCCAAACGATGAAATTGATGATAGAATAATCTGCCTGAATTTGATCATATTGGCTGTTTATAATAATAAGGCGCAAAGGTGACCCGGGAAGAAAATCAGGGAAGAAAAATGAATAACTTAAAAATACTCCTGACAGGCGTTCTGTCACTGTTCGTAACATATGCCTCACCTGCCCAGGCCGAGGTAGGCCGAAAGGCGCCAGGTCTTGACGGCCTGACGACCGCCGGGCCCTACTATAATCCGGCGTCAAAAAGTTATTTTGAATTATTCCGCTTTTCAAAGATCACGGAACGCCCCAATTGGCAAAATGCCCAAAAAGAGGCGGCGACCAAGTTTTTCAAGAATACCCAGGGCCGTCTGGCGACAATTAAAAACCTGGAGACCCATCAATTCATATTGCGCAACTTCAAGGCCAAGGACTTCTGGATCGGGCTGCAATATTATTGCGGCTCTGGATCCCTGATCTGGGTTGACGGCACTGACGCGACCAAAAGCGGCTTTTCCGCCTGGGCCAATCAATGGTCAAACACTGACATTCGTTGCGCCGCGGAACCCTATATGCCGGTGCATTACACAACCAAAACAGTGACCGGCACATTGCGCTGGCGGGCCTCCGGCGCGCGCAAATTCTATGGCATGTATCTGGTGGAATATCCCACCGGCAAGGAATAGGGTTTAGGCCAGCAGGTTCCTGAAGATCGCCGGCAAGGCGGCCGGCAGGTCATTGATATGGGGAATGATCGCCCCGCCGCCCGGACCGAAAAGATAGGGGAAATAATCCCGCGCCTTTTCATCGACCGTGACGCCAAAGACGGCAATGCCCTGCTTGCGGGCCTCGCGGATCGCCATCCGGGTATCCTCGATCCCGTATCGGCCCTCATAATGATCCATATCGTTGGGTTTGCCGTCGCTGATCAGCAATAAAAGCTTGTGATGATTGGGCCGTTCCAGAAGCTGCTTGGTCACATGGCGGATCGGCGCCCCCATGCGGGTATAAAACCCCGGTTTCAGCGCCGAAATCCGCTTCTGGACATGAACCGTCATGTCCTCTTCAAAGTCCTTCAGACAATCGACCCGGACATTATGCCGCTTGCGCGAGGAAAAGCTGTAGATGGCGTGATCGTCGCCGCTGGCCTTCAGGCCCAGCGCCAGGATCATCAGGGCTTCCTTCTCCACATCAAGAATCCGCCGCCCGTCGAGCCAGGCGTCCGTTGACAGGGAGACATCCGCCAGCGTCGCCGCCGCCAGGTCGCGGGTCTGGTTGCGGTAATCGGTATAAATCTGGTCACTGCCCTCGCCCGTCGCCCTCAGATCGCAACTGGAACGGATCATGGCGTCAATGTCCAGCTCCTTGCCGTCCTGCTGCCGATGGACCGCTTCCCGCCGGGGACGCAGGGCCTCGAACTGACGCTGGATGCGCCTGATGCGCCGCTTCGTCGCATCGTCCGGTTCCCAGCCGTCTTCCTCTTCCTCGACACGATCGGAAAAAACGGCGCAATGATCCTTGCGATAGCCCTGAATACGAAAATCCCATTCCGGGTAACGCACGGCGGCCGCAACAGGCGCCGCGTCTATGCCCTGTCCCGCGACCGAAACGTCAAGCTTGATCGTGGCCGCCACCGTTTTTTTATTGCGGGTCAGCGACAATTCATCAAGATCATCGACCGCCGACTGGACATCCTCGTCCTCGTCATCGTCAACGCCGCGGTTGACATTGACCATTTCCGCCAGCGACACCACCTTTTCAAACCGGTTGAGGACCAGCGGGTCATCCCTTTCCGCCTGATCATTTTCCTCACGGACGCCGGCATGTTTGCGGCCGTCGCGCAGATCCTTGAAGATATTCTGGCCGCTTTCATCTTCCTCGCTGTATTCCATATCGTCAATAATATCCCGATGGACGACATCGACTTCACCCCATAGAGGCACCGACAGGAAGCTCTTGTATTTGCGGGGAATTTTGGGAAAATCCGGCAGGCCCTCATCTGTCAGGACAAGATTGACCAGGGCCCGCGCCTCGTCATGATCGGCGCCGTCGTCGAACAGCAAATCGCGGATAATCTTTTCCAGTCGGGCTTCAAAAGTCGGCAGTTCGCGGATCGGCCGCGCCGCGGCCAAAGCATCGCAGAGGTCGGCGTATTTTTGCCGAAGCCCCGGATATTTCGTCAATATGGTTTCCGTGGCCCGCCAGGCCTGGGCGATGAAAACAAGATCTCGATGCAAGGGATTTCTGGGCTTGATCCGCGGCATGTCGGGGGCATGGGCCAGAAAGGCCGCCAACCACAGATAGAGCGCACGATTGAGCGCCCGCTCGGGAAAGAAATCAATCATATTCGGCAGTAAAAGACTGTCATTATCCCGCCGGGCGACCTCGATGCGTTCATTATCCATGCCGAGCCGCATACGCCAGGACAGGCGATGGTCCCGGGCGGTCGCCGTGACGCTGGCGACATCAATGCCGGGATCGCCGCCGATGGCGCGGAAGAATATGCTGATCACATCCTTGATGTCCTCCAGCCGCACGGCGGCCTCGGCATGATGGGGATAGCTCGACTGGTTACGCACCAGGCTGTGCCATTTCTTGCCAACCAGTTCTTCAGGTTCAAATAAATCAAACACGTCCGTTCTCTATCCGAAAGTGGCCTGTACGACCTCAAGCAGGCCCTCCTTGGCGCTGTCATCATCACTGAGCGGTTCGATAAGCGCCGCTTCCGCCGCCTCCAGGGGCTCAATTCCCGCCATCATCAGCGTCGCGCAATAGACCAGCAACCGGGTCGAGGCCCCTTCCTCCAGGTCAAGGTCCTTCAGGTTACGGATACTGCGCGCCAGATTAACCAGCGGCACGCAGCGCATGCGGTCGAGGCCGGTTTCCTGACAGATGATCTGAACTTCCTGTTCGGCGGCGGGATAGTCAAAATTAATGCCGATAAAGCGCTGGCGGGTGCTGGGCTTGAGGGATTTCAGGATATTCTGATAGCCCGGATTATAGGAAACCACCATCATGAAATCGTCGGGCGCTTCCAGCAGCTCCCCGGTCCGCTCCAACGGCAGCAGGCGCCGGTCGTCGGTCAGCGGATGGAGCACCACCGTCACATCCTTGCGCGCCTCGACCACCTCATCCAGATAACAGATACCGCCCTGGCGCACGGTCTGGGTCAGCGGGCCGTCCACCCATTGCGTCTCGCCGCCCTTCAGCAGGTAGCGGCCGGTCAGGTCCGCCGCCGTCAGATCATCATGACAGGCGACCGTGTTCAGGGCAAGGCCGAGCCGCGCCGCCATATGCGCCACAAAACGGGTCTTGCCGCAACCGGTCGGCCCCTTCAACATCACCGGCAAGCCCTTGCGATAGGCCGTTTCAAATAACGCGCATTCATTTGCCGACGGCATGTAAAAGGGAATATCTGTTTTTTCCATAACCTGAGCGTCCATAAATTTTAAACCCTTGTCAGTATATCATCAATTCAAAAGGACGGTGACAGACAACCCCGCCACCGTCCTTGATTAAGGTTAGCCATAGTCCTTTTACAGGTTAACTAGGCCGTTGCCTGCTCTGCTTTGCCCTTGCTCAATATTGAATACACAAAGAGCAGCACGCCGAGGATCACGATCAGTCCCGATCCCAGCCGCAGCCAGTAGAACAAGGCGATCTGTTCCTGTACTTCCATGAAGTCCATGCCCAGCACCCGCTGCAGATGTGTCTGAAGGACACCGGCCGCTGTCAGGGTGAAAGTCATGAAGCACATGCCGGAAGTCATAATCCAGAAGCTCCACATGTTGAGGGTCTGGTTATAGGGCTGCTGACCGCGCAGATGCGGCATGGCGTAGGTAATGATCGCCAGATTGATCATGACATAGGCGCCAAAAAAGGCCAGATGTCCATGAGAGGCTGTGATCTGAGTACCGTGGGTGTAATAGTTGATCGGCGCCAGCGTATGCAGGAAACCCCATACCCCCGCCCCGAAGAAGGACAGCACCGTACAGCCCAGCACCCACAGGATGGCCGCTTTATTGGGATGATTACGGGTGCTTTGACGCACGATATAGAAGGAGAAGATCACCATCGCCAGGAAGGGGAAAACTTCCAGGGATGAGAAAACAGTCCCGATCCATTGCCAGTATCCCGGTGTGCCGATCCAGTAGTAATGGTGGCCGGTGCCGAGCAATCCTGAGAAAAGCGCCAGACCAACGATGACATAGAGCCATTTTTCGATGATCTCACGGTCAACACCGGTCATTTTGATCAGCAGGAAGGCCAGAATCGACGCCAGGATCAGTTCCCATACTCCTTCAACCCACAGATGGACAACATACCACCAGTACATTTTATCCAACGCCAGGTTGGCCGGGTTATAGAAGGCAAACAGGAAGAACAGCGCCAGTCCCCACAGTCCCATGGTCAGAATGGTTGCGACAACCGTTCTCTTGCCCTTCATCAGGGTCATGGAAATATTGAACAGGAACATCAGCGCGACAACGACAATCGCCACCTTGATCCACAGCGGCTGTTCCAGGAACTCACGGCCTTCGTGAATATGGAACAGATAGCCGACAACCGCCGCGAGGGCGCCAAACAAAAACAGCCAGAATTGAATCCAGGCCAGTTTGGGGCTGTAAATTTCGGTTTCGGTTTCCTCAGGCAATAAATAATAAGTTGCGCCGAAAAAGCCCATCAGCAGCCAGACAATCAGGGCGTTGGTGTGAATCATCCGCACGATGTTAAACGGCACAAGTTCCGACAGAAAATTCGGAAAGACATAAATCGTGCCGACGGTCAGACCACCCAGCACTTGCACCACGAACAGGCCCATTGCCGCCATAAAATAGGGATAAGCCAATTTTTGTGTTTGATACTTCATAATATTACTCCTGCTCCCTTATTCAATCGGCTCTGGTGGCCAGCCTTGGGTATCAATCCGGCTGACCCACTCAAAAAACGCCGCGAGGTCCGCATGTTCCTGTTCAGTGAGGTTGAACTGGGGCATCTGGCGACGACCCTCAATTCCCGTCGGCATGGCGTTCATCCAGGCCTTCAGCGCCTCACGACCGGTTTCCGGATCCTCATCGCCGCCAAACTTGACCCATACCTTACCCAGTTCCGGCGCATAATAAGCCCCCTCACCCAGCAAACTATGGCAATTGATACAGGAATTCTTTTCCCATACATGCTTACCCCGAGCGACAGCGTCGTCAAGGCTGCTTACGTCCGTACTCTCATTCACGATATATAAATGGCTGTGAGCTGTCAGCGCCACGAATATCACGAAAAAGAATATTGTCCCGCCAAAGAAGATATTGCGGGCAGCAGTCTTTGTCATTCCTTCCGACATAATAGATTTCTCCTGCACTATTATAATTTTAGAAAAAGGTCACCACTTACATTCCACCCCGAAAACAAAGATGATATACCCCTTCACCATAAGATGTATAAATGATACATCTTCCGTGTCTTTGATCGAGATCAATAAAGGGTAATACATACCGGTCAAAAACAAAAACTTTTCTTCATGCATTTTTTATGTCTCTGGGGTAAAACAAACAAAATGTTAATCAAGATATAAACCATGACGCTACATGAAACAGCCTTCATCTTTTCCGGGAACGGGCAAAACAATCTGATTGGAATCATTCATGAGCCCACAGAAACGAAGTCGTCTGTCGGGCTGCTGATTATTGTCGGCGGGCCGCAATATCGCATCGGCGCTCACCGTCAATATGTTCATCTGGCCCGCCATTGCGCCGACCGGGGCATCGCCGCCATGCGATTTGATTATCAGGGCGTCGGCGACAGCGACGGCGTCTATCCCGGTTTTGAGCATGTCACGGCGGATGTCCATGCGGCGGTCAATGAATTTCTGCGCCGCTGCCCGACGATCGAATCCGTCGCCATCTGGGGCCTGTGCGAAGGGGCCTCGGCCATTCTTCTGGGCGCGGCGCATCACAAAGCCGTGTCCCATGTCATTCTGGCCAACCCCTGGGTCAGGTCGGAAAGCGGCCGCGCCCGGGCTTATGTGAAGCATTATTATCTGGATCGCCTGAGGCGGCCGGAATTCTGGAAGAAAATTTTTTCCGGCAAGCTCAATATCGCCCAGGCAATTGGCGGATTTCTGTCCAATATAAAGAAGACCTTCACCGGCAAATCCGTGCAGAAGGCGGGTTCCGGCGCCCCTGGCGAAGATGTGCGGCCTTTCCCCGAGCGGATGCTGGCCGGATTGACGGCCTATCCGGGACAGGTGCTGCTCATTCAAAGCGAACAGGATCTGGTCGCCCGTGAATTTGACGATCTTGTCGCCTCAGACAAGGCATGGCGCCAGGCGATCCGGGATAAAATTTCCCGGCGGATCGACATCGCGGAAAGTGATCATACCTTTTCCAGCGAAAAATGGCGTCGTCAGGTGGCGGACGCCACGGCCCGCTGGCTGTTATCCGGAGAGTAGTTCCCGCATCTCCAGCGGGGTTTTATGACGGCCGCCCAACTCATGGATAAAAAAATCAAGGAACATATCCATATTTTCCAGAAACGCCTTCAGGTCCGGCTCATTCCGGACGTAAGGCCCGCCGCCCGCCATCAGGGACGAACTATGATAGGCGTAATTGAAATAGGGCCGGCCGATCGCCGTCATCCGCCGGACCATGCGGATCTGATCGGCGGCGCTGATTCCTTCCGGCGTCAGGGGAATGCGCTCCAGAAGCCGCGTCTTCGCCAGAACCCCGGCCATCAGCGCCCGCAGCCCCGAAGCGCCGGCGAGCCGCGGATAAAGCCGGCTGCCCCACCTCGCCAGCAACCCGTCATATCCGCGGCTGTTGGGCAATTCCAGCATACGCTGTCCGTCCACCTCAAACCAGTAAGGCTGACTCGGTAATCCGATAAAGCTGGGTCCCGAATCAAAGGAAAAATCCGTATCCGCCACGACACTGACATCGACCAGATAGCCAAGCTCCCGCAAAATACGCGCCGTATTCGGCCCGGCGCCATAGCGGCCCGCCTTGAAGATCACCGGCCGCCGACCGGTGCGCTGTTCGATATAATCGGTCAGCGTCGCCAGTTTTTTCTTCTCCAGGTCACAGGGCAGATTTCCGGCGTAGGAATTGACCTGGTTCACCTCTTCCTCATAGGGCGGCGAGACCCAGGGGTGCAAATGGGCGCCGATGAGGCACGCCCCCTGATCGGCCCAGTCTTTCAGAATGCCGATCGCCCGGTCATCCTCAACCACGGCGTAATCGACACAATAGGTCGGAATGACGCCATGTTTTGCCAAGATTTCCTGGGCCGCATGCTGATGGGCGATATTGGTGACGGAGCGGCTGTTGCGATCAAAAGGCGCCGCCCAGTCAAATTCCTCCTCAGTGTCGATCACGACGGTCAGCAGCGGCTTTGAACCACTCAGGTTTATGGGCGAAATTCTTGAAAACAAATAAAGACTCCAAAGTAGATGATCGGGAAATTTCGGGTTTCGGCCTGCATTGCACCAAGATAATAAAATGAATACTGGCTTAGTTTATATTTTTTATTAACATAATGATGCTATCTGCTGGTTAACCACAAAAAATAAATGGATTCAAAATTGACCTTTATCTCCGGCCTCGTGGCCAATCTTCTTTTTCTGATTTTCAATCTTGGCGTTTTTTATGCCATGTATTGGGCCTTTAAAGAAGACTTAAAGATCGAAAAAGAACAAAAAGCCCTGACCAAAAATAATTTCAGAAACTAGCTTATGCGCGATATATTTATATTTTCCGCAATTTTATGCATCATCTTCGCCACCCTTCGCCGGCCACAGGTTGGCGTCCTCGCCTGGTTGTGGCTTTCCATCATGAATCCCCATCGGGAAGCCTACGGCTGGATTTACAGCATGCCGTTGCTGGATATTATCGCCGGGGCGACCCTGCTCGGCGCCTTTTTTAATTTCAAACACACCAACAGGGCGCTTTTTCATCCGATCGCGGTGATCATCCTGATGTTTTACCTTTGGACCTGCCTGTCGACCGCCATGTCGATCGACAAGGAACTGTCCTTTGTCAAATGGCTTGATTACACCAAGACCATGCTGTTTGTCGCCCTCATGCTGCTGATGCTCAACAGGCGGCACTGGATCATCGCCGCCATCTGGGTATTCATATTCGCCATCGGCTTCACCGGCATCAAAGGCGGCATCTTTACCATTTTGACCGGCGGCGGCGTCCGGATCTGGGGCGCGCCGGACACCGCATGGGGCGACAATAATGGCGTATCCATCGCCATGCTGATGGTAATCCCCCTGATTTTCGCCACCAAGGATCTGTTTGATCAGAAAAAATACCGCCTCGGCGTCTATGGCAGCGCCTTTATCTCCTTTGTCTGCATTCTGGGCACCCAGTCCCGCGGCGGCCTGGTGGGGATCGCCGGAACCAGCCTCGCCTATTTTGTCCGGACAAAGCATAAGCTGGTGATCGGCGCCCTGATTGTCGTGACGATGATCGGCGTCTTCACCTTCATGCCGGATTCATGGCGAGACCGGATGCAGACCATTCAGACCTATGAACAGGACAGCTCCGCCTCATCCCGGATCCTGCAATGGAAATACGCCGTGCAACTGGCCGCGGAGCATCCGATCGTCGGCAACGGCTTCAACGCCCGTTATTATCAACCCTACTATCAGAAATACATGGCGGGAATCGACGTCAACCGGGCGGTGCACAGCAATTATTTCCAGACTCTGGAGGAACAGGGATATGTCGGACTGTTCATGTATTTCTTGCTGATGCTGGTGGCCATTGTTTCGGCGAACAGGGTATCCAAACAGGCGCGCAGGCGGCAGGACCTGAAATGGGCCGCCTCGCTTTTATACTACAGCCAGTTCAGCATTGTCGGCTACGCCTTTAACGGATTGACCCTTAATCTGGCTTATCTCGATTTATATTATTATATATTGGCTTTTATCGTGCTATTAATCAGCCACGTTAAAGCGGAGCTGGCAAAGCCGCCATCAGAACCAACAAATCAAACCCCGATTGGACCATAACGACACATGAAAAAGATCATTCACCTCATCGCCGCCGCCCGGCCCAATTTCATGAAGATCGCGCCGCTCTATCACGCCCTGAACAGGGAAGACTGGTGCGCGGCGCATATCATTCACACCGGACAGCATTATGACGCCAACATGTCGGACAGCATATTTGCCGATCTGATGCTGCCGGAGCCGCATTTCCATCTGGGCATCGGCAGCGGCTCCCACGCCCATCAGACCGGCAATGTCATGCTGGAATATGAAAAAATCGTCCTCGAGAAGGAGCGGCCGGATTTCCTCGTCGTGGTCGGCGACGTCAATCCAACGGCCGCCTGTTCCCAGGTGGCGACGAAGCTGCATATTCCGGTGGCCCATCTGGAAGCGGGCCTCAGAAGCGGCGACCGGCGCATGCCGGAGGAGATCAACCGCCTGGTGACCGACGCCATCAGTGACGCCCTGTGGACCCCGTCGCCGGATGCGGATGAAAATTTGCGCAACGAAGGCCATCCGGACTCGCGAATCGTCCGGGTTGGCAACATCATGATGGATTCCTTTGAATTGCTGCGTGACAAGATTGAAGCAGAAAAATCACCGGAGAAATATGGCCTCGAGCCGGGCCAATACGGGGTTGTCACCCTGCATCGCCCGTCCAATGTCGATGAATATGACAGCCTGAAGCAGCTGGTTGAGCAACTGATCAAAGTCTCGACGAAAATCCCGTTGATTTTCGCCGTCCATCCCCGGACCCGCAACAGCCTGCAAAAGCATGGCCTGTGGGACGGATTGCAGTCTGTGGCGCGGCTGAAACTGGTGGAGCCGGTCAGCTACGCGCCCTTTATGAGCCTGGTGAAATCGGCCCGGCTGATCATCACCGATTCCGGCGGCATCCAGGAAGAAACCACCTATCTCAACATTCCCTGCCTGACCCTGCGGGAAAATACCGAACGGCCGATCACCATAACCGAAGGCACCAACAAGCTGGTCGCGATAGACAAACTGCAGGAAAATGTCGACCGGGTGCTGGCCGGAGAGTGGCGCAGCGGCGCCAGGCCCGATCTTTGGGATGGTAAAACCGCAGACCGCGTGGTCAGCGAAATTAAAAAATGGCTTTTTAGCTAAAGCATACTCAACAAAGCGATATTACGGCGGAGCCCCGGCGAGGTGAGACAAACCTATTCGGGACTTTTTTGCGCCACAGACTTGTCAATGATAAACCCCGGTATCAGCAGGTCCTCGGTAAGATCGCTGAGCGTATGGCCATCGAGCACCCTGAAAAAGGCCTCCATCGCCATATGCAGAACTCCCGACAGGATGCAGCGTTCGACAATCTTGCAGTTTTTATTGCCCTCTTCAAAACATTCGACAATCGCCAGATCATCCTCCGTATAGCGGATAAGATCCCCCAGGTTGATTTTATCGGCCGGCCGGCCGAGGCGGAAACCGCCATTCTTGCCGCGCACGGTCTGCAAATATCCGCCCTTGCCCAGTTCATGAACAATCTTCATCAGATGGTTGCGCGAAATACCGAAAACCTCGGAAACTTCCTTGATGGAAACAAGCCGGTCCTCATTGACCGCGACATACATCAGCAGCCTCAGGGAATAATCGGTAAAAGATGTCAGCTTCATTAACAGGTTCCATTCATCATCAAGAAAGATAACTTGATTTACTTATTGACAGGGAGAGCGGCGACAAAATAACGCAATTGATCATTTCAGCGCCTTGCGCTCCAGATTTACCCCTTGCTCTTTCAACAATTCGCTTTTGCGTTTTTTTTCCGATTCAGATTTCAACTGACCACAGGCGGCCAGAATATCCTCCCCGCGCGGCGAGCGGATCGGCGCGGAAATCCCGGCGTCAAACACATATTCGGAAAAGCGTTTGATCTGCCGGTCATCCGAACGCTGATAATCCGATCCCGGCCACGGGTTAAAGGGGATAAGGTTCACTTTGGCGAAAATATCATATTTCCGCAGCAGCTTCACCAGATCGCGCGCATCCTCGTCACTGTCATTAATACCTTTCAGCATGATATATTCAAAGGTAATTTTGCGCGACGCCTTGGCCCCCGGATAATCCCGGCAGGCCGCCAGCAACTGCTCCAGGGGATATTTTTTGTTGATCGGCATGATTTCATTCCGAACCTTGTTGTTCACCGCATGCAGCGATATGGCCAGGTTGACGCCGATTTCCTCGCCGCAACGCGCCATCTCCGGCACCACGCCGGAGGTCGACAGGGTGATGCGCCGCCGCGACAGGCTGATCCCCTGTTCATCCATGATGATTTTCAGGGCCTTCTTGACATTGTCGAAATTATACAGCGGCTCGCCCATGCCCATCATGACGACGCTGTTCAGCACCCGGCCGTCGGCAGGCGTCGGCCATTCACCCAAATGGTCGCGCGCCACCATGAATTGCATGACGATTTCCGCCGGCGTCAGATTGCGCACCAGCCGCTGGGTTCCCGTATGGCAGAATTTGCAGGTCAGGGTGCAGCCGACCTGGGATGAGACGCACAGGGTGCCGCGCTCCTTTTCCTCATCGGGAATAAAAACCGTTTCCACCTCGTTGCCGTCGGGGAATTTCATCAGCCATTTACGGGTCCCGTCCTTCGAGACGAGGGCCTCGATGATTTCCGGGCGGCCGACGGTGTAATTCTCCGCCAGCCTTTGCCGCACGTCCCTGGATACATTGATCATCTCGTCAAAGCTTTTCACGCCCCGGTAGTAAATCCAGTGCCAGACCTGGGCGGTCCGCATTTTGATCTGCTTTTCCGCAATGCCGATGTCGCGCAGGCGTTCGGCTATTTCCGCCCGGTCAAGTCCGACCAGCGTCTTTTCTACATCCAGTGTAGGGCGGCTGACCACAGCCGGCTCTGTACCCAATGGTAATGTTCGCATATGTCCTACAGTTTTCACCACAAGTGAAAACCCTTTCATCCTTCGGTTCGGGTCCCCGTTAACGGCAGGCCTTTGTAATGGCGTTATGGGCCGCCGTAAAGCCCGAAAGTGAAAAGCGATAGCTTGTCTTGTTTCCCCGGCGACTTTCGGCGGAGAATGTGGCGTTACTGCCCCGCTTCATGGCCTGCGTGATGGCGTTATCGGTTTTCACATCGTCGCCCCAGGCGCCGTCACCCTCTGTAAAAAGGCGAAATGTCTTGCTCTTATCGACTCTCATGGTCACCCGGGAATTTTTCTTGAAATTATAGCCGACGACAAAATTAACCTCGTTACTGATTTTCCGGACGGGCTTATGCGATACGGTGAAAAAGGGGTTGCCATGTTTCAGGCCATCCGGCTTGGCGGACTTCGGAATTGAAATCATGTAACAGACCTTCTCGCCATTGCTTTTTTTCAACATAAAGGCGTCCCAGTCCCGATAAGTGCCCAGCAATTGACGGCTGTCCGCCATGGCCGTCTCGCCCGCCAACGCAATACTGATAATCGCACAAAAGAAAACGCTAAAAATCCTGTTCAACTTATAACCTCAAATATCCTGACATAATATGCTATACAGTAACAAATAGCTATGTCATCATCAAGGCAGCCGAATAATATTTTCGGCCAGCCCCTTAATCTATCACAAATCCGCCAAACCGGTACCAAAGTCTTGGTTGATTCAAGCAGGTCATATAGAATAAATCTGGCCAGATAAATATCTTTGGTGTATTCCTCACTTAAATTTGCTTCATTTGCAACCAATTGATTTTTCTTTAGGAGCGAAACAATATGAAAAAACCATATACAGACGCAAAGGCGGCGCTGGACGGGGTTTTGTTTGACGGCATGACCATCATGGCCGGCGGATTTGGCCTGTGCGGCATCCCGGAAAATCTGATTACGGCGCTTCGTGACAGCGGCACCAAAAATATCACCGCCATCAGCAACAATGCCGGGGTGGACGATTTCGGCCTCGGGCTGTTGCTCCAGACGCGGCAAATCAAGAAAATGATTTCCTCCTATGTTGGCGAAAACAAGGAATTTGAACGGCAGTATCTGGCGGGGGAACTGGAACTTGAATTCAACCCCCAGGGCACGCTGGCGGAACGCTGCCGCGCCGGCGGCGCCGGCATACCGGCTTTTTACACCAAGACCGGGGTTGGCACCCTGATCGCCGAAGGCAAGGAACATAAGGAGTTCAACGGCGAAACCTACGTCATGGAAACCGGCCTCGTCGCCGATGTTTCGCTCGTCAAGGCCTGGAAGGGCGACAAGGAAGGCAACCTGATCTATCGCAAGACGGCGCGCAATTTCAACCCGATGATGGCCAGCGCCGGCAAGGTCACCATCGCCGAAGTGGAAGAACTGGTGGAAGTGGGCGAACTTGACCCGGATCAGATTCACACCCCCGGCATCTTCGTCCAGCGGATCATCCAGTCGAAAGACCTGGAAAAACGCATTGAAAAACGCACCATCCGGACAAGAGGAGAATAAGCATGGCCTGGACAAGAGAAGACATGGCGCGCCGGGCGGCGCAGGAACTTCAGGATGGTTTTTACGTCAATCTCGGCATTGGCATACCGACCCTGGTCGCCAACTATATTCCCGACGGCATGAGCGTCACGCTGCAGAGCGAAAACGGCATGTTGGGCATGGGCCCCTTCCCCTATGAGGACGAGATTGATCCGGACCTGATCAATGCCGGCAAGCAGACCATCACTGAACTGCCCAGCACCAGCTATTTTTCTTCCGCCGACAGCTTCGCCATGGTGCGCGGCGGTCATATCAACCTGAGCATTCTCGGCGCGATGCAGGTGGCGGAAAACGGCGACCTCGCCAACTGGATGATCCCCGGCAAGATGGTCAAGGGCATGGGCGGCGCCATGGATCTGGTGGCGGGCGTCAAGAAAGTCGTGATCATCATGGATCACAACGCCCGCGACGGCAGCCCGAAATTCCTGCACCGCTGCGATTTGCCGCTAACCGGCGTCGGGGTCGTCGATATGGTGATCTCCGATGTCGGGGTCTTCACCCTTGACGACAAGGGCGTGACCCTGGTTGAACTGGCGCCGGATGTCACAGTGGACGAGGTTCGCCAACGGACCGAAGCCGACTTCACGGTCGCCGACGGCCTGCAATAACGGCGACGCCGTCTCCCAACATCAAAAAGCCGGGCAGTTTCCTGTCCGGCTTTTCTGTGAAAGAGAAAAATTTTACGCGAAGTTTTTCGCCGCAAAGTCCCAGTTGACCAGCGCCCAGAAGGCTTTCAGGTAATTCGGGCGGCTGTTGCGATAGTCGATGTAATAGGCGTGCTCCCACACGTCGCAGGTGAGCAGCGGCGTGACGCTCGAGTCACTTGCCGGAGTCTGGGCGTCGTCGGTATTGACGATAGCCAGCGTCCCGTCGGCCTTTTTCACCAGCCAGGTCCAGCCGGAGCCGAAATTGCCGGCCGCTTTGGCGTTGAATTCTTCCTGGAAGCCTTCAAAAGAGCCGAAGGCCGCGTTGATCGCCTCGGCCAGGGCCCCGCTTGGCGCGCCGCCGCCATTGGGCGACAGGCCGTTCCAGTAGAAGGTATGGTTCCAGACCTGGGCGGCATTGTTGAACAGGCCGCCTTCGGAACTGCAGATAATCTCCTCCAGGCTTTTCCCGGCATAGTCCGTGCCGTCAACCAGCCTGTTCAGGTTGGTCACATAGGCATTGTGATGTTTGCCATAATGATAGTCCAGGGTTTCCCGGGAAATATGCGGTTCCAGAGCATCTTTCTCATACGGCAGCGCCGGAAGTTCAAAGGCCATGTCTTTATCTCCATCTCTTTTTGTTAACTACACTCAAAAAATTCATACCCGGACATCCCTGTCCGGATAACTGCGCAAAGGGGCTTCCGGCCCCTTGCCGGGCCGGCGGTCCTTTTGCCTGTAATCTTAATAGACCGAACCGATCTGCTGATGACGGGCCGGCGGCATTCTCTGGCCGGCCAGTCCGCCCCATGTAATAATATCGCGACAATCAGGTGAAAGAACAAAGCCTCCCGCCCGATATTATATCTCATATAGTAAGTCTGTATTTCGGCACAAGACATAAAATGGAATATTTCCAAAAAAGACGATAAGTATATATTTTTATATAATAGAAATCCTGATACGGGCAGGTTGCAGGCAAGTTGGAATACCCTGCGCCCCTGCTGGTTTTCGTGAATCGCGCGCGCCAGGGCATCCGTTTTCATATTTTTCTTTTTCAGTCGCATAATGTTGATATGATCCGGATAAAATCACCATAAGGGGAGATTAAATGAAAAAAACCGCCGTCCTGCTATTCTGCGCCGCGATCATATCCGGCCTGACCGGATATTCATATGAAGCTGTCGCAGAATCAGAAACCAGCTTCACCTTCGCCGATGTTAAAACCGGTCAGGATATTCTGACCGCCGATGACAATTACATGAACCGGATGGCGCCGGCGGAAATCGCCATCCGCACCCGCTCGACGACAGCCGATAAAACCGCGCGCGACCTGAAAGCCCTCTATCGCGCCAATGTTCTCGCCTGGACAGCGGCAGAAAAACAACAGATCGCCGAACTGATCGCGCAAAACCGGCAAAGACTGGCGCGGATTGATCACCTGCTGCCCGCTGAAGTGACCTTCATCAAGGTCAATGACAATGTCGAAGGCGGCCTGCCCCACACCCGGGCCAACGCCATCATCCTGCCCGTATCGGACAAGCCGCTGAGCGAAACCCTGTTTTACCACGAATTGTTCCATGTCCTGTCCCGTCAACAGAAAGCCCGCCATCCCAGCCTTTACGCTCTGATCGGCTTCAGGCCCTGTGACTTCACCGGCACGGAAGAAACCGCGGCCATGAGCCTGACCAATCCCGACGTGCCGGCCGAAGGATATTATCTGCCGGTGGAGATCAACGGTGAAGCGGCCGCCGTCATGACCTTTCTTTACGCGGCCCATAACAGCTATAATCCGGCGGTCAAGGGCGGTTTCGGCGGTCATTTCGGCTTCGGTCTGCTGAAAGTCATCGCCCGTGACAACCGGTGCAGCGTCGACGCCGATGAAAATGGCCGGGCCCGGATCCTGAAGCCGGCGGACGTGCCGGACTTCTTCGCCGCCATTGGTCAGAACACCAGATATATCATTCATGCGGAAGAGGTTTTGGCTGATAACTTCGTCTTCGCCATGACCGATAAAACGGACCTGCCTACTCCGGAGATCACCGAGCGGCTGAAAACATGGCTGTTCGACAGGTAAGGCGGTAAATAATGACCCACAGCCCGCCGCTCTACAGCGCCGCCGCCTATATGCTGGCCTATGCCATCAGTTATGCGGCGTTGTGGGCCTGCGTCCGCCACCTGTCCGGCGACATTCACCCGCTGGTTCTGGTCTTTTTCCGAACTTTTTTCGGCATGATGGTAATCCTTCCCATTCTGTTGAAAACCCGCCTGCCGTCGTGGCATGGCGGGCAATATCCCCTTTATATCCTGCGGGGGATTTTCAATATCTCGTCGGTGATGGGCGCCTTTTACGCCGTCAGCCTGCTCCCGCTTGCCGATGTCGTCGCCTTCAGCTACGCCGCGCCGGTCTTCGCCACCCTGCTGGCGGTGTTTTTCCTCGGCGAGAAAATCGGCCGCCACCGGATTCTGGCCATCGTCGCGGCCTTCGGCGGGGTGATGATTCTGATCCGCCCCGGCTTTCAGACCCTCAACGACGGCATCTGGTCCGCCCTGCTATCAGCGGTTTGTTTCGCCGCAACGGTGATCTGCGTCAAGCTGCTCACCCGCCATGACAGCCCGTCCATGGTCAGCCTGATGGGTTTTATCGTCGCCGTGCCGATCAGCTTCACCGTCGCCCTGTTTCACTGGCAATGGCCCAGAGGCGAACAGTGGTTTTTCATTATCCTGATGGGCATCCTGTCGGCCACCGCCCATCTGTGCATGGCCCGCGCGCTGTCCCGCGCCGACCTCGGCGCCGTCATGCCTTTTGATTTCTCCCGCATTATCTTCGCCGCCCTGATGGGCATTACCCTGTTTGGCGACCCGTTTGACAATCTGACCTTTCTCGGCGGCGGCATTATCCTGGCGAGCGCCGTTTACGCCACCCATCGGGAGCATAAAATTTCACGGCAAGCCAAAAACCGAGCTCTGCCATGAAAGACGTGCGCCCCAGTAATCTGATCGGTATCGGTTTTATTTTGCTGTCCTGCCTTTCGATGACGGTTTCCGCCCTGCTGATCCGCACCATCGGCAAGGAGCTGGGCAGTTTCGAAGTGGTTCTGATCCGCTGCAGCTTCACCCTGCTGATCACCCTGATGATCCACGCAAGGCTCGGGCCAAAGCTGTTTGTCTCCCCGCGGCCGTTCCTGCTGGGGTTCAGGTCCCTGATCCTCAGCGTTATCGTCCTCGGTAATTTTTACGCCATTGTTCACTTGCCCCTGGTTCAGGTGACCTCGCTGCAATTTACCAAGCCGCTGTTTCTCGTTGTCCTCGCCGCCTTTTTCCTTGGCGAACAGATCCGCATTGCCCGAACCATCGCCACCCTGTGCGGCTTTATCGGAATTCTGGTGATTCTGCGCCCCGGCGGGGAATTTCATCCGGCCCAGGCCGCGGTTCTCATGGCGGCGCTCGGCATGGCGACGCTTGCCGTCATCACCAAGAAACTGACAAAGGATCACCTTTCCAGCACGATGGTCCTTTATGGCAACCTTTTTATCATCCTCGTTTGCCTCGGCCCGACGATCGCCTTGTGGAAGACGCCAAGCCTGCTGCAGTTCGGCCTGATCGCCGCTTTGGGTCTCAGCGCCTATGCCGGCCAGAATTTCATGGTGCAGGCCTATCGCTACGGCGATGCGACCGCGGTCACGCCGTTTGAATATGTCAGGATCGTCTTTATCGCCATTTCAGCCTATATTGTCTTTGGCGAAGTACCCGACAGCTGGACCATCACCGGCGCCGTGATCATTTGCGCCTCGACATTATTCATCGCCTATCGGGAAGCCGGCAAAAAAGCCCGGCGCCCTTAAAGTTTTTCTCGACAGCGGCGCGGGGATACGGCAATATGTTACCAAACAGTAACATTTAACCTATAAACGAGAGAGCAGGATCATGGAAATCAACGGGTTATCAGCAATCGTCACCGGCGGCGCCTCGGGCCTTGGGGAAGCGACGGCGCGACGCCTGGCCGCCGCCGGAGCCAAAGTGACCATTTTTGACATGAATGAGGACGCCGGACAAAAGGTCGCGGCCGACATCGCCGGACGGTTTGAGCATGTCAATGTCACGTCGGAGGAAAATGTCAGTCGCGCCCTTGAGACGAGCGCCGCCGCCCACGGGGACGCCCGCATCCTGGTCAATTGCGCCGGCATCGCCATCGGGGAAAAAACCGTCGGTCGGGAAAATGTCCCCCATGCCCTCGACAGCTTTAAAAAGACCATCGAAGTCAACCTGATCGGCACCTTCAATGTCATCCGTCTGGCGACGGCGCGCATGGCCGCCCTTGAGCCGCTGGCGACGACGGAAAGAGGCGTTGTGATCAACACCGCCTCCATCGCCGCCATGGAAGGCCAGATCGGACAGGCGGCCTATTCCGCCTCCAAAGGCGGCGTCGTCGGCATGACCCTGCCCATCGCCCGCGACCTCGCCGGGCTCGGCATCCGGGTCTGCACCATCGCGCCCGGCCTGTTCCTGACCCCGATGATGAAAGGGCTGCCCCAGGACGTGCAGGACGCCCTCGGCGGCATGGTGCCCTTCCCGAGCCGTCTGGGCGATCCGTCGGAATATGCGCAGCTGGCCCAGCAGATTTGTGAAAACGCCATGCTCAACGGCGAGGTTATCCGGCTGGACGGCGCCATTCGCCTGGCGCCGAAATAAGCCGCCCCGCCGCAGAACCTGAAAAAGCAAGAAGGAGCCGAAAACCGGCTCCTTCTTCATTTATGGATCAGGCTGTTGCGGTGCGGATCAGTTGAGGACCATCACATCCCGGTTCAGCCGGCGAATGATCTCCTCGCTTTTATTGCCGCGCATGGCCGCCATAATGCCCCGGCGCGACAAGGTGCCGATCACCACCACATCCGCATCAATATCATCGGCAACGGTGGCGATGATGGTCGTCGGGTTGCCCTGCTGGACATGGACATTTTCCTGCGGCGTTTCCGTTTCCCGCAACAGTCTGCCCCGGTCGGGATATTCGAGGGAATCCTCATAGGCGTTCACCACATGCTTTTCCGCGCCGTAGGATGCGGCGATCCTGCGGCTCGTTTTGAGAATTTTCTCGTTAAGCTCCACATAGCGCGGGTTGGTGGTCTGCATATTCACCGCCGCCAGGACCGTCTTGCGCCGCAGCTTCGCCGTCGGATGAACGATCAAAACCGGACATTCCGACACCCGGAGCAATGACCATTTCGACGCGGACAGGTCATTCTGATTCTTTTCCGTCGTATAGTCGGACATGATGATCAGATCGACGTTATTCCGCTTCACTGCATCCAGAATCGAACGATGCCAGTCCTCGGTCCAGAAAACTGCCGCCGTATAGGTGATATTTTCCTTAACCAATGGCTTAACAAGCTCCGCAAACCAGTTGTTATCACAGTAAAATTCAAATGCGCCATGCCCTCTGCTCAACTTATCCATCTCATAGGAAATAAACAGATGAATATTGACGTCCCCCTGCAGAAGTTTATGCATCATCAGCGCCCGATTAAGGGCGAAATGGGTTTTCTCGGCGGGATCAATTACAACGAGAACATTCCTCAGTTTTTTTTCATCGTCGGCCATATCATTCATTCCTTTATCTGGACAGGTTGTAGACTTCGGTTGCCATGGTTCACATCGCCGGTATCAGGTTTTTCTCATCGGCGCGCTTATTACATGCCTAAAATATATCTAAAGAATAGAGTAAATAATTGATCTATGATAAGTTCTCGTCTTTAAACCGATCACTTATAAAACGGGCGAGCGCTATGTCATTGGTTGTCAGGCCGCCCGCGCTATGGGTCGAAAGTGAAATATCCACCACATTATAGCTGTTTGACCAATCCGGATGATGATCCATTTTTTCCGCCTTCAGGGCGACGGCGGTCATAAAGGCGAAGGCCCGGTTGAAGTTTTTGAACTTTAGCCGCCGGCTGATAACCGCGCCTTCACCATTCACGGACCAGCCCGCAAGCGCATCCAGAGCCGTCCTGACTTCCGTATCCGTCAATTTTTTCATGTGTCGCCTTTTCTGGTCATGTCTGTCCGGTTCAGGGTTTGGCGTTTCGAATCATATCCGCGACAAATTCAGGGACAATCCTTGTCGCCTTGCCATAATGGCGGATGGAAAACAGGCTTTTGCCGTCCGAGGGCGCCAGGTTAAGCTCCACGGTCTGTTTCGCGCCATGCTCATAGGCCGCCTGCACAAAGCCGGCCGCCGGGTAAACGCTGCCTGAGGTACCGATCGAGATAAATATATCACATTTTCGCAGCAGGTGATTGATTTCCGTCATAAAAAACGGCGCCTCGCCGAACCAGACGATATGGGGGCGCAACTGGCCGGCCGCACCGCAAGCGGGACAAACCGACTGTTGTGACAATGGTCCGGGCCATTGGCTGACCGCGCCACAGCCCTGGCATCGCGCCTTGTTCAGTTCGCCGTGCATATGACACAGATTGCGCGCCCCGGCCCTTTCATGAAGGGAATCAACATTCTGGGTGATGATATGAACCTTGCCAGGATATTCCTGCTCCAGCCGGGCCAGGGCATAATGGGCCGCATTGGGGCGCGCCTTGCGCACTGTTTCACGGCGGAGATTGTAAAATTCATGAACCCGCGCCGGATTTTGGGCGAAAGCTTCCGGGGTCGCCAGTTCCATCAGGTCATATTTCTCCCAGATGCCGCCCCTGTCCCGAAAAGTATCGAGCCCCGATTCGGCGGAAATCCCCGCCCCGGTTAAAATTACAACATTTTCATAATGCGCCATTTTCCCTCACCTGATTTTGCTGTATACAGGAATCATAATAAATCACAGGGAAATTTGCAGTCCAAAATGATTAAAATCCTGTTTGTTTGCCTCGGGAATATCTGTCGTTCACCGACAGCGGAAGGCGTCTTTCGCCATAAAGTGAGCCAGCGCGGCATCCGGGATGGTTACCTCGGCGACATTTTCATCGATTCCGCCGGCACCGGCGCCTATCATATTGGCAAGAAACCGGACAGGCGCGCCCGCGAGACCGCCCGGAAGAACGGCGTCAACCTGGAAGAATTGCGCGCCCGGCAGGTCACCGTCCAGGATTTCACCGACTATGATTATATCCTCGCCATGGACCAGGAAAATATCCGCGCCATGAAAAGGATCTGCCCGGCGGAAAATTCCCACAAAATCAGGCTTCTGATGGATTACGCCGAAAACTGCCCCGGCATCAGCGAGGTGCCGGACCCCTATAGCGGCGGCATTGAGGGCTTTCATCGGGTCTATGACATCATCGACCGGGGCAGCGACGGTTTCCTGAAATATATTTTAGCCCGTTATGATCTGAAATCGACATGATTATTGCCTGAAAGACTTGAAAATTTCCTGATCTCTGCCAATATATGGCTCGGATATCAAAATAATATAAGAGGATATGTTTAAAATGGTTGAAGATTATAAACCCCGCTACGGCTCGCCGACAGGGGCGCGGACCGCCGCCGAAATCGACGAAGGCCTCAGGGCTTATATGTTGACCGTATATAACTATATGGCGTCGGCGCTGGTGCTGACCGGGCTGATGGCCTTTGTCACCGTCAATACCCCTGCCCTGATGAACATGATGTTCGCGGTCAGCGAACGGGGCGTCGCCCCGACCATGCTCGGCTGGATCATCACCTTCGCCCCGTTGGCGCTGGTTTTCTTCCTCAGTTTCCGCATCAATCACATGCAGGCCTCGACGGCGCAGATGGTCTTCTGGATCTATGCCGGCCTTGTCGGCGTGTCGCTGTCGCCGATCCTGCTGGTCTATACCGGCGCCAGCGTCGCCAAGACCTTCTTTGTCACCGCCGCCGCCTTCGGCTCGCTGAGCCTCTACGGCTATACCACCAAGCGCAACCTGTCCGGCATGGGCTCTTTCCTGATCATGGGCCTGTTCGGCCTGATCATCGCCTCGGTGGTCAATATCTTCCTTGGTTCAAGCACGATGGATTTCGTGATCTCCGTCGCCGGCGTGCTGATTTTTGCCGGCCTCACCGCCTATGACACCCAGAAGATCAAGCTGATGTATCTGGAGGCCGACGGCCATGAAACCGCGACCAAGAAAGCGGTGATGGGCGCGCTGAGCCTCTATCTCGACTTTATCAATATGTTCCTGTTCCTGTTGCGCTTTATGGGCAACCGCGAATAGAGTGCATAAGACGATCAAATATCAGACGGCTCCCATTGGGGGCCGTTTTTTTTGAGCAGCCGGAGGCGCTCGCCCCTTCACCCTCATGGTCTTTGTGCGGGGCCGTGATGATATCGGCGTGAGGTTCAGAGCCGCCCGGCTTCGCCCCGATTTTTATCTGGAGGGTGAATACGCTGGCCAGGCAGCTTATTCCACAGGGTTTATCTTTGCCGGCGCCGGCGATCCGCGGCGGACGGGGGGCGGCGGAAAAAAACCAATATTCGCGATATTAGGCATTGCCTTTGGGTTAAATTAAAAGTAATCTCCGCCTCACCTCATGCGGCGACGCATTGGCACCCGTAGCTCAGCTGGATAGAGCGCTGCCCTCCGAAGGCAGAGGTCACACGTTCGAATCGTGTCGGGTGCACCAATCACACTCCATAAAGCCAGAATATCCCCCGTGAAAGGGGCGGAAAATCCGCCCTCGCCGATAAAACCTACAAAACTTCAAACAGACCCGCCGCGCCCATGCCGCCGCCGACACACATGGTCACGACGACATATTTGACGCCGCGGCGTTTGCCCTCGATCAGGGCGTGGCCGACCATCCGCGAACCGCTCATGCCATACGGATGACCGATGGAGATCGCCCCGCCGTTGACATTCAGCTTTTCATCGGGAATGCCCAGTTTGTCCCGGCAATAGACTACCTGAACCGCGAAGGCCTCGTTCAGTTCCCACAGGCCGATATCGTCCATGGTCAGCCCGTTGCGCCGCAACAGCTTTGGGATGGCGAAAACCGGCCCGATGCCCATTTCATCCGGCGCGCAGCCGGCCACAGCCATGCCCCGATAGGCGCCCAGCGGCCGCAGACCCCGGCGTTCCGCCTCGGCCCGCTCCATCAGCACATTGGCCGACGCCGCATCGGACAGCTGACTGGCGTTGCCGGCGGTGATCGTGCCGCCTTCAACCACTGGCGCCAGCGCCGCCAAACTGTCGGCCGTGGTCGACGGCCGGTTGCCCTCATCCTTTTCCAGCAATACGTCCCGATATGAAATCTCGCCGCTTTCCCGGTCCTTTACCGCCATGGTCGAGGGCAAGGGCGCAATCTCGTCATCAAACAGGCCGGCCGCCTGGGCCGCTGCGGTGCGTTGCTGACTTTGCAGGGCGTATGCATCCTGCGCCTCCCGGCTGATGTTATAACGCTCCGCCACCACTTCCGCCGTCTGCAGCATCGGCATATAGGCGTCGGGCTGTATTTTCAGCAGGTTTTTGTCCGCCTGTTGCATGATCAGGTCAAAAGCCGGCTTCTGGACGATGGAAATATTGTCCACCCCGCCGGCGACCGCAATGTCAATGCCGTCGCAGATGATCTCCTTCGCCGCCGTCGCCACCGACATCAGGCCGGACGCGCATTGACGATCAATATTCATGCCGGCGACAGAGGTCGGCAGGCCGGCGGCCATGGCGCTGGTGCGGCCGATATTCCAGCCGGTCGAGCCGGCGGGCAGCGCCGTGCCCATGATCACATCCTCGACTTCTGCACCCTCAAGCCCCGCCCGGCGCACGGCCTCGGCGATGACATGGCCGCCCATGGTCGGCGCCATGGTGGTGTTGAACGCCCCTTTATAGGCGCGGCCTATTGGCGTCCGTGCGGTTGATACGATAACGGCTTCTCTCATGATATTTTCCCTGATGATATATGGTACGGCTGATATGGCGCAGCCCGCTGGCCACCCATGGTTCGGACGAGTCAACGGTCCGGCTACAGGCCCGTTATAAATCATTTAAGGCTGAAAAAAAAGCAGAAAATCAAACGCACGTTTGATATGACGTAAAACTGAATTCAAAACCGCAGAAACATCAGGGTTTTGAGACACAGCAAAATGGCGCAAAAAAGGCCAAATAATAGGAGATTTTAAAGTGAATAAAATTATATGCTATTGATTTTATTGTATTTTATGTTGGCGCACCCAACAGGATGAAAAAGAGAACTGGGTTGAGATAATTTTATTAAACAAAAAAGCCCAAAAATATACAATTTAAACTTGTTGCGGGGGCTCGATATAAACGGAAGTTGACTCGACACTTATAACCCTAGTATACTGAATCACCTAAAATATAGGGTACAAGTTTTTCAGCTTGATGCGGGCATCTTGTGATGTAAAGCGCCAGTCCGCTTTCACATGATGTTTGTTGCGCCGTTGTCGCCATGCGGTGACTTGCT
>JBLWZH010000017.1:0-68638 GCA_048266545.1 Paremcibacter sp. | reverse complement strand
GCCTGATCCAGTCGAGCCGCCGGCCCATCTCGCCCCAGAAGCCTTCCGGATCCTCGACGGACCGCCGGTAGAGGGCGTTATATTTGTCAGCGTCGACGTGACTGCCCGCGGCAAAATTCGCCGGAATGTCATACTTGATTTGATCCATTGGTCTTCTCCCTAAAGAATGATCATCTTACAGGGCTATTTTCCGCTTATTGCGACAAAATAATATTAGACATTAGTCGTATGGGGATACATGTGTCTTAACTTTTTCAATGGGTTAGCTTGTTTTGTAAGATTAAATACGACCAAAGCCGTATATCGGACCCTTCTGATATGGCTGATAATCAAGGCAGATTTTAAAAAAATATAGGGAGCCGCAGGCGCATGAAAACCGTCAGAAAACAGATCATAACTAAAAATATGCTTCTCGGCAGCATAGCCCTTGTTTGTCTTGTCCCGAATAATGTAGCGGCGGCGACCAATCAGGAGCTGGAAGCGAAAATCAATAAACTGGAATCCATGCTGATGGAGTTAAAGGGGGAACTGAAACAACAGAAAACCGTTGTCAGTGAAACCAGGGAAACTGCAGAGAAAGCCAAAAAAAACAGCCTTGAAATGCGCGTCGGCAATACAAAGGTTGCGATCGGCGGTTTTATCAAGGCCGATTTTATCGCCTCCAAATACAGTAGCGGCGAATTGCCGCCGCGCAGCCTGGGGCGGGATTTTTATGTTCCGGGCGTGATTCCGGTGGGCAACGCCCCGGGCGAAGGCGGTTTTGACACTGACTTTATCGCCAAGGAAACCCGCATCAATTTCAAAACCACGACCAATGTCAATGGCCATGACCTGACCAGTTATATTGAGCTTGATTCCCAGATCAGCCCCGGCGGTGACGAACGGGTCAGCAACAGTTACAATCCCAGGGTTCGCCATGGCTTTCTCAAATATGACAATGTTCTGGCCGGCCAGACCTGGTCCACCTTCATGGATGTTGCCGCGCTGGCGGAAAATCTTGACTTCGTGGGACCGGCGGAGGGCACCACCTTTATTCGCCAGACCCAGTTCAGATATAGCGTTGGTGGTTTCCAGTTCTCCGCCGAGAATCCTGAAACCACCGTCACCCCGTTTGGCGGCGGCGCGCGGATCATAAGCGATGACGGCGCCGTGCCCGACTTTGTGGTCAGATACACCCAAAAAGGCCGTTGGGGGCATGTGGGGATTGCCGGAATTTTCCGAAACCTGAAGCTGAATAATGGCGTTGTCGATGACAGCACATCGGGCTGGGGCGTCAGTCTTTCCGGTAAACTGAACGTCGGCGCCAGGGATGATTTCCGCTTCATGGCCACAGGCGGCAAGGGCGTTGGCCGTTACCTCGGCCTGAACACGGCCAACGGCGCGGTGATCAATGCAGCCGGCGAGTTGGAAGCGATTGGCTCATACGCCGGTTTTATATCATACCGCCACTTCTGGAATGATGAATTTCGCTCCAACCTGACATTGTCGGCCTTCAAGGCGGATAATGACGTTGCCCTGACGGGAACGGGCGTGACCCGGGATGTTTACAGCCTTCACGCCAACCTGCTGTATTCGCCGGTTCCGAAAGTCACCTTTGGCGGGGAATATCTCTATGCCAAGCGAACCATAGAAAGCGGCTTGAATGGCGATATGCATCGTATCCAGATGTCGGCCAAATATGCTTTTTAGCAACTGTAGCGAACAGGGCATGAGCCATATTCATATTGCCCTGCATCTTCTGTAAAATTCAGCCCTGCCGATAAATGAGATTACCGACCGGGCCGGATATTCCGAACCCGCCAACTTTACCTCGGTCTTCCGCAAGCATTTTGACATTCCCCCAGTCAGTTTCGCAAACAAAATACTTTTAGGTCGTAAACTCATAAATAGCCACTTGGGAGGAGTTATTTAATATGAAAGCCTCCTCACGACTTATTTCAAGGGGGTGTAAAAAATGCTGGCCTGATGCCGTTCCCCTCCATGGAATGGCTGGGCCTTTTTCCGACTTGGGAAGGTCTGATCTTGCAGGCGGTCATCCTGATCATGGCCGCTTCGATCTATATCCGAAGCCGAAACGCCCGCGCAAAGACCCACCCTGCTGAAGGCTGACCGGGGGTAAAGATTAAGGGGGCTTCATCAAATAGTTATGATTTATGGCTTTTCATCATCCATGGCTTCCAGGATCGGGCAGTTCTCTTTGTCCTCGGCGCACAGGTTGATCAGAAGCCGGAATTCATTCTGAAGCAGTTTTAAATCATCCAGGTGACTTTCTATGTCCTGCAGCTTTTTGCCGGCTAACTGCCGGATTTCGGGTTTCGCTTTTTGGGGCGCTTCACGGAATTGCAGCAGCTTTTTTATTTCGTCAAGGCTGAAGCCCATGTGCTGAGAGCGTTTGATGAATTTTATCCGGGAAATATCTTTTTTATTATAGAGCCGCAACCCGGAGGGTTTCCTGTGGATGCGAGGCAGCAGGCCGATCTTTTCATAATAGCGCAGCGTATCCATACTGATACCAAGCCGTTTGCTCACTTCGCCGATTTGATACATGCCAGAAATCCTTCAGGTAACGTAAAAATATTTAATCAGCAAGTATAGACCAATACCCACCATGGTGAAACCGCCGCCTGTTTCCAATCCGCGCCGCCATTTCATGAAAGGTTTCAGGGATTCAAGCCAGCCCATGCTCAAGGCGCCGATGATAATCGGAACCGACCGGCCGATGGCGAACATAAAGAGCAAGAGGGCGCCGTAAGGCATCGAACCAATGGCGGCGCTGGCCGACAGGGCGATCAGCAATCCCGGGGCGCAGGCCGGACAGATGCCGACGGAAAAAGGAATGCCTAACAGAAAGGCGCCCCAAGCCGTCGCCACCCGCTTGCCCTTCACCGAAAACCAGGGAAATGATATTCTGAGCCATCCGGCCCAGACAAGTCCGAGAAAAACAAGTAGCGGTCCCAGGAGCAAATTCCACTGGTTTCCAAGGTAATTTTCTAAACTGCCGCCGCCAAAGGCCACAGCACCGCCAAGGACACTGTGCGTCAGAAATATGCTGAAGACAAAAGCGCCGCCGAAAATGATGGCCTCACGCATTTCGCGGGCCCTGGTGACATAGGCCACGATCACCGGCACGGTGACAAAGGCCGCCGGGGTAAGGCTGAACAGAAATCCGGTGACAAAAGCCGCGCCAAGACCCATCAGATTGGCCTGTTGCATCATTTCATTCATGGGGCGAGCTTTTCCAGACGTTGACGCAACTCGTTGCGCAGCCTTTTCAGGGACGGGGCCGATGAAAAAACAAGCTTGCCGTCAATGACGATGGCGGGTGTGCTGAGCACGCCGAGCTCCACGGCGTAATCAAACGCCTCCAACACATCTATTTCTCGGAAATTGATCCGTGTCTGGTCAACCTCGCTGATGACTGCTGTCAGGCGCTCCTTGATGGTGACACAGGCTTTGCAGGATGATGCCGTAATCAATTCAATGGTCAGTTCTTTTGGCGTTGTTTCAGGAGACATTTTCAAATGCTCTCATCATAATGTCTTAAAAATTAACCCGAAAGCCGGTGGTGACGATATAATCGCTTCTGAGGGCGTCGCCATTGAGGTTTTGCACAAGAGGCAATTGCACGGCGGTTTCCAATATCCATTTTCGGGTGACATACTGGAGTCCCGGCGTGATAAAAACTGTCGCGCCGCCCGAGTTCTGGTCCCCTGTCCCAAACAGCCGGTTTTCCTGCTGATTGATCAGGGTGGTTTCCAATACACCATAGAGAAAACCTGTTGTCTCCCCCGTCAACGTTCGGGGCAGGAACCGATATTGCAGGGACAGGTCCGCGCGATATTCGTCGCCGGCCTGAAAGTTGTTGGCGGCGCCATTATGCCGGTAACTCACCTGGCCATCAATCTGAAACGGCAACGTCTGATAGGTCACGACAATGCCGCCAAACTTATCCCACGAGCCCGTGCCGGATTGCAGGGGCGGCGGCAGCTTTCCCAACACATCGGCTTCGCTGTTCTGGCCGGTCGGGGCTTTGACGCCGCCAAATGCCGCAACCCGGAATGTCCTGCTGCGCATGTCTTTCTGGATCAAGGTGTATCGTCCGAACAGTTTCAGGTCACTAATTCCGCTGCTGGAGCGGGAGACACGGCTGTCCGCCATGGACAGAGACAGGGATTTATCCAGATAGGGAAGGGCGGCGAAAATGGCCAGCCTGGGGGTGACGCCGTAGCCCAGAACGGAAACCACGCCGTTTACCTCCTGACGCCGGTCACGGGGGCTGCTGTCCTTTTTAAACCGGCGGAGGATGACCTGCGCCCGATTGATGAAGGCGTCTTTGGCCACCGGCAGGGCGGTATTGAAGGTGATCGGCGCCGCTGATGCTGGCGCCGGAACCATCCAGAGGCAGGCGAGGGGAAGCATCATGCGATATTTTGTCATACTTATCCCTTTCGGCCTATTGGTGTTTGTCAATGGACTTCAGGGTAAAGCCGGCATCGGTGATCGCCTTGCGGACGGCGGCTTCCGGCAAGGCTGCGCCATCGGCGACATTCACGGATACCACACCGTCTTTGAGGTTGGCCTTGACGCCAGTGACGCCGTCAAGCTGACTGACTTTTTTTTCAATATTATATTCACAGAACGGGCAGACCAAACCATCTACCTGTAAGGTGTAATGACTTTCCTGGGCAAAGGCCGCATTGCTGAAGAAAAACAGGATAACGGTGATCAAATATAATTTTTTCATGATATTTCCTTTTAATTTTAAGTTTCGAGCCATATCTGAAGGGGCAGCGCCAGAAAAGCGGCAAAAAACCCTATGCCCCATAAGACAACGGAAAACCAGTAAATCCGCCGGTTCCAGACTTTCGATCTGTGGCACAGGGCGCCGAGTTCGGGATCGGCGGGGCAGGCGCGTCCGGGGCGGTAGAGTATCCAGGCAGACAGGGCGAGCATTGCGCCCGAAATCGCGAAAACTAGGATTTTATGCTGACTCAGGGTCACCAGAAAGGGCAGGGCGCCGACCAGGGACGCCACGGTCGCCCCCATGCCCAGGGTGACCAGCGCGATCGGCAAGGCGCAACAAACCAGGGTTCCGGTCGTGGTAAACAGGGCCAGCCACGTCAGACCGGTTTCCCTGTTATCTGTGGCGGTGGTATTTTGAGCCTGGTCGCGCATATATTGCTCCCGTAATTTTATAGGTTTTTTCAATCTGAACAGTTTAATATATGGAGTTAACTCCAGATCAAGTCACATTGTCGTGAGCAGGGTCTGGCGGGCTTCTGGTGGTCCTGATTACCTGATTTTCACTTCCTCTATCTTGCGGAAGGTAAAACCGGCATCGTTAAACAGTTTTTTCAGCTGTTGCTCTTTCAAAACGAGGTTTTCGTCACCGGTAACGAGCACCAGGCCTTTTTTCAGGTCAATATCGAAATGTGTCACGCCCTGTATTTTCATGAATTTTTTCTCAATACCGTACGCGCAATAGGAGCAGGCCAAACCATCGGCCCTGATTTTATAATGCGCCTCGGCCGAGAAGGCGGAGGTCGTCCAGCCCAGGGAAGAAACGGCCAACACCAACATAAGTATCTTTTTCATCACTTAATCCTTTCGTAATTTATAAATGCCATTCCAGTTCCAGGCTGGCGCGATAATCCGAACGCGGCTGATTGCCGTTAAGATTTGAATAGATCGGGATTTGCACCCCCGCTTTTACGGCAAAATTCCTCAACGTCCACAAGACGCCGGGAGAGACAAACCATTGATTGCCGCCGGAAGCATTAATATCGACGCCGTTCAATGCATTACGCTCGCGAATCTCGCCATTCAATTCAAGAATCAGCACGGTATCAGCCGCACGGTAATCATGCACTTGGGGCCGGTACCCGATCGCCATATCGACGAACAGACGGTCGCCGCGTTGCAAGTCGCCCCTGTCTTGATTGAAACGATAACGCATACTGGCCCATCGATACCATTTCAGGCTTTCATAGCCATAGGTAAAGCCCAACATTAAGTCAGTAGTGTCTGTACTTACTTCTGCTCCGGATGAATCGGGTTTTAGCTTAAGCAATACCGCAGCCGATTCCTGTGCGCCCATCGTATCCTTGCGCCAAAAGCGGTATTTGGTTGATAACGTTATATCACCAACACCCTTTTGCGTTGCAAGTTCATCTTTAGACCTCTCGTAAGGTATTTCAACGCCGGCAACCCAGTCGCCGGTCAGACCATATTTAAAGGCCAGGCTTTGTTCGTCTTCGGTGGCGTTATCCTGTTTGTCACGGGAGGCGCCGGCGTGAATTTCGACCCCGTCCTTGAATAAAACATGGGGTCCGGGACTAAAAACCGGATCATGGGCGAATAGGCTACCTGTTAAGAAAAGCCAGGCGGGGAAAGCGATTGTGATAACTTTCCAAAGATACTTGCTTATCATTATACGTCCTTATCTGGATATTGAATAAATTCAGTATAATGTGTGGAGTCAGCTCCAGATCAAGAGGAAAAAAGTTTTTTACAGCAGGGATATTTTCAAGAATATTCGTCTTGGACCAAATAATGCCATGGCGCAATATGAGTTAGTCGCGGGGGGATAATGGCTCTTCAAACAAGGCGTCAATCACCGGGCAGTCCGGAACGAGACCGCCGTCACATTGTGAGGCCATTTCATCAAGAACAACCTCAAGCTTTTGCAGGTCAATAATCTTCTTGCGTGTGTTTTCAAGATGTTCAAGCGTCAAATCCTGTACCTGCGCACAGGTGTAGGATTTATCATCAACAAGGGTCAGAAGATTCCGTATTTCATCCAGGGTGAACCCGAGTTGCCGGCTCCGGCAGATGAAGGATAACCGGCGTTGGTGGCTTTCATTATACAGACGGTAACCACCGCCACTACGCGGCGGAGACGGCATAATCCCGATCCGTTCATAGTAGCGGATCGTTTCAATATTCACGCCGGAATATTTTGACAAAGTACCGATGGTAAATTCACGTTTTTGTGAGCTCATAAAAAATCTCTTGAGTCTGTAGTTCCTACAGGGTTTATCCTTATTGCATGAAAGTCAAGAGAAACTATTTTTGAACTTGAGTGACTGAAGAAAATAACCCAGGAGATCATACAGTTGACTATTGAAGAAACACAGAACGCCGCCGAAACAAAGAAACGTTTGGTTGCCGCCGGCAGTGTTATTGGCGCCATTCTGGCCTCCTCTTGTTGTATCGCTCCTCTGGTGTTGTTGACGCTCGGGGTGAGCGGCGCATGGATTGGCAATCTGACCATGCTCGAGCCCTATAAACCATACTTTATCGCCGTAACCCTTGTTTTTCTGGGTCTCGGGTTCTGGCAGGTTTATTTTAAACCAAAAAAAGTCTGTGAAGAAGGTTCTTATTGCGCCCGCCCGAATTCAGGCCGGATCACCAAAGCAGCCCTGTGGATTGCAACGGGCCTTGTTCTATTGGCCGCCACGATCGATTTTTGGGCGCCGCTTTTTTATTAGGAGAATAGATATGAAAAATATACTTACAATCACTTTAGCGGTTTTTGCGTTGGGTTTGACGGGATTGAGCGCGATCACAACATCATCCGCAGGTGCTGAAACTGTTGTTGCAAAGGCAAAAACGGACCAGCAGACACTTACCTTTGCAATTGATAAAATGACCTGTGCCATGTGCCCGATTACGGTGCGCAAAGCCATGGAGAAGGTTGAAGGTGTTGGAGAAGTAAAGACTGATTTTGAGGCAAAAACCGCAACGGTTACCTTCGACGCGACAATTGCGACGCCAGAGGCAATTGCCGCCGCATCAACCAATGCCGGTTATCCGGCCCGCCAGATAGAAGCTGAAATCAATTAAATTATTTTGAACGGAGACATGAAGATGTCAGAATGCTGTGCGTCCAATAGCGATTATGACATCGCCGTAATCGGCGCCGGCTCCGCCGGTTTTTCGGCCGCCATAACGGCGGCGGACCAAGGCGCGCAGGTCCCCCTGATCGGTCATGGCGCGATCGGCGGCACCTGTGTCAATGTCGGCTGTGTGCCGTCCAAAACCATGATCCGCATGGCTGAGGCGCTTCACGGCGCCCGCGCTGCGGATCGTTTCGCCGGAATTTCGGGCGACGCGCAGATCAACAACTGGGGCCGGGTCATTGCGGCGAAAGATGAATTGGTCGCGACGTTACGGCAAAAGAAATATATTGACTTGCTGCCGGAATATAAAGGCGTTTCCTACCTTGAAGGCGCGGCTCGTATCACCAGCACAGGCGTAGAATTTAACGGCGCCGGGATTTCGGCCGACAAGATTATCGTGGCGACGGGCTCGTCACCGGCCCTGCCGGATATTCCGGGACTGGCTAGCGTTCCCTGGCTCACCAGCACGACAGCGCTCGAACTCGACGAGCTCCCCCGGTCCATCATGGTTCTCGGAGGCGGCTATATCGGCTGCGAACTGGCGCAAATGTTCGCCCGCGCCGGCGTCAAGGTGACGCTTGTCACCCGCAGCCGGCTTCTTCCCGAAGCGGAGCCGGAGATTGCGCGCGCCTTGACCGGTTTTTTCGAAGATGAGGGGATCACCGTTCGCACCGGCCTTACCTATCGCGAAATCAAAACGTCAGGCGATGGTATCGCTTTAAATATTGAGCAGGGCGGTAAAACTGAGATAATTTCTGCCGATCATATCCTCCTCACAACGGGACGAACCCCAAATACAAAGGGCCTTGGTTTGCAGGAAGCCGGGATTGACATGCTGCCAAATGGCGGGATCCTTGTTGACGATCATCTGCGGACGACAAAGCCCGGTGTTTACGCTGCGGGCGATGTCACGGGTCGGGACCAGTTCGTCTATATGGCGGCTTATGGGGCGAAACTGGCGGCGCTCAATGCCCTGAACGGCGACAGTCTGGTGTATGACAATAGGGCCATGCCCTGGGTTGTCTTTACCGATCCGCAGATCGCCGGCGTTGGCCTCAGTGAAGCAGCGGCCAAATCCGCCGGTTTTGACACAAAGATATCTGTCCTGCCCCTCGATCAATTGCCCCGCGCGCTGGCGGCGCGGGATGTGCGTGGATTGATCAAGCTTGTCGCCGATGTGAAAACAGACCGGTTGCTGGGGGCGCAAATCATCGCGCCGGAGGGGTCGGACAGCATCCAGACGGCGGTTCTGGCCATCAAGCATGGCATGACGACCAAGGCGCTCGGGGAGACGATATTTCCCTATCTGACAACGGTTGAGGGCCTCAAACTGGCGGCGCAAAGTTTCGGCAAAGACGTGACCAAACTGTCATGCTGCGCGGGTTGACGCTTGTATAGTCCATTGAGGCGATGGCCATAATGATAGCCATCTTGACCTACCCTCAATATGTGGCCTTTCTCTTCGAAGAGAGCGACAGCATGCCGTGCTATGGTTAGGTCACAGCATGCCGTCAGATATCAATGGGCATCGTCTTTGGTTGAGACACTGGCTTCGCCGTGATGGGCGGCATTGTTTTTGATCAGGCCATGCAGACCTTCCACATAATGTGTAAGAACCACATAAGACTCGACAAACTCACGGCCTGCGGCCACGCTGTCTTTCGCATGCTTCTGATTTTCAGAGGTCCGGGTGAACCGCTGGTGAATGCCATTGGTCAAGGCGCCGGTCAGAACTTCGACAAGTTTGTCGACCGAATCGGTTGCCAAAGCCTGGTCGGCAAGCGCAACGGCCGGGTCAATGGCGGCGCCCGGTTTCAGGCCGGTATAGGGCGCCCCTTCGCCGGCACGGTGGATGCGCACCAGGGTTTCAAAGAAATACATGTCAGCCAGTTTCTGGGCCTCGGGGCTCTGCTTGCGCACCACGAGGGTTTGGCTAAAGGCCGCACGAACAGCCTTCTCATCATCGGCAGAGATCCACTTGAGGACCGGGGTGATATTCCCCTGAGCCAAAGCGGTTCGGGCCTCGGCGACCACGGGCCCGTCGAGGGTGTCGCAATGGGCAAAGGCCTGCCCGGGAAGCAGCAGCCCGGTACCCAGGGATATTGCCAGAGACAGCAACAGTTTTTCTAACTTTCTCTTCATCTTTTTTCTCCTTTTGGGGCTGTTTCGCCCTTGATCATCATGAATTCTTCCATAAAAAATAATTGTCTTCTTCCGGTGGTCGGCGAAATGTCCTCTTCGGGAGACCGGATTATTTGCTCGGCGGGCGCGGTATCCGGAGCATCTGCTCGATAACGCGCCACACGCTTGCGGCCAGTTGCGGGCTTTTTGTTTCGCTCACAACCCGCGTATTGCTGTGGGACATTGACAGGATGGCTCCGATGACGATGATTCTGGCGACGTCCGTATCGACACGGGCACCCGTATCGGGCCCAGACGGCAGCGCCTGCGCGGTCTCAACTATGCAGGAGTCAATGAACTTTCGCGTCCGGCTCTTGATGTTTGTTAACGTTTTGGCGGCAACACCGCCGCCAACCTGATCCAGATGGTCAGAAAGAAGGAGGCGGGAGATGTTCGGATGAGTCAGGATGGTTCGGGTTCGATTGAGGAAAAAGATCTTCAGACGTTCAAGCGGGTCCTCAATCCCTAACGGAAAATCCTGGCTGGTGGTCGCTTCGATCTGCGCGACGACATCGACGACAATCGCCTCCATGCTTTCGAAGTGCCTAAAAATGGCGCCCGACGTGATACCGACTTCGGCAGCAATATTCTTGGCTGTAAAAGACCTCGCCCCGTTGTGAGCAAGAATGCCCAGGGCAGCATCGATGATTTCGCGCTTGCGCACATCGGTGGGCTTCCTTGTCTGCGGCTCTTGGATCATTTTATTCATACCCGGCACCATAAATAAGTAAGTATTTACTTGCAAGTATTTTTTGGTGTTTTTGAGCTATTTGCGAAATCGACCTTTCTTGGGGGCTCAGTCGTACGCCGCGGCATCAGGTAAATATCGGCTCGGCGAGTACGGGTTTCAAGATTTTAAAAAGGCCTTCACGACGCCGGACCGGGGGGCGTCGTTGTTTTCTGCGGGCATGTTTTCTGCGGGAATTGCCGCCGCCGCGATCAGGGGCAGGAGTGCCAAGTTAAAATCAGAAAAAAGAAGAACGGTTGCCGCCGGGAAATTTTTTTACGACGCACCATTTCGGGTGGCGGGTGGTTATCGCGACAATGGTCGGCAAAAGCCGATATTGTGCGGCCGGCAATATCTTTAACCCTGTTTCGGGTTGAAAATATTGAGGGAACATAAAATTATCATCGTATTAATTGTCAACAGACCCTAAGAGACTGTAAATCATACGAACGACCAAAAACGGTTCGATGTTTCTTCCTGTTTGAATTTAAGTGCCCCCAAGGTCAATAAAATGAAGTTTAAAGCAAGTAATATTATCATGACCGCTCTGGTTGTCGGCGCCGGATATGTTTTGATATTTGCCGACATGCAGCCCGGATCCAACGATGACAAAGATATAAACATCCCGGCTTTATCCCCTCAGGCCCAAAAGGGGGAAATGATATTTAACGCCAATTGCGCGTCATGCCACGGAATCAATGCAACTGGAACAGACCAGGGACCGCCGCTGGTGCATAATATTTATAATCCCGGCCACCATGCGGACCGGTCTTTTTATATGGCTGTTGACCAGGGAACAAAACAACATCACTGGCGGTTTGGCGATATGCCAGCCCAGAAACATGTCGCGGAAAATGACGTTCGCCAGATCATTAAATATATCAGGGAACTGCAAGTGGCCAACGGGATCAGATATAAAGAACACCGCATGTAATATTTGACGGCAGCCGTTGAAATAGCGGCTCACCACTCGCCAGCCTATGACCCTGTTGAAATGAATTATACTCCCGGATCAACACCATCGCGGCGCATCTCGCCCACGGACGCCACATCGGCCACGGTCCCTTCCGGGTTGTCATACCATCCCGGATCATCATAGCTGTCGAGATTCTCGCGCACCTTGACCACGGTGAACATGCCGCCCACGGTGGACTTGCCAAATTGCAGTTGAACGGATCCCATCGGAATGCTGTTTTCCGGCACGGGCATGCTCATGTAGGCCATGCTGCCCATGCCATCCTGGCCCATGGTCATATATCCGGGCAACATCGGCCGGACCATTGAATCAATTTCACTTGTCTCCACGCCGATCATATTGGGCATTTCGTGGCCCATTTGGTTCATCATATGGTGGGTCATATGACAGTGCATGACCCAGTCCCCCGGCGCATCGGCGATAAACTCAACATCCCGGGTTTGGCCGACCGCGACAAGAACCGTGGTTTCCGGCCATTGGGCCGACAAGGGAATCCGTTCGCCATCGGTGGCGGTCACTTTAAATTTATAGCCATGCAAATGAATGGGATGATGATCCATCTGGCTCAGATTACCGAACCGAATGCGCACGCGCTGGCCTTTTTTGACCACCAGCGGCGCCGTGCCGGGAAAGGCCCGGCCGTTAAATGTCAGAACGTTAAAATCCGTCATTTCATTGGGGTTCGGCCTGTAGGTTCCCGGGTCTATGCGATATTCATTGGAAATCAGGACAAAGTCCCGGTCCACCCTTTGATCATCGGCCGGATTGCGCGGATGAATGATGAACATGCCGGTCAGGCCCATGCCTTCCTGGGTCATAGTGTCAAAATGCGAATGATACATGAAAGTGCCGTGCTGGCGAATGGTCCATTCATATTTAAACGTCTCATGGGGCGGGATCGGCCTTTGGGTCACCCCGCTGACCCCGTCCATGCCATTGGGCAGATATATGCCGTGCCAATGAACCGAGGTCGGCACATCAAGCCTGTTGGTGACATAAATCCGGATCCGCTCACCTTCAACCGCTTCAATGACCGTGCTGTTGACCCTGCCGTTATAGCCCCAGCAATGCGCCTTCAGGCCAGGGGCAAATTCATGTTCCACTTTTTCCGCAATCAAATGAATGACTTTTACCCCCTCGACGATTTTAAAGGGCAATGTCTGTCCATTCGGAACGACGACAGGGGTATAATCCCGTCCCGGCAATCCGGGCGCCAGCGGTTTTATATCTTCCGGTCCGCCACTATAGGAATCATTCCACTGTTTTTCACCATATGAAGAAGTCGTCTTTTGCGCTTCAGCCTGTGTCGGTCCTGATGATAACAGGGCCGCGCCAACGGATAACCCGCCGGCCGTCAATACATCACGTCTTTTCATCATTAATGCCCTCTGTTGTCTTCCCCCATATCCATCTGCAGTGTGGTCTTGCCGTCGCGCCCCAGAGAAGATCCCGCCTGGCGTCCGCTTAACAACTGCTCAAGATTGGCCCGGGAAAGCCAGTATTCCTGCAATGCCGAAATATAATCCCGGCCGGTTTCAATCTGGCGACGTTGATCCTCCAACAGCCTGAACACCCCCATCTGCATGGCGTTGAATTCCAGCATGGCCCCATCAAGGATACGTTGACGCAGCGGCAGCAAAACCTTCAAAAGATGGTCAACCTTTGCCCGGGATTGTCGCAGGTCTATGGCGGCGCTTCGGCTCATCGCCCGAAGCTCGATCGCCCGGGCCATATACTGCCACTGGGCCTTGCGCAATGCTGAAACAACCCTGAAACGCTTGGCCTGTCTCATATCAAAAATCGGGATTTGCAGGCTGATCGCCGGACCATTGCCCCAAACTCCGTCTTCACGCTCCCCCGAATAGCCCAGCTCAAGATCCGGAATGAAAGAGGTCGCCTTCACCAGGCCAAGCCGTTTGGTCAGCCCTTCGATCTGCAATCGGGTGGCGGCCAGGTCAAGATTTTTCTCAATAACGCGCTTTTCAAAATCCTGTGTGTCAAAATATTCCGCCGGCAGGTCGGGAAGCCGGGCCGACATTGTCCAGACGACATCGCTTCCCCAAAGCCCCATAAGGCTGTTCAATCGTTCCCGGTCTAACATCAGAGCCGTTTCCACATCAGCCAGGAGCAAACGGGCCTCTTCGTGAATGGCCTGCTGGCGGTCCAGCGCCAGGTCATTGATGTTACCGGCCTCATGTAATTTCCGCGCCGAGGTCAACATCGCGCCGGTGGCGGCGACAACCTGCCGCATCATTTCGACCGCCTGTTCATTGGCCTGGGCGTCATAATAGGCCCGCCGCACATCGGCGGCAAGATCAATGACCGCGCCCGTTACGCGCAATTTGGCGGCTTCGAACTCAAGATAGGCGAGCTTCTTGCGGATCGGCAGGGTCAGGATGTTCAAAAAATCCTGGGAGACATCAATATCCAGTGTCGGACTTTCCCCGCCCCCGACAAAGCGCAGCGCCCCGCTGAAAACGGGATTGGACAGCAACCCCGCCTGAACCAGCGACGCTTGGGCGATACCCAGATCTTCATAGATTGCCTGGAGATCCGGATTATTGAGCAAGGCGACCTGAATAACTTCATCAAGGTGCATCCGCCCTTGCAGCAACATCTTCACCCGTTTCGCAACCTGCTGATCTTCCGGGCCGCCGGTTTTCCAGTAAACCTGCTGTCCGACACGGTCATTCACCGACCTTTTTATCTCGTCAAAACCTTTTTGGGGTTCTATGGCGGCGCACCCGGCCAACGCGATCAGCGCAACACAGACAAGCAAACCCTTTATGACGCGGGGAGTCCCTCTAGTGGTCATGACGGTTCTCCTCCTGCTTTTGATTACGTTCAGGAGATTTAACCGGGGGGGACATCAGCGTGTCCGGTTGCGGCGGCAAAGCAGCCTGCACGGACACGGGATTCGCCGGATGGTCATCCCACATCGGAAAGCTGGCTCCTGCGCCGCCACATGCCGACAGGGAAATTATGGCGATGAACAGGCCCGGCAGTCTCATGTTAAGGGAGACATGCCGTGCGTCACCCGTAGCCTTAAATAATTTACGCACTTTACACGATGCAAGATTCCTGTTCATCGGGAAGACTCCCTGTAATGACCGCCAAAAATTCCACCTTATATGATGTATTTTGACCTAGGGTCAGGACCTAATGATCATGGTCATGGCCGTCATCTGTTTTGGGCTCGCCCGGGCCTGGCGGAACCTCTTCATCATGGCCATGCGGCTCCGCGCCGCTGTCATCATGGGGTTCAGCGGCGACGGGCGCGCCGTGATCATGGGCGGCGCCGTCCTCGTGACTGTGGCTGTGGCCTTCGCCCTCGACCTTCGGCAGGGACATGACCCCGAGGCCATAACGATAGACGACTTCACCGCCCTTAAATCCGGTCACGCCCACCAGACCGGCGCCGACCAGCATGGCGATGACAAAATACAAGCTTATGGCCTTGGCTGTGCGATAATTATATACTGACCAAAGCGCCACACTCCAGAAAAATCCGGCAGTCGCCAGCGCCCAGTTCTTATGATCCGTCATCGCAAGATGGGAGGGGGCGTCATGGCCAACCGTATTATAGGCATATACGCCGGCGGCAACGGTAAGCACGGTAATCACAGCCCCCAGCCACAGGTTTACATAGGCCGCCGCCGTCAGTTTCTCTTTCCATCCCTGTGGCGCGACAATATATCCCGCGACAAAAAGAAGCGCCGCGACAGCATATAAAGCGATCGTGAAATGTACCAGCAAAGGGTGCCAGTTGGGGATGATTTCCATTATTTATTCCCTATATATAATAATATGATAACATTCGGCTCTTGATTTTTAATACGATAAATATTTCTTTTTCCCTCAGATTAAATGACGCCGTACCATCGCATTTTCCGTCCGCGGGAAAATACATAACCATCTCAATATTTTTGAGGGGTAAGGAATCACCATTCGTAATATTTTATGTATAGGGATTTCTTCCCTTCCTCCCTACCCTATACAGAACTTTGACGGGGCCGGCGCTTAACCCTTTGAGCCGGCCTCTCTTTTTTTTGAGGGAATTTATTCGCCATTGCGTATCACTATGCGGGATGGGAAAGAAATTAAGCCTAAACAGCGTTCCTCAATGTTGTAAATGTTGTAATTTTCATTTTTTCCTGTCCCACCATATTTTCCTGTCCCGCCAGACCCATCGAAAAGACCTCATGCTTTTGATCAAGATATAAAATTAAGGTCAAATATTATGAGGGATTGAATATTGTCACGCGTATAAGAGTTATATATCATATAGGGAAGCTTACCCAGGTATCGCGAAGAATACTGTTTTGGGAACAAAAAGGATAACCATGAACAAAAATATCGATCATCAATTGAAGCAATATTCGAAGATCACTTTTGCGGCCGATCTTGATCATGTTGAGAATGATGTCAAAAGACGGATGTTTTCAAAAAAAAATGACCGTATTAAATTAAGATATTTGATCGAGGAATGGCTTGGCATGCCCCCGTCCATGGGCATAGGGGCGGTGGCTTCCACATTGATTGTCAGCGTTTTTTTAGGGCTTCAAATGGCTCCGGTGGATCGGCTGGACGGGGCTTCCCGGGCGGATGAATTGGGCCTTGACGTGTTCAGCGCGCAACATGCGCAATTGCCCTCAACATTATTGGTCCCCCGGAAATGACAACAAGCAAACGTGTTGTTCTTGCCTCGGCTTTTTTCGTCATTCTGATTGCCGGGGGGATTTTCCTCGGGACATTGGCCAGCGGCAATAAAAATGAACCCCCTGAAAATTCCCATCCGCATTTTCACGAGATGTTGAATCTGACACCGGAACAACTGAATAAATTGATTCCGATTGAGAAAAAATTCGCCAAACAGCGCGCCTTTTACGAGAATGAAATCCGCCGGGCCAATATGGAGCTCGGCGACATTATGACAAAGGAAAAGGCCTATACGCCGGAAGTCCAGGCCGCCCTCGAAAAGGTGCATGCCGCCATGGGGCAGCTTCAAAAAGTGACGATTATACATTTGTTTGAAATGAGAGAACTGCTTGATGCGGGACAGGTTCAAAAATTCGACAATTATGTAGCGGATGCCATGCATGAACTTTGACGATCAGGCAAGTGATGAAACGCTTGCCCTTTGGATGAAGGAAGGCCGCCGTGAGGCGTTTGACGAACTCATGTCACGTTACAAGGCCCGGCTATATTCCTTCATTTGCCGTTATGTTGCCGACCGTGACGAGGCCTATGATCTTCTGCAGGAAAGCTTTATCAACATATATCAGAAAATTCACCTGTATGATCCAAAGCGGAAATTTTCCACCTGGGCTTTTCAGATTGCCCTGAATAAATGTCGGGACTGGGGACGCAAGAAAGCGTTGCGCCGTATTTTGCCCTTTTCCGCCTTCGACAAGACGGGCGATGACGTGAGTTTTCTGGAAAATCTTGCCGACGACAGGGGGGATCCGGAACATATGCTCGCGGGAAAAAGGGAACTGGAAGAGCTTGCCGCGGCGGTGGCGGAATTGCCGGAGAAGCTCAAGACCCCCCTGATTATGTGTGTATTGGAAGACATGTCCCAGGAAGAGTGCGCCGGGATATTGGGGGTTTCGCAAAAAACCGTCGAAACCCGGATCTATCGGGCGCGCAAAAAGCTGGCTGATATAATTTCATAACGTTAAGGCTAATGGATAGGGGCCTTTCCGAAGCATGTCGAAAATCTTTTCGCATCGGACAAAAGATATGAGGGGGAGGTTGTTTTACAACGTAACAAGGCGATAACCGGATTTTTAACCCTGACTATGGATGGAGTGGAAAACAATGAATAAATCTTTGACTACTGTCGCTTTGATTATGGCGCTCGCTTTTCCGATGCGTGGGCTTGCCGCCGCCGACTCTGGAAAACAGGACGGGCATAATCACGCCATGCAGGGCGACATGAAGCACGACATGAAAAATATGATGGATCACGATATGCCTTCAATGATGAAGAATATGGAGAAGATGCATTTAAAAATGGCCGATATTGTGAACGACATGGAAGCATCTCCCGAAAAATCACAATTGATGAAATTGCATCAGGCGATGACCAAATCCATGAATGAAATGAAAATGATGCATGGAAAGATGAAACATGAGATGCCTAATCCTGAAGCAAAAAAATCGGAACACAAGCATAAACATTGAGATTGCGCGCTTATTGTCGCCTTTCAACAGGAGGCCATAAAATGGACCAGGAACATGATCATTTTCACAGACCCGAAAAACGGGGCAGCTGGTGGTTTAGCCGCAACGGACTGGTCGCAATCGTCTTTCTGGGGTTTATCACCTTCTATCTTGTGACCGAGCATACGGCGCATACGCTGCAGTTCCTGCCGTGGCTGATATTATTGCTGTGTCCCGTGATTCATATCTTCATGCATCACGGCGGCCATGGCCATAATCATGACAGGGAAGGGGGCAGGTGATGGAGCATGATGCAGGCGCCTCATATGGCTTGTGGACTCTGGTTCTGATAAATTCGGCGGTTTTCATCATCTTCGCCTTTAGTTTTACCAAACCGCAAACAAAAAGAGACTGGCGCTCCTTCGGCGCCTTCTCAGCATTTGTTGTGGCCTTGTTCGCCGAGATGTATGGCTATCCGCTGACGATTTATTTCCTCGCGGGCTGGCTGTCGGAAAATTACCCCGGCATAGATTTCCTCGCCCATGAGAATGGTCACCTGCTGCATGCCCTTTTCGGCTTCGAGGGCAACCCGCATTTTGACCCGCTTCACATCGCGAGTTATGTCTTTATTCTGGGCGGTTTTGTCCTTCTGTCTTCGGCCTGGAATATTCTCTATCAGGCGCAGAAGGCCCGCAAGCTCGCGGTCACCGGCATATATGCGCGGGTCAGGCACCCGCAATATATCGGCTTTGTCATGATCATGTTCGGCTTCTTGCTGCAGTGGCCGACCCTTCTGACGTTGATTATGTTTCCCGTTTTGGTTTATATGTATCTTCGGCTGGCCCGGAAGGAGGAAGAGGATTCGCGAAAAACATTTGGCGAAGCCTGGGATATTTATGCGGCGCAGGTTCCAGCTTTTCTGCCGAAACTTTTATCTTCATAAACCAAAGCGGAGGACGCCCACCCCATGGAACATGATCATGCGACAAAATACAAGAAAAACAGTCTGAGCCTTGTCGGGGCGGTATCGATGGGCACCGCCGTGATTATAGGCGCCGGAATATTCGCCCTTACCGGTCAGATTGCCGAACTGGGCGGCCGGTGGTTCCCGCTGGCCTTTCTCGCTGCGGCTGTCGCGACGGGATTTAGCGCCTATGCCTATGTCAAAATGTCAAACGCCTTTCCGTCCGCGGGCGGCATCGCCATGTTCCTGCAAAAAGCGTACGGGAGGGGCGCGATCACGGCGGCCAGTGCGCTGCTGATGTATTTTTCGATGGTGATCAATGAAAGCCTGGTGGCGCGAACCTTCGGGACATATAGCCTGCAGCTGTTCGAGGTGGATCGGGAAAGCTGGCTGGTGCCGGCGTTGGGGGTCGGGCTGTTGATTTTCGCCTTTGTCATCAATATTTCCGGCAACCGCATGATTGGCATGTTTTCCCTGGTAATGGCGACCCTGAAGATCGGCGGGATCGCCGCCTTCGGCATTGCCGGCTTATGGCTTTCGGGATTTTCCTTTGAGAGTTTTGCCGCTCCCTCGACGCAGGCGTCCGGCGCGGGCGGATTTCTGGCGGCGGTGGCGCTGGCTATTCTCGCCTATAAGGGCTTTACCACCATCACCAACAGCGGCTCGGAAATCGTGGAGCCGCATCGCAATGTCGGGCGGGCCATTGTCATTTCGATTATTCTGTGCGTCGTTGTGTATTTTCTGGTCGCCCTCGGGGTGGCGGCGAATTTGTCGTTGCCTGAAATTATCACAGCGAAAAATTTCGCCCTGGCCGAGGCCGCCCGCCCGGCGTTTGGCGATTTTGGTCTGTGGTTTACGGTCCTGCTGGCGATTGTCGCCACCGTATCCGGCGTTATCGCCAGCGCCTTTGCGGTGTCGCGGATGCTGGCCATGCTCACCGATATGAGCCTGGTGCCGCACCGGCATTTTGGCCTGCCCGGCAATGTTCAAACACATACCCTGGTCTATACGATTGTCGTGGCGATTTTTCTCACCATATTCTTTGATCTCAGCCGCATCGCTTCCCTCGGGGTGATTTTCTATATCGTGATGGATATTGTCGTCCAATGGGGCGTGTTGCGGTATCTGCGCAAGGAAATCAAGGCCAACAGCTTTGTCCTGGTGACGGCAATCGTGATGGACGTTGTCGTATTGGGGGCCTTCCTCATGATCAAGGCGCAAACCGATATGCTGGTCCTTTATGTATCGGTCGCGGCGATCGCACTGGTTTTTGCCGGGGAACGCTTGTTTTTACGCTGGAATGCCTCAGAAGAAAAAAAGACATAACGATATTAACCTGTAAGCTGTTGCGTTACTGACCCGGCCCTGGGATTAATATTGAAGATATGAGTTCCGACGCGGTAACGCTGATGAATCGATGAAATATATTTTCATTTTTTGATAAAAAAAGATTGATCCCGGGGTATGCTCCGCGTCATAAGGTCAACAGGAGAGGGAAGGAAGTTTGAGTGAATTTTAAAACGGGGCAACGAGGAAAACGCATTATTAGATTTACGTCACGTATGGTGAAATGATGCGTAAGCGTCATTTCGTCATATCCGGCGCGTCGGCGAGCGCCGACCAATGGGCAAGCTTCATGATGATCGGGGCTCTTCTCGCGGCCCTGTTGGCGGTCAACACTTCGGTCAAGTCTGTTTACGATCTGGTCCATCACACAAGTGTCGCTATTCGTTTCGGAGAATTTATCGCGGAAAAGCCCTTGGTCGTCTGGATCAACGAAGGTCTTATGGCATTTTTCTTTCTTGCGGTATCCCTTGAACTCAAACGGGAAATTCTGGAGGGTCATCTTTCCCGTTTTTCACAAATGATGCTACCGGCATTCGCGGCCCTTGGCGGAATGATTGTCCCTGTGGCGATCTATCTGGTGATCAATAGAAATCATCCGGAATTCATTGAGGGCTGGGCGATCCCTTCGGCGACCGATATCGCCCTCAGTCTCGGGGTGCTCTCCCTGTTAGGAAAACGTGTGCCGATCGAATTAAAATTATTTCTGGCGGCGCTCGCGATATTTGATGACCTGGGCGGCATTTTAATTATCGCATTTTTTTATGGAACCCATGTGACATTAGGTGTCCTGGCTGTCGCCCTTCTGGCTATTATCGCTCTTTTTATCCTGAATTATTTCGCCGTCACCCATATCTCGCTGTATTTTGTTATTGGCCTTATTTTATGGGCGACTTTTCAGGAATCCGGCATCCATCCCACCATGGCGGGGGTCGCCGTCGGATTGGCTCTTCCCTTGCGGGTCACTAAACCCTGCGCCTATAACCCGCTGCGGTTTGTTGAGGATGGTCTGCACCCCTGGGTCGCCTTTCTGATTGTGCCGCTGTTTACATTTTTTAATGCGGGGATCGCCCTGACGGATATTTCAGTTCAGCATATTGGATCACCGCTTACATTGGGGATTGTTGGCGGGCTTGTTATTGGCAAGCCACTGGGCATTTTCACTTTTGCATTTTTGGCGCAGCGATTTGGATTTGCCAGTCTTGCCGACAGTATAAACTGGCGGCAGATATTTGGTGTCGCGTTACTGGGCGGTATCGGTTTTACCATGGGACTGTTTTTGAATACGTTGGCTTTTCCCTATAACGGCGCCCCGGAATTTAGTAAACTGGCGATATTGATCGGGTCCGTGCTTTCCGGCAGTGCAGGTTTGGTCTGGCTGAATAAATATCTCCCGCGTCCCCCAAAGATTATGACTTAAGGATTATATTTTTCCTGCGGTAAAAGTTTGCATTCAATCAGAAATATTATTTTTGAGGGGTAGATTTTTTTTATTCGTAATATTGTATGTGCGCGATGCTTTCACAAGCCCCGTGGAGGCGCAATGTGTACGCACAACCCTGAAATGAGAAACCAGTTTGATACCCTGCTGGTTTCTCATTTTTTTTGAGGGGTAGGGCCTTTTGCTTCGTAACAGGGTTGTGATCGATGTCATTTTGGCGTCGCGGAGCGGCAAATGATTGGAGGGAACAATGGTTTTTTGGGGCGATATGGCTTTCATTCTGGATGTGGCCCTGCTGGCGGCGGGGCTGATCGTCCTCCACTGGTCGGGAAAAGAAAAAAGCCGACTGCTTAAAGTTACCGCCTGGTTCATGATTGTAACGGGCGCGCTGGCGGTCATCTGCACAGGCTATTACTGGCTTTCTTATTATCAGAGCGGGGCCTTTGAAGTGCACAACATGATGGCCGCCGGAAAATATTAATCTGGGCACATCAGAAAAAAGGGAGTCAGGCGGATGTCAATGATTAAGCAGGGAACAATACCGGTTCTGGTAATAGCTCTGGGATCTTTGGCGTTCCCGTCCGCGGGGATTTCCGAAGGGCAGCATGCGGATGACATGAAGGATAAAACCAAGGCCAAACATGAATATAAACCAAACACGTCACTGGAAGCCCGGAAAATAAAAAATGTTTTGACGGCGTATGGCGAGGCGGTCAGCAGGGGGGATATTGAAAAAATCGGCGCTTTTCTGACCGGAAACAGTTTTTCCGTCGTTGAAGGAAAACACGCCAACTGGGGGTGGCGGGATTATCGGGACAATCACCTGAAACCCGAATTCAGCAGCGAGAGATTCAAGCTGTTGGATTACGCCATCCGCAACATTCGCGTCGGGGAGGGGCATATGCTGTCTTATGCGGTTTATGACTATGAACTGACGTATGAGCTGGATGGCGAAAAGAAAAATAAGAAAGGGATGGGAACGGCAATTTTGGAGAGCAAGAAAGGTGGCTGGCTGATCCGCCATATTCACAGCTCTTAAGCGGGGCGACCCGCGGGATAAAATCTGCCCGTTCTTGAGGGAAATATCAATTGTCAGGCTGCAACTTCATAGAGGTTGCGGTCTAGGTCTGTTTTGCAAAATATAGTTATATATCAATAAGTTAGCCCATTATCTGATGGCAAAAACTTGACCTGCGTCATGTTTATATGATCGCCCCGTTATATACCTGTTGCAAGGGACCATGAAGAGATTGAAGAGGATTTCATGTTGGTCTCTCTACATAGACAGGAGAAGAAAATGAACAGTCGATTGAAGAAGAAAATTCTTTATGCACCCTTGTTCACCAGCATGGTGTTGGTGAGTATGACCACAGCCCAATCCCAGGAGACTGCGGATGATCTCAAGACAAAGGTTTTAGAGCTTGAAAAGAAAATTTCCGGCATGGATCTTTTGAAACAGGAGCTTCAGGAGTTAAAGAAAAATCTTGAGGCGAAAGAAAAGACCATCACCGTGAAGGAAGATAAACTTGACAGTGAAATCAAGTCAATCAGAGCCCTGCGCAAGGCGGCGTCGGTCAAGGAAGGCCAGTCTGATACGAAATGGCATATTGCCGGTTATGCGGATGTCGGTTTTGAAGCCGTCTCCGGTGATGCAAAAGACAGTTTCCTTGCCGGCAAATTTAACCCGGCCTTTCATTTCCAGTTTCAAGACTGGATCATGTTTGAATCAGAACTGGAAATCGAAACCTCTGATGACGGAGACACCGAAATTGCACTGGAATATTCCCAGCTTAACTTCCTTCTGCATGACAACGCGACCCTGGTTGTTGGTAAATTCCTGAGCCCGATCGGCCAGTTCCAGGAGCGCCTGCACCCGAGCTGGATCAACAGGGCGGTCAATATGCCGGCCGGTTTTGGTCATGGCGGCGTGCAGCCGACCAGTGATGTCGGCGTCATGCTGCGCGGCGGCCTGCCGGTCAGCGATTTCATCTTTACTTATGCGTTGGCTGTGGGCAATGGCCCGCGTTTTGGCCATGATGAGGATGAACTGGAGCTGGAAGGTTTCGGCAAGGATAATGACGGCAACAAATCCTTTGGCGGTCGTCTGGCGCTGGTGCATAAATCTTCTCTGGAATTCGGTTTTTCCTATCTGAATGCCGACCTCAACGCCGAAGAGGAAGTGCATGCAGACGGTGATATTGAGCCGGCCAAGCAGGCGGATTACCGTTTGTGGGGGGTGGACCTGGCCTATAAAAAAGGCCCGTGGGACATTCGCAGTGAATATCTGAATTCCAAGTCAACACCTGCCGCCGGGGACGCAGGACATGTCGAAGAGGTGGTTGAGGCCGGTCATGGCGGCTTGGAGCCGGTGACCTGGGAAACCTGGTATGGCCAGGTGGCCTATCGCCTGTCCGGACTGTCCGATAACCCGACATTGGGCAAATTCGAGCCGGTCGTCCGTTACGGCGAATTCCGGGTCAAGGTCGATGATGTTCTTGCCGCCGCATCGGAGAAAAGATGGAATGTCGGCCTGAATTATTGGGCGGCGCCGACCATCGTGATCAAAACCGGTATCGAACGGCGCAATTACATGCTGGCCAGTCGTCCTGATGAAACACGCTATCAGGTCCAAATGGCCTATGGCTTCTAACCCTTGAAAGGATAAAAAGATGAAGATCGTTAAATATATCATGGCGGCAGCCCTGTTGACTTCTGTTTCTGCAGGGGTGGCTGTCGAGGCGGCTGAGAAGGCCAAAAAAGACCCTATGCAGGTCGTGCGCGGGGCGAAATCATGGGCCCAGACCTGTGGCCGGTGCCACAATATCAGAAGCCCGAAGGAACTGACCGACGAAGAATGGGAAGTATCCGCGACGCATATGCGGGTCCGCGCCAATCTGCCCGGCGACATGGTGCGGGATATTATTGTTTTCCTGAAGGCGAGCAATAATGAAAAAGTGGAGAAATGAGATACACGGAGTTTGTAAAATGACAATTTTTTCACGACAGAAGATCGGAATGGTTGCGGCTTTGGCCGCAACCCTTGCCGCAACCACGCCCGCGATTGCCATGGGCGATGCGAAAAAAGGCGCCGAGGTATATGAGGGCACCTGCATCGCCTGTCATGGCGAAAATGGCAAAGGGGAAATTCCCGGCGTGCCCGACTTTACCTCCGCCAAGGGCCCGCTCGCCAAGACGGACGCCGTTCTGCTGGACCATATCATGAATGGTTTTCAAAGCCCGAACTCCGACATGGAAATGCCGGCCTTGGGCGGAAATGAGGAACTTACCGAACGGGACATCCGGAATGTCATCGCCTATCTGCGAGCGACATTTCAGGGGAAGTAGTGACGGGATATTCCGCAAAGACTTTCGATAAAAAGGCCGCTTTATGTGGCCTTTTTTTTATGCGGGCGCATAAAATATTAGAATGGACTTGTAACTTGCGATGGGGTTGTTATTTTCTGTACAACGATTTAGGGATCGAAGACAGAATGAAAGATCTTTTTATGGCACGTTTTTTTTCCACAGGTAACCTGTTTATTCTATCAGTTGTGACGCTGTTTCTTGCCGGATGTGAAGAGGCGCCGCAGGCCTCCGGCGCAGCCGGCGCCATGCCGGCGCCCATGGTGGAAGCCGCCGGCCCCCTTGAGAAGGAAGTTACCGAATGGGATGAGTTCACCGGCCGCCTGGCGGCAGTGGAGCTTGTGGAAATACGGCCCCGCGTCGGGGGCTATCTGGAATCTGTGCATTTCAAGGAGGGAACGATGGTGAAGAAGGGCGACCTGCTCTATATCATTGATCCCCGGCCCTATGAAGCATCCTTGATCCGCCAGAAGGCCGAATTGACCCAGGCCGAGGCAAAATTGCGCCAGGTTTCCGCCGATCTTGAACGGGGCAAGGAACTGGTGCAGAAAAAAACAATCTCAACCGAATTATATGACCGGCGCGTTGAAGAATTTGAAAAGGCCCGGGCGGAAGTCGATATCGCCAAGGCGGCCGTCCAGCTCGCGCAACTGGATGTGGAATATACCCATATCCGGGCGCCGATCACCGGCCGAATAGGGCGGACACTGGTCACGCCGGGCAACCTGCTGAGCGGGGGAGAGGCCACATCAACCCTGCTGACGACACTGGTCTCCATGGATCCGATCCATTTTTATTTCACCGGCACGGAGCGGGAAAGATTACGCTACCTGCGTCTTGATGAACAGGGACGGCGGGCAAATTCCGCCCGGTTCGCCAATGAGGTGAAACTGAAACTGTCCGACGAGGAGGCGTTTTTTCATTCGGGCGCGATGGATTTTATCGACAACAGGATTGATGCGGCGACGGGAACCATTACCGGACGGGCCATTTTTGACAATCCCGACCATCTTCTGGTGCCGGGCATGTTCGCCAGGATCAAGCTGAAGGGCGAAGGCCCCTATCAGGCCCTGTTGGTGCCGGATCAGGCGGTGATTGCGGATCAGTCCCATCAATATGTTTTCGTCCTGGATGAGCAGGATACGGTGCAGCGCAGGAATGTAATTTCAGGGGTAAAAGCCTATGGTCTGCGCGTGATCCGCAAAGGATTGTCGGCAAAGGATCGCGTGATCATCAACGGGTTCAGCCGGATACGTCCGGGAATGAAAGTCAAGCCCAGAATGGTCAACCTGACGGCGCAGGAAACAGAAAATGAATCCCGGGACGGTCAGGCTGAAGGAGTTGACACCAAATGAAATTTGGCCATTTCTTCATAGAACGACCCCGGTTTGCCGGGGTGCTTTCCATTTTGCTGATCATTGTGGGTTTGTTGGCTTTTGGCGTCCTGCCGGTATCGCAATACCCTGAAATAGTCCCGCCGACGGTTAATATTTCGGCGAGTTATCCGGGGGCGACGGCGGAAACCATTTCCAATACGGTGGCGACGCCCATTGAACAGGCGATCAACGGGGTGGAGAATATGCTGTATATGACATCCTCCTCCACAGCGGGAAGCATGTCGATCAGCGTGACATTTGAACTGGGGACGGATCTGGATACGGCGCAGGTTCTGGTGCAGAACAGGGTGGCGCAAGCGGAACCGAGCCTGCCGGGGGAAGTTCGCAATCTCGGCGTTTCGGTGCAGAAAAGGTCGCCGGACCTGATGATGGTGATACATTTGCTTTCGCCGGATGACTCCCTTGATAATCTTTACATCAGCAATTACGCCCAGTTGCAGGTGGTGGATGTCCTCAAGCGCATTAACGGCGTGGGGGATATCCGGGTATTTGGCGCCCGGGAATATAGCATGCGCATCTGGCTGGACCCGGACCGGCTCGCTGCTTTCAGCCTGACGGCAACGGATGTGGTCGGAGCGCTTCGGGCGCAGAATGTGGAAGTCGCCGCCGGCACATTGGGCCAGCCGCCGATGCCGCAGAAAACGGCCTATCAATATTCGGTCAACACCCAGGGGCGGTTCAGCAGTCCGGCGGAATTCCGTCGCATTATTGTGAAATCCGGTAAGGAGGGGCGCCTGACCCGCCTGGAGGATGTCGCCCGTGTGGAGCTCGGGGCCAGGGATTATGGCACCAACAGCTATCTGAACGGTAAAATGGCCGCCGGGCTGGGGGTTTTCCAATTGCCGGGCGGGAATGCTCTGGAAACATCGGCCGAGATACACCGGACCATGGCGGCAATAGCGCGGGATTTTCCGGAGGGTCTGACCTATAAAATCGCCTATGATCCGACACAGTTTGTCGATGAATCGATGAGCGCCGTATACCGGACTATTCTGGAAGCGACGCTGCTGGTTATTTTGGTGATCATATTGTTTTTGCAATCCTGGCGGGCGGCGCTGATCCCGATTATCGCCATTCCGGTTTCCTTGATCGGCACCTTTGCGGTGATGTCGCTTTTCGGTTTTTCGCTGAATACCCTGTCGTTATTCGGTCTGGTGCTGGCCATCGGTATCGTGGTCGATGACGCCATTGTCGTTGTGGAGAATATTGAACGGAATCTGGATCTGGGCAAAAGCGCGCGAGAGGCGGCCCACATCACCATGGACGAAGTCGGCACCGCGCTGGTTTCAATCGCCCTTGTGCTGGCGGCGGTCTTTATCCCTGTCGCTTTTCTCGGTGGCATCACGGGTGAGTTTTTCCGCCAGTTCGCCTTGACCATCGCCGCGGCGACGGTCATATCGGCCTTTAATTCCCTGACCCTCAGTCCGGCGCTGGGGGCGATCCTGTTGCGGCGCAAGGGGGCTCAGCGAACGGCTTTTGGCAAAGTGTGGGAATTGGTTCTCGGGCCTGTGTTCAAAATATTCAATTTCGGTTTTGACCGGACCGTCGCGGGGTATAAGACGGGTATTTTACGGGTCGTCAGGCGGCCCCTTATCGCCATGGGTGTGTTCGGCGGGCTTATTTTGCTGATGGTCTTCGCCCTGAACCGTATTCCCACGGGGTTTATTCCGCCGCAGGATATGGGGTATCTGATCGTTTCAGTCGAACTGCCCAAGGGGGCGGCTTTGCAACGGACGACCGATGTTATTCTGGAGGCGACGGAGCGCATCAGTGAGGTGCCCGGCGTTGGCAATGTGGTTGGCATTGGCGGCTTCAGCGGCGCGACCTTTGCTTCGGCGTCCAATGCCGGGGCCATGTTTATCCTGCTGGATCAGTTCAAGGACCGGGCCCCCGGCGTGAACTCCACCGATGTCGCGGCGCAGATTAGACAGAAACTGAGCGGTATCATGGAGGCCGGATTCTTTGTCATTCTGCCGCCGCCGGTGCGCGGACTGGGCAATGGCGGCGGCTTCACGATGATGGTCCAGGATCGCTCGGGCCAGGGGCTGCAAACGCTGGAATCGGAAAGCTGGAAGCTGATCGGGATAGCCAATCAGGATCCGCGGATACAGTCCGCCTTCACCACCTTCACCACCTCGGTCCCGCAATACTGGCTGGACATCGACCGGACGAAGGTGGAAATGCTTGATGTGCCGATGGATAATGTCTTCCAGACGCTTCAGGCCAATCTGGGCTCGGCCTATGTCAATGATTTCAACCTCTATGGCAAGACCTATAAGGTGACCGTGCAGGCTGACGCTTCGTTCCGTGTCGAGCCGGAGGATATCACCAAATTGCGCACCCGGTCCCGTAATGGCGATATGGTGCCGCTGGGGTCTCTGCTAACGGTTCGGAAAACCAGCGGCCCGGACAGGGTCGTGCGCCATAACCTGTATCCTGCCGTTGAAATCCAGGGCAACGCCATGCCGGGCATCAGCACCGGAACCGCCATCAAGGTGATGGAGGAATTGGCCGGTGAAAACCTGCAGGGAGGTTTCGGTTATGAATGGACCGGCATCGCCTATCAGGAAAAGAAAACCGGTAATGTGGGCTTGCTGGTTTTTCCGTTAAGCGTGCTGTTTGTCTTTCTGCTGTTGACCGCGCAATACGAAAGCTGGTCATTGCCGCTGGTCATCATCCTGATTGTGCCGCTGTGTATTCTGTTCGCCCTTGGCGGCATTGCGCTCAGGGGGATGGATAATAATATCCTGACCCAGATCGGCTTTATTGTGTTGATCGGGCTGGCGAGTAAAAACGCCATTCTGGTGGTCGAATTCGCCAAGGCGCAGGAAGATGAAGGTCTGAATTCCTTTGATGCCGTGATCAAGGCGGCCATGTTGCGCCTGCGGCCTATTCTCATGACCTCCATCGCCTTCATCCTCGGCGTGCTGCCCCTGGTGTTTTCTTCGGGGGCCGGGGCGGAGATGCGCCAGACCCTGGGCACCGCCGTCTTCTCGGGCATGATCGGGGTGACATTCGCCGGGCTGTTTCTGACCCCTGTTTTCTATCTGCTGATCCGTAGGTGGATCGTGGGGCGTCAGGCGCGCTCCGGACCGGAAACGAGCCGTGAACCAGATGAGGGAATGAGCGGACTTTAAAAAAGCATTGAAATTCTTTGGAAATGCGGGAACTCTGCCTAATATTCCAGTATTAATTATCTTGCCGTAACGTCAGAGCTCGTTCATGAATTTACAATATCTGTCCGACATCATCATTCTTCTGGCGGCCGCCGTGATTGCGGTGCCGCTGTTTCAGTCCCTGGGCCTCGGCGCCATTACCGGCTTTGTCGTCGCCGGGGTGGTGATTGGCCCGTCCGTTCTGGGTTATGTGGAGAATGTGGCGGACATCGCCCATCTGGCGGAACTGGGGGTGGTGGTGCTGCTGTTCGTTATCGGCATCGAACTCAAGCCCGCGCGCCTGTGGCAAATGCGCCGCCATGTGTTCGGCCTCGGCAGTCTGCAGATCCTGGTCACCGGGGCGCTGCTCACGGTTCTGGCGCATTATATTTTCGATATTGTCTGGGATATCGCCCTCATGATCGGCTTTGCGCTGTCCCTGTCCTCAACGGCCTTTGTCTTGCAAGTGCTGTCCGAAAGGCGACAGATCTCCACCGAACACGGGCGGCCCGCCGTCTCCATCCTTTTGATGCAGGACCTTGCGGTCGTGCCGCTGCTGGCCCTGGTGGCGCTGCTGGAAAAACCGGACATGACCATGGCGGAGGATGTATTCTACGCCATGGGACAGGCGGTCACCATTCTGGGGCTGATTATTGTCTTTGGTCGCTTCATTCTCAATCCGCTGTTGAATCTCCTGACCAGGTTCGGCGCGCCAGAGGTGTTTACCGCCATGACCCTGCTTCTGGTTCTGGTGGCGGCCCTGGCCATGGAAAGCGTCGGCCTGTCCATGGCGACGGGGGCCTTCCTGGCGGGGCTTCTGGTGGCGGATTCTTCCTTCAGGCATCAGATCCTTGCTGAAATTCAACCCTTTAGGGGACTTCTTTTAGGGCTTTTCTTCATGTCGATGGGCATGTCGCTTAATTTGCAGGTTTTTCTTGAAAGTCCGTTTATGCTTCTGGGGCTTGTCCTGCTGCTGCTGCCGTTGAAATTCCTGATCCTGTGGCCTCTGACACGGGCCTTCAGGGTGAAGGGCCGGGCGGCGGCGGCGGTCGGACTGCTGCTGGCGCAAAGCGGGGAATTCGGCCTGGTGTTGTTTGCCCTGGCCCATAATCTGGGGGTTCTGGCACCGGATCTGTTCCAGAAGCTGCTGGTGATAGTGCTGCTCAGTATGCTGACCACGCCCTTGCTGGACAAGCTGGCCCAGAAAATCCTGGCGCGCGAGGAACCGGAGACGCCGCCGGAGCCGGAGAGGGCCGAAAGCCGGGACAGCGGCTACGTCATCGTTGCCGGATTCGGCCGGGTCGGCCACCGGATCGGCCAGATCCTGGAGATGAGCGACGTGCCCTATGTGGCGATCGACAAGGATCCCGGCCGCGTGCAGTTCAAGCGTAAAGAAGGCCGCAAGGTCTATTACGGCGACGCCCGCCGGCCGGAAGTGTTTCGGGCGGCCGGCATCGAACAGGCCGCGCTGGTGATTGTCACGCTGGATGATGTGGCGGCGGCGGAACAGGTGGTCGCCACCCTGCATGGGGTTTTCCCCTCGGTGCCGGTGTTCGCCCGCGGCCATGATATTGTCAATTGCCGGGAACTGGCCAACCTCGGGGCGCAATATACGGTGTCGGAAAACCTGGAAGCGAGCGCCGAACTGGCCCGCGCCGCGCTGCGCCATATCGGCCAGGAAGAGGAGAAAGTCGCCGGCGCCCTGGCGGATTTCAAGAAGACTTATTATGACGGCTTCAATAAAAGCGATTTGAGAATAAATAGTTAGCATGTTTTGCCAGGTCGTAACTCCTCATTCCCGCGCCGCCGGTGCCGCGCGCCCGGAAGGACCCCGGAATAACGATGAAAATACCCTTTTTCAGCCGCCGGTTGGGTGGTAAACAGCCCGGCATGGCTCTAGGGACTTGGGGGATGAACGCCCCATTCAAAGCGCGTCCCCCTGAAACAGGTTCGGCATTGTTTCCTGAAATTCTGACAACCAATGGATCGTCAGAGGTTATGCTGCTGATGCTTCACAAACCCTGCACGCGACCTGTGAAAAGCGAATAAGCAACCGTTGCCGGATATGATGTCTTGAAATATATGTTGACTTTCGTTAGGTTTATACTATACCCCAGTATATTATATTACAAAATTGGATTTCCGCATGTCCCACGTATTTGAAGACAAGAAAATCATTTCCCGCATTCGCCGGATAAAAGGCCAGCTCGAAGCGGTGGAGCGCAGCCTGCAGGAAGGAAAAGACTGCTTTGCCGTCCTGCAAACCCTTTCGGCCTGCAGGGGGGCGATGAACGGTCTGATGGGGGAATTGATCGAAGGACATGTCAAGGAACATGTCATGCAAAAGCCCGACGCGCCCCAAAGTGATCAGGACAAGGCGGCGCTGGAGCTTGTCACCCTCTTGAAAACATATTGGAAATAGCGGGCTTTTATCCGGCCCGGCAACAATAAAACAGGCGACCCCATGCAGACACAACCCGCCGCCGAAAACTGGCGTCATCATCATGATTTTTCCCTTAAGAACAATCACGGCGAACGACGGACGCTCTATGTCCTGATTCTGACCGCCGTCACCATGATCGTCGAGATCGCCGCCGGCAGCCTGTATGGCTCGATGGCGCTGCTGGCCGACGGCTGGCATATGGGCACTCATGTCGCCGCCTTCATGATCACGATCTTCGCTTATCGCTATGCCCGCAAACATGCGCAAAACGCCGCCTATACATTCGGCACCGGCAAGGTGAATGTCCTCGGCGGGTTCGCCAGCGCCGTCGCCCTGGCGGTTGTCGCCCTGGTTATGCTGGTTGAATCTTTCCACAGAATACTTGACCCGCAGATGATCCGGTTTGACCAGGCGATTGCCGTCGCCGCGCTTGGGTTGCTGATCAACCTCATATCCGCCCTTTTGTTGCAACACGGCCATAGCCATGATCATGATGATCACGATCATGACGGCGGCCACGGCCATCATCATGATCATAATCTGCGGGCGGCCTATCTCCATGTTCTGGCTGACGCCCTGACCTCTGTGCTCGCTATCGTCGCGCTGGTTTCGGGTAAATATCTGGGATGGAGCTGGCTTGACCCCGTCATGGGCATTGTCGGGGCCATGATCATCACCCGCTGGGCCTATGGTCTGGCGAAGCAGACCGGGCCGATCCTGCTCGACGCCAGCATCGCGGAAAAAGACCGCCGGACCATTCAAAGGACGCTGGAGAAAGAGCCCGATGTGGCCGTCGCAGACCTGCATATCTGGAAGATTGCCGCGGGCCATCATGCGGCGGTTATTTCGCTGGTCACGCCGCATCCCCGGCCGACCGGATATTACAAGGCCTTGTTGGCGGATTTTCCGCAACTGTCCCATATCACCATAGAAGTCAATGAAGGCGCCGCGGCGCCCGCCGTCTCCCCCGGCAAGGCAATGTGAAACGGCGCGACTTTGCGCAGCGGCCCCGGACGGGGCGGAATGATGAGGTTTTGGCCATTCCGCCGCAAACGATCCGCAAACATTAAGTGGACAGTCTTTTCCGAGTATGATAATGATAATAATTATTAATTTATTTCAAGCTGGAAGCAGGTTCCCGACCAATGGCGCGTTTTATTTTTTTGTTTTTGATCACAGTATTTTTGCCGCTCTCTGCGGCGGCCGGGCAGGAAAAGGACCTCGAACGCCTGGTCCAGTTGATTGATTATGTGGGGATAGATTATCAGGCCGCCGTCGCCGATGGCCAGATCATCAGCGCCGCTGAATATGCTGAAATGACCGAATTCGCCGTCGCCATCGAGGCCTTTGTCCGCAAACTGCCGGCGAGCGCCGCCGCAACCTCATTGCAAGATCAGGCGGCCGCCCTGAAAGCACTGATTGCCGGAAAAGCCGCCGCGCCGGAGGTTACATCGCTTACCGGTCAAATGCGCTCTGACCTCCTGAAATCCTATGCGCTCAGCACCGCGCCGGCCCGGGCTCCGGACCTGCGGCGTGGTCAGACCCTGTATCAGGAAGCCTGCGCCGCCTGCCACGGCGCGACGGGGGAAGGCGATGGCCCGCTGGCGCAGGGGCTTGAGCCGCAACCGACAAATTTCCGCGACAGCGCCCGCGCGGCGCAACGGTCCCTTTACGGCCTGTTCAATACCATAACATATGGGGTCGAGGGAACGGCGATGGCGGATTTCTCAACCCTGACCAACGCTGAGCGCTGGGATCTGGCCGCCTATGTCGGGCAGCTTGCCATAGAGGCGCCGGCGGTTGAAAGAGGCGAGGCCGTCTGGCGCAATCTGAAACAGGACACACGATCGGTTAACCTGCCGGTTACGCTGCAATCCTTCACCACCTTGTCGGCCAAAGAAGCGACGCTGGCCTGGCGGGATGGTGGTGACCTGATGGCCTATCTGAGACGGTTTCCGGACGTTCTGTACAGCCAGGATGAATCACCGTTGATGTTTGCCCGCACCATGATTGACGTGAGCTGGCAGACCTATCAGCAGGGGGACAGGAAACAAGCCTATAGCCAGGCCCTGACCGCCTATCTGGAAGGGTTCGAGCTCGCGGAAGCCAGCCTGTCGGCGGTGGACGCTCCTTTAATGAAAACGGCCGAAAAGGCCATGTTCACCTATCGTAACAGTCTGCAGAAAGAAACATCCCTGCAGACCGTGCGCGCCCATTATGACGCCCTGCAATCCCTGTTGCAAAAGGCCCAGGACCGGGTGGCGGAAAAAGACGGCCTGACCCCGACGGCGGCGTTTCTCGCCAGTTTCGTCATTTTGCTCCGGGAAGGGCTGGAGGCCCTGCTGGTGGTGGTGGCGCTCTCGGCATTTCTGATCAAAACCGATCGCCGGGACGCCATGCCCTATTTGCATGTCGGGTGGATCTCCGCCCTGTTGCTCGGGGCCGCAACCTGGTTCGTATCTGAACGGATCCTGCAAATCGGCGGGGCCACCCGCGAAGTCACCGAGGGGCTCGCCGCCCTGACCGCCGCCATAATGCTGCTCTTTGTCGGTTACTGGCTGCACAGCAGAACAAGCGCCGCGGGCTGGCAGAAATTCATCCAGGACAGTGTCGAGGCCTCCCTCACCAAACGGACCCTGTGGGGCCTTGCCGGACTGTCTTTCATCTCCGTCTATCGCGAAGTCTTTGAAACGATCCTTTTTTATCAGGCACTGTGGGCGCAGACCTCTGCCCAAAGCGCAAACGCCATTATGATCGGGCTCGTGAGCGCCATATTTCTGCTGGTGTGCGTTGCCTGGCTTGTCACCAAATACAGCGTCCGGCTGCCGCTGCGCCAGTTTTTTGGCGGGACCAGCGCCCTTCTGTTGATCCTGTCGTTTATTTTCGCCGGCAAAGGCATCGCCGCCCTGCAGGAAGCGGGGAAAATTTCCCAAAGCTTTACCCCGTTGCCGTCCCTGGAATGGCTGGGGATCTTTCCGACCTGGGAAGGGCTCGCCACCCAGGCAATCATCCTGATCACTGCCGTTTCGATCTATATCCGGAGCCGCAACGCCCGGACAAAAACCCATCCTGTTTGAGGCTGACCGGAGGTAAAAATGAAGCGGGTTTTATCATGATGCCCTAAAAATTCACCCGAAAACCGGTTTTTTAAGCCGCAAGGTGAAGTCGGGACGGGCTCGCCCGGGGGATTTTACAATATCTGCATTCTTTCCTTGACGGGCGGGTGGCCGATGACGTTTATTCAATCCGCATGGCGGGTCATGAGCTGCGATGCCAGAAAACAGAATAACAGAAAACAGAATAACAGAAAACAGAATAACAGAAAACAGCACCCCCTTTACCAAAGCCGCCGAACGGCCCGGCGAATAGGGCCGCTTCGTAGGATATACGTCATGACACATAAACAATACAAAGACCTGCCTTTGGTTTATTCATGTTCAGGATGTTCCAATATAGCTCAATTGGCCAACCAGATAGCCATTGAACTGGACAGGGATTGCATTGCGGAAATGTCATGTATCGCGGGCATAGGCGGTGGTGTGGAATCGGTCCTTAAAAAAGCAAAGTCAGGCCGAAAAATAATTTCTCTGGATGGGTGCCCGTTGCAGTGCGTTAAAAATTCCCTGTCACATCACGCGATCGAATCTACCCTTCACTACACATTAACGGAATATGGCATCAAGAAAAAATATCACATGGAGTTTTCTCCATCCGATGTAGGTGAGTTGAAAAACATCGTGATGAATGACCTTAAAAAGGCGGGCCTGCTTTCAAAAAGGCCATAGACATGCCGGCCTCTGTCCGGGCTCGGGTGGTTTTTTCTGTCCCGCCGCATCCGAACGCCCCCTGGACGCAAGCATCAATTGTAATTTAAGGTATAAAATGATATATTATGGCCTTCTAAAAGATCAAAGGGGGCATATCGGTTTTGCGCATGCGGGATGGGGGCGCTTTGCCTGATCACCGGTTTTCTCAAAATATGCAAAATATGAAGGAGTGCAGATCATGGATCACAAGTTCCTGACGTATTGTATCAAATTACCTGTTTTTATCGCGTTTTTATGGGCCGGCGGCAGCGCGCTGGCCGATGAAACCTGCCAGTCGCCCTATATGGCGAAAATCACCGGCCAGGAGGAATTCGTCTATGTCTGGACGCTGGGCATGGCGGGGGTCGGCGATGAATCCGACAAACTGGTGACGGTCGACGCCCGCCCCGGTTCCAAAACCTACGGTAAAGTGCTGAACAGCATTTCCGTCGGCGGCCGTAGCGAGGCCCATCACGGCGGCTTTTCCGATGACCGGCGCTATTTCTGGGCCGGCGGGCTCGACACCAACCGGATTTATATCTTTGATGTCCATACGGATGCGGCGAAGCCTGTCCTACATAAAGTGATCGACAGTTTTGTCGGGGACAGTGGCGGCGCGGTCGGCCCCCATACCTTTTACGCCCTGCCGGGCCGGATGATGATTTCGGCCCTGTCCAATGACCGGGATCATGGCGGCCGCACGGCGCTGGTCGAATACGCCAATGACGGCAAATATATCGCCACCCACTGGATGCCGACCAGCAAAGACCCGCGGGGCGCCGAAATCACCGGCAAGGTCGCCGACGGTTATGGCTATGACGTGCGGGCGCTGGTGCGGAAAAACATCATGCTGACCTCGTCCTTTACCGGCTGGTCCAACTATATGATGGATTTCGGCCAGATGCTGGCTGATCCGGAAGCGATGAAGCGCTTTGGTCAGACGGTGGTCCAATGGGACCTGCACAGCCGGCAGCCGAAAAAGGTCTTCGACGTGCCGGGGGCGCCGCTCGAAATTCGTTTCGCTGTGCAGGAGGGCCATAATTACGCCTTTACCTCGACGGCGCTGACCTCGAAACTGTGGCTGATCTATGAGGACGAGGGGGGTGAATGGCGACATAAGGAAGTGGCGGATATCGGTGATCCGTCACAGGTGCCGCTGCCGGTGGACATCAGCATCAGCGCCGACGATAAAACCATGTGGATCAACAGCTTCATGGATGGCAAAACCCGGCTGTTCGACATCAGCGATCCCCATCACCCCCATCAGGTTTTTGAGCAGAAAATAGGCGCCCAGGTCAATATGGTGTCCCAGAGCTGGGACGGCAAACGGGTCTATTTCACCAGTTCGCTGCTCGCCAACTGGGACAAAAAAGGCGCGGACAACGAGCAATATCTCAAGGCCTATATGTGGGATGGCAAGGCGTTGCAGAAAGCCTTTGAGGTTGACTTTATCGCCGCCGGACTGGGCCGGGCCCATATCATGCGCTTTGGCAGCGGCCGCCTGTATTAAGTTTTCGGGCGGGGGCGGCGGCAAGTTGATTTCCGGATCGGGTGCTGTGATGAGGCGATATAAATTTTTTTTCCGGACCTGGCCCGGCCGCGGGTTTCTCGCGCTGCTGGCGGGCGCAATAGTGCTGGTCATCCTGCTGCTGGAACGGGCGCATGAGACAATTTTGCACGGGGCCAGCGAAATATCGCCCCTGACCCTGGCGGAAAATTTTCCCCGGGCCGACGGCTATGATTTTGATCTGCCGCCGGTGGGCAGCTATCAATTGCCGACGCTGGGCCGGGCGCCTGAGGGTCAGGTGATCAATCATCAGGCCACCCCGCATAATCTTGGTCAGATATTTGACGGAAAAATTTCCCTGGTCAGTTTTGTCTATCTGATGTGTGCGGATGGCGAGGGCTGCCCGCTGGCGCTCGACACCCTGTTTGAGATCTATCACAGCAGCCACAAGGTGCCGGCGTTGAAGAAATACCTTCAACTGCTGACAATCAGTTTTGATCCCGCGCGCGACACGCCGGCGGCGCTCGCCAGTTTTGCCTATCCGGTATTGAGCGATCCACAGGCGGATCAAAAACTCGACTGGCATTTTCTGACCACCCGCTCCGCCGAAGAGCTGCAACCGCTTCTGGCGGGGTTCGGTCAGGTCGTCAACCGCAGCGGCAATAGCGATGTTATCAATCATCTGCTCAGGCTTTATCTGGTCGATGAGCAGGGTCGGATCCGCAATATTTACGGCCTGGGCATGATTGACCCGCGCCTGATCATACAGGATGTCGCCCTGCTGCTGCAGGAGGAACAGCAACAACGGGGCCTGGGGGGCGGTGGCAAAGAATGAAAAGTCCCTTGATCAATAGCCGGATCATCAGGGGATGCTGTCTTGGCGGCGCGATGCTGTTGCTTGTGGCGGCTGGCTTTGCAACGGGCGCCTATCAGAAAGCCGACTGGCGGCAGGCGGCGCTGGCAAGATTAATGCACCCGCCCCTGGGGTTGCCGCCGTTGAAATTATCGGCGGAGACGCCGATAAATCTCGATCAGGTCAGCCTCGGGGCCAAATTGTTTTTTGACCGCCGCCTGTCCCGCAACGGCACCATGTCCTGCGCCATGTGCCATGTGCCGGAACAGGGCTTTACCAATCATGAACTGATGACGCCGATCGGGGTCGAGGGCCGCTCGCTGCGCCGCAACGCGCCGACGCTGCTTAATGTCGCCTACCTTGGACCCCTGTTCCATGACGGGCGGGAAAGAGCGCTGGAGACGCAATATATCCAGCCGCTGACCAACCCGAATGAAATGGCGGCGCCGTCGCTCGGCCATGTGATCGCCCTGCTGGAAAGGCTGGAGGACTATCAGGGCCTGTTCGAAAAAGCTTTTGCGGGGAAGGGGCCGGGCGCTGACCGCATCGGCGCGGCGCTCGCCCTGTTTCAGCGGACATTGCTCGCGGGCAACAGCCGCTTTGACCGCTATTATTTCGCCGGCGAGGACGCGGCACTGAGCGCCGAAGAGAAACGCGGCCTTCAGTTATTCAAAGGCAAGGCGCGTTGTGTCGCCTGTCACCGGATCGGTGAAAAATCCGCCCTGTTCACTGATCAGCAGTTTCACGACACCGGCTATGGCTGGCGGCGCGAGCAGCAGCGGCAATATCCGGCCGAAACCATTGAGGTCGAGGTCGCCCCGGGGGTGAGATACCCGCTGTCGCGCGCAATGATCCGGGCGGTGGGCGCGCCGGCGGCGGCGGACCTCGGCCGTTACGAGGTGACGGGCGATCCGGCGGATTTATGGCGGTTTCGCACGCCGTCCTTACGCAACCTCACGCTGACCGCGCCCTATATGCATGATGGCCGGCTTTCCACCCTGGAGGAGGTTGTTGACTTTTACGACCGGGGCGGCGCGGCCCACCCGGGCCAAAGTCCGCTGATAAAGCCGCTGGGTTTGAGCGAAGCAGAACGGCGGGCGCTGGTCGCCTTTCTTAAAAGCCTGACCTCCGGCGATATTGAAATTCTGCTTGCCGACCTGCGTCGGGCGAGGGCCGGTCGGTAATTTACGAGTTGCCATTGAATTTGCGGTTAATCATTCATGATTGTTATCGGTCTCCGGCTTCGGGCGGGCAAGGGGCTGACCTTATGCTGGTTTTCGGTGCGTTAACATATTCTTAATAATTTGCTTTTAGAAATATGATAATAAGAATGATAATTAATAAGTTGAGTAAATAGTATAAGGAAAAGTAACATGGCGTTAATTGATGACCTGAAAAAAGAACATGTCGCATTGTTTGCCTTGCTGGATGAAGTCAAAAAGCTCGGTTTTTCAACGGAAGAGGGGCAAAAAAAATTAATCCAGAGCAAGGAGATGTTTTTAAATCATCTGCGGAAGGAAGATAAACAGCTGTACCCCAGGCTGGAAGAGTTGGCAGAGACAAAAACCATCTCAAAATCCTTTCAGTCAGAGATGGAAGAAATGTCGGGATCCGTTCTGGCTTTCTTTAATCAATATGAGAAGGGCATAGAGGAGAATATGGCTTTCGCCAAGGATTTTGGCGCATTGGTTGGCAACCTGAATTCCAGAATGCGAAAGGAAGAAATCATTTTATATGCTTCCTATGAAAAACATATCGGCTGACGGGAATCGCGGGTTGGGTTTCCGGCAAGATCAACCCGACCCCTCTTTGGCTTACTTCTTTGCGCGCTTAAGAGGCGATCAATAACAGAATAGAGAATCAGGCGGTTCCTTTTTGGGATCGCCTTTTTTTGATTTGCTGGTATGATCCAGACAACATATCTCAATCGGGAGGTCACCAATGGTGCAAAAATTCATTCTGATTATCGCGCTGTGTCTGGTTCCGGCGACGGCGATGGCGAAGTCCAAGGAAAAAAAGCAGGCTGAAATCCTTGAAATGCGCACGGAAGTGCTGACCCAGCTGTATGAAAATAATCCTGAAGCGCGGAATATGATCAAAAAGGCCGAAGGCTACGCCGTATTCAACAACGGCGGCGTCAACCTGATTTTTCTGTCGGCCGGCAGCGGCAAGGGGGTCGCCCATGACAATAAATCCGGCAGGGACACCTTCATGCGCATGGCGACCGGCGGGATCGGCATCGGTCTTGGCGTCAAGGATTACCGGGCGGTGATGATTTTTCACAAACGCTCCGCCTTTGATAATTTTGTCGAGCATGGCTGGGATTTTTCCGGTCAGGCGGATGCGGCGGCCACCGTCGATGATGAGGGCGGCGAGGTCAATGCGGCCGATACGGTGGTCGGCGGCGTCACCGTCTATCAAATGACCAAGAATGGTCTGGCGCTGCAGGCGACGCTGCAGGGCACCAAATACTGGAAGAGCAAAAAACTCAATTAGTCACGGGGCCATCGGAACCGGCCGCTAAAATCATAAAACCCAAAAGATCAACAAGGGATAAAAACAGAATATGGTGGGATCAGGACGCTGGCGGACCGCCCTTGAGGAATATCGGCATCCACGGGTTATCGGGGTGTTCTTCATGGGGATTTCCAGCGGTTTTCCCCTGACGCTGCTGTTGTCCTCCCTGGGGTTCTGGCTGGTGGACGAGGGGATCGCCAAATCGACCATCGGCCTGTTGACGCTGTCGTTATTACCCTATTCACTGAAATTTCTCTGGGCGCCGGCCCTGGACAACATCCGCCTGCCGGTGTTGCAGCGGATTTTCGGCCGGCGGCGCGCCTGGCTGATCCTGATACAGGCGGGGCTGGCGCTGGCCATTATCGCTCTGGCGGCCACGTCCCCGGTCAAGGCGCCCTGGCTTTTCGGGCTGATGGCGCTGCTCGTCTGTTTCATGAGCGCCAGCCAGGACCTGGTGGTGGACGCTTACCGCATTGAAATCCTGACAGATGATGAAATGCCGGCCGGGGCCGCGATGACCCAGTTCGGTTACCGGATCGGCAATCTGATCGCCGGTGTGCTGACCCTGAAGCTTGCGGATTTTTACGGCTGGGAGATCGCCTATCTGACGATGCCCTTTCTGTTGCTGTTCGGCCTGGTCCCGGTGCTGCTTCTGGGCGAGCCGATGCTGCGCGGACAGAAAATCATCGCCGAGGAGAATCAGGCTTTTCGTCGGTGGGTGCGCCGCGATGGCCAAACGTCCGAAACCCTGCGCCGGCTGGAGGAAAACCTTTATATGGCGGTGATTGTGCCGTTCAAGGAATTTATCCGGCGACCGGGCTGGTGGGTGATTTTGCTGTTTATCCTGCTGCTGAAGGTGGGCGACAGCATGGCGGCGGTAATGACGGCGCCCCTGATCGGCGATCTCGGCTTTACCAAGGATGAAATTATCCTCGCCAACAAAACGGTCGGTTTTGTCGCGGTGATGATCGGCGCCTTTTTCGGCGGCGTTTTGCTCAACCGGCTGGGCACCTACCGGGGACTGATGGTCGCCGCGGTTCTGATGATGGTGACCAATCTGAGTTTCGCGCTTCTGGCAGAGACGGGCCGCAATGTGGAACTGCTGGTCTTCACCATCGGTTTTGAGAATTTCGCCACCGGCATGGGCGGCACGATCGCCATTGCCTATCTGTCGGGTCTGTGCAATCTGGCCTTTACGGCGACGCAATATGCGCTCCTGACCTCATTCGCCTCCCTCGGCCGGCTGCTGATCGGATCGTCATCGGGCTATATGCAGGAAGCCGTCGGCTATGCGGAATTTTTCCTGCTGACGACCGCCGCCGCCCTGCCGGGCATTCTTTTGCTGATCGTGATGAAAAGAATGGGCTATGTCGGGGATGAAATCCGCCTGAAAAGCGGACAGGATTAATCCCGGCGGGCGATAATGCGCAGGGTGGAAGAAAAGCGGTTCTTGCGCCAGGCCATCTTGAAGCCCCTTTGTTCCAGCAGGAACATGATATTTTTCGGTTTGAAGAAATTGATCTGGCCGGGCAGGGGGGCGGCGGCGCGCAGCGGGCGTTTCACCGGCAGCGACAGATAGAGCAAGCCGCCGGGGGTGAGTTGGTGGAATTTCCGACTCAGAAACCCTGGCAAATCAGCGACATAGGGCAAACACATGTCGGCCCATATGGCGTCAATATTTTTGTCGCTGTCCACAAGGGGGATCAGCTTGACCGGATAACCCGCGTCGAGTCTTTTCAGGTTTCGAGCCGGATTCTGAGGCGGGACGCCGTCGACAAAAACGTCGGATACCGGCCGTATCCTGAGCAATTGCGGCAGGTCGGCCAGGGACCGTTGAAGCCAGAACGGGGAGGCGGTTGCGTCGGCCTCGATGGCCGGGCGGCGCTGAAAACCGCAGAAGGAACAGACTAATCCCGGCGCGCCCGCGGCGCGGGGAATTGTCGCCCCGCAAACGGGACAATGAACTGACGGCATTTTCCACCCCCTCAGAGACAAATTATCGCCATTGTTATAGGTTAGTCTTGCAAGAAAGTTAAGATGATTTATAACATTTAACGAGATGTATTTTGCCTATGGCCCCGGTCTGGCCCATACCCTATATTTAGGTCAGATAATGAGAAAGTGAAGCGAATTGAAAAATCAGGATCCGATTGTCGTCAGGGGGGGGAATGTGGAAATTCGTCTCGCGACCTCGGAAGACGAAATCACCGCCGCTCAGAAGCTGCGCTATGAGGTGTTTTATGAGGAAATGCAGGCCCGGCCCAGCCCGGAAATGGCGCGGCTGAAGCAGGATTTCGATGATTTTGATTTGATCTGCGACCATTTGCTGGCCTTTGACACGACGAAAAGCGGACCCGATGCGGTGATTGCGACCTATCGCCTGCTTCGGGAAGAGAAGGTTGACGGCATCCGTGATTTTTATTCCTCTCAGGAATTTGACCTCAGCAATATGGACAATGACCATTTCCGGAGTCTGATGGCGGGGCGGCAGTTGCTTGAGCTGGGCCGGAGCTGTGTCCGGGCGGAATACCGGACCAACAACATCATTCAGTTCATGTGGCGGGCGATCGTGAAATATATCGTCCGGCATGACATCGGATGCCTGTTCGGCTGCGCCAGCCTCGCCGGCGTCATCCAGGGCGACCTGGAGCTGCCGCTGTCCTATTTATATCACAAATATAAAACCCCCGATGAATTCAACATGCCCGCCCAGCCGGAACGGTATCAGCAGATGAATTATTTCGCCTGGGAAGATATTGACGTCAGCAAGGCCAAACGGCAGTTGGCGCCCCTGGTGCGGGGCTATGCGCGGCTCGGCTGCTATATCGGCGACGGGGCGGTGATTGACGAGCAGTTCAACACCACCGATGTGCTGATCCTGCTGTTGACGGACCGCCTGCGGGAGAAAAACCCGCATATGTTTGACGGCGTCTGAACCGGTCAGTTCCCCCGCCGCGGCTTATTTATCCTTGAACAGATTGACATTATGGGCGGCGAGCGCCGCAAGATTGATGATCTCTGACGCGTAAGACCCCATCGGGATAACCTGCACCGAATGATTGAGGCCCACCAGCATCGGGCCGATGACCGAGCCGCCGCCCAGCTCCCGGAGCAGCTTTGTCGAGATATGGGCCGAATGCATGCCCGGCATGATCAGGACATTGGCCGGGCCGGACAGGCGACAGAAGGGATGGGCCTTCATGATTTCGGGGTTGAGCGCCACGCCGGCGTGCATCTCCCCCTCATATTCAAAGTCGACGTCCCGCTGGTCGAGGACCTGCACCGCCTCGCGCGAGGTGGTGGCGAGGATGCCGCCGGCCGGATTGCCGAAATTGGTATAGGACATGAAGGCGACCCGCGGCTCAACGCCGAAATGACGCACCGCATCGGCGGCGTGGATGGCGATTTCCGCCATTTCCTCCGCCGTCGGCATTTCATTGATCGCGGTGTCGGCGACAAAAATAGTCCGGTCATCCTTGATTACGATCGACAGGCCGATCGCCCTGCGTCCCGGCACCGGGTCGATCACTTTCATGATGCTGTCGAGGGCGGCGGCGTAATGGCTGTTATGGCCGGTGACCATGGCGTCGGCGTCGCCAAAGGCCAGCATGCAGGCGGCGAAGACATTGCGGTCCGAGCGAACAAGCCGCAGGCAGTCCCGGAACAGGAAGCCCTTGCGCTGCAATTTGTCGAAGATAAATTCGGCATATTTTTCACTTTTGTCGCTGGTGCGGCCATGGTGAATTTCCAGCTTGTCATTGCGGTCATGACCGATCCGCTCCAGATGGTCGCGGATTTTATCCTCATTGCCGATCAGGACCGCCTTGCCATAGCCGTTTTGTTCAAAGCCGAGCGCGGCGCGCAACACGGTTTCCTCGTCGGCCTCGGTAAAGATGACCCTTTTCGGGTCCTGGCCCAGCTGATCATAGATCATCTGCAATGATCCGGTGGTCGGATTAAGCCGGGCGGCCAGTTCCTTGCGGTAGGCGCCCATATCGATGATCGGCCTTTTGGCGGCGCCGCTCTTGATCGCCGCTTCGGCGCCGGCCGGCGAGATGGCGCTGATCAAACGCGGATCAAAGGGTGCCGGAATAATATATTTCGGGCCATATTTGGGATGACTGCCGGTATAGGCGGCGGCCACCTCGTCGGGGACATCCTCGCGGGCCAGTTCGGCGATGGCGAGGGCGGCGGCGATTTTCATGTCATCATTGATCGTGCGGGCGCGGACATCAAGGGCGCCGCGGAAAATATAGGGAAAACCCAGCACGTTGTTGACCTGATTGGGGTAATCGGAGCGGCCGGTGGCGATAATGGCGTCGGGGCGAACCGCCTCCACGGCCTCGGGGGTGATTTCCGGGTCCGGGTTGGCCATGGCGAAGATGATTGGCTGATCCGCCATGGATTTCACCATCTCCGGCGTCACGGCGTCCTTGACGGACAGGCCGAGGAAAATATCACTGCCCGCGAGGGCTTGCTCCAGCGTGCGGTGGTCGGTCTGAACCGCATGGGCGGATTTCCATTGGTTCATGCCGTCTTCGCGGCCCTGATAGATGACGCCCTTGCTGTCGCACATGATGACGTTATCGTGGGGAACGCCCATGGCCTTGATCAGTTCGGTGCAGGCGATGGCTGCGGCGCCGGCGCCATTGACCACCACTTTAACCGTCCTGATGTCGCGCCCGGTCAGGTCGATGGCGTTGATGATGCCGGCGGCGGTAATGATCGCGGTGCCGTGCTGGTCATCGTGAAAGACCGGAATATCCATTTTTTCGCGCAGGGCCTGCTCGATGATGAAACACTCCGGCGCCTTGATGTCTTCGAGATTTATGCCGCCAAAGGTCGGGCCAAGCAGCCTGACACAGTTGATGAATTCATCAACATCGGTGGTGTCGACCTCAAGGTCGATGCCGTCCACATCGGCAAAGCGCTTGAAGAGCACCGCCTTGCCCTCCATGACCGGTTTGGCGGCGAGCGCCCCCAGATTGCCAAGCCCCAGAATGGCGGTGCCGTTGGTGATAATCGCCACAAGATTGCCCTTGGCGGTATAGTCATAGGCCATATTGCCATGTTCCGCGATGGCGAGAACCGGCGCGGCGACGCCCGGCGAATAGGCCAGCGACAGATCACGCTGGGTCGCCATGGATTTTGTCGCCACCACCTCCAGTTTCCCGGGGCGGCCAATCGCATGATAATGGAGGGCTTCCTTGTCGCCAAAATCACTTTTTTTATCACTCATTACGCGGATCCCTTTGCGTTTGTCCGTTCTTAACCATTTGCGCCAGAAACATATTGCCTCTGTTGGGCAATTCCAAGGATTTTTATTCCCTTGGCCCTGTCGGGAAAAATTGCTTTCCGCCGGAGGAGCAGATAAACTATCTGCGCTGCTGGCGGTTCACGGGATATAACTGAAAATCAATAATATGTAATCACTTGCACCAGATGAAACAATATAATAATTACTTAATGGCTATGTATATTGAAATTTTATTAAAAGCAAACATTAAAAATCTTTATTAATATTTTAAAGTTGAAGAATATATGACGGACATTTTGACGGCAGACAAGAAAACAAGGGAAACGGCGGGCGACGCGGGGCCCGGGATCAAATTGATTGGGAAAATCCGTGAAGCGGCCTCTGAGGAAGATTCCGGCGCACCGGCAGCAGACGCGCCGATGGGAGATGTTCTGGCGAAATCCGAAGAAACCTCAAAGCCAAAATCGAAAATAACATCCCGGCCCAAATCAAAATCCAAATCCGGCGCCGACTCCGCCGTGACGCCGATGATGCAGCAATTTCTTGATTTAAAGCGAGCCCATCAGGACTATCTGCTGTTTTACCGGATGGGGGATTTCTATGAATTGTTTTTTGACGATGCGGTGACGGCGGCGGCGGCGCTGGACATTACCCTGACCAAGCGGGGCAAGCATGACGGCAATGATATTCCCATGTGCGGCGTGCCGATTCACGCGGCGGAAAATTATCTGTCCCGGTTGATCAAACGGGGCTTCAAGGTCGCCGTTTGCGAGCAGATGGAAGATCCGGCGGAAGCCAAGAAACGCGGCGCGAAATCTGTCGTCAAGCGTGATGTGGTGCGGCTGGTGACGCCGGGGACGATCACCGAGGAAAACCTGCTGGACGTCCGGCGGCATAATTTCCTGGCCGCTTTGGCGCGGGCGCAGAATAAATTCGCCCTGGCCTGGCTCGATATTTCAACCGGTGATTTCTGTGTCAGCGCAATTCATCCTGACAATCTGGATTCGGAATTGTCACGGCTTCAGGCGGGGGAGCTGATCCTGTCGGCCCAGTTGCTCGAATGTGATGATCTGGGGGACGGTCTTGCCGACTGGCAGTCTATTCTGAGCCTGGTGGAGAACGGCGGCTTTGACAGCACGCGGGCCGAACAGACCCTGAAAGAAATATATGGCGTCAGTATCCTCGACGGCCTGGGACAATTCAGCCGGGCGGAACTGTCGGCCTGTGGCGCGCTGATTTCCTATCTGGCGGAAACCCAGTGCGGCAAAATGCCCAAACTAAGCCCGCCGGTTTCGGTGGGCGAAGACGGCGCCATGATGATTGACGGGGCGACCCGGCGCAATCTGGAACTGACCCATACCCTGTCCGGGGCGCGGCAGGGCAGCCTGCTGCATACCATCGACCGGACGGTGACCGGGCCCGGCGCCCGGCTGCTGAACAGTCGTCTGAATGCGCCGCTGATGGATCATCACGCGATCAACCGACGGCTTGATCTGGTGGCCTATTTTCAGCAGCATGAGGCCCTGCGCCATAAAATTCGCCAGCTTCTGAAACGGTGCCCGGATCTGGAGCGCGCCCTGTCGCGACTATCGGTCGGCCGGGGCGGCCCGCGCGACCTGGCGGCGGTCCGGGACGGGCTCACGCAGGCGACTGACATTAAAAGCATTTTTCAGGACCGAAAGGATATGCCGGGGGACGCCCTGTTGTCCCTGCCGCAGGAAATAGAACTTATTCTGGAAAATATTGGCAGTCACCGGGACGTGATTGAGCTTCTGCAACGCGCACTGGCCGAGGATTTGCCAACCATCATCCGCGACGGAAATTTCATTGCCCGGGGCTATCACGCCGCCCTCGACGAGTTCCGCATGCTGTCGAGTGAAAGCAAGCGACTGATCCTGTCCCTTGAGGCCAAATATCGCGAAATGAGCGACGTCAATGGCCTGAAAATTAAATATAACAATGTGTTGGGCTATTTTATCGAAGTAACGGCGCTTCACGCGGACAAGCTGATGAGCCCGCCGCTGAATGAGGAGTTTATCCACCGCCAGACGCTGGCCAATGTCGTCCGTTTCAACAGTAGCGAACTGGCGCGGCTGGGGGGCAAGATCGGTCAGGCGGCGGATCGGGCGTTGGCGCTGGAGCATGAAATTTACGGCGAACTGGTCAGTCGCGTGCTGCAGGACTGGCAGGCGATCAATCTGGCGTCCCAGGGACTGGCCCAACTGGATGTGGCGACCGGGCTGGCGGAACTGGCGGCGGAGAAGAACTACTGCCGCCCCGTGGTGGATGACAGCCTGGCCTTTGAGGTCGATAACGGCCGTCACCCGGTGGTCGAGGCCGCCCTGGAAAAGAACCATGAGGATCATTTCGTCGCCAATGACTGTGACCTGAACCCGGGCAACCGCCTGTGGCTGATCACCGGCCCCAATATGGCGGGTAAAAGCACCTTCCTGCGTCAGAACGCCCTGATCGCCCTGATGGCGCAGATGGGAAGCTTTGTGCCGGCGCGGTCGGCCCATGTCGGGATTGTTGACCGGTTGTTCAGCCGGGTCGGCGCCTCCGACGATCTGGCGCGGGGCCGGTCAACCTTCATGGTTGAAATGGTTGAAACCGCGGCGATCCTTAACCAGTCGGGCCGGCGGTCGTTGGTGATCCTCGATGAGATTGGCCGGGGGACGGCGACCTATGACGGGCTGTCCATCGCCTGGGCCGCGGTCGAGCATATTCATGAGGTCAACAGATGCCGGGCCCTGTTCGCCACCCATTACCATGAGATGACCGCATTATCGACAAAACTGGATGATCTGGCGCTGCATTATATGAAGGTCAAGGACTGGCGGGGCGAGGTGATTTTCCTGCATGAAGTGGCCGCCGGGGCCGCTGACCGGTCCTACGGCATTCAGGTGGCGAAGCTTGCCGGCCTGCCGAAAGTCGTCATTGAGCGGGCGCAGCAGGTGCTGCACAGCCTTGAACAGGGCGGCCAGGGGGCGGCAAAAGGCCAGAAGATGGATAATCTTGCCGATGATTTGCCATTATTTTCCGCTATACAGGCGTCCGCGGATAAAAAATCAGGCCCTAAAGAGGCTGCGCCCGGCAGCATTGAAACTGAATTATCCGGGATTAATCCCGATGACCTGACCCCGCGTGAGGCGATGGATGTTCTCTATAAACTGAAAAAGTTGCTGCATCATGAGTAGAGTGAGAAAAAGCCAGGAGATATTCAATCGGAAAGCCTTCAGGGAAAAGCTTGAGCGCATCAAGAACGAATACGCCCCGACCGACGCCCGCCCGGCCCTGATGGCGCTGTTCAAGGAATTCTATCAGCATGGCTTTGATGAAATTCAACGGCGCTGCGAATCCGGGGCGAATGGCGAACCGCTGGTATTGGCCCAGACCTACCTGACCGATGAAATCATTCTTCAGCTCTATAATGTGACGACCGAATATATCCTTCCGGTTCAGAACAGAACGTCGGGCGAACGGCTCAGCGTGGTTGCGATCGGCGGATACGGCCGCACGGACATGGCGCCCTATTCGGATGTCGATCTGTTGTTTCTGCTGCCTTATAAGCAGACTCCCTGGGGTGAACATGTCGTCGAATATATGTTGTATATGCTGTGGGATATTGGCCTGAAGGTCGGCCATGCCGTGCGCACGGTGGCGGAATCGGTCCGTTTGTCCAAACAGGATCTGACCATCCGGACGTCGCTTCTCGAATCCCGTTTTATTTGCGCCGACAGGGAATTATATCAGAAATTTCGCGATCGTTATGACAGCGAAGTCATTGACGGGACCGAACCGGAGTTTGTCGAGGAAAAACTGGCGGAGCGTGATGCGCGCCATGAAAGGCTGGGTTTCGCCCGCTATGTGGTGGAGCCCAATATCAAGGAAGGCAAGGGGGGGCTTCGGGACCTGCAGACCCTCTACTGGATTTCCAAATATATTTATGGCGTTCATAGCGTTTCCGACGTGGTGGAGCGCGGGGTCTTTTCCAAAGGCGATTACCGGCAGTTCCAGAAGGCCTATAATTTCCTGACCACGGTGCGCTTTCATCTGCATTATGTTTCGGGACGGGCCGAGGAACGGATCACTTTCGGCGTGCAAAAGACCCTGGCGGAGCGGCTTGGCTATGCGGACCGGGCGGGCCTGTCGGGCGTTGAACGCTTTATGAAGCATTTTTTCCTGACCGCCAAGACGGTCGGGGATCTGACGCGGATTTATTGCGCCTATCTGGAGGAGGAGCACAAGCGGAAACCGCGCATCCGGATGCCGCGTTTCGGGTTGAAAAAACGCAAGATTGAGGGCTTTCACATTGAAGGCAGCCGGATCACCCTGATCACCTCAGCGCAGCTTCGGGATGATCCGGTCAATTTGATCCGGATTTTCCGGGTGGCGCAAAAGCATAATCTGGATATTCATCCCCGCGCCATGCGGCTGATCCGGCAGAATCTCAACCTTGTTGACCGGAAATTGCAGAAGGATCCGGAGGCCAACCGGCTTTTCATGGAAATGCTGACGTATGAAAAAGGCCCGGGTTTCGCCCTCAGGCTGTTGAATGAGGCCGGCATATTCGGCAAATTCATTCCGGATTTCGGCCGGGTCGTCGCCCAGATGCAATATGACATGTATCATGTCTATACGGTCGATGAACATACGATCCGGGCCATCGAACTGTTGTCGGAAGTGGAGCGCGGACTGCTCGCCGAGGATCATCCCCTGGCCAACGTGATCGTCCACAAGGTGCTGTCCAGAAAGGTGCTTTATGTGGCGGTGATGCTGCATGACATCGCCAAGGGGCGCAAGGGGGATCATTCGATCCTCGGCGAGAAAGTGGCGCAAAAGCTTTGTCCGCGGCTTGGCCTGACCCCGGCCCAGACGGAGACGGTGGCCTGGCTGGTGCGTCATCATCTTGTGATGTGCCATGTGGCCTTCAAGCGGGACTTGAATGATCCCAAGACCATCGAGGATTTTTCAAAAATCATCCAGAGTCCGGAGCGACTGCGTTTGCTGCTGATCCTGACGGTTGTCGACATCCGGGCGGTCGGGCCGAAAATCTGGAACGGCTGGAAGGGGCAGTTGCTGCGCGAGCTTTATTTCCAGGCCGAGGAATATCTTCTGGGCGGCTACGTCGAAGGCGGAAACAAATACCGCCAGGACGCCATTAAGCAGGCCCTGCGCGATGAGTTGACAGAATGGACCGACGAGGCGTTCAGCGCATATTGTGATCGTTTTTACGATACCTACTGGTTGGCGCTGAACCGTGAAAATCATGCGCGAAACGCCCGGATGATCGCCCGCTCGGACCGGGACGATGAAAAGCTGACGATCAATATTCATGTCGATGAGTTCAAGGGGATTTCGGAGCTGACCATTTACGCCCAGGACCACCCGGGACTGTTCGCGCGGGTCACGGGGGCGATTGCGGTGTCCGGCGCCTCGATCCAGGACGCCCGGGTTTTCACCACCAAGGATGGCATGGCGCTGGACACCTTCTGGATTCAGGAAGCTGACGGCGGCATTTTCAAGGACAGGCATAAGCTGGAGCGCCTTAAAAAGACCATTGCACGGACGCTGGCCGGGGAATTGCTGCCGCGGGAGGAACTGGCGGCGTTGCGCAGCCGGTGCCGGACGTCGGAGCATTTTACGGTCGAGCCGCGGGTGCTGATTGATAACAAGGCCAGCAACCGCTATACCGTCATTGAGTTGAACGGGCTTGACCGTCCGGGACATCTTTATATGCTGTCGCAGGCGCTGGTGGACCTGAAGCTTTCGATCGGCAGCGCCCATATCGCCACCTTTGGCGAGCGGGCGATTACGGTGTTTTTCATCTGTGATCTGTTTGGCCATAAGGTGGATAATGAAATCAAGCTGAAACAAATCCGGACCAAGCTGATGGAAGCGTTGCAGACGGGGATAACGCCGGTGAAAAAAAAGCGCAAAAAAAAGCCGAGGATAAAACAGGTGAGCGACCCTAAACTAACGCAGGTAAAATCCTGACATGTCCATAGCAAAAGCCGTCGCGATATTCAGCAGTTTTACCTTTCTCAGCCGGATATTGGGCTTCATTCGCGACATACTTTCCGCCTCCATTCTGGGGGCCGGACTGGTTGCCGACTGTTTTTTCGTCGCGCTTAAATTGCCCAATTTTTTTCGCCGGCTTTTTGCCGAAGGGGCCTTCAGCGCCTCATTTGTGCCGGTTTTTACCGCAACCCTGACCCAGGGCGGCAAGGAAGAAGCGTTAAGTTTCGCCGAAACGGCCTTTTCCAGCCTGATTGTCGTCCTGCTGATCCTTGTCGCCGTCATGGAAATATTCGCCCCGGGGGTGATTTATATCCTGGCCGGGGGATTTAGCGATAATGCGGCGAAATTCCAGCTTGCGGTGGTCCTGACGCGAATTACCTTTCCCTTTCTGCTGTTCATCAGCCTGGTGTCCCTGCTCGGCGGCGTCCTCAATGCCCTGGGAAAATTTTCCGAGACGGCGGCGACGCCGATCATCCTGAACCTTTGCATGATCACCGCCCTGCTTTTCCTGTCGGGCTATATGGCGACGCCGGGCCATGCGCTGGCGATCTCTGTTTCCGTCGCCGGCCTGATACAGCTGGTCTGGCTCTATCTCGCCTGTCGCCGGGTCGGCTACCGGATCCGGATTGTCATGCCGCGCCTGACGCCGAAGGTGAAGGAAATGCTGATCATCATGATGCCGGCGGCGCTGGGGGCCGGGGTGATCCAGGTCAATTTGATGCTGGATATGATCATTGCCTCCCATTTGCCGGATGGTTCAATCTCGTTCCTGTTTTATGCGGACCGGCTGAATCAGCTGCCCATTGGCGTGATCGGCGTTGCGCTCGGCACCGTGTTGCTGCCGATGCTGGCGCGCAATATCGCCGAAGGGGATGAAGCGCAGGTCAGCTTTAACCAGAACCGGGCCATTGAACTTGGTCTGTTTCTGACCATCCCCGCGGCGGTCGCCTTCATGATTGTGCCCTATCAGCTAATTCATGTCCTGTTCGAGCGCAACGCCTTCACCGGCGAGGACAGCTGGCAGACGGCTTACGCCCTGATGGCCTATGCGGCGGGGCTGCCGGCCTATGTTCTGGCGAAGATTTTCAGCCCGGGGTATTTCGCCCGCAAGGACACCAGGACCCCGGTCAAATTCGCCATGGTGGCGCTGGTGGTCAATGTGGCGCTCAACCTGATCCTGATGCAGTTTTTCGCCCATGTCGGGCTGGCGATGGCGACCGCCATATCGGCCTGGCTGAATGTGGCGATGTTGTCCGGCGGCCTGATCCGGCGCGGCCATTTTCAGTTCGACCGGTCGGTCCTGGTACGGCTGGTTAAATATCTTGCGGCCAGCGCGGTGATGGGCGCCGTTGTCTGGGGCGTATCGCAGCAGATTGAGGGCATGTTCTTCGGTCCGATTACGACGAAAATCAGCGGTCTTTTGATATTGGTCCTGGCGGGCGTTGTGAGTTATCTGGCGCTTGTGCTGGCCACAGGGGCCTTAAAGCCGCGGGAGCTGCGGTTCCTTCTGAAAAGAAAAACGGCGAAATAACCGACGCGCCGCCGGGGAATGATTTTTGTTAAATGGGTCTGATCAATTGATGATATTGCGTCCTTGACCCACGGGGTGAGACAGGCCATAAAACAGCTCTTGTTGTAAATCGATAATCGGGTGTGTCCAAAACATCCTTAAGGAATATAAAATGACCGAATTCAAGCAGCGCATTTTCTCCGGCGTTCAACCCTCTGGCAATCTGACCCTTGGCAATTATCTCGGCGCGATCCGCAACTGGGTCGGCCTGCAAAAAAACTACGAAAGTATTTTTTGTGTCGTCGATTTGCATGCGATCACGGTCTGGCAGGATCCGGAAGTGCTGCGCAAGGCGACCCGGGAAGTGGCCGCCGGCATGATCGCCAGCGGCATAGACCCCAGGGAATGCGTCATTTTCAATCAAAGCCAGGTGCCCGCCCATGCGGAACTGGCGTGGATTTTCAACTGCGTGGCGCGCATGGGCTGGCTGAACCGCATGACCCAGTTCAAGGAAAAGGCCGGCAAAAACCGCGAACGGGCGAGTTCCGGGCTTTATGTCTATCCCAACCTGATGGCGGCGGACATCATGATTTACAAGGCGACCCACGTGCCGGTGGGCGAGGATCAGAAACAGCATCTGGAGCTGACCCGGGACATTGCGCAAAAATTCAATAATGATTACGGGGTGGATTTCTTCCCGCTGGTTGAACCGCTGATTTTCGGCGAGGCGACGCGGGTCATGTCGCTGCGCGACGGCAGCGCCAAGATGAGCAAGTCTGACCCTTCGGAAAACAGCCGGATCAACCTGACCGATGACCGGGACTCGATCGGCAGAAAAATCAGGAAAGCGCGCACCGACAGCGAACCGATCCCGGACACGGCGGATGGTCTGGACGGGCGCCCGGAAGCGCGCAATCTGATCAATATATTCGCCGCCCTCAGCGACAGGACGGTTGCCGAGGTCTGCGCCCTATACGGCGGGCAGGGGTTCGCCGCCTTCAAGGGCGACCTTGCGGATCTGAGCGTTTCCGTTTTGGGGCCGATTAGCGAAGAAATGAAGCGTTTGTGTGATGAAAAGACCTATATTGACCAGATCCTGAAGGAGGGATCGGCAAAAGCCCGGGAAATTGCCGCGCCGGTGCTGAAAGACGTTCACAATATCGTGGGGTTCTTGCAATCTTGAAGCTGACACATTATCTTTATAATATCATATGTGGCGAGGGGCGACAGGTAAGGTATATAGTTATGAAAAAGATCACGAGATTTTTCATTGTGTTGGGGCTTGTCGGAATGGTATCCGCCTGTAGCAACACGTTTAAGTCCAATGTGTCGCGATTTCACGAGTTGCCCCAACCGCAAGGGGAAACCGTTCTGATCGTGCCGAAAGACCCGGCGCGGAATACCAGCCTAGAATTTGCCTCCTATGCGAATATGGTTGGCAGCTATCTTGGACAACAGGGATACCGGCCGGCGGGTGACGGCAAGGCCGATCTGATTGTCGAACTGGATTATGCCGTCGATGACGGCAAGGTCATGGTCAGAAGCTATCCGTCCAGCTTTTCCTTTGGATATGGCCATTTTTACCCCTATCACCATCGGGCTTTCTGGCATTATCCCTATTGGCGCTATTCCGGCTTTTACCACAGCCGTTTCTGGGGCTTTTATGATCCCTATGACCGGGATGTCCGCTCCTATGTCAATTACACCCGGAAACTGACCATAGCGATCCGGCCCAATGTCGCGGGCGCCAAGAATATCTTCGAGGGAACCGTGGAAAGTGTCGGGCGTAACAACAAGCTTCCCGAGCTGATGCCGCTGATGGTGCAGGCCATGTTCACGAATTTTCCCGGCATGAACGGCGCGACGGAAAAAATTATCATTGATCTGGATAAAGATTAATGACGTCCGGCGATTTAGGCGTGTTGCCGGAGAAAACGGCCTGTTGAGACGGGGAACAGTATGTCCCTCATAAAATAATGGCGAAATGATCAGATAACGACAGGGGTAGGCGGTATGCGGGCGAAAATAAAATCGGCGTTTGGCTGGATGTGGGACAGGATCACCTGGAAAGTGGCCAGACGGATTATATACGTCCTGACCCTGCTGGTTTTTTTCTATTATCTGATCGGCATGGTTATTGTTGAAAATATCAATACTGATCGGAATTTCGCCGTTGATCAACTCAGTGACGTCTCTGCCCGCAGCGCCGCGGTCGCCATGTCCGTCGCCATGATCGACCGGGAAGTCAACCAGCATGCCTGGATTTCCAACGATCCGTGGTTCAAGCCGGGGGCGGTGCTGGATAATATGGCGAATTACCAGAAGGGCATCATTGCCGCCAACGCCATATTCTCCATTGAGCTCAAGGACCAGTTGAGCCGGACCCGCGGATCAAGTCAGGTTGATGAGGATCTGCCGGAAGTGGCCAGCGGCATCAATTACGCGCCCGACAAATGGTATTGGGACCCTTCGGTGTCCCTTTTCCTGTTCGTCGCCCCGGCGGAAAAACAGTATAACAACGCCCTCAGACGGCTGAAGAATTATAATGAGCGCCTCGGACGGGGCGAAGCGACATTTGAACGGCGGGCGGATAATCTGCTGTCGACCCTGGATAAAATCTCCCTTGATATGGGATCGTCATCGGACGCCATCGTCCGCAAGGTTGAGGACGGCATCGGTTGTGTTCTGGATACCAAGGCCGACGATCTTTTTTACGACGTCAAGGGACGCTCTTATGCCTACTGGTTGTTGTTGAAAGGGTTAAGGGTTGATTTTGAAAGGGTGATTTCGGACAGGGATGTGGGCAACAGTTGGGATCAGCTTGAACAAAGCCTGGCCGCCCTGATTGATCTGAAGCCGATGATCGTGTCCAATTGCGATGCGGATGACCTGCTGTTTCAAAATCATTTGACGGCTCAGGGCTTCTACCTTTTGCGGGCCAGAACCCAGTTGAAGGAAATCACCAATATCCTGCTGAAATAAATAACAGTTGCCAAAATGCTTTTTTGAGTGGCAAAATGCATGAAACAGGACAAGGGGATATGCATGGCCGCATCGAAACAACAGGAACAAAAGTGGAAGCTTCTGGTCATTGCCGATGAAACGCCGGAATTCAAGAAAGTACTCCGTCTGGCCGCCTTGCGCGCCGTCAAGGTGAATGGCGCGATCGTTATGCTGCGGATTATCCAGCCCAGCGAATTCCAGCATTGGACGTCTGTTCGGGAAATCATGGAGCAGGAAGCGGTGCAGGAAGCGGAAGTCATGCTGGACGGCTTTTCCCGGGAAATAAAGCAACTGTCCGGCCTGGACTGTGAAAAGGTGATCCGGGTCGGCGAGGCGGGCGACGTCATTACCGAATATATCAGCGAAGACAGGGAAATCCATTTGCTGGTTTTAGGCGCCAATGTCAACGGTGATCCCGGTCCCCTGGTCAAGGCCTTTCGCGAGAAGCTGCTCAATGTCCTCCATATGCCGGTGCTGGTCGTGCCGGGAAATATGACGGATGAGGAAATCGACAGATTTGTCTGATTTGTCTGATTTGGCCATGACCCGCAAAGGCCGCAAATTTGACGCTATTTGACAATTAAGACTGATTTGCTCTTGATTTTATCCTGATCTGTCGCCATTTATAACCTGTCTCAAGGGTTTTGACCCGATAGCAACAGGAAAGATGCATGTTTATTCAGACTGAAACGACCCCGAATCCCGCCACGTTGAAATTTGTCCCGGGTGAAACCGTAATGGAAAAAGGCACCGCCTTTTATGAGAGCGCCGAGGAGGCGGTGGACTCGCCCCTGGGGCAGCGTCTTTTCGCCATCGAAGGCGTCTCGGGGATATTTTTCGGCTTTGATTTCATTGCCGTGACCCTGAAGGACCAGGACTGGAACGACAAAAAGACCGAGGTGCTCGGGGCGATTATGGAGCATTATACCTCCGGGGATCCGGTGGTGTCCGTGATGGCGGCGGAAGCGCCCGAGATTGCGGAAAATCCCGAAAATGAGGAGATCGTCGCCCAGATCAAGGAATTGCTCGAGGCGCGCGTTCGCCCGGCGGTCGCCCGCGATGGCGGCGATATTACCTATCATGCCTATGAAAACGGCGTGGTTTACCTGCGGATGCAGGGCGCCTGTTCCGGCTGCCCCAGTTCAACCGCGACCCTGAAATACGGCATTCAGAATCTGCTGAAGCATTATATTCCCGAAGTGGAAAGCGTCGAGGCGATCTGAATTCCTGACGGGGCGTCCCCTATTTGACGAAAAACGGCAATCCGAACCAATACCATCGCTTGTCCGGGCCGGGCATGGTGCAGTTGATGCGGCTGCGGCCTTCGGGCAGGGGCGCGTCAAACCGCACCTCGATCCGGTTGTCGCCGACCCGTTTCAAGTCGGCCGCCTTGCCTAAATGGGACGGATAACAGCTCAGGGCGGACAGGCCGCGGACCGTGTCATCGACGGTAAAGCCGATATGGGGCGGATTTTGCGTGATCACCGGATTGATGGGCAGAATGTCGTGGGCCGGCAGCGCCCGCGCATTTACAATCAGCCGGAAGCGGTTCATATCCGAATATCTCTCATTGAAGGCAAAGCGCGGCAGGGCGAACAGATCGTTCCTGCTGCTCGCGGCGCTCGAATATTGACCAAAGGCGGCCGTGATATTTCTTTTCTTGAGAGTGTTTTGCAGCGCTGGGTTATATTCGCCGAACGGATAGGCGAAAATCTCCGGAACATATCCCAGTTCCTTCTGATAAGTCGCGCTGGCGGCGTCAATGTCCCGGGCGGCCTGTTCCGCTGACATATAAAGCAGATGGTCGTGGCTGTGGGCATGGTGGCCGATGGTGACCAGCGGATCGCGGGCCATTTCCTGAATTTGCCGCCAGTTCAGATAGCCGGGGATATTGCGGTTCACCGGCTCGGTCGAGACAAACAGGGTGAAGGGGAAGCCGGCCTTCCTCAGCCGGGGCCAGGCATTTTCAAGGATCGACAGATAGGCGTCATCAATGGTAATGGCGATGGTGCGCGGCGGCAGCTTGACATTGGTTCGGAAAGCCTTAACGATGGTTTCCAGGGGGACAATGTTATATTTGTCCTTTTTCAGTTCCTCCAGATGGGCGTCAAACTGTTCGAGCGTGATGTTGGTGGACGGATATTTGTCTTCGCCAAACCGGTGATACATGAGGATAACCGCAGAATCCTCCGGCATTTGCGCCTGCGCCGGTCCGGCTAACGGGCAAAGCATGATGAGAAAAAGGAGCAAAATATATCGGGACGCCGAAAAGGACTTGCATAGTTTAATCATTGAAATGCCTGGCATGATAATTTGAACCGCTTTTTATCCGCAGAGTATAACAGGATATTTTTAAAAGAAAATCTTCTTAACGGACGATATTATGGTTTAGAAATGCGGAAGAATATGGGATATGTTAATTTGATTTTTTTGCAGGATTCGGGATTTATCCCGCAAGCCCCCCAAATATGCCAACGATATGTTAAGGATAATTGATGACGCAAGATATACTTTCCGACCGCGATCTGGATGTCATATTCCGCGAAGCCCGCTCCTTCAAGGGCTGGCGGGATATACCGGTTTCCGAAATCACCATCCGGGCCATGTATGACCTGTTGCGCTGGGGACCCACCAGTTTCAATTGCTCGCCGGCGCGGTTTAAAATCATCCAGAGCGCGGCGGCCAAGGAACGGCTGGCCGAATGCGTCATGCACAGCAACAAGGACAAGTTGCTGACGGCGCCCTTCACGGTGATTGTCGCGATGGACGGCAAATTCTATGAAAAGCTGCCGGAACTGTTTAAATCCTATCCCGGCGCGAAGGATATTTTTGTTGACAATGCGCCGCTTGCGCGGGAAACCGCCTTTAGAAACAGCAGCCTGCAGGGCGCCTATATGATGATCGCCGCGCGGTCGCTGGGGCTTGATTGCTGCCCCATGTCCGGCTTTGACGCCGCGGCGGTGAACGCGGCCTTCTTCGCCGACAGTGATCTCAGCGCGAATTTTATCTGCAGCATGGGCTATGGCGACCCGGCCAGTCTGCCAGACCGGGACCGGAGGATGTCTTTTGACGAGGCATGTGAAATCATTTGAAGATACTTGCGCTTGATTCCGCCCTGTCGTCCTGTTCGGCGGCGGTGATTATGGACGGTGAAATTTCAGCGGAAATTTTTGAGAGCCGGATGCGCGGCCACGCGGAGCGCCTGGTGCCCATGTGCCGGGATGTGTGCGCCCGGGCGGCAGTTGACCTTACGGATATGGATTATATTGCGGTAACCCGGGGGCCGGGAACCTTTACCGGCGTCCGCATCGGGCTGGCTGCGGCCAAGGGGCTGGCGCTGGCGTTGGGCGCGCCGCTGATCGGGCTGACCACTTTGGAGGTTGTGGCGCGCAATGCCGCCGAAGCACTGGGCGACGGTTTTCGCGGCAGGATCGCCGTCGGCCATGACGCCAGACGGTCGGAAGCCTATCTTCAGCTTTTCAGTCTGGCCGGGGGGCGGGTATCCGCGACCTCGAATCCGGCAGCGGTGCCCCTGCCAAAGGTCGGCGAATTTATCGGTGAAGAGGTCGCGGCGCTGGTCGGCACGGGCGCCGCGCTGATCAGGTCCTTTCTGACCCGGGAGGTGGCGGACCGGATGATTTTTCCTGAGATCAATGATCAGCCCAATGCCGGAACCATTGGGCGCATGGCGGCGGAAAAGCTTGCGTCGGGGGAGATGCCGCAGACGGTGACGCCCTTGTATCTGCGCGCCCCGGACGCGATCGCCGCCAAACCCGTTGTCTACCCTTTTCAAAATCGATGATTGTGGTCAGAGCCAATGATCCTGTCCTTTGGCATATTCGGCATTTCGGCGGCGGGTCTGCTGTCTGAACTGCAACAGCTGTCCTTCGCGGGGCAAATGGAGCAGGTCTGGACAGAGGAAGAATTCCGTCTGCTGTTGCAGGGGCCGGGGGTGGAGGCGCTGGTGGTCTGTGAAAAGGATCAGCCCATCGGCTTTATCCTGTCGCGGCGGGCGGCGGGAGAGGCTGAAATCCTGTCGGTCTGCGTCCTGCCGCAATATCGCAAGCGTGGGGTCGGCCAGCGGCTGCTGGAAAAATTCCGTACTTCACTCGATCCGTCCGATGTGACAGAGCTGTTTCTTGAGGTGCGGGAGCATAACCGGGCCGCCATCGCCTTATATGAAAGAAACGGTTTTCATGTAGTCGGGCGGCGCAAAAAATATTACGGCGCGCCGGGGCGGGAAAAGCAGGATGCGCTGGTGATGAAAAAAACGATCGGATAGCCTGTTATCCTTCCGCCCGCTTTCTTGTTCCGCTGCCGGAAACTATTTGGAATTGAGCGGCGCAGCGTGTATAGTCCAAGAAACATATCAATGATAAATTACATACAGGGTACTATAAATATGTCATCAGAAGTTGAACAATTATGCATCGAAAAAGGCATGCGCATGACGGATCAGCGCCGGGTCATCGCCAAGGTCCTGTCCGAGGCGGATGATCATCCCGATGTAGAGGAGGTTTACCGGAGGTCAACGGAAATCGACTCCCGGATCAGTATTGCGACGGTATATCGCACGGTGCGGCTCTTTGAGGAGGCCGGTATATTGGAGCGGCATGATTTCCGTGTCGAAAGCGGTGAGAACCGGGCGCGGTTTGAACTGGTGACCGAAGAACATCATGACCATCTGATTGATGTGGAAAGCGGTGAGGTAATTGAATTCCACGATGATGAAATAGAGCGACTGCAGAAGCTGATCGCCGATAAATATGGCTACAAACTGGTGGATCACCGCATGGAATTATACGGCGTGAAAAACAAGTAGCGCCATACTTTCGCCAAAAACAACATGAATGATTTTACGAAAACCCTGCATGTTTCCTTATGGACTGTAGGGTTTTGCCGATAGGTATGAAATAAGAAATATATGCGAGAATATTACAGGATACTCAAGTCACTATTTTATTTTGGCATATTGCTGCCCCCGACCATTATATTCAAGAAATTGAGGTTGCCGGGCTATAAGGCCTGGCCGCACCTGGTCCATCGTTCCATCTGCAATGCCCTGAATGTCAAGGTGAAGATATTTGGCACACCGCTTGAGGGGCCGCCAACCCTGTTTGTCTGCAATCATGTTTCCTGGATTGACATCATTGTCCTCGGCCATGTGATCAAGGGCTGCTTCATCGCCAAGAAGGATATGATCGAATGGCCTGTCCTGGGGTATTTATCGACCTTGCAGCGGACAATCTTTATCAATCGGGAACGACGCACCGATGTGCATGACCAGCGGCGCGAAATGCAGGATCGAATGCATAACGGCGACAATCTGATCCTGTTTCCCGAGGGCACGACGTCCGATGGCGGGCGGGTGCTGCCCTTTAAAAGCTCCCTGTTCGGGGTGACGGAAAACGCCATGCATCTGACGCCGGATGATCATGGCGGCATTCAGGAACTGATGGTGCAGCCGGTGACCATAGTCTATAAAAAGATCAATAACCTGCCGACCATCCGGGCCAATCGGCCAAGCGTCGCCTGGTACGGCGATATTGAAATGGGACCCCATTTGAAGGGGGTGCTGAAACTGTTGAAGATTGAAGTGGAGGTTCATTTCCATGAACCGGTTTCGCGCAATATCTTCAAGACCCGGAAAGAGCTTTCATCCTATTGTCACCGGACGATTGAAAACCGGTTGCTGGAATCGCTGCGCGGCAAGACCGGCTGAGGGAATGCGGGTCAGCCCTGGTGGCGGGAGCCGTCGGGGGAGAGTTGTTGACTCCCTATTGAAGAATGATAAAGTGCGCCGATATTTAAGACAGGCCATGCGAAACGGACCAGAAATGCGGCGATATGTAATGATCCCGTGCGGAGGCGATGGCGCAAATATGATGCAGGAACGAATGTGACGAAGAAGTTATACATTAAAACCTATGGCTGCCAGATGAATGTCTATGATACGGAACGTATGGTGGATGTCATGGCCCATGAAGGATATGAGGTCACGGAAAAGCCCGACGAGGCGGATCTTGTGGTGCTGAATACCTGTCACATTCGGGAAAAGGCGGCGGAAAAGGTTTATTCGGACATTGGCCGGATCCGGGTGCAGCGGGAAAAACAGGCCGGCAAAGACGGCAAGGCGCGGTCGGATTCGATCCTCGCCGTCGGCGGCTGCGTCGCCCAGGCCGAGGGCGGCGAGATCCAGAGGCGCGCGCCGATCGTCGATATGGTGTTTGGCCCGCAGACCTATCACCGGCTGCCGGAAATGACCCGCGAAGCCGACAAGCTGAAAAAGAACGGCGAACGTCCGCGACTGATTGATACCGACCTGTCGGTAAGCGAAAAATTTGACAGCCTGTCGAAAAAGGCGGTCAGCGAAAAGAAGACCGCTTTCCTTACGGTTCAGGAAGGCTGCGATAAATTCTGCACCTATTGCGTCGTGCCCTATACCCGGGGCGGTGAGTTTTCCCGCAGCTTCGAGGATGTGATGACCGACGCCGGCAAATTGCATCAGGCGGGGGTCGTCGAGGTCACGCTGCTGGGCCAGAATGTCAACGCCTATCACGGCATGTCGGCGGCGGGCGAGGAATGGTCGCTGGCGCGGCTGATCCGGCATCTGGCGGAGAGCACCGATTTCAAGCGGATCCGATATACCACATCCCATCCCCAGGATATGACCGATGAGCTGATTGCAGTTCATGGGGAGGTCGAGCAATGCATGCCCTATCTGCATCTGCCGGTTCAGGCCGGTTCCGACAAGATCGTCAAGGCGATGAACCGCCATCATACGATCGCCTCCTACATGAAAACCATCGCGGATATTCGTAACGTCCGGCCGGATATTGCCCTGTCCGGCGATTTTATTGTCGGCTTCCCCGGCGAAACGGACGCCGATTTCCGGAAAACCATGGATCTGGTGCGTGAGGTTGAATATGCCCAGGCCTATTCCTTCATGTATAGCGCGCGGCCGGGCACGCCGGCGGCGGAACGGGAGGATCAGGTCGAAGACCATGTCAAGGCGGCGCGGCTGGCGGAGCTTCAGGAGGAACTGAACAGGCAGCAGCGCGCCTTCAATGACGCCAGTGTCGGCAAAGTCATGCCGGTCCTGCTGGAGCGGGTCGGCAAGGAACAGGGCCAGCTTGTCGGCCGCAGCCCCTATATGCAGGCGGTTTATATTGATGTCGGAGACAGCGAGACGGCGGCGCAATATTTTGGTAAACTGGTGGATATGAAAATCGTCAGCGCCGGACCGCGCAGCCTGAAAGGTGAGTTGAATCGTAGATGAGAAAAACTGAAGTTGCAAATGTTACGCTTGAGTTTGAGGATAACAGCAGCCTTCCGATCCTTTACGGTGAACATAATTCCCATCTTGCCCGCATTGAGCAGAAAACCGGCGCAAGCTTCACCACCAAGGGAAATATCCTGCTGATTGAAGGCGGCAAGGATGCCTGTGATACGGCAAAGCAGATCATTGTCAATCTGCACGATAGAGTAACGCAGGGGATGGCGATTTCCCTTGGCGACGTCGAAGGGGCGATCAGAATGGCGGACTTTCTGGATGCGCCGGGAGAAAGCAAAATTGCCGAACGCCGTAAACTGGCCAAGGGGCGGAACAGCATCCGGACCCGCAACGCGGTTATTTCGCCGCGCTCGGTAAATCAGGAGCGCTATATCGAGGCGTTGCGGGACGGCAATATGACCTTCGGCCTCGGCCCGGCGGGCACGGGCAAGACGTTCCTCGCGGTGGCGATGGCGGTGTCGCATCTGCTGGAAGGCAAGGTGGAGAAGATTATCCTGACCCGGCCCGCGGTGGAGGCCGGGGAGAAACTGGGGTTTCTTCCGGGGGATATGCGCGAAAAGGTCGATCCTTACCTGCGGCCGCTCTATGATGCGCTGGAAAAAATGATTTCCCTGGAGCAGACCGAAAAACGGCTGGCCCAGGGGGATATCGAGGTCGCCCCGCTGGCCTTCATGCGCGGGCGCACCCTGTCCAACGCCTTTGTTATTCTGGATGAGGCGCAGAACACCAGCCCGATGCAGATGAAAATGTTCCTGACCCGCTTTGGCGAAAACTGCCGGATGGTGGTTTGTGGCGATCCGTCGCAGGTGGATCTGCCGGACGGCGCGCCGTCGGGCCTGAAACATGCGCTGGATATTCTGCATAAGATCAAGGATATTTCCTTCATTCATTTCAATGCGGATGATGTGGTGCGTCACCCGCTGGTCGGCAAGATCGTCCGGGCCTATGACAAGGCGGAACAAGGCGGAAAAACCTGATAATGATTGACCTGGATGTATCCATACAGGGGGTCGACTGGCAGGATCAGTTTCCGGAGTATGACGATTGCATAAAAGTCTGTTTTAAAACCATTGTCGAACATATGCCGGAGGGGCGGAATTTTGCCAAATTCTCGCATCTTGAATTGAGCATTCGCCTGACAGATGATTTGGAAATACAGCAATTGAACCGGCGGCACAGGGGCCAGGACAAGCCAACCAATGTTCTGTCCTTTCCGTCGCTGTCCGATGAACAGATAAAGAAGTTTTTTAAGGAGGGACGGGATATTCCCGCTTACCCCGTCGCTCTCGGCGATATAATATTCGCCCTTGGCGCCATAGAGAAAGAAGCGGCGGCGCAGGGCAAAAGCCTTGCGGATCATTTTTGTCATTTATGCCTGCATGGCATGCTGCATTTGCTGGGTTATGATCATATCGAGGATGACGAGGCCGAAGAAATGGAAGCCGCCGAAAAAATGTTGCTGTCAAAACTATCTATTGACGACCCTTACCAAGATTGAGACAATCCCGAAACCTGATTTATGATGAAACCTGAAATGGTCAGAAATTGATGAATATAGAGCATAACACAGTGGAAAGCGCCGGAGATGCGGAACCTCCTTCGGGACGACAAGACGGTTTTTTCGGCTGGGTGAAGGGCCTGTTTGCGACCGGTACCGGCGACAATTCCCTGAAGGAAAGCCTGGAAGAGGTCATTGAGGAACTGGAAGATTCAGAATCCTCTTTCGGTGAGGAAGAACGCTCAATCATCAAAAATACCCTGACCTTCCGCAACAAACGGGTGGATGACATCATGGTGCCCCGGACCGACATCATCGCGGTTGAGGCCTCCTCCGGCTTTGAGGAAGTGATGGCGGTGTTTGTTGAGGGCACGACCTCGCGCCTGCCGGTTTACCGGGAAACGCTGGATGAAGTGATCGCCATGGTCCATATCAAGGATGCCTTCCGCAAGCTGGTGTCGGATCAGAACCAGAAGGAAGAATTCACCCTGCGGTCGATCCAGCGGCCGATCCTGTTTGTCCCGCCGTCGATGAAACTGCTGGATCTGCTGACCAAAATGCAGTCGACCCATATTCATATGGCGCTCGTGGTCGATGAATATGGCGGGACGGACGGGTTGCTGACGATTGAGGACCTGGTGGAGCAGCTTGTCGGCGATATTGAGGATGAGCATGACAAGGCGGTCGAGGAATTGCTCAGGGAATTGCCGAACGGCGATCTTTTGGCGGACGCCCGTCTGCCGATTGAGGATCTGGAAGACCTGTTGGGGCTTGATCTGCTGCCCGATGATCAGGATGATGATGTGGATACCCTGGGCGGCTTGTTATTTACCGTTACCGGCCATATTCCGAAGGTGGGGGAGAGCTTCCGGGATAAAAATGATCTGGAATATAAAGTCATGGAGGGGGACGCGCGCAGCATCAAAAGCATTCTGATCCGCCGGGGGCGCAACGGCGCCGGCATGAAACAGGATCAGCGGGAGCAGCCTCCGGGGGATGATAAGAACAATGATCGCGCGTGATCAGGCCATCACCGGAAAAATAACCGCAAATCTGTTACAGTGGCTCGATCGGAGAAGCAGCGCCCAACGCATTGGCCTGATGCTGCTGGCGGGCATGTTGACCGGCTTTTCCTTCGCGCCCTTTTACGCCTTTCCGCTGCTCGGGATAAGCTTTCCGCTGCTTTTGCTGGTCCTGTTCCGGGACGCGCGCCGCTTTTGGGACGCTTTTTCCTTCGGCTGGTGGTTCGCCTTCGGCCAGCTTTTTATCGGGACCATATGGATTGGCGACGCCTTTGAGGTCGATGGCCGCTATCCCGGCTGGGTCGGATATTTGTCCGTCGCCTGTCTTGCGGTGTTGCTGGCGATTTACGGCGGGCTGGCGACGGGACTTCTCTGGCGGCTGTTTCATAAAAAGGATCATCGGCGGCTGGCGCTGCCCATTGCGTTGTCCTTTGTCGTGCTGTGGAATATGGCCGAGTGGCTGCGGGGGCACCTTTTTACCGGCTTTCCGTGGAACCTGGCGGGCTACACCTGGGGCTTTTCGGATATTATGCTCCAGTCCGCCGCCCTGTGGGGTATTTACGGTCTGGGACTGGTGACGATTTTCTGGGCGCTTGCGCCTTATCTGCTGTTGCACAGGGCTTTTGCGCCAAAGGCTGTCCTTGGCGCGACCGGCGCGGCGGCGGTCCTTTTCATCGGCCTGGCGGCGTATGGCGTCCTGCAACTGGCCGAGCCGACCCGGTTTAATGAAGCGGTCAAGCTGAAGATCGTGCAGGCCAACATCAATCAGAAGGATAAATGGGACCCGGAAAGGAAGGCCGATAATTTCATCAAACACCTCCAGATGAGCAAAAGCGCGCCGGAGGAGGGGATAACCCATGTGATATGGCCGGAAACGGCGGTGATCTATTTTCTGGACACTGAGCCGTCACGTCGTTACCTGATCGCCGATATGCTGAAGGACAACAGTGTGCTGATGACAGGGTTTCCGCGCATCGAACGCGCCCCCCGCCTGCGGGCCTGGAATTCCTTCGTCTCCATTGATGCGGCGGCCAGGGTCAGAAACATATACGACAAGCATCATCTGGTGCCGTTTGGCGAATATACGCCGGACATTCTGAGCGAATCCCTGTCTTTCCTGGGGCTTGGCATGTTGGTGGAGGGGTTCTCCTATACTCCGGGCGACGGGTTGAAGACCCTGCGTCAGCCGGGAACGCCGCCATTTGGCGTCCTGATCTGCTATGAAATTATCTTCCCCGGAGCGGTGGTTGATCCGGCGGATCGCCCCGATTGGCTGTTGAATATCACCAATGACGCCTGGTACGGGACTTTCAACGGGCCTTACCAGCATCTGATACAGAGCAGGGTCCGGGCGGTTGAAGAAGGCCTGCCGCTGATCCGGTCCGCCGGTACGGGGGTTTCGGCGGTAATCGATTCATTCGGCCGGGTCGTGAAAAGCCTGGACCTGAACCGGCAGGGGGTAATAGTGTCTTTTTTGCCCGTAAAAAGGGATCAGGTAACGCTTTATTCAAGAAATGGTGATTGGATTTTTTTGTTTATTATGATATTCTTAAGTGGAATATCTATCCTGTTCCAAAGGCAACGAGGCAGGCATTTTTGAGATAATGCTTGACCTTAACGGGTATCGCCATTAACTGTATGCCCTGAATAAGGGGTCGGTTAATGTAGTTATTTGAGTAATTTAACAATTGGGATAGATGATGGTTAAATCAAAACCAGAACCAGTAGATGTGCATGTGGGCTCAAGGGTGCGGTTGCGCAGAACTTTGTTGGGCATGAGCCAGGATAAACTTGGCAAGGCTCTGAGCCTGACGTTTCAGCAAATCCAGAAATATGAGCGCGGCGCCAACCGTATCGGCTCAAGCCGCCTATATCAGCTTTCACAGATTCTTGATGTTCCCGTTTCCTTTTTCTTTGACGATATGCCGGCCGAAGTAACCGGCAAGGCGTCCGGCATGGCGGAAGGCGGCAAGCAGTCCTTCGAAGTCGGGCAGCTGTCGCGTCGGGAAACGTTGGAGCTTGTCCGGGCATATTATAAAATCCAGAACCCGGGCGTTCGCAAGAAACTGTTTGAAATGGTCAAGGCGCTCGGCAATGCCGCCGCCCAGGGTGATGCGTGACAAGCAGTCCCGCTGCATGATCGGTTCCACGGTAACGGGTTAACGTGATTAACCCAAAGACAATCAGGTACGCACAGTGCATATTGTGCGTGCCTTTTTTATGCGGTCGAAGACAGAACACCACGGCTTTAGCCGTGGATGAATGAGCCTTGAGGCGATATTGTGCAGAGATG
>JBLWZH010000016.1:0-74241 GCA_048266545.1 Paremcibacter sp. | reverse complement strand
CGCCGATACGTGGAACACCAAGGACAGCAGGATTCAGGACAACTCCGTCAGGAGTTGTAACAGGCGGCCGTGAAGCGGACGCTGCGTAAGCAGTAGGACCCCGGCTTTAGCCGGGGGTATCTATTTAAAAGGAAATCAGGCGGCGTCACCGAACTGCAGCTTGGCGAGGCGGGCATAGAGACCGTCCTCCTGCAGCAATTCATCATGGGTGCCCATGGTGACGATCCGGCCATTGTCCATGACCACGATCCTGTCCGCCTTGAGCACCGTCGCCAGCCGATGGGCCACCACAAGGGTGGTGCGGCCCTGCATCAGTTTTTCCAGCGCCTCCTGGACCTTCTGCTCACTTTCCGCATCAAGGGAGGAGGTCGCCTCGTCGAGCAGCAGGATCGGCGCATCGCGCAGGATGGCGCGGGCGATGGCGATCCGCTGGCGCTGGCCGCCGGACAGCCGGGCGCCCCGCTCGCCGAGATAGGTTTTCAGGCCATCGGGCAGCCGCGTGATAAATTCATCGGCCCGTGCGGCGACGGCGGCCGCCCACACCATTTCATCGGTGGCCTCCGGATTGCCGAAGCGGATATTTTCCTCGACGCTGGCGGCGAAGATGACGCTTTCCTGGGGCACGATGGCGAGCCGCCGCCGGACCTCTTCCGGGTCGGCCGCGCGAATGGACACCCCGTCGATCAGAATGTCTCCCTCCGCCGGATCGTAAAACCGCTGGATCAGTTGGAAAACCGTCGATTTTCCCGCGCCGGAAGGCCCGACAACCGCCAGATTCTCCCCCTGGCTCACCGAAAGATTGATCCGGTCCAGTATTTTATCGTCAGGCCGCGACGGATAGGTGAAGGTCACATCGCGAAATTCGATCCGGCCTTCTTTTTGCGCCGGCAACGGGACCGGCTTTTCCGGCGCCTTGATCTCCGCCGGGGTGGAGATGATTTCAACGCAGCGGCTGATCGCTCCGGCGGCCCGCTGCAGCTCACCATAAATCTCGCTCAGAGAGCCGACGGCGCCGGCGACCAGCGCCGCATACATGACGAAGGAACCCAGTTGTCCGCCGGTCATTTTACCGTCGACCACATCCGAGGCCCCGACCCAGAGCACCAGGTCCATCGCCCCGAAGATCAGCAGGATGACAATGCCCGTCAGCCAGGCGCGGACAGTGATCCGGCGCAGCGAGGTGTCAAAGGCCTTCTCGACAACATGGCCGAATTTCAGCGCCTCGCGCCGTTCCTGGGTGAAGGCCTGTATCGTCTGCACCGCGCCGATGGTCTCACTGGCCGTGGCGCTGGCCTCGGCGACCTTGTCCTGGGTCAGGCTCGACAGCTTGCGCACCCGGCGGCCGAGTATGATGATCGGCACGACGACAACCGGCACGATCAGCAGAACCAGCCCCAGCATCTTGGCGCTGGTCACCGCCATCAGAATCAGGCCGCCGATCAGGGTCACGATATTGCGCAGGGCGACGGAAACCGAAGAGCCGACAACCGACTGGATCACCGTTGTGTCCGTGGTCAGCCGCGAGACGATGTCGCCGGACATATTCTTTTCAAAAAAGGTCGGGCTCAGGCCGATGACGTTGTCAAATACGGCTTTTCTGATGTCGGTGACGACTCGCTCCCCCAGCCAGGAGACGAAATAATAGCGGGCGAAGGTCGCCATCGCCAGCACCAGCGCCACCAGCAACAGAAACCCGAAGTAAAAATTAATCAGGTCAAAGTTTTCCCTGGAAAATCCGACATCAATAATCCGCCCGAAGGCCTTTGGAATCAGCAAGGTCGCCGACGCCGCAACGACCAGCGCGACCAGGGCCGCGGCGATCGTTTTCTTATAGGGGCGCAGAAAATTCCATAAGAGCCTGATTTCACTGATGTCTTTTTTGGGGGCAAGATCATTTTGCGATCCTGAACTGCTGTTGCTGGCTTCTCTTCCCATCTAGCTTAAAAACCTTTTTCAATTACACCCGCCAAGCATATAGCAGGCATCGCCCCCGGCGACAACGCCGATCCGGCAGTTTGTGCAATATTGCCGGAGAAAAGTGGAAAACTTCCCTTGCTTTCGTAAAAGGGGTTGGGTATATAAGCGCAACTAATTTTCGCGGAGAAGAATTGCGATGAAACAAGATATTCACCCAGACTACCATAAAATCACTGTGGTAATGACGGACGGCAGCACCTATGAAACCCGCTCAACATGGGGTAAAGAAGGTGACACCATGACTTTGGAAGTTGATCCGAAATCCCATCCTGCATGGACGGGCGGAGCGAAGAAAGTTGCGGATAAGGGACGCGTTGCTCAGTTCAACAAGCGTTTTGGCAGCTTCAAGCTGAAAAAGTAATCCGCCGCACTACAGATTAAATGCAGGGGCGTCTTTAATGAGGCGCCTCTGTTTTTTGTCGTCATTCCGAAATATCGTCATCCCGCAGCCGCGTGAACATTTCATGGACCGGGTTTTCCGGGCTGTGCCGGTCATAGACCATATCGTCCACCCGCGCGACCCGCAGATACAATCCCTGGGCCTGATCCAGATAGGTCAGGAATTCTTCCGGAACCTTGATGCCGGTTCGGTCAACATCGGCCAGGCATACATCACGCGCCCCAAGGCGGTGTTTTTCGGCGCCGGCTTCTTCCCGGGTCATTTCACCGGCGGCAACCGCCTTTTGCACCAGAAACCATGACACCACCTGCATCAGGCAGGTTGAAATCCGCATGCTTTCACTGGCGTGGAAGATCTTCGTCTCGGAATCCAGGCCAAAGGGCTCTCCTCCCTTGTCTTCCTGTTCCAGATATGTCGCCACCGACCGGGTGAGTTCGATGGCCTCCCGATAGGATTTATCGAGAAACCGGGCGTCCAGCAAGCCGTCACTATTCAACCTTTGTCGCGTCATTTCCCTATTCTTATGTCGTCTCCAACCGGGTTTGAGGATCATCATACCTGTTTAATATTAAGAGGCTGTTACTTTTTCCGCCGGCATCTTGAAATCCCGTTCCGGCGAATTATTTATATTTTGTACCCGGCGCCAATGACGGGCCGGGTGCAATCTGAAATGTTCCAGCCGTGATGGTGGAACCAAAGACAATATCGCTAACAGAAAAGGATATTACCATGCGTTCACTTGATTTAACCCCCCTGCTGAGGTCTTCCATCGGTTTTGACCATATCAATCGTCTGCTCGATAATTCGCTCGGCAGCAACGAGGCGACCTACCCGCCTTACAACATCGAAAAATTATCCGAGGACGACTATCGGATTACCGTCGCACTGGCCGGTTTTTCCGAGGATGACCTGGATGTCTCCATCACCGACGGCGTCCTGATTGTCGCCGCCAGCAACAGCCAGGAAAAGGACGAAGACGTCGAAGGCCGTTATCTCTACCGCGGCATCGCTACCCGCTCCTTTGAACGCCGTTTCCGGCTGGCGGAAACCATCCGCGTCGTCGGCGCGTCGCTGGAAAACGGTCTGTTGACCATTGAACTGCACCGGGAAATTCCGGAACATCTGAAACCCCGCAAGATCAATATCGCCAGCGGCAAGAAAAAACAAAAGGTGATTGACGAAAAAGCCGCCTAGGCAATCGCATCCCTTAGCTGAAACCAACCCTGTCCGCATCCCGCGGGCAGGGTTTTATATGGGCGCAGGCCGCAGGGCCACGGGTTTCGCCGGGGGCTGTCTGTCTATTTGAAAAAACGCTCCGCCGACAGTCTGGCGTCGCCCTTTTCGGCAATCGCCTGCTCCGTCCGTTTGATTTCCGCCTTCAGGGCCGCGAGCCGCGCTTCGAGCGCTTCGACGGAATGTTCGGTCAGGTCCTCCGTCCTCATTTGGGCGGCCGGCGCTCCCTTCGGCAGGTCGGTTTCATCATCAAAGTCAATATTCGCCATTTTAAGTTCTTGATTTTTGTGCGTTCATGTCCATTTTCTACAGTATATCCGATCCTGCAATCATAGAAAAGCCAAAGAAAAACCGAATAGACCCCCGCTGAAAAGGACCCGCCATGACACATCCCCTGCCCCAGATGATGACCGCCGTTGAAATCTCCGAATTTGGCGACGCCGATGTCCTGAAACCGGTGCAAATGCCGCTGCCCCCGGTCGGGGCTGGCGAGCTGTTGATCAAGGTCGCCGCCGCCGGGGTTAACCGCCCCGACATCATGCAGCGCAGCGGGATGTATCCCGCCCCGAAAGGCGCGTCGGAAATTCCGGGACTGGAAATATCCGGCGAGATTGTCGCCCTGGGCGGGGATGTTACAGGCTGGGCGATTGGCGACAAGCTTTGCGCCCTCGTCGCCGGGGGCGGCTATGCGGAATATTGCACCGCCCCGGCGGGCCAGTGCCTGCCGGTTCCCGAGGGATTAAGCCTGGTGGACGCGGCCGCCCTGCCGGAAACCTTTTTCACGGTCTGGTCCAATGTCTTTGACCGCGGCGGCCTGAAAGAAGGCGAAACCTTCATGGTTCACGGCGGCACGTCGGGCATCGGCACCACCGCCATTCAACTGGCCCGGGCCTTTGGCGCGACCGTCATCACCACCTCCGGCACCGATGAAAAGGCCGCTTTCTGCCGCAAACTGGGCGCGGATTTGTCGATTAATTACAAAAGCCAGGATTTCGCCGAGGAAGTCAAAAACTTTACCCGGGGCAAAGGGGTCGATGTGCTGCTCGACATGATTGCCGGCGACTATATCAGGAAAAATTTCACCGTCATGGCCGTTGAGGGCCGGATCGTCATGATCGCGGTGCAGCGCGGCCCGAAAATCAAGGCCAATATCCTGCCGATCATGCTCAAGCGCCTGACCTTCACCGGCTCCACCCTGCGGGCGCGGGAGACGGCCTTTAAGGCGGAAATCGCCCAAAACCTGAAACAAAAAGTCTGGCCCCTGATTGCAGAGGGCAAGATCAGGCCGGTTATCAGCCGGAAATTCCCCCTGGCGGATGCGGCCAAGGCCCATCATTACCTGGAAAGCGGCAAAAATATCGGCAAGATCCTGCTCACCGTTTCCGACTGACGGATTTCATCCCGCAAAAAGGAAGGGCGCCTGAGTTTCATTCAGGCGCCCTTCCCTAATCCGGTTATGCCAACCCGCCCACTATCAGGTCATTGTCATGACTGGCGATTCCGCTGCCTGTAGCAGATTTTTCACCAATTCCATCTGCCGTTATGCCGCGCGGATCTGCCTCAGGAACTCATCAAGTTTCTTGCGCAGTTCCGCCGATTGCAGCGACATATTCTGGGCCGATTTCAACACCGCATTTGCGGCTTCACCGGTTGATTTCGCGCCTTCGCTCATCACATGAATATTGCTGGTGACTTCCTGGGTGCCGGCGGAAACTTCCGAAACATTGCGCGCGATCTCATGGGTCGAGGCATCCTGCTGTTCGACGGCGGATGAAATGGAGACGGAGGTTTCGTCAATCCGCTTGATCACACTCTGAATGCCCTCGATGGCGGCAACGGCTTTTGCGGTCGCCTCCTGCATGCTGCTGACCTGAACCGTGATTTCATCGGTCGCGGTCGCGGTCTGGCTCGCCAGATTCTTCACTTCGGAGGCGACAACGGCAAACCCTTTGCCCGCCTCACCGGCGCGCGCCGCCTCAATGGTCGCATTGAGCGCCAGCAGATTGGTCTGGTTGGCGATGTCATTGACCAGGCTCATCACGTCGCCAATCTTCTGCGCGGCGACCACAAGGCCCTTGATTTCCTCATTGGCTTTTTCGGTTTCCTTGACCGCATTGGCCGAGAATTGATTGGACTGGGAGACCTGGCCGCTGATTTCCTTGACCGACGCCGACAATTCTTCGGCGGCGCTGGCCACGGTCTGAATATTGGTGCTGGTCTGTTCCGACGCCGCGGTCACCGCAGTGGACTGGCGGGTGGTTTCTTCCGCCACAGAAGACATGCCCTGGGAGGAAACTTCCATTTCGCCGGCCGCCGTTGATACAGAGGCGACGATATCCATGACGGAAGATTCGAAATCATTGGCGAGCGCCAGCATCTCCGCCCGGCGTTCCTCACGGGCCTGCTGGGCGCGTTCTTCTTCACGCTGACGTTCTTTCTCCTCTGCTTCGCGCATCGCTTCGGCTTCGGCTTCTTTCTGACGCTGGCGTTCCGCCGCCGCTTCCTTCTGTTCGGCTTCAAGGCGGATTTTCTCAATCGCCGCCTCTTTGAACATCTGCAGCGCCCGCGCCATCAGACCGATTTCATCCTGACGGTTAATTCCCCTGATTTCAGTTTCCAGATTGCCGTGGGCAATATCAGACATGGCGTCGCCAAGACGGCCAAGCGGGCGGGCGATGCGTTTCGCCACCATCCAGAAGGCCCCGCCGCCAATGCCCAGCGTCACGATCAGCACGATAATGCCGGTGACAAGCTCCGCATTCGCCTCAGAGGCGCTTCTATCGGCCGCATTGCGGGCCGAAGCGCCCACAGCCTTGCTCAGGTCCTGGATGGATTTGGTGGCGGACGTCGCGCGCTGCACCCATTCCACGGCGTCAACCGGATATTCGGCCTTCACCGTCTCCAGACTTTCTTCCTGCGAAGCGGACGCCGTATCGGAGGCGTAATAGACCTCATCCTTCAGGTCACGGTATGTCTCAAAAAATTCCTGATCCACTTTCTGGACGTATTGCTTGAGATTTTTATCAATTATGCTGCTCGACAGCAGGGAATTCACCAGATCCCAGGATGAATTGACCCGGCCAATATAAGACGACATATTCGCCATCATATTTTTGGAAATCGGACGACGCGCGGGAATGGCGGCGCCAATTCCGGCCCATTCGCGACCGGTATATTCCGTCATCACGGCCAGGGTATTTTTAAGCTGCTGATAAATAATGATCTGGGAATTGGAAATTTCAGACTCAAATTCCATCGCCAGGCGCAGTTCATGGATGGTGACATTCAGATTATCGACCGCCCGGCGGAAATCACGGCCGCTTTTGCCTTTCTCCCGTTCGATTTCATCGGCGACTTCCATATCCTGCTCATTGGCAAAGGATGTCAGGCTCGCCCTGTCGGCCTTCTCCTGGGCCATCATATATTTCTGAAAGGCGGCCTTGACCTCCTTGGTCAGTTCCGCTTTGCGGGGAAAGTCGTCCAGCGCCTCGAAATTCGCCAGGGCCTTTTTATAGGAAGCGATGCCCTTTGTGCGATTTTCATCAACCATCGTTCTGAAGGTGCCGGAGATCCGCTGGTCCGAACCAAGCGCAATCACCATGACACCCCGCTCTGCGGAGAAGGCGTTGGCGGCGGCGATCAAATCATCGGATAACTCGCTGATCTGAACCGCCGCTTCCAATTCGGACTTATGATTTGAAGCCTCCATAGCCGACATGATCCGCGAGGATACAACAATCAACACCAGAATGGCGACAATACCGAAGAGAGAATTTTTTATCGTGAAAAAACCTGCTGCCTTATTTTTAATGTCCATAGTCCCCTGCATAATCTGACTCATTGAAATCACCAATATTATTAGTTAACGACATGGAGAGAGCGAAATAGTTTAGGATAATATCGTCTCTTATTTATTCTTTAGGTTTATTCGGGATTGATAAATATATCGTTAATGGATTATTTAAAATTTATCCTAATCGCCGGCGCCGGGGCCGGGCTTTTGGCGACGGATAAAAAAGGCCCACGGGAACCGCGCTTCTTTCCATATTACGCCGAACAAGCTGCGCCTCAACGCCCCTGGTTGCGCCAGTTCAGAATCGTCTCGACGATAAAGCTGTCGTCTTCAATATCCTTCTGCCAACCTTCGGAATATTTTGGATTGCCGCTGGACGGACGCTTATGATCATCCAGCTTGTCCAGCAACACGCGCACCGGCGCCCTCACCCCTTCGCCGACGACAAGCGCCTCGCGATTCTGCAATGACGACAGGGCCGCCAGCGACCCCTTGCTGCCCTCCGGCATCACATGCTCGACAAAACGCTGATCCCGTTCATTATTCATCCGCATGGCGAAAATGGTGCCGCACTGGGACAGGGCCGATTCAGAGACATCCGCCGGTCTTTGCGAGACCAGCCCGAGGGAAACCCCATATTTGCGCCCTTCCTTGGCGATGCGTTCAATGGCTTTGCGGGCGGAGCCGAAGACGGTATGCTGTTCCGTCGGCACATATCGGTGCGCCTCTTCACAGACCAGCAGGATCGGCCGGGCATCCTCGCCCCGGCTCCAGACGGCAAAGTCAAAAACAAGACGGCTGATCATGGAAACAACAACATTGACGATTTCCGACGGCACGCCGGACAGATCAATGGTCGACACCGGCCGGTTCTCCACCGGAAAACGCAACAGATTTTTGATGACGTCCTTCAGGTTGTCATGGGCCAGAAGACCGGAAAACATGAAGGCGAAACGGACATCGCGCCTGAGCTCCTCAACCTTGGCCTTGAGCCTGAGAAAAGGGGTCAGCTTTTCCGGATTATTGAGCTTGCCCATGCTGTTTTCAAGATATTCCAGAAAGAAGGAAAGCTTGTAGGGAATGGGCGAATTCACCGTGATTTTCTCGGCGGCGAGATTCACCGCCGCACCCACCCGCGCCGCATACAGGCAGCGGCGCAGAATATCTATTTCAACTTCCCGGTCCGCCGTCCGGCGGGAGCCGATAAACATTTCCACATGCTCTTCAAAATTCATCATCCAGTAAGGCAGGCGCAGATTGCTGATGTCAAAATGCACGCCGCAGTCTGCAAAGGCGGACGTATATTCATTATGCGGATCAAGCATGATGATATGGCCCTTGGGCATCCGCCCGACGATCCGGTGAATCAACAGCGCCACCGTACAGGATTTGCCGGTGCCCGTACTGCCCAATATGGCGAAATGCTTGCCCAGCATGCTGTCCGTCTTGATGCAGGCCGGCGTCACATGCTGGGGGAAAACGGTGCCGATATGGAAGTGATTGGAATCATTGACCCCGAAAATCGCTTCGAGGTCATCATAGGACACGTTATAGACCAACTGGCCCGGAACCGGAAAATCGGTAATGCCGCGATCAAAAATAACCCCGGTCGGCGAATAGGGCGCGCGAAGGCCGTGCCCCAGATAATCAAGATGCATCAGAACATGCTGAACCGGACCGGTGCTGGTTTCCTGCCGCGAAATGTCGCGCACCGTGGCGAAGACAAAGCCCTTGTTCACCTTTATTTTGACAATCGCGCCAATCTGCCCCGCCGGCAAGCGTGACGAATCACCCTCGTCCCGCACTTTATTCAGGTTGTTAATATCACAAAGGACGACGGTATCGCGACCGCTCACCTGGGTGACAAATCCGATTTCCTCAGGAATTTCAAGAGCTACCGAATTTGCTTTCTCACTGTCGTTCTTTTTCAGCATCGCAAATTTTTCAATGTTGTTTTTTTCTCATAATCACAGTATCATGGCGCTATTATAGCGGGGGCTCCTTTAAGGAGTGTTAAAGAATAACTATAATTTTTCAGCGCCTTAAAGAGATGATTTCGACAGGAAAGCTTATTTGTTTACAATTCGCTTTCTTAGCTATTGACATTAACGGCGATCAGATATAGCTTCCGCTCGAACTTTTGATTGATATTATTTAGTTGAGAAGAACCATGAAGGTCGTTAATTCATTAAAATCATTGAAAAACCGCCACCGCGATTGTCGCGTTATTCGCCGGCGTGGACGGACATATGTGATTAACAAAACCAATCGTCGCTTCAAGGCGCGTCAGGGTTAATCGTACAAGGAATTCTCTGCTGGCCTTGTGTCGGCAGTTAATAGGAGACCGTGCCTCCCCCCCAAGGGCACGGTCTTCTTCATTTTTGGGACATCCTCCCGTTAGGGCTTATTCCCCATTTTTGGATTACTTCTATGACAGATATGACAGCGTTATCCGGGAAATCCCCGCCGATCAAAGCCATTGCCTTTGATGTCGGCAATGTGATTGTCCCGTGGGACCCGCGCCGGGCCTATGCGCCGCTGTTCCACGACCGGCCGGATGAGCTTGACCATTTCCTGAATAATATCTGCACCCTGGAATGGCATACCCGCCATGACCGGGGCGTCCCCTTCGCCGACAATATCCATGACCTGCAGCAGCAATATCCGGCCTATGCCGAGATGATTGCCGCCTTTGAGACGGAATGGGACAATATGTTCGGCGAAATCATTGAAGGCACCGTCGCCCTGCTGCGCCGCCTGCACAGCCGGGGCTATCCGCTATACGCCCTGACCAATTTCGCCGCCGATAAATTCGCCCGCTTCAGAGAACAGCATGATTTCATGTCCCTGTTCCGGGACGCCATCGTCTCCGGCGCGGAAAAAGTCACCAAACCGGACCCTAAAATTTATCAGATACTGCTGAAGCGGACCGGTCTTCCGGCGGAAAACATCCTGTTTATTGATGACCGCCAGGAAAATCTGGATGCGGCGGAACGGCTTGGCCTGCGGACAATATTGTTCCGCGACGCCGATCAACTGGCGTCGGAACTCAGCCGCCGGGGAATAATTCAGGGTTAGGTCTTGTGATATTTACGGATGCGGGCGATCCGAAGGACATTAGTTTTGCCCGGTGAGCCAAAGGGCATGCCCGCCGTGATGACTATTCTGTCATTTATATCGGCGAAGTTATATTTCACGCAGATGCGACAGGCCTTGTCGATCATATCCTGAAAATTTGTCGCATCCTCGGTATGAACGCTGTTCAATCCCCAGACAAGGCACAGCCGGCGCGCCGTGCCCAGGTTCGGCGTCAGCACCAGCAAGGGGGTTTTCGGCCGTTCGCGCGAGGCCCTGAGCGCCGTCGAGCCGGAGGTGGTATAGGTCACAATCGCCGCCGCCTCCAGCGTCGCGGCCACCTGTTTGGCGGCGGCGCTCAACGCATCGGCCGAGGTCGATTCGAGCCGGGTTTCCTCCTTGCTGAGGGCCCGGCGGTAACTGGGCTCCCGCTCGACGGTCTGGGCGATGCGGTCCATATAGCTGACCGCCTCCACCGGATACTGACCGGCAGCCGATTCCGCCGACAGCATGATGGCGTCGGTGCCGTCAAACACCGCATTGGCCACATCGGAAACCTCGGCCCGGGTCGGCACGGGGCTCGAGATCATGCTTTCCAGCATCTGAGTCGCCACCACAACCGGCTTGCCGGCGCGGCGGGCGTGACGAATGATTTTTTTCTGTTTCGCCGGCACATCCTCCATCGGCAATTCGACCCCCATATCGCCGCGGGCGACCATCACGGCGTCCGAAAGTTCGATAATCTCGTCCAGGGCATAGAGCGCCGACGGCTTTTCAAGCTTCGCCAGAATGGCGACATTTTCGCCGATAATCTCCCGCGCCTCCCGGACATCCTCCGGCCGCTGGACAAAGGACAGGGCGACCCAGTCAACGCCCAGATCCAGAACAAAGGACAGATCCTTTTTATCTTTTTCCGTCAGGGCGGCCAGCGGCAGAATTGCGCCGGGAACATTAACCCCCTTGCGATTGGAGATCATCCCGCCGACAGTGACTTCCGTCACGATCTTTTCGCCGACGACTTTTTTTATTTTAAGGCGGATCTTGCCGTCATCCAGCAGCAGGTCGCTGCCCGGCTCCACCGCCTGATATATTTCCGGATGAGGCAGGCAGACCCGCCGCTGATCTCCCGGCGCGGTGTCCATATCCAGGGTGAATTCGGTTCCCTCCGCCAGTTCCGCCTTATCGCCGTCAAAAACCCCGAGCCGCAATTTGGGCCCCTGCAAATCGGCCAGGATGCCAATCGCCCGTCCGGTGGCCTTTTCCACTTCGCGGATCGCGCCGTGAATCCGGCTGATGTCAGCATGCTTGCCGTGGCTCATATTGAGCCGGAACACGTCGGCGCCCGCGTCGGAAAGTTTCTTGATGGTTTCCACGTCCGAACTGGCGGGCCCCAATGTCGCAATAATTCTGGTACAGCGTTGACGATGCATATTATTTTTCCAATGCGGTATTTATCTTGTTGATCGCGTTTAATTTCTTTCTAGCATATTAGGCCCGTTTCCGTGAATCTTTAATGACGGTTCGTGGTAAATTGCGCCCCTCAATTTTCCAGAAAGGCCCGGGAGGCGCCGTAAAGATGGAACAGGTCAACCTTTGAACTGATGGCCATCGGCGTATGGATCGACAGCACCGGAACCCCGAAATCAATCACCTCCATATTCTGGCGGGAAAATTCCCCGCCAATGGTGCCGCCGCCGGCCGCCCCGACCTTGTAGGTGGTTGTCTGCCAGGGAATATCCGCCCGGTCCAGATAATTGCGGGTCCAGGCGATATATTCGGAATTCGCCGTATTGCCCTGACCGTAAAGCTTGATATTGACGCCAAAGCCCAGGCGCGGCGCATTGCCGATCTCCCAGGCGCTGGGCCTTTTGGGATTAATCCCCGGATTAACATCAATGGAGATCATTTTTGAATTACCCAGGGTGGTTCTCAGGACAGGATCGCGATAGTTGTCGCCAAGGTCACTAAGCAGCATCCGGGCGATCAGGGTGGAAAAATATTCCGATTTGGCGCCGGTATTGTTCCGGTTGCCCACTTCCTCGTTATCGACCAGATAGACCAGCGCCGTCTTGCGCGGTATCTTCAGGTTGGCGACCGCCCGCATGGCGGCGAAGGACGCCAGCCGGTCATCCTGGCCATAGGCGGCGATCAGCCCCCGGTCAAAGCCAAGGTCGCGGGGGGCATAAGCCGGCACCAGCGACAATTCCGCCGACACCAGGTCCGCCGCGGAAACGCCATAGGTCTGCTTCAGGTAGTTCATCACCTGCACGTGGATTTTTCCGCCGTTTTTCGGGTCCGGAATATGGCCGATCAAAGGGGCGAGGTCTTCCTTTTTGACCTGATCCTTGACTTTTTTGTCGCCGTAGCCGCGGTCGGTATGGGGCGCAAGGTCGGAAATCATAAACACCGGGTCCGCTGGCTTCAGCCCGACATTGATGGCGACGGTGGTCCCGTCCTTCCTATCGACCCGTCCCATCAGGGCCAGCGGTATGTTGGTCCATTGATAATTCTTGATCCCGCCGTGAAAATTGGTCTGAAACAGGGCGAATTCACCGCTGTCATAGAGCGGCCGGCCTTTCAGTTCGAGACGCGGAGAATCAATATGGGCCCCGACCACATGCACCCCCTGCGCCAGCTTCTCCCGCCCGACGACAATCAGGGAAATCGCCCGGTCGCGGTTAATGTCATAATAACGCGCCCCCGCCGTCATCGGCGAATTCGCCGTCAGCGGCGCAAAGCCGTTTTTACGGGCGAATTTAATCGCTTCCTCGACAAAGGATAATTCCGTCCGGGCCTTGCTGATAAAGGCCTTATATTGTTCGGCAAAGCTAAAAATCTGATCTTTTTCTGACGCGCTGAGGCCGACCCACGCCGACACGCAGTTCAGGTCATTCTGGCATTCTTCCTTTGCCGCCTGGGCGGAAAGCGGCAAGCCTGCCGTCGCCAGCGCCACCGCAATAGATATTCCCCGCAAAATGCTCTTCGCCAGCATATTTCTCGACAGCCCGGCCAACCGCGTACTTTCATTGCTTTTCATAAAAACTCCCGACAGATATTGCTTTTTTGGATTTGATTCCTAGATTCAGGACCATATTATAGCCTTGCAGGCGATGCAAGAATGACATAAGGGCGCCGCTTTTTACAGGATAATTTCAGGGAAAAATGACACAGAATAGTGAAGTTACGACAGATTTCGGGCCAAACCACGCCTATGAGGTGCTCAATGCCGAGGGAACGGCGGATGTGATCCTGATTTGCGAACACGCCAGCAATTATATTCCGCCGGAATATGACAATCTGGGGCTTGAGGATCATTTCCTCGACCGGCATATCGCCTGGGATATCGGCATGGAGCAACTGACCCGGCAGCTTTCGGCGCGGCTGAATGCGCCGGCGATCATCGCCACTTTTTCGCGTCTGCTGATCGACCCCAACCGGGAAGAGGATCATCCGACCCTGATCCCGCGGACAAGCGACGGCATCGCCATTCCGGGAAATCAAAAGCTGACCCCGGCGGAAGTCGAACGGCGCAAGGCCCGCTTTTATCACGCTTTTCACGACCGGACGGACGAACTGGTCAAAAACAAGGTGATGACCGGACATGCGCCGCTGATCTGCGGCATGCACAGCTTCACCCCGCGGATGAGCGGCTTTCAGCGCCCCTGGCAGGCGGGCATGTTATGGAACCGGGATCCGCGACTGGCCCGGGCCCTGATCGAAAGCCTGACGGCGCGCGGCTATGCTGTCGGCGACAATGAGCCCTATTCCGGCCGCGACCTGTTTTTCACCATGAATCGGCACGGCGATGATCATGGCGTTCCCCACGTCACGATCGAAATCCGCCAGGACGAGGTCGCAACGGCCGCCGGAATCGCCAAATGGCGCGATATATTGGCCGAAGATCTGGAAAATATCGCCCGGGATAGCCATATAAGGTCCGTCAGGCGATATAACCCATAATAAAACACAGGAGTCTACAATGGACGACAAAACCCGAACCGAGATCGAAGCGGCCGCTTTCCGGCGGCTGCTGTCCCATCTCGCCAAGCGCACCGACGCCCAGAATATTGACCTGATGGGGCTGGCGGGATTTTGCCGCAACTGCCTCGCCAACTGGTATCAGGACGCGGCCGAGGCCAAGGGCGAAACCATTGACAAGGCCCAGGCCCGGGAATTCATCTATGGCATGCCCTACAAGGAATGGGTGGAAAAATATCAAACGGACGCCACCGAGGAACAGATGAAAAAAATGGAAGAAAGCCTGAAAAAAAACAAAGAAATGTAATTCGCCCTTTTCATGTTGCCAAGGCCCTGTCGGCGAGATATTGTGCCTCTTCATTTTAATCAGGAGCAATAATTTATGACCGAAGTTGGCGGTATCGCACAGGATGTTTTGCGTTCTTTTGTCGAACGTGTTGAAAGACTGGAAGAAGAAAAGAAAAATCTCGCGGATGATATCAAGGACGTTTACGCCGAAGCCAAATCATCCGGCTTTGATGTCAAAATCCTGCGCCAGATCATCAGAATGCGCAAGATGGAAGATCACGAAAGACAGGAACAGGAAGCCCTGATCGATCTTTACGCCCATGCGCTGGGCATGATCCGGGGGTAACTTGAAAACTTCATGATCCTGAGGCGAAGGCGGCCCCGCGCCGCCTTTTTTGATCCCCTAAAATGATATGTCACTGTCGAGGGAGCGGACCATACGTCCGTGACGAATGATATAGGCGCCGTGGCTTGACGCAATAATCCACATCAGAATTCCGGTCAGATCAGGCGTGACAATCGCATAGGCCCAGACCAGCGCATTAACCGCCGCATGGCAGATCTTGCCATGAACCAATATGCCGAGGGGCGGACAGATGACCGCCAGCAAATAAAGCAGCATTTTTAGAACCTTCGCTTCGCCTGTTTGTCGCAGTCTACCAAAAACATCTCTACGGAATATGAAACTTCGCCACAATTTGAATTATTCCGGCCCGCCGCCATTAAATTTCCGCACGATCACAGCCAGCGGCGGACTTTGGCGCGATATTTCTCATAATCCGGCCCAAAAAGGGCGCCGAGGGCCTGTTCCTCCGGCCGGATCTGAAAACGGTTCATATAGGGCACGAATAAAAAGGCCAACAGCACCGCCGGCGGACTGGCGAGGAACAGACCCCAGCCGATCAGGAAAATCATCAGGCCGAGATACATCGGGTTGCGCGTATAGCGATAGATCCCGCCGGTCACCAGCGTGCTTGCCGTTTCCGGCGCCAGCGGATTGACCGTCGTTCTCGCCCGGGCGAAGCTGACAACCCCAAGCAAGGCGCACAACAGGCCGGCAAGGCCGAAAGCCGCCAGCAAAGCCACCTTCAGCGTCATCGACCAGAGAAAGCCCGGCAGGGTCAGCGCCGGCAGCAGCATCAGCGCCATCAGGATCAGCACAACCGCGACCGGCGGTATTTTCAGTTCGAAATTCATGGTTCATCATCCGGTTTTCATCAGCAATGCGGCGGTTTTTCTCAATCTATCATATTGGGATAGCTCAGGATACACCCTCATCAAGGTTCAGGTCGGCAACTTTACGGTAAAGCGTCGACCGGCCGAGGCCAAGGCGGCGGGCGACTTCTGACATGCGGCCCTGATAGGTCTCAAGGGCGAAGCGGATCATGTCCCGCTCCACATCCTGAATCGGGCGGATATGTCCGTTGTCATCCACGGCTGACAGGCGGTGTTTGTTCATCGGCACGCCATTTTCAGGGATCAGCGCTTCGTCGCACAGACAGGGGGTATGATCCCGGGGGCCTGCGGGCATCCGTTCAGGCTCCGCCTTATAATCCGCCGGCCGGATTTGCGGGAAATCCCGTCGGCCGATCACATCGCCATCGGACAGAATCATCGCCCGAAACAGGGCGTTTTCCAGCTGCCGGATATTCCCCGGCCAGCTATAGGATTTTAACAACGCCATCGCTTCGGGGCTGATCTGCTTGATCGGGCAGCCTTCGGAAATGCTGATATTCTCAATAAAATGCGGCGCCAGATGTTCAATATCCTCTTTTCGGTCGCGCAAGGACGGCAACCGGATCGGGAATATATTCAGCCGGTAGAACAGATCCTCGCGAAATTCGCCTTTTTCGACCATTTTCTTCAGCCGCCGGTTGGTCGCCGAAATCAGCCGGACATCGACCTTGGTCGCCTTTGCGCCGCCGACGGGGTCGACCTCGCCTTCCTGCAGCACCCGCAGCAGTTTCCCCTGAAGCTCCAGGGGAAGTTCGCCGATTTCATCAAGAAAAATCGTCCCGCCGTCGGCTTCAATAAATTTTCCGACATGACGGTCGGTCGCCCCGGTGAAGGCCCCCTTCGCATGCCCGAACAAAATGGATTCAACCAGGTTGCGCGGAATGGCGCCGCAATTGACCACGACAAAGGGCTTGCCCGCACGCTCGCTTTCGCCCTGTATCGCCCGGGCGAAAACTTCCTTGCCGACACCGCTTTCCCCCTCCAGAAGAACAGGAATATTGGTCGCCGCCGACTTGCGCGCCAATTCAACCGCCTGTTTCATGCTGTCGCTGGAGCCGATCAGATCGTCAAAACCCCACTGGCCGGACCATTTGCGGCTGAGGCGGGAAATCTCGCCGGAAAGCTTGTTGATCCGCAAGGCGTTTTCAATGGAGACCTTCAGCCGGTCCACTTCGACCGGCTTTGAAATAAAGTCGACAGCACCGTTGCGCATCGCTTCAACCGCGTTATCAACGCTGCTGTGGCCGGTAAGGATAATCACCGGCAGGTTCGGCAGATTGTCCCTGACATGACGCAGGACGTCAAAGCCGCTGATGTCGCCCAACACCATATCCAGCAAAACCAGATCAAACCGATTGGCGGCGTCGCCGGATAAAAGCTGCAACGCCTCATGACCGCTGGCCACCGCCTCGGTGGCGAAACCAACCTTGCTCAGGGCATATTTCAGGACCTGCCTCTGGTTTTCTTCATCTTCTATGATCAGGATCAACTTTGTCATTGCACTTCATCATTCAATTCAGGATACTGATTTAAATTTTATCTGACCGATCTGCCGGACAAAAAGCGCCCCCCTCGCGGGGCTTGATATATTTGGATTTTGTCAGCTAAAAATAAAAAATTTACTAATATTGTTTCATTTTGGCACATTATGAAAAGACAACCCCATTCAAAGACAAGATTACATATGACCCCGCAAACCGCCCTCGACACCAGCCGCCTGCCCCAATGGGACCTCAGTGATTTATATCCCGCAATGGACTGCGCGGACCTCGCCCGTGATTTTGACCGGCTCGAGCAGCGCGCCGCTTCATTTTCAGACAAATATAAAGGCCGGCTTTCCGGCCTGTCGGCGGCGGCGGCGCACGAATCCCTCGCCGAATATGAGGCGATGGAGGAAATCATGGGCCGGATCATGAGCTATGCCGGATTGCTCCATGCCGGTGACGTCACCGACCCGGATATCGCCAAATTCTACCAGTCCTGCCATGAGAGATTAACCCGGATCAACACCCGGCTGCTTTTCTATACCCTGGAAATCAACCGGCTGGATGAAGCGCAGATCGACGGTTGGCTGGAAAATTCCGCCGAGCTGGCCCGCTACCGGCCGTGGTTTGACAGCATCCGGCAATATCGCCCGCATCAGCTGGATGACAAGCTTGAGGAATTGCTGCTGGAGAAAACGGTGAGCGGTCGCGCCGCCTGGGTGCGGCTGTTTGACGAAACCATGGCCGATCTGAAATTCGACTTTCGGGATCCCGCAACCGGCGATGTCCAATCCGTCGGCGCGGAACAGGCGCTGGATTATCTGTCGGACAGGGACGGCGCCAGAAGGAAGGCCGCCGCCGACTGTCTGGCGACACGGTTTCAGGAAAATATCCGGCTGTTCAGCCACATCACCAACACCCTGGCCAAGGATAAGGAAATCGAGGATCGCTGGCGCAATTTCGACGACCCCGGCGCGTCCCGCCATTTGTCCAACCAGGTGGAAAAGCATGTCGTCGACGCCCTGGTCAGCGCGGTGAAAGAGGCCTATCCACGCCTATCCCATCGCTATTACCGCCTGAAGGCGCAATGGTTCGGCGTGGAAAAACTCAACTGGTGGGACAGGAACGCCCCCCTGCCCCGGGATGACGACCGGCTTTATCAATGGCCCGAGGCGCAGAAGGTCGTCCTCGACGCCTACGGCCGCTTTTCCCCGGAACTGGCGGCAATCGGCAAGAGGTTTTTTGACAATCGCTGGATTGACGCCCCGGTGCGCGACGGCAAATCCCCCGGCGCCTTCGCCCACCCGACGGTGCCCGGCGCCCATCCCTATCTGCTGCTCAATTATCTCGGCAAGACCCGGGACGTCATGACCCTGGCCCATGAACTGGGCCACGGCGTGCATCAGGTGCTGGCCGCCCCCCAGGGGCAATTGCTGTCGGATACGCCGCTGACCCTGGCCGAAACCGCCAGCGTCTTTGGCGAGATGCTGACCTTCCAGTCGCTGCTGTCCCAGGAACAGGATGGCCGTAAACGCAAAAGCATGATCGCCGCCAAGGTCGAGGATATGCTCAATACGGTGGTCCGCCAGATCGCCTTTTACGACTTTGAGGAAAAAGTCCACGCCGCCCGCAAATGCGGCGAGCTTTCCGCTGATGACCTGGGCGACATCTGGATCAGCGTCCAGCGCGAGAGCCTGGGTGACGCCATCGCCTTTGACGACAATTACCGAACCTTCTGGTGCTATATCCCCCATTTCATTCATTCGCCCTTTTATGTTTATGCTTATGCTTTCGGCGATTGTCTGGTAAACTCCCTCTATGCAACCTATCAGAGAAGCCCGGAAGGCTTCCAGAATAAATATTTTGATATGCTGAAGGCAGGCGGGAGTTTACGCCATAAAGAACTGTTGAAACCCTTTGGGCTGGATGCCGGCAAAGCCGACTTCTGGGCCACCGGGCTGGATATGATCAGCGGCTTTATTGATCAACTGGAGAAATGACAAAAATAGTTGTTGCAGCGCAATATAACTTCTCACTATATTTAAAACAATTCCAGCATTCACACTTGTATTTTGTTTTTTAAAGTAAATATGATTAACACCAGAGGAAAAGACCCAGAATAGAATTCAACATAAGGAGGAGACCATATGAAGCTCGCCATTCCGAAAGAGCGCCGGGACCATGAGCGGCGCGTCGCCGCAACGCCAGACACCGTGAAGAAGCTGATTTCACTCGGATTTGACGTCATTGTCGAAAAGGACGCGGGCCTTATGAGCAGCATTCCGGACAGTGCATTTGAAGCCGCGGGGGCAAAAATCGCGCCGGACGCGGCGGCGACCTATCAGGACGCCGATGTGATCTTCAAAGTCCAGCGCCCGCTGCATGCCGCCGAAGGCGGGCTGGATGAAATCTCCCTGATCAAGCCGGGGGCGATTCTCGCCGCGATCCTCGCCCCCTTTACCGACGGCGCGGCCATCGACGCCTGCGCCGGGGGCGATATCACCGCCTTCGCCATGGAATTCATGCCGCGCATCACCCGGGCGCAGAGCATGGATGTGCTCTCTTCCCAGTCCAACCTGGCGGGATACCGCGCCGTTATTGACGCGGCGAGCGAATTTTCCCGCGCCTTCCCGATGATGATGACCGCCGCCGGCACCATCGCCCCGGCCAAGGTCATGGTCATGGGCGCCGGGGTTGCCGGGCTTCAGGCGATCGCGACCGCCAAACGGCTGGGCGCCGTTGTTTCGGCGACCGACGTGCGGGCCGCCGCCCGGGAGCAGGTCGAAAGCCTGGGCGGGAAATTCGTCATGGTCGAAAGCGACGAAACCGGTGAGGCCGAAGGCGGCTACGCCCGGGAAATGAGCGATGAGTATAAAACGAAGCAGGCCGAATTGATCGCCGCGACGCTCGCCAAACAGGACATCGCCATCACCACGGCGTTGATTCCCGGCCGGCCGGCCCCGACCCTGATTACCCGGGAAATGGTCCACAGCATGAAGCCGGGATCGGTGATTATCGACCTCGCGGCCGAGGCGGGCGGCAACTGCGAACTGACCCAGGTCGGGAAAACCGTCCTCGAAAAGGGCGTCAAGATCATCGGCCACCATAATGTGCCGAGTCTCGTCGCGACGGACGCCAGCGCCCTCTATGCGAAAAACCTGCTCAACTTCATCACCCCGCTGGTGGATGCGGAAAGCAAAAGCCTGAATATTGACTGGGAAGATGAAATCATCACCGGCACCCTGCTGACCCGGGATGGCGCCATCGTTCACGAACGGCTGACATCCGATACCCAAGGAGGAAAATAAGATGGATATGACCCAACAACTTGCGGAAACGGCCCAGCATGCTTCGGCCGTCAGTCCCTTTCTGTCCCAACTCTCCCTGTTCGTTCTGGCGATCTTTGTCGGCTATTATGTGGTGTGGAGCGTCACCCCCGCCCTGCACACGCCGCTGATGGCGGTGACCAACGCCATTTCCTCGGTGATCATTGTCGGCGCGCTGATCGCCGCCGGCCCGGCGGATATGAATATCGCCAAGATCCTCGGCATCGTCGCCATTGGCCTGGCTTCGGTCAATATCTTCGGCGGCTTCGCCGTCACCCAGCGCATGCTCGGCATGTATAAGAAAAAGAAATAAGGGGGAGCTTACGCAATGTCTTTACAAAATGTCACGGACCTGACCGCCTTCGCCTATCTGATTGCAGGCGTGTTGTTCATCATGGCCCTGCGCGGCCTGTCGTCGCCGGAATCCTCCCGCAAGGGGAACTTTTACGGCATGGTCGGCATGGCGATCGCCATTGGCACCACGCTCGCCCATCCGGAAATCGTATCCTATCAGTGGATCGCCGCCGCCGTCGCCGTCGGCGGCGGGATCGGCCTGCTGATTGCCTCGCGCATCGCCATGACCTCGATGCCGCAACTGGTGGCGGCCTTTCATTCCCTGGTCGGGCTGGCCGCGGTTCTGGTCGCCGCCGCCGCCTTCCTTGAGCCGGCCGGCTTTGGCATTACCGACGCCCTGGGCGACATACTGGCCGCCAGCCGGGTCGAAATGAGCCTCGGCGCCGCCATTGGCGCCATTACCTTCTCGGGCTCGGTCATCGCCTTCGCCAAACTGAACGGCAATATGTCCGGCAAACCGATCATGCTGCCCGGGCGTCATCTGATCAACGGCGCCATCGGCATCGCCATCATCGGCCTGATCTTCGCCTTCGCCTTCAGCAATGGCGCGGCGTCGGGCGGCGGCGATCTGATGTGGTGGATCATCGGCTTAAGCTTCCTGATCGGCTTCCTGATCATCATCCCGATCGGCGGCGCCGACATGCCGGTGGTGGTCAGCATGCTCAACAGCTATTCCGGCTGGGCGGCGGCGGGCATCGGCTTTACCCTGCAAAACAACGCCCTGATCGTCACCGGCGCCCTTGTCGGTTCCTCCGGCGCCATCCTCAGCTATATCATGTGCAAGGCGATGAACCGATCCTTCATCAGCGTCATCCTCGGCGGATTCGGTGGGGAGGACGCCATAGCCGGCGGCGGGGTTGAGGAAACCCGCCCGGTGAAGCAGGGCTCGGCCGATGACGCCGCCTTCATCATGAAGAACGCCGGTTCGGTGATTATCGTGCCGGGCTATGGCATGGCGGTCGCCCAGGCCCAGCACGCCCTGCGGGAAATGGTCGATATTCTGAAAAACGAAGGCGTCAAGGTATCCTACGCCATTCATCCGGTGGCCGGCCGCATGCCGGGCCATATGAATGTCCTGCTCGCCGAAGCCAGCGTGCCCTATGACGAGGTTTTCGAGCTGGAAGACATCAACAACGAGTTTTCCCAGACCGATGTCGCCTTTGTCATTGGCGCCAATGACGTCACCAACCCGGCGGCCAAAACCGACAAGACGAGCCCGATTTACGGCATGCCGGTGCTCGATGTCGAAAAGGCCGGCACGGTGCTGTTCGTCAAGCGCGGCATGGCGTCGGGCTATGCCGGGGTGCAGAACGAGCTGTTCTTCCGCGACAACACCATGATGCTTTTCTCAGACGCCAAAAAGATGGTCGAAAATATCATCAAGTCCCTGTAGGACGGAAAATTCATCTCCCTGCAATCGCGAAAGGCGGCCGGACCCTGGCCGCCTTTTTTGCGACTTATAGGCCAATATTCCTCCGGGTCTGGTGTGGTGAATTTGAAGTTCCTAAGCTGTATGACACAAATAATGACAGTAGCTTCAAATTCACCACGCTAAAACCATTTCAGTTTTTTGAACAGCCAGACCTGCAGGGCGACGACGACGGCCAGCAGGCCGCAGAAGATCCAGAAGGCGCTCGCATTATCCGCGCCGGGAATGCCGCCGACATTGATCCCCAAAAGGCCGGTGAAAAAGCCGAGCGGCAGAAAAATCGCCGCAATCACCGACAAGACATACATATTCCTGTTGAGCCGGTCGGCGATCATATTGACCAGTTCATCCTTGACGATCTGCGCCCGTTCGCGAATGGCGTCGAGATCCTCCACATAGCGCAGCACCCGGTCCTGGCTTTCCTGAAGATGCCGTTTATGCTTCACGTCCAGCCAGTCAAAGTCACAAAGGCGCAGATGGCCGATCGCCTCTTTTTGCGGCGCCATATAACGGCGGAAAATAATCGCCTGCCGGCGGATGTTGACAATGCTTTCCCGCAATTTGAGGTCGGGATTCTCCAGAATTTCCTCTTCAACCGTATCGGTCATTTCATCCAGGCTAAGCAAGGCCGGCTCTATCCGGTCAAACAATCTGGAAATCAGTTGGGTGATAAACTCCCCGGCATCCTTCGGTCCCTTGCCGTTTTTAATTCGCTCCTCCATTTCGGAGACCGCCTTCAGACGGCGTCGCCGCAGGCTGATGATCCGTTCCCCGTCGATCCACAGGCGAATCGAAACCATATCCTCCGGGTCGGCATTTTCATTCAGATTGACGCCACGCAGAATAATCAGGACCCCTTCGTCGATCTCGGTCACCCGGGGCCGGGTTTCCTCCGCCAGCAGCGCACTGACGATATAGGGGTCGAGATAGGAAATCTCCTGCTCCAGCCAGCTTTTGGTCCCGGGATGATTGACATCCAGATGAACCCAGGCCAGACGCTTGTCTTTCAGGGCCGGGCTTACCTCCGCCGCATCAAGCGCCGCGCCGCCGCCGGCGCCGTCAAAGGCGTAAGCCATGATAATCGGGCCGCTCATGTCATCAGGATTGCTCATATCAGGGCCCCCTGGTTCTTAATATGCAGGTCACGTTGCGGAAAGGGGATTTCGATGCCATTTTCCTTGAACTTGCGCCAGATGGCGAACAAGACGTCGCTGCGCGGCCGCTTGCGGCCGTCAATGATATTATCCACCCAGAAATACAGGGTAAAATCAACCGAACTTTCGCCGTAATTGACCAGAAAACATTCGGCGGCGGGGGATTTGCTGCAGCGGGGATGCTCGTTGGCGGCTTCGAGAATCAGCGCATAAGCCTTTTCCAGATCCGTCGCGTAAGACACCCCGATATTGATTTCGATCCGGCCCTGGCTGTTGCTGTAGGTCCAGTTGGTCACCCGGTTGGTGATGAAATCTTCATTGGGAATCATGATTTCCCGGCCTTCAAAAGTCTCCATCAGGGTATGGCGGGCCCCGGTCTGGCGGATAAAACCGACCGTGTTGCTGTCGAGCTCCACCAGATCGCCTTCCTCGACCGATTTTTCAAACAGCAGGATCAGCCCGCTCATAAAATTGGAGGTGATTTTCTGCAGCCCGAACCCAACCCCGATGCCGACGGCGCCGCTGAAGATCGCCAGCCCCGTCAGATCAATGCTCAACACATCCAGCGCAATCAACAGGGCGATAAAATAGACCACGGCCTGAAACGCCTTGGTCAGCAGGGCCCGGTTGCTGGCCTTGATTTTTTGCAGTTGCCGGATCCGCTTCTCACCGAATTCAGCAAAAATCCCCGCCAGCCAGAAGGCGATGATCACCGTGAGAACAGCCTTCAACAGCACATAGACAGAGAAGCGTACATCGCCGACAGTGAAGGCCAGGGACTCGGAATCGAGAAAAGCCCGAAGTGGTTGCAAATAGCCCGAATAGCCGAGGGACAGAAAGATGATGATCAGGGCGGCAAGCAGCAATTGCGCGATCCAGGCGCGGGGTTTCAGTAAAACCGACCAGAGTTTTCTCATTGCCAACCCTTTTTTCCCAGTAAAGTCATACCGCCCCTTCAGTGCGACATTATAGCAATAGCAGCATTATTTTTGCAGCCTTATATTTATCCCTGTATTTTCCCCCTTTGTCCAAGGTTATTTTGCCTGTTCCTCTGTCCAATGCTGTATGTCCTGCCGTGGTTTGGGATGGAAATAAATCGCTTCGACCAGTTGATGATATTCCGGAAGGCATGACCGGGCCTCCTCCTCCAGGCCGCGCCAATGACTGACCGCCATGCTGCGCTGCAACTGGATCAGCCGGTCCGCCGCGATATTTTTCTGCCCATAAACTTCGTTATGATTAGAAGGGAATTTTCCTTGGGCCTGGTCCATTTTTCATCTCCACGCTATGGCGAAGGGGCAACGCCGCCCTTGCCCTTCCGCAATATATCACGGGTCAAATTTAACGGTTTTCATTACATTATAAAATTGAATATAATACGATAATGTCATTTGAGTTTTAAATATAAGAGAGGTCAAGTCGCCCATGGACATCACCCAGATCAGAACCTTCATCGCCGTCGCCGATACCGGCAGTTTCATCGCCGCCGCCGAAAAGGTCCATGTCACCCAGTCAACGGTCAGCATCCGGATTCGCAACCTGGAGGATCAACTCGGCACCTATCTCTTTGAGCGCAGCAAACAAGGCGCCAGCCTGACAATTGCCGGGAAACAATTCCTCAAGCATGCGATCGCCATGGCGAAAATATGGGATCAGGCCCGGCTCGATGTCGGCATCGGCGAAGAGCATGAAACCATCCTGCGCCTGGGCGGACAGGTGAGTCTGTGGGACGGTTTCCTGCTGCGGCTTTTGCCCTGGATGCGGGTCCATGCGCCGGAAATCGCCATCCGGACGGAAATGGGCTATTCGCCGGACCTGACCCAGAAGCTTTCCGAAGGCTCCATCGATATTGGCATCATGTATCGGCCCGAACATCGGCCGGGCTTCAAGATCAAGCAGATTTTCGAAGATGAAATGATTCTGGTGTCCTCCCTTGACCAAACGGCAAATATTTTTGAAAATGACTATATTTTTGTCAATTGGGGGCCTGAGTTCCTCAGTGATCATGCGCTGAATTTCCCCGACATGAAAACGCCCCGGGTCTCGCTTGATCTCGGAACCCTGGGCATTGAATATCTGTTGTTGTCGCCGGCCAGCGGCTATTTTCCGCGCCGTATCGCCGAGCCGCTGATCCGCGAAAAGCGACTCTGGCAAGTCGACTGGGCGCCCAAATTCAGCTATCCGGCCTATATCGCCTACGCCGATGATATTGACCGGGATCTGATGAATATCATCCTGAAGGGCATCAAGAGCATTTCCCAGGGCGTGCGTTAAAGCCGATGTCTAGAGGGGATGATAAATAAAACAAGCCGCTCAGAAATGCCTTTCGGTTAAAAGGAATAAAAGAGCGGCGCGTTTCCCGGTTCAGCCTCGCCGGAGAGGGGAGAATTAGAATGAATTCTCCAAAAAGTCATCTTTCAGGCGCTTGGCGCGTCGTGGACGTTTGCGCCATTTGGAGCCAAGCTTTTCTTCCAGAAGATCCTCGTAATAGTCATCATCTTCATAACCCGCGAACTCATAGGCATCTACGATGTCAAAGAATTCCGCATTACTGAGAATATCTATTTTATTATGCTTCATAACCTTTCTCCGCATGTGTCAATTACCCGATGCACAGACAGCATATCAAAACCTGAATATTTGAAAATCGAATTTGTTGCATATTTAATATTTAAATTATACATGGATAGAATATTGAATGAAGACCCCTTCATAAAAAGCGGTTTCATATTCGATTCTTGCATCATATCCATGCAATTAAATCTCTTTATTCTCCTGATATTGCCATGATAATTGCTCCACCTAATTCAACCATCAGGATACTGAAAGATGAAAAAATACAGGATGACAACGGCGATAATAGCTTCATTTCTCTGCCTCGGCGCGATCGCCCAGGCCGCTGATCTGAAAAATACCGATGAGGCAAGCTATACCATCTATGTTGAAACCGATGACGCGACGAAAACACTGACAATCGGCCCCAATGAAACAGTGGCGGACATCTGCTCGGATTGCTATATTGGCATTGAGGAAACCGACAGCGGCATTTCGGTCGAAAAAGAAGTCATGATCGTTATCCGGAATGGTCAGCTTGTTATAGAAGACTAAGCGAAGCCGCCCTTCCCCCTGAAGGATACACAGCCCGGGCCTGCCTGTTTGAACAATGGGCAGGCCTTTTTATATTCATACCCGCCCCGCCGGGAAAGGGCGCTGGCAAGCCCTGAAAACAGGTCGGCGCCCGGCGGCTTTGCATCAATATAGTTTCATATGTAACATATTTAGCGGCGGCGGAAGGGACAAGACCCTTTTCATTTGAATTACATATTAAACAAATATCAAAGGCGGCGGATGTGTTCCGGCGGGAGGATGGCTTAAGCCTCAACCCCGGCCAGATTATCTTTGAATTGGTCAAACAATTCGATCAGACCGTCCAGCTTGTCTTCCTCAATACCGCCCAATAATTCGTCGACCCATTTTTTGTGGATCGCGATGGCGTGTTTCAGGGTCTTGCGCCCTTCGCTGGTCATGGCGACGCTATAGACCCGCCGATCCGTGGGCAGGGCCCATTTTTCCACCAAATTATCTTTCATCAACCGGCTGACCATGCCGGTGGTATTAGCGTTTGACACCAATAGCATCCGTGACAGCTCGCTCATGGTGATCACGCCGCCCGGCGCCCGGTCAATGGCGACCAGCACATCGAATTTCGCCAATGTCAGCGGCGTATATTCCTTCATGCGCTTGTTCAGTATCTGCACGACGCGCGTCGAACTCGCCAACATCCTGACCCACAGCTTCAGCTGCTTCTGATCCCCCGCTTCCAAGATTTCTTTATCCATTTTCATTTCACCACTATTCATAACGCCAAAATTAACTCGAAAAATCGATATTTACAGATGATGATCCTAACCTTTTAGACATGGAATAAATTGCCATAAATCAAGTTTTCCAAAAAAATTTCACATAGCAAGCATTTTTTTCACTGCCGAGCCGCCTTGTCGCCAAATATTATTTTACAATTTAAATATTTTCTTTTAAGCTTAAAATAAATATGTTATGCTCTTAAAAATCAAACTGCTGGAAAGAATGATGCGTCACCATATCCTGAAGCCCCTCAATATAAACGGAATGCAGGTTCCCAACCGGACGGTCGTCCCGGCCATGGTGACCCGCCTGTCGGGCGAGGACGGCTATGTCAACCAGGCGGTCATTGATCGCTACCTCGGCTACGCCCGGGGCAATGTCGGCCTGATCGTGGTCGAGGCCATGGCCATTCACCAGTCAAAATCCGGCCCGCTGCTGCGCATTTCCGACGATAAATTCATTGCCGGTCACCGGAAGCTGACCGACGCCATTCACCGGGCCAGCGATTCAAAGGTCGTGCCCCAGATCATTCATTTCATGAAGGTGGCCCGCTCCGGCTGGCGCCAGACCATTGACATGCTGTCGGAAGAGGAGATCAGGGACATCATCCGGGATTTCGGCGCCGCCGCCGCCCGGGCGAAAGAAGCCGGCTATGACGGCATCGAGCTGCATTCGGCCCATGCCTACACCCTGTCATCCTTTCTGTCCCGCCTGAATCGCCGCCGCGACCGCTATGACGGCCGCTCCCTTGAGGGCCGCCTGCGCATGTTCGGTGACGTGATGGCCGAAGTCCGCGCCAGGGTCGGGCCCGACTTCCCGGTCGGCGTGCGCTTCCTCGCCGACGAAATGATCAAGGACGGCTACACCCTGGAGGACAGCCGGCTGATCGCGCTGCGCATGGCCCAGTTGGGGGTTGATTATATCTCGCTGTCCGTCGGCGGAAAATTTGAGGACGCCATCCTGCAGGACGGCCTGCCGCCCTATCCCTACACCGGTTATTCCGGCGAGCGCTGCATGCCGGGGGCGTCCTTCCCCAAGATGCCCCATGCCCATTACGCCGCCTCAATCAAGGAAATGATCAACAGCAAGGGCTATGACATTCCGATCATTTCCGCCGGCAAAATCAATGATCCCGAGGACGCGGAGCAACTGCTGGCCCAGGGCAAGGCGGATATGGTCGGCATGGCCCGGCAGCTTTTGTCCGATCCCAACTGGGTTACCAAGGTGGTTCAAGGGGCCGAGGATGATATTGTCCGCTGCGTCTATTGCAATGTCTGCAAGCAACTGGATGAAAAATTCAAGGAAGTTACATGCTTTCTCTGGCCGAAAGGCTATCTGCAGGCGCCGGAATATACCCCCGACGTTCCCGCGCCGACATGGCGGGATGACGCGCCGCTGACCGCCGAATATGTCGATGGCGCGGTCAAGCTGAAATGGCGAAGAGCCGACGGCGATGTCGCCGGCTATGACCTCTATCGGGCCGAAGATGGCAGCGGCGTCCAAATCATCCAGGCGAAAAAAGGCGGCAAGTTCGATGACAGGTCCGTACTCGGCGGGCTGAAATACAGCTATTACGTCCGGGCCTATACCAAATCCGGCCAAACCGGCATCCCGTCAAATGTGGTTGAACTGGATTTGCCTATTGAGGAATTTTACCCCCAAAGCGCCGAAGCGGCCGCCCGCTGAGAACAGAAACCTGAAAATTAAAAACGGAAAGAAAAAAGCGCAGATGATTTTTCCGCTGGCATAATGATCGCCTGAAAAATATATTGAAAATATATTGAGCGAACATAACAATGACCAGAAGAAAATCGATGACGGATATTGAAAGCTTCCTGTCCGACGCCCGGATCGTCAGCAAGGCCCTCGGGGATTTTATTGACCAGTCCCGGGAAAAGGCCGCCCCTGTTCTTATACAGCGGCCGATTGAGGATCTGATCCGGCAACTGGACCTTGAGAATCTGACCCGCGACGGCGGCCTGACCGGGGCCCGGCTCGAACAGTTCCTGGGCGATTATCTCGCCAATTGCACCCGTCTGCATCATCCGGGCTATATGGCCCATCAGGTGGCGACGACCCATCCGAGCGGCGCCCTCGGATCCTTTATCGACGGCGTCACAAATAACCCGATGACGGTTTACGAAATGGGACCGGCGGCCTCCACCATCGAATATTTTCTGATCAACTGGATGCTGGAAAAAATCGGCTGGCGAACGGCGCCAAGCCCGCGGCAGCTCGACCCGTCTTCCCCCCATGGCGGCGGCGTATTGACCCACGGCGGCTCACTGGCCAACCTGACGGCCCTCATCGCCGCCCGCGGCGCCATGGTCCCGGACTTCTGGACGGAAGGCAACCCCGGAAATCTGGTGATTCTTGTTCCCGAACAGTCCCATTATTCCATGAAGCGGGCCGCGGCCATTTTGGGCTTTGGCGAAAAAAACTGCCTGACCCTGCCCGCCGACCATGACGGCCGGGTGCGGACGGACCGCATACCGGCAATGATCGACGCTCTCGAACAGGACGGCAAACGGGTGGTGATCCTCGTCGCCAACGCCTGCGGCACGGCGGCCGGATTATATGACCCCCTGGCCGCAATTGGCGAAATCTGCCGCGCCCGCAAGATCTGGCTGCATGTGGATGCGGCCCATGGCGGCGGGGCGTTGCTGTCGAAAAAATACCGTCTCCTGCTCGACGGCATCGACCAGGCCGATTCGATCATTTGGGACGCCCATAAAATGCTCCGGACGCCTGCGGTCTGCGCCGCCGTGCTGGTGAAACAGCACCGTCATCTTGATCACGCCTTCGCCCAGGAAGCCAGCTATCTGATACATGAAAAGGACCAGCCCGGTTTTGACTTTCTCTCGCGCTCCCTTGAATGCACCAAGGCGGCGCTGGGCCTGCGCCTGTTTATGACCCTGGCCGCCATCGGCGAACAGGGCATGAAAAACCATGTCGATAACCTTATCGACCTCGCCCGGCAATCCGCCGACTATATCGACGCCCAGGATGATTTCGAGGTTGCTGTAAGGCCGCAAACCAACATTCTGTGCTTCAGAAGCGGCGCCGATGACCGCACGCAGCTTGATATTCGCCGCCGTCTGCTGAAAAACGGCAACTTCCTGATTTCCACCACCCAATATCGCGGCCATAGGTGGCTGAGGCTGGTCTTCATGAATCCGCTGATTACCCTGGATGACGTCGAGGCGCTCATTGCCGAAATCAGGCAAATCAGGACGGTCCTGTAATCACCCCTTCATATCTGCGCTGGTCCGGACCGTTTCTTCCGGTTCACCGGCAATCAGCTCATTATAGATGATCCGGCCGCTGACCAGCGCCAGTATCAGGACCAGGACAATTGTTACAATCTTGCCATTCATGAATTATTTCCCGCCATGGATGAAATCCAGCCTTTCTGCTCAAGGCGCTGATCCCGGGTCAGCCGCACCTTGGTCAGCGCCACCTCAATATTCGCCGGATCGAAGATGATTTCAAGCTCTTTCTGGTGTTTGCGGATCCCCCGGCAGGCCTCATAGAGGCCGATGGCCCGGTCGCGGTTGGCGATATCGGCCTTGTCGCGCCAGCCGTGGGCGACAAACAGATCATCATAGCTGTAATAATCGCCGAACAGGGCGTCGCTGTCACCAAATTCGACATATTCCTGCGCCCCCTCGCGCAGGAACCGCAGGCGCAAATTGCCCATATGAATAATGACTTCCGAATTTTCCGGCGCCAGCGGGTCAAAAATATCACTTTTGACCTGAAAATCATGAAGGCCAAACTCTTTGAAATAAAGCAGGGTTTTTTCCAGAAACGGATTGGCCTGCACCACCAAAGGCACCAACAGCATCCTGCCAAGCCCCCACAGGCCGAACAGCAGACCGGCCGACAGCAGGATATAGGCCGCAATAGACAGCTTCGCCAGCGGCAGCAACAGACTGAGCAGAATAAAACTGAAAAAAATGACATAAACCGCGCTATAGAGCCGGGACCAGCGCGCGTCATGGGCGAGGGACGCGTCACAGGACGGACATTGCATAAGCGGCCTGAAACCGAACGTCCGGCCCTGTTCATCAACGCCGCTGCCGAGGAAGAATTTCTCCCGGGGCCTGATGACCTTGGCGTGACAGTTGGGGCAGGTAAAAATCGGCGTATCCTTTTAAAATCAAAAACAGGACCACCCCCGTTTTATCGTAAAGAATAAACCAGACGCAGCCGCCCCGCAACAGTTTGACGACTTCACCTGAACGCCGCCACGCCCGGCCCCGCACAGCCTTTTGCCTAACCCAAACGCGCCTGCTATTTTTTTACGCGACAAGTGAATTATAGTTATAGAATGCTATTTATTTTACCAGTAATATTACCTGTTAAAAATCCAAAATTGCAGGTTGTTTTATATATAACGCAATTTACCATTGAATTCTGCAGGTGGTGTATTACCCTGTTGGCCTCAGGTAAAATATCGGCGAGGCGAGCAATGACAAAAAACAAGACGGTCCATAAGGAACCAATCAAAGAGAAGGGAACCCTCGATTTGGACAGGCGCTGGCATCTGGCCACCAATGAGCATGAAATCGCGTTGACGGAGCTGGAATATTCCCTGTTCCGCTCCTATGAAGGTTTTTCCCGCTGGATGAAGGAATGCACCGTCGCCGCCTCGGGGATAAATATGAGCGCCCATGACTGCGCGATCCTCAATATTATCGCCATGCGCGATCGCCCGAAGGGGATAACCGAGATCGCCCGGCTGCTGAACCGGGACGACAACACCAATATCCAATATACCATCCGCAAACTGACCTCGGACAAGCTGGTCGAGAAAACAACCAACGACAAACGCCGCAAGGGCGTCCGCTACCGGACGACGCCGGCCGGCAATCAGGTGGTTGAACGGTTTGTCGCCTTGCGCAAGGGCCTGCTGATCGAAGTCACCAAGGCCATTCGCAATATGGACGAGCAACTGGCCAACGGCAGCAAGATCCTCGACCTGATGACCGGCATGTATGAACAGGCGGCCCGGGTGGCGGCGACCCATCGCCCGACATTCGACGAAGAACAATAGTCCGCCGCCCTCAAACCGCCCCGCCCCGCAGTTTAAAAATCATAATGCAGGGCGGTATAGATATTGCTGTTATCCTCAAACTGGCCAAAGAAGCTGAAGATATGCCGGCCATAGAAAATATTGCCGCCGGCCTCGACCCTCAGGTTGTCGCGGATTTTATAGGCGGCGTTCAGCCGCAGATAGCCGTCCTCATCCGACGGTGAATAGAAATTGAACAGCGACAGCTTTAAATCCTGCTGCATCAACAATTTGGTCAGGCGCAGGGTAAAGAGATGCCGGTTGCGGTCATCGCGGATCGTCCCCACCGGCAGACTGGCCAGATACTGGTCATAATCCAGCCGCCGTTCGAGATAATATTGCACCGAACCGGTCAGTTCGGTCGCCAGTTCCTGCTCATAACCGATCAGAAAGCGAAATTCGCTGTTGCGGACCAGGGGATTGCTTGCCGCGCCGTCGGCGCTTTTATAATAGCCCGCCTCCATATGAGCGATGCCTTGCGCCACCGGGCCGCGCAGGCTGGCGCCGAAGACCTGCAGCCGGGGAAATTCCGCCAGCCCGGTCGTCATATTCTGGCCCGCCGGACTTTTCCAATAGCCGTTGTAATAATAGAGCGCCGTTTCATAGGCGCCGAAGGACCGGGTCAGGCGCAGCGCCAGTTCGTCATCACTGAACCAGTCGTCGGGGCGGTTGGCCCGCACCGGATTTTCCCGGCCGCTCAATGCGCCCGTGGACCGGTCAAAAAAAGACAGCCGCGCGCCGTCAATAAAGCGGTCCGCATCAAAACGCGGCACATAAATAATGTCCAGATTATAATCGCCAAAGAACAAAGCCGTCTTTATCGCGTCCGACGGGGCCTTGAGATATTCATCATCGCGGCCGATAAAAAAACTGTTCCAGTCCTTGGGAAACAGGTCATTGATGAACAGCAGATCGCCGGTGCCCCAGGTGAGGATCTGCCGCCCGAGCTTGACATCCATGAACGGGAACGGACTGAAAACGACATTCGCTTCCCTGAGGTCGGCAAAGCCCCGGCCCCGCTCCAGGTCGAGGGAATGCTGATCCAGCACCGGATCATAAATGAAATCCGTCGTCAGGCTGAAGGTCAGGCGGTCGATGGTTTTTTCCAGGCCGATCTGCCCCCGCAGTTCGCCAATGCTCATGTTCTTTTCATGGGCGTCATTCTGCAGCCGGACCCCGACCCGGCTTTCGAGAAAGCCGGTGAGGTCAAACGGCAAGCCTTCCTGCTTATCGGTTTTCTGTTCCATGACCGTAAGGTCGCCCAACCCTTCAGGCAGCTTGATTTCCTGCGCCGACAGCATTTGGGGAACAGACAGCGCGGCGGCCAGGGCGAATATACGTAACGTCATTGCACTCTCATTATTGCCTTAATTGGTTATCTCAGATATTGACGCGGCGCCTTGCGCAGGTAGCGTTCGGTGAAAATCTCGTCAGGCAGGCCAACGTCATATTTCACAGCGCTGTAATTCATTACCGTTTTGCCGCCGGTCTCATGATTTTCCATACGGGACGAGGTCACCGTCGGATGGCCGTCCACCAGTTCGACCTTGAGGGCGGTATAGCTGCGGATTTTCTGTCCCCGGGCGTCATAATATTCCGTCTTGACCGGCAGGAATGTCCCCTTGTGGATCCAGTTCTTGTAGGTGGCGAATTCCACCGCGCCCTTGTCCTTCGGCGTGCTTTGCAGGACATAATAGGTGTCATTTTCCTCGACAATTTCATGGTTGTCTTCATGAATGCCGCGGCCGGACACGTCCTCATAATAGAAATGCGATCCGACAAAGCTGGTCCTCTCGTCACTGGCGGCGATCCGCTTGACCAGGTCAAGGGCCGGCAGATAGAGCCAACGGTCATCGTCCCGATCCATATTCTTGACCACCATAAAGACCATTTTCTTCACATCGGCCGGCTTGTTGAAATAGACATAGAATTTCTGCACGCCGTCAATGTCGCTGTCGGCCTTGTCGTCATCTTTCCTCAGGATCACGAATTCCCGTTCCCGCTCCCGGCCCTGGTCATCAATGATCGTCATATTGACCCTGGCCCGGCCGTCATCGCCCTTGTAATAGGACACATGATTGGCTTTTTTCACCACCGCCATAACGTCCATCGCCGCCGCGAATGACGTTCCGGTCAAGGCCCCCAGAAGCGAGGCGGTCAAAAACAATCCTGCAAGATACTTCATGTCATGTCCTTTCAATGGTCTTTTCAGTCAGCGGGGGCTTTTTGAACAGAAAGCCTTCAAATATCCGGATCAGGGCCGGCAGGATGGTCAGGGTCGCGATCCCGGCCAACAGCAGAATCGCCGAAATGAAGACCCCGACCGTCTTATAGGGCACCAGGGGCGCCGCCAGCAGCGGCATAAAGCCGATGCCGACGACAATCACATTGCGGCTGATCGCCCGCGCCGGTTCGCCGAAGACGGCGACCGAGGTTGATTTCCAGTCGGGGAATTTCTTCTTCATCTCGCGGCTACGCGCCAGGAAGTGAATGGCGTAATCGACCGCCAGCCCCAGACTGAGCGACGACAGGACGGCGACCGGCATATCGTAATCCTTGCCGATCAGGCCGATAATGCCGTAAATCATGCTGATGGTGAAGGCGAGCGGCACCATCGCCATGACGCCCCACCACAGCGAGCGGAACAGGAAGATCATCATGACCAGCACGATGACAAAGCTGCCGATAAAGGCGTTGGCCATGCCGGCGACCATCTTGTCCTGCCAGATGACATTGATATAGGTCAGCCCGAACCAGTCATGGGTGACGCCTTCCGGGGGCGGATTGTCGCGGAAGAACCGGTCCACCTGATCGACCAGGGCGCTCATATCCCGGTTGTCGCCGCTTTTGAGCTGGAGCCATAAATTGGTTTTTTTATAATCCGGCGTGACAAAATGCCACAGGTCCTGCGGGCGATGGCTATTCTGATAGGTGATCAGCGTCTCGGCCACCGCCGCCCGGCTGTCCGGAATGCGATAGGCTTCCTGATCGCCCATGAATAATTCCCGGTGCACGGTCCGGACCACATCGGCCAGACTGCTGCTTTTGCCGACCCGGCCGGTCTCCTGCAGGAAATCCTGCAACCGGACCATATAATTCAGTACTTCCGGATTCTTGAAGGTTTCGCCACGGGCGAGATATTCCCCGGCCCAGGTCAGGGCCCCGTCCCAGGCGTCCCATTCCCTATCCGCCACCGTGTCCATGCGCTGCTCCATGGCGGCAATCAGCCGGTCGATCAGCTGTTTCGGGCTTTGGGCTTCGGCGGCGAGCGCCGCGACTTCCGGCGCCATCTCCTGCAGCGGGCTGAGCGCATGATCCGCCATCCGCGCCTGCAGGTTTCTGGCGAACTCGGCCACGGTTTCGGTTTCGCCGCCGCTGTTCAATTCCAGATAGGCCATATAGGTTCCGGCGAACCGTTCGTTCAGCGCCCGGTCGGCAACCCGGATTTCATGATCCGGGGCGAACCATTTCACCGGATTGTCATTGATCACGATGCGGTTGACGCCGATCCAGGCGACGCCGCCGAGGATAAACACCGCCAGAATGATCAGTTTCGCCCCGCTGAAGGTCACCCGGCCCAGTCCTTTCAGGGAGCGGGCGAGCGCCCCGCGATCATCATCGGCGAGCGTCAGGCCGAAATCGGCGAATTTCTCCTCCGGCATCAACATGATATAGGCCGGCACCAGGGTAATGGTGAAAAACCAGGCCATGATCACGCCGATCGAGACAAAAATCCCGAAGGTCTGGACCGGCGGAATGGGCGTCAGCGCCAGGGAAGCGAAACCGACCGCCGTCGTCAGGGTCGTATAGAGCATCGGCGCCGACAGCTCCTTCATCACATGATCAAGGGTCTGTTTGCGGTCTTTGTAGCGCGGATAACGGTCATAGAAATCGCTCAGGATATGAATGGCGTCCAACACCGCAATCGGCATGATGAAAATCGGGATCATGCTGCTCATGATATGTACCGTGTTGCCGGTGATCACCAGCAGCCCCATGGTCATGATCACCGACACCATCGCCACAATCATCGGCGAAATCACCAGCGACACCTTCTTGAAAAAATACCACATCAGCAGGAAAATCAGCATCATCGCCATCGGGGCGGAAATCGCCATCTGCTTGAACATTTCAACGCCAAAAGTATCCTGCGCCACCGGCAGGCCGGTGACGTGATACTGATCCGCCGACGGGCCGTCTGTGGCGAATTCGGCAATCTTGCCCTTGAGTTGCTCGACCACGTTATAGCTGACGTTCTTGGCGGTAATCGGGATATAGAGGGCGATCGCCTTGCCGTCTTCAGAAACGATTGTGCCATTCAGCAGGGGTAGATTCTGCGCCTTTTCGCGGACGGCCAGCGCCGCGGCGTCATCGGCCGGCGGCTGCTTCATCAGCCATTCAAACTTTACGACCCCGAGGCCGCCGGGCTCAATATTATCCACCGTCGATGGCGCCATCAGGTCAACGGATATAACCCCCTGGGTCTTGCCCTCGTCATCCCGCCATTGAATGGTCTTGGCGAATTCGGTCAGCGCATAAATATTGCTGAGGGATTTTTTGTTGAATACGCCCTGGGGATGGCTTTCATTGACCACCCCCACGACGACCATGTCATAGAGGGAAAATTCCTTCTTCTGACGATTGTGAAAAACCCGGACCGGTTCATCCTGCGACAGCATATTTTCCGGATCCGTATCAATCCGCAGCGGATTGAGCAGCGCGTAAGGCTGCGGCCAGATGCTCGGCAACGCCACCAGCAGGATCATGATCAGGCTCAAAGCGCCGCTGGCCCAGAAAAAAGCCCTGGGGTTGCGCTTCGCCGTTTGCGAAATATGAATCATACTTTCCTCCGGGTTGTTATATTTATAATTGCCTTAAAAGGCGGCGCCGGGCTTGACGCCAAGCTTTTTCAGCATGATCGCCAGCGGGCAAAATCCGCTAAAGGCCGCCTGAAACATATTCAGGCCGACAAAAGCCGCCAGTCCCAGCCAATAGATATGCACCGTAAGGCCAAGCAGCAAGCTCAGCAATATCATTGCGCCCGCAAAGGCGAAAATAACACGATCCAAAGCCATTTTATTCTCCACTTCACTTATTTGTCGTCTGAAAGAGGGCAGGTTCTCAGTCCCAGAACGCTATAGGCCGGGCACCAGCCGAACAGTCCGGTCACCAGCGGAACAACGCCAATCCAGCCCCACGGGGCGAAATAGCCCAAGAGAGCCGACGCCATCAGCGCCAGGCCGATAACAATACGAAGAATTTTATCCGGACCACCAACATTTTTAACCATTTTCCATCTCCTGCTTTTCTTCACGTTAATGAGTAAACCACAAAATCAGGGAAAAATAAGTGACGGAAGTCACACAGGTTGAAAATATTCCAGCTCTCAGCCGGCGGCGGCCCGCAATCCCGGCCGATCGACAACCCGGATCATGCCGCGCCCCAGTTTAACCAGACCCTGGCGTTCGTAAACCTTGAGCTGGCGACTGACCACTTCCCGCACCGACCCCAGCTCGGTGGCGATGTCCTGATGGGTAATGTCGAACTGATCACCCTTTTTATCCAGCAGCAGCTGGGCGAGCCGCCTGTCCAGTTTTTTGAACACCACCTCCTCGACCAGCATCATCAGCATCGACAGGCGTTTGGCGTAGACCTCAAAAACGAAATGGCGGAAATGATCCGACCGGGCCAGCAGTCGGTTAAAGGTTTCCGGCGGAATAACAGCCAGGGTAATCTCCGTTTCGGCGATTCCCTCCGCCCCGTACTGCTCATCGGAGATCAGACAGGTCGTGGTCATGATGCAGGATTCCCCCGCCTCGACCCGATAGAGGACAATTTCCCGGCCGTCTTCGGATGTTTTCTGCACCCGGACCGTCCCTTCGAGCAGCATGACATAGCCCTTGCAGTCGCTGCCTTCGGAAAACATCACCGTTCCGGCGGGCGCCGACGTCACCTGACAGCCGTCTTGCAAAATTCTCTTATTGTCCTCGGACAATTGCGCCAGTTCCGGGAAATGTTCAATTATTTTTTTCAGCATGGGGCTTTTCTATTTCAGGATTTTTCATATACTCTCACAGGATAAAGAAAATCACAAAAAATTAAAGGGGATTTCCCGGCAATGGCCCATAATATTTACACAAAAATATCCGCCCTGTTTTCTTCCGCTCTTATTATGGTCTTTATGGTCAGCGCCCTCGGCCGCGCCGAAGACACTTATGAATTCTGGCCCGGCGCGCAATATGACCCGGCGATTCCGACCTATCAACAGGTCCTCGGCTATGCCCCGGGTGAGAAAATCACCTCTCACAGCGATATGATCAGATATTTTGACGCCCTGGCCAAGGCGGCCCCTGACCGGATCACGATCACCGAATACGCCAGAAGCTGGCAGGGGCGCGCGCTGATCTATGCCGCCGTCTCCAACCCGGACCATATTTCCGCCCTGCCCGCCCTCGCCGCCGGCATGAAACAACTGGCGGACCCGCGCGAGACCGCCGAGGCCACTGCCGATCAGCTGATCAATGACCTGCCGGCGACGGTCTGGCTGTCCTACGCCGTTCACGGCAACGAGATTTCCTCCACCGATGCGGCGATGCTGACCGCCTATCACCTGCTGGCGTCAAAGAACAACCCCCAGATCGATCGCATCATGTCGCAGGTGGTCACCTTCATTGACCCGCTGCAAAATCCGGACGGCCGCGAACGGTTCGTCCATCATTACACCAGCGCAAAGGGCCTGCTGCCCGACAGCAGCCGCCTGTCCGTCGAACAGAATGAGGCCTGGCCCGGCGGCCGGACCAATCATTACCTGTTTGACATGAACCGCGACTGGTTCGCCCTGACCCAGCCGGAAATCATCGGTCAGGTGAAGGCCCTGCAACAATGGTATCCGCTGGTTTTTGTCGACCTGCATGAAATGGACGGCAACCAGTCCTATTATTTCTCGCCCGAGGCCCTGCCCTTCAATCCCCACCTGGCGAAGGATCAGCGAAGCAGCCTCGAACTGTTCGGGCGGAATAACGCCAAATGGTTTGACAAATTTGGTTTTGACTATTTCACCCGGGAGATTTTTGACGCCTTCTATCCCGGATACGGCGCCAGTTGGCCGTCCTACTACGGCGCCATCGCCATGACCTATGAGCAGGCGTCCGCCCGCGGGCTCGCCTTCCGCCGCGATGACGGCGACGACCTCATCTATCGTGATACGGTGCGGCATCATTTCGTCGCCTCGCTCGCCACGGCGGAAACGGCGGCGGTCAACCGGGTCAAGTTCCTGCGCGATTTTTACAATTACCGCAAAAGCGCCATTGCGGAGGGCCGGAACGACAAGATCAAAAGCTATATCATTCCAACCCAGGATGATCAGGCGGCGGCGACAAAGCTCGCCGGGCTGCTGGTGCGGCAGGGGGTGGAAGTCCACAAATCGGATCAGGATTTTCGGGCCTGCGGCGCCGACTATCAGGCCGGCGCCTATGTCATCAATCTGGACCAGCCGGCCAAACGGCTGATCCGCACCCTGATGGACGAAAATGTCGCCATGGAAAGCGATTTCGTCAAGGAACAGGAACGCCGCCGGGCCAAGGATTATACGCCGGAAATTTATGACGTCACCGCCTGGTCCCTGCCGCTGATGTATAATATCCGTTATGAAAGCTGCGGCAAAGCGGTCCGGCAGGATTTCCCCAACGCCCCGACGGATATGTATACCCCGGCCCGGCTTGATCATCCGGACGCCCGGGTCGCTTTTCTGGCGCCCTGGGGGCAGGCGACCTCCGCCCGTTTGCTGGCCCACGCCCTGCGGCGGGGCCTCAATGTCAAAAGCAGCGACAAAGCCTTCACCATTCAGGGCCGGCGCTATCCGGCCGGCTCCCTGATTTTCGAGGTGCTGAATAATCCCGCCGACCTGAGCGATCATTTAAGCCAACTGGCGGAACTGACAGGCGCCGAAATACATGGCGTCGACAGCAGCTGGGTCACCAATGGCCCGAATTTCGGCAGCGATAATGTGGTGAAAATGATCGCCCCGCGGGTCGCCATCGCCTGGGATGAGCCCACCTCGCCCTATGCGGCGGGCAACACCCGCTATGTCATTGAAAGGCAGCTCGATTACCCGGTCACCAACATCCGCAGCGAACAACTGGCCGCCGCCGATCTCAGCCGCTTTCAGGTTCTGATCCTGCCGTCAAGCTGGGGCAGTTATCAGGACAGGCTGGGCAAGGCGGGAACAAAAAACCTCAAGGATTGGGTCCGGCGCGGCGGCACATTGATCGCCATGGGCGCCGCCATGCGCTATGTCAGCCATCCGGACGTCAACCTGATCTCAACCCGTCGCGAAGATAACTATCGGGAAACGGAGATCCCCGAAACGCCGGTCAACAAGGATAGCGGCACCGTGGAAGGCACCCGGCTTGACGGCCCGGATGACCTGAAGGCCGCGACAACCCCACTCCGGGAAGCACCCGACAATGTCCCCGGCGTTTTGGCGCGGGCCGCCGTGGATCATGATCATTGGCTGGCGGCCGGTCTCGCCGATCAGTTGAATGTCCTTGTCCGGGGACAGGATATTTACGGCCCGATCCGGCTTGACAAAGGCTATAATGTCGCCAGCTTTATGGCTGCGGACCAACTGCTCAGCAGCGGCTATCTCTGGCCGGAGAACCGCCAACAACTGGCCCATAAGCCGTTCCTTGTGATCCAGCCCACGGGACGCGGCCATGTCATCGGTTTCACCCAGGACCCGACAACCCGGGCCTATCTCGACGGGTTGAATATGGCGCTGATGAACGCCATTTTCCGCGGCGCCGCCCACAGCCGCCCCCTGCGCTGATCAACAGGATAAAATGACCTTACAAAAAAAGCCGTCTGCGCAACCCGCGGGCGGTTTTTTTTATATCTGTGAAAGGTTCAGGTTATGAAACTTTACCTGCGGCAGCAGGGCGGCCACCTGGTCCTTGGCGCACAGCTCCGTTCCCGGCGCGCCGATTGTCGCCGAGGCGCAGGCCATGCCGTAGGTCAACGCCTGTTCCACAACGGCGCCCCGGGCCAGTGACAGAACCAGCCCCGCGACAAGGCTGTCGCCGGCGCCGACCATGCTGATTATCTCGACATGGGGCGGAATGGCGTGAAAAGCCCGCTCCCGGTCCACATAAAGCACCCCCTGGGCGCCGACGGCGACGCACAGCGCCCCGCACCGTCCCTGATGCAAAATTTCGCGGGCGGCGTCCAGGGCCTGAGCAATGCTGTCGATCGGCCGGTTGAGCAGTTCGGAAAATTCCCAGCGATTGCAGCGGATCAGTTCGACCGGCGCGTCGATCGCCTGGGCCAGATCCCTGCCCGAGGTATCGACAATCAGCGCGTTATCCTGATGGGCCAGAATGTCCGCCAGACGGCCGTAAAAATTTTCCTCCATGTCCGGCGGCAGACTACCGCTGGCGACGACATAATCGAAATTCTCCGCCTGCCGGCTGATAAAATCCAGCAGGTTCCGCTCTTCCCGTGGCGTGAGATGCGGCCCCGGCATGACAAACCTGAGCTGGTCGCCGCTTTTCTGTTCCGAAACGGCGAAATTCTGCCGGGTCATCCCTGCAATATCAAAGGTTCTGCAGGGGATCGACAACTCGTTCAGCCGGTCAACCAGCAGCGTGCCGATGGCGCCGCCCCGGGTCAGCAGCGCCACGGACTCGCCACCGAGGTTCCTGATCGCCCGCGAAATATTTATCCCGCCGCCGCCGGCATTATAGCGCGGCGGCGCGCAGCGCAGTTTCTGGCGCGGCAGAAACGCCGCGGTGGCCGAGGAAATATCCAGAGAGGGGTTCAGGGTCAGGGTCAATATCTTTTTCATGCGCATAGCCTAGAGGGAAAATCAGCCAAAAACCAGCCCGCAACGTCAGAAAATCATATTAAGGAAATTTTGCGAAAAATACTGTATCATCCTTAAAAAATAAGGTGAGGCGCCGAAATGGATATGTCCCTGACAGACTATAAAAAACGCCTGCTTGACGAAAAGCAGCAGCTCGAATCGATGATCAAAGCCACAGAGGACAACATGTCCGCGGTCAAGCTCGACCAAACCAAGGTCGGCCGCCTGTCGCGGATGGACGCGCTGCAAAGCCAGGCCATGTCCCGGGAGGTCGACCGGCGGCGTCAGGTTGAACTGAACCGGATCGAGGCCGCACTGGCGCGCATCGACCAGGGAGAGTTCGGCTATTGCATCACCTGCGGCGAAAAAATCAAGCGGGCCCGGCTGAAACTTAATCCCTCCCTGCCCCAATGCAGCAAATGCGCATCGGGCCACAGAGAATAGGCCGGAATAAGCCACAGATGCGCCGCAACAGCCCTTCAGGCTATTGCATCATGGCGTCCCGTTTGGCCTTGAATTCGTTGCCGTCCCGCCAGTTGGGAAAGCTGTCTTCCTGGGCCAGTTGCAAGCCGATCCGATAGATCAGCTTCAGATCCTGCGCGGCGCCGGACAGGTCCCAGTCCTCGGAATATTCGTCGGACGGTTTATGGTAGCGGTTGGCGGTATAATCGGCAATCTGCGCCAGCATCCAGTCGCGGCCATGCGTTACATGATTGACGCCGCCTTCAAAATACAGCGCCGGCACGCCTTCCTTGGACAGGCTGAAATGGTCGGAGCGGTAAAAACCGCCCTTTTCCGGCTCCGGGTCCGGATTGGCGATCCGCTTCTGTTTGCGCACCGCCCGGTCAACATAGTCGTCCAGTTCGGAATTGCCGTAACCGACAATTGTAATATCGTGGGTTTTCCCGTGATAGGGCAGAACATCAATATTGATCGCCGCCACGGTTTTATGGAGCGGCGCCAGCGGATTCTTGCTGTAATAGGCCGACCCCAGCAGGCCCTGCTCCTCTGCGGTGACCGCCATGAACATCACCGACCGGCGCGGTTGCCGCACGCCGGAGACATAGGCGTTGGCCAGCTCGATCAGGCCGGCGGTGCCGCTGGCGTTGTCGGCGGCGCCGTTATAGATCTGGTCCCCCTCAAGCGACGCGTCCCGGCCGAAATGATCCCAATGGGACATATGGATAATATATTCATCGGCCCGGTCGCTGCCCGGCAGGACCGCCGCCACATTGCGGGACACCACATGACGGATCTTGTTCTCCAGCGCCAGGGACATTTTAGACTTCAGGGGGACCGCCTTGAAATCGCGGGTCGCCGCCCGTTTGGTCATCTCCTGGTAGTCATAACCGGCGGCCGCAAAAATCTTCGCCATCTGGGAACCCTGAATCCAGGTTTCCAGCGCCACCCGCGACATATTGCCGTCCGGGCTTTCCAGGCTGAACAAGGGGCCGGACCAGCTGCCCTCGACCACGGCCCAGGGATAGGCGGCGGGCGCCGTCTCATGAACGATGATCACCGCCGCCGCCCCCTGGCGGGCGGCTTCCTCATATTTATAGGTCCAGCGGCCGTAATAGGTCATGGCGTTGCCGGTGAACAGATCGGGATTCTGGGTGGCGAAACCCGGATCATTGACCAGCACGACAACGGTTTTTCCCTTAACGTCAACGCCTTCATAATCATTCCAGTCATATTCCGGCGCATTGACGCCATAACCGACAAAGATCATGTCGCTGTCGGTGACGCTGACCTGTTCCTGAACCCGCTTGGTCCAGCCCATGAAATCGGGGCCATATTTCAGATTGAGCGCGCCGTCCGGCGTCATCACCGTCATCACCGCATCGGGCGACGCGGCAATTTCGACCATCTTGACATCCTGGAAATAACTGTCGCCGTTGCCGGGCTTCAGGCCCAGCTTTTCAAATTCCGTTTTCAGAAAATTGATGGTTTTTTCCTCGCCCGCCGACGCCGGCGCCCGTCCTTCAAATTCATCGGACGCCAGAATTTTGATATTTCCGGCCAGCCGGTCGGCGTCAATATTGATCGGCGCCTTGTGGGGCGGCACCTTGTCATAAACGGCATAGGTCAGGACGATGGCGGCGGCCAACATGACCCACAGAATTTTCTTCATTGATTATCTCCCGGTCTTGTGAGGATTGTTTTGTGCGACGCTAACATAATTCGCGCCCCGGAAACAGATGAAAATAACCTGTTTCTGCGGTATTTTAGTTTGCGTTCTCCAGAAAGTCCGTCACCCGGCGGCCGCCTTCCAGCAGATGCCGCTCAAGCAGCTTTACGGCTTTGCCGTCGTGGCGGTCGCGACAGGCCTGCAACAATTCCTGATGTTCGTTATGGGCGCGCGGCCGGGCGCCGTCCAGCGTCATCTGAATCCGCTGATAGCGGTCCGTATTGTCGTGCAGCGACTTGACCATATCAAGGGTGATCGGCGCATCGGCCGGACCATAGATCGCCGCATGGAACAGCCAGTTCAGCCTGAACCAGCGGGCGATATTGCGTCCCGACGCCACCGCCCGGTCATAATCCGCCAACGCCTTTTCCGCCCGGCCGAAATCCGCTTCCGACATATGGGACAGCGCCCGACGCAACAGGTCGCATTCCAGCAGCGCCCGCAGCCGGAAAAGCTCGGCAACCTCCTTGATCGACAACGGCCGGACCACCGCCCCTTTATGGGGCTTGAATTCGACCAGGCCGTCGCCTTCGAGCAGGAACAGCGCCTCGCGCACCGGGATGCGGCTGGTGCCGAATTCCCGGGCCAGGGCGTCCTGGCGCAGGGAAAACCCGGCCGGATACTGGCCGGAAATGATTTTTTCCTTCAGCCGCTCATACAGGCTGTCAACGGCGGTTTTTCCCGTGATTTTTCGATTTCCGGACCTGATAATCCCGCTCCTTAAAAACTTACACCGGCAGGGTATAGCTGGTTTTGACGATGGTATAAAATTCCCGGGCGTAGCCGCCCTGCTCGCGGGGGCCGTAACTGGAGCCCTTGCGCCCGCCAAAGGGCACATGATAATCGACCCCCGCCGTTGGCAGGTTGACCATCACCATGCCGGCCTCGGACCGGCGCTTGAAATCGCTGGCGTATTTGAGGGAGGTGGTGCAGATCCCGGCCGACAGACCGAATTCCGTGTCATTGGCGACCTTCAGGGCTTCGCTGTAATCCCGGACCTTGATCACCGACGCCACCGGGCCGAACACTTCTTCCCGGTTGATCCGCATGTCGTTGGTGGTTTCCGTGATTAAAGCCGGCGACATATAGCAGCCCGCTTCCGCCAGCGGCAGCCGTTTTCCGCCATAAACCAGACGGCCGCCCTCGGAGACTGCGACATCAACATAGTCCAGATCCTGCTTCAGCTGGCTTTCATCGACCACCGGACCGATCTGGGTCGCTGCGTCGAGGGCGTGGCCGACCTTGACCGACTTCAATTGTTCGGTCAGTTTCCCGACAAAGGCGTCGTGAATGCCCTCGGTGACAATCAGCCGGCTCGATGCGGTGCAGCGCTGCCCGGTGGAGAAGAACGCCCCCTGCAATGCGCAGTTGACCGCCACATCAAGATCGGCGTCATCCAGCACCACCAGCGGGTTCTTGCCGCCCATTTCCAGTTGCACTTTGGCCCCGCGTTCCGTGACCACCCGGCGGATATGCCGGCCCGTCGCCACCGAACCGGTGAAGCTGACCGCCGCAACCTTGTCCGAGGAAGTGATCGCCTCACCAACGATGCGCCCCGGTCCCATGACCAGATTCACCACCCCGTCCGGCAATCCGGCTTTCGCCATGATGTCAAACAGGGCCCAGACCGAAGCGGGGACCAGTTCCGCCGGCTTGATGACGACGGCGTTGCCATAGGCCAGCGCCGGAGCGATTTTCCAGGCCGGGATCGCGATCGGGAAATTCCACGGCGTGATAAAGCCGACAACGCCGACCGGCTCACGGGTGATTTCCACTTCGACCCCGGGCCGGACAGACGGCAGGATTTCGCCGCCCGCCCGCAGGGCCTCACCGGCGAAAAACTTGAAAATCTGCCCGGCGCGCAGGACTTCGCCCTTGCCCTCGGGAAAGGTTTTACCTTCTTCACGGGACAGCAGGCGGCCCAGTTCATCGGCCCTGGCGAAAATCTGGTTCGCAATATAATCCAGCGCGTCAAACCGCTGCTGCGGGGTTGAAAAGGCCCATTCGGTCAGGGCCTGATCCGCGGCGGTGACGGCGGCTTCCACCTGATCCACCGACGCCGAGGCGTATTCGCCGATCACATCCGTAGAGTCCGACGGGTTTATATTGGCGACATAATGATCACTGCCGACCCATTGTCCGTTGATATAATTGTCATATTTTGTCATGCTTCTGGAGCTCCAATCCTGTTATTTCACTGTAAAGCCGTGGACATAGGGGTCCCGGTCATCGACAAAGATCGTGTTCAGTCCCGTCACCTTCGCCCAGCCCTGAATGCTGGGGCGGATGGCGTCGAAACCGCCCACCTTCGCCCGGCCTTCGACCCGACCGATAAACTGACTGCCGATGATGCTCTCATGGATGAATTCATCGCCGACATTCAATTTTCCCCGGGCCGCCCATTGCGCCATGCGGGCGCTGGTGCCGGTGCCGCAGGGGGAGCGGTCGATGGCCTTCTCGCCGTAAAAGACCGCATTGCGGGCGTGGGAATCGCTCCGGGTCGGCTTGCCCGCCCACAAGACATGGGATACGCCGCATACGGTCGGGTCCTCGGGGTGAACGCAGTCCACCGCCTGATTCAGCCGGTCGCGGATCAGCGGCGAATAGCGCATCACGTCAGCGGCGGAAATATCCTCAAGACCGGCGTAATTCTTCTGCGGGTCCAGAATGGCGTAATAATTGCCGCCGTAGGCAATATCAATCACCAGTTCGCCAAACCCGGGACAGTCAATCCGGACCTCCGGCTGCGCCAGATAGCTGGCGATATTGAACAGCCGGACATGCTCTACATAATCGCCTTCCATCGCATATTCAACGCGAATCGTGCCGGCCGGCGCATCAAAGGTCAGTTGCCCCGGAATGCGCGGCGTGACCTGCCCCTGCTCCAGCGCGGCGGTCACCGTGCCGATGGCGCCGTGGCCGCACATGGGCAGACAGCCGCTGGTCTCGATAAACAGCACCGCCATATCGCTGCTTTCATTCAGCGGCGGGTAGAGGATCGAGCCCGACATCATGTCGTGGCCGCGGGGCTCGAACATCAGCGCCCGGCGGATCCAGTCATGACGACGGATGAAATCCTGGCGTTTTTCCGACATGCTGGCGCCCTGCAAAGGCGGGTCGCCGCCGGTGACAACCCGGACCGGATTGCCACAGGTATGGGCGTCGATGCAAAAAAAACTATGTCTGGTCATGACGCCATCCTGCGCCGCCCGCGGCGACTAATCAAGGTTATATTTTGACAAATCAGGCCGACTCGCAAGGGCGGTTTCCGTCACCTGAACCACATGCGCGCGTTCGTCGCCGATCAGCTTCAGGCGCGGCGGACGGACCATTTCCGAGCCGCGGCCGCAGATCTGCTCCGCCAGCTTGATGCATTGAACCAGGGTCGGGATGGTGTCCAGATGCAAAAGCGGCATGAACCAGCGGTAAATTTCCAGCGCCTCCCGATAACGGCCCTGCGCCGCCAGCCGGAACAAGGCGACCGATTCCCGGGGAAACGCGCTGGTCAGGCCGGAAATCCAGCCCGGCGCGCCCAGCATGAGGCTTTCGAGCGCAATGTCATCGACGCCGCAGAAAATGGTGAAGCGCTGATCAAATTCATTAAAAAGATCGGTGATCCGGCGGGTGTTCTCGGTCGATTCCTTGATCGCGACGATATTCGGCAGTTCGGCCAGCTCCGCCATCATATCAACGGTCACGTCGATCCTGTAGGTCACCGGATTGTTGTAAACCATGATCGGCAAGTCCGTCGCCCCGGCGACCGTGCGGTAATGGGTCAATATTTCGCGCCGGTTGGCGTTATACACCATCGCCGGCAGCACCATCAGGCCGTCAAGGCCGATCTTCTCCGCCTGCGCCGCATAGTCGCAGGCGGCGCGGGTGGTGAATTCCGATACGCCGCTGAGCACTGGCACCCGGCCATTGGCCACTTCCCGAGCCGCGGTGATCACCCTGATCTTTTCCGCCGCCGTCAGGGAATTATTCTCGCCGCAGGTGCCCAGAATGATCAGGCCGTGAACGCCGTCATTGATCAGATTATCCAATGTGCGTTGCGTGCCGTCAATATCCAGACTTTCGTTGTCAAAAAACTGGGTCGTCGTCGCGGGGAATACCCCTTTCCAATCAATACCTGGCATCCTACATCCTTTCATAAGCTTTGCTATAATTACAACACAAGTCTATTTACTTTTTTGTCATATGCAAGTATATTTTATACAATTTTTTAATTATCTATAAATATCAATATGTTGTTTATGTCATGGAAACAGAAAAGTCAAAAATAACCATTATCGGCGCCGGAATTATCGGGGTCGCCATCGCCTATCGCCTGACCAGCGCCGGCCATAAGGTGACGCTGATCGACCGGGATGCGCCGGGGATGGGCGCCTCTTTCGGCAATGCCGGTCATTTCGCCACCGAGCAGGTCTTCCCGCTGGCGAGCCCCGACGTTCTGGGCAATATTCCGCAGATGATGTTTGACCGCCGCGGCCCATTGGTCTTGAAGCCCGCCCATATGCTGCGCTTTCTGCCCTGGGGCCTGCGCTTCCTGTGGGCGAGTCGCAAAAGCGCCTTTCAGCGCGGCATCCGGGCGACAAAATCCCTCAATGACGGGGCGCTCGCCCATTGGCGCGAGCTGTTGTCCGAAACCGGACTGTCCGACCTCGGCCGAACCCGGGGCTCGCTGGAAATTTTTCAGACCGGAAGCGCCTTCCGGCAGGCCGCCGCCCTTGCTGAACGGTTTATCCGCCACGGGGTCCGGACCGAAATCCTGAATGCAAGACAGGTTCGTGAGCGGGTTCCCGCCCTGACCGGCGATCTGGCCGGCGCCTTGTTCTTCCCCGACACCGGCCATACGGTCAATCCGCACCGGTTGGTGACCGCGATATTCGATCAGGCGCTCGCCAAGGGCCTCTGCTTCATTCAGGATGATATTACCGCTCTGGATCATAAGGCCGGCCGAGGGGTGGTCATGCGCGGCGGCAAAGGAATCTATGAGACGGAAAAGCTTGTCCTGTCATCCGGGGTGTTGAGCCGGGATCTGCTGAAATCGCTTGGCTTGTCCGCGCCGCTCGAGGCGGAACGGGGTTATCATTACATGCTGCCCCGACCCGGGATCGCCGTCGACCTGCCGCTGACCTTTCACGAACGGAAATTCATTTTAACCCCGATGGAGCATGGGATCCGCCTCGCCGGCACCGTCGAATTCGCCGGCGTCAAGGCGCCTCCAACCCCGAACCGGGCCCGCATGCTGTTTGACTTCGCCAGACAGTCCTTCCCGGAGCTTGACGACCGGGCGGCCGAAGAATGGATGGGCTTCCGTCCGACCCTGCCCGATTATCTGCCGGTGATTGATCGCCGGGACAATATTGTCTTCGCCTTCGGTCATCAACATCTGGGCCTGACCCAGGCGGCGATCACCGCCCGCCTGGTGCAGGAGATGATCAGCGGCGCGGCCCCGGCTATCGATCTTTCCCCCTTCAGGCTCGACCGTTTTTAAGCGCCCGCTGATAGGTCGCGGCGTCAACATTGCCGCCGCTGAGCAGGATGCAGAGCGTCTTGCCGCCGACCGCCGCCTTGCCCGACAGCAGGGCGGCCAGGGCCACAGCGCCCCCCGGCTCCACCACCAGCTTCAGCTTTTCCCAGGCGTATTTGACCGCATATAAAGCCTCCGGATCACTGACGGTCAGGACAGAATTCAGATATTTCCGCATCATGGCGAATGTCATCGGACCGGGCGTTGGCGTGAGCAGCGCATCACAGACAGACCCGCCCTGGCGGGTGTTGGACTGGCGCGCGCCCAGCGCGAGGGAACGCTTCACATCATCAAAATCCTCCGGCTCGACGCCGTGGATTTCCGTTTCCGGACTCAGGGACTTTATCGCCGTCGCACAACCGGAAATCAGGCCGCCGCCGCCGATCGGGCAAAAGAACTGGTCAAAGACAATCCCCTGCTCCCGGGCCTGTTCGACCGCTTCCAGACCGGCGGTTCCCTGACCGCAGATGACGTCAAAATCCTCAAAGGACGGCACGATAATCGCCCCTTGGCGGGCGGCGACCTCGGCGGCGATCTGCTCGCGGCTTTCCCTGTTGCGGTCATATTCAATGACTTCGGCCCCGTAGGACAGGGTGTTGTCCCGCTTGACCGCCGGCGCATCATCCGGCATGACGATCGTCGCCCTGATGCCGAGAATTCGCGCCGCCGCCGCCACCCCCTGGGCATGATTGCCCGAGGAAAAGGCCACAACCCCGCGCGATTTCTCGTCATCGGTCAACTGACACAGCCGGTTATAGGCACCGCGGAATTTAAAGGCGCCGACCCGTTGCAGATTTTCCGGCTTGAGGAACACCCGCGCCCCGAGTTCTTCGGACAGGACGACAGACTCGAGGAGCGGCGTTTTGACGGCGACTCCCCGCAGTCTCGCCGCCGCCGCCGTTATATCTTTCAATCCCGGTATTTTCATCTCGGACATGTGCTGTTTCCCCTGATCCTTTCCATCTTCTGTTGGCGCATTATGGACTTTGCGCCGCAAAAATGTAACATTAGCCGGGCAAGAAGAAACAAAAAAAATCGGCATCAATGAATTTATCAAAAACCATCGCCAGCCTTTTGATCGCGGCAGTCCCCTTTCCCGCCGTGGCGGCGGTCCCGGTCGGCGACGGCGGGGCCATCAAAACGCCCCCGGACCAGACAGGGATCACCACGGCAGACAGCCTTGGGGACGAACCGGACAAGGAAGCGGAATATGTTTATATCTCCGATATTCGCGGCCTGATCCCCATCGAGCGGCAAGCGGAGGTTTCGCTGCATTTCGGGGTCGATTATTCCGGCGGCGATTACGGGGAACTCGAGCGGACGGAATTATTCTATGTCCCGCTGTCCGTCAAATACGCCAAGGGACCGTGGAGCTTTCGCGCCACCAGTGGCTATATCACCCTGTCGGGCCCGAATAGCATTATCCCCGGCGCCGGTGTTGCCGCCCAGAGCGATTTTGTAAATGACAGCCGCACCGGGGACGGCGACAGCGGCATCGGCGATCTTTATCTTTCGGGAACCTATAGCGTGGAAAGCCTGGAACAGAAGAATATTTATCTTGACCTGACCGCCCGGGTGAAACTGCCGACCGGCAACAGGAACAAGGGCCTCAGCACCGGCAAAACCGATGTCAGTTTCCAGCTTGACGTCGCCCGGCTTTACGGCGATGTCCTGCCCTTCGCCACCATCGGTTATCGCTTTGTCGGCAAAAGCGCGCGCTTCAATCTGCAGAATACCTGGTACGCCTCCCTCGGCTTTTCCTATTACCGGACGGAGCGCCTCAGCCTCGGCATGTCCTATGACTTCAGAAAGTCGGCGACCATAGACGCGGTCAACCCCCGGGAACTGCAGATCTTCGCCGATTATCAGATTTCCGAGGACTGGGCGGTTTATCTCTATGGCGCCGCCGGATTAAGTGACGGCAGTCCCGATCAGGCCGCCGGCTTTCATTTCAGATACAGTTTTTAAAATTAATCGGACGGGCGACGCGCCTCAGCGCTTGACGAAACGATAGACAAAGCGGTTGGTTTTGCCCCGGATGGACGGATCATACATCGGTTTGGTCATATCATCATCGGCATTGGCCAGCACATCGCTTTCCCCGTCAAAGTCAAAACCGGCGGCCTCCAATTCGGCCTTGACGATCGCCGGGTCGATCCGGTGCAGGGTCGTGCCGGTCTCGCGCGGCGAACCTTTCGTTGCCGCATGATCGACCACCGCCAGAATACCGCCTGGTTTCAGGCCCTTGTGAAACTGGGCGAGCGTTCGTGTGACATCCACTTTCGGCCAGCCGCTTTTTTCATCAACATAATAAAAATCATGGTAGGACAGGACCAGGAAAATCGCGTCGAGCTTGGCCGGTTCCAGCTCCATGTCATTGATTTCGGTGATTTTCAGGGTGACATTGTCCATGCGGCCGGGCTGGTCAATCCGCTTGACGATCGCCTGCTTGGTGAAGGCCATATAGGACGGGTTATTCAGGGCGATCACCTTGCCCTTTTCGCCGACCACCGCGGAGAGGATTTCGGCGTAATAGCCGCTTCCCGCCAGCATTTCCATCACCGTCATTCCGGGTTTTATCCCGAAAAATTCAATAACCTTTGCCGGTTTGCGGTCCTGATCGCGCTTGCGGTCGGCTTCTTCCCGCAGCGGGTTTTCCACGGCGGCCCTGATGATCCGCCGATCGTCACGATCCCCGGCGGCGGCGCCCGAAACCAATGTTCCCGGAAAAATAAAAAGAGAAATAAAAAGTAAAACAGGCAGACAGACCGCTGTCGCGGCGATTTTGTTCAATTTGGTCATTTGTCATTCCCCTGCGGTTGATTTGGGGCTCATTTCCCTGAACAGACACCAAGTATCACCCCCCGCGGGAAAGGGAAACCATCCATTTGAGACAAAATAACATTATTTCACGGGGAAAGCACCCTGAAAGCCAACCGGTCCGTTCCGGCGCCGTCTGCTCAATCCAGCAAATTAAATTCAGTCAGGGCGTCTCTGGCTTCTTCCCTGCCGTTGCGCAGGGCCTCATTCAGCCACAATCTGGCCAGACCGGCATTTTTTTCCGTCCCCTCCCCCGTGGCGTACATCAGGCCGGTCACCAGTTGCGCATCAACCATGCCCTGCTGGGCGAGAATCAGACACAGGCGATGAGCATCTTCAAAACGGGAATCAATGAAGGCTTCCAGGCATTGCAGTTCCAAAACCGGATTTTGCGCCTTCGCCATTTCCAGCGGGGCATTGGATCTCGTGGCGGCCTGGGCAACCGGCAGGACAGGACCAAGAGCGGCGGCGATGGCAAGCGACAGTATTTTTTTAAGCACGTTATACTCCCCGACCAGTTTGCTTTCATTTATATAATTACCGCCCGGCGGTCGTCCTTGCGATATAATTATAGAGAAGCAATTTGCGGGCCAGTTTATATTTTCTCATTTGGATTCAATATTTTGAATTCCAGCCCGGCAAAATAATTTCGTCTCGTGGGAAAAACTGTATCAAATTCTTTACAATTTGTTAACCAAATGTCCCATTTTGAGACGACAGCGGCGCGGCAGGCGGAAGGATGCAATGACGGACAAACTGCAGTATAATGGCGGCGTTTTCCCTTTTCCTTGCTGCCAACCTAGCATCATGCACAAAGATACGACGAAGGCCGGACCATGAACCTATATTACAATCCCCTGTCCACCTATTCACAGAAGGTTCTAATGGCCTGTTATGAAAAAGGAATAACTTTCAAGCCCCATGTGGTTGACCTCACGGACCCCGCAGAACGCAAGGCTTATTGCGAAATTTATCCCCTGGCCAAAATCCCGCTTCTGGTTACGGACCAGGACCGGATGATTCCCGAGTCGTCGATCATCATCGAATATTTTGACCGGACCTATACCAAGGCCGCCAACCTGATCCCCATTGACCCGGACCAGGCGCGTCAGGTCCGCTTCCGCGACCGGATGCATGACCTCTATCTAAATAATCCGGTTGTGACGATCCTGTTTGAAACCCTGAAGCCGGAATATAAACAGGACCCCGCCCTGATCATAAAATCCCGCCAGACCCTGGACATTATTTATGAATTTCTCAATCATGAATTGAATAACCACGCCTGGAGCAACGGGGAGAATTTCAGCATGGCCGACTGCGCCGCCGCCCCGGCCCTTTTCTATGCCGAGCGGGTCCATCCCTTTCACAGATACCCCTCCATAAAGGCTTATTTTTCACGGCTCAAGGGTCGCCCCTCCTATCAGAAGGTGATCAAGGAAGCCGAACCGCTGATGAAGAAATTCCTCCATTAAAATCTGCGTCTTTCGGTTATATAAAACCCTGTTTACTTCACCCTCTTCACCTTGATCAGCGTTTTCCTTGTCGGGACAATCATATTGAAGCTGCCGAAAACGCCCTTTTTAATCACCACTTCAAATTCGCCTTTGGGAAGGCGGATATGGCCGTTGTCCTTCTGTTTCCAGATCTGGCCATTTTCCAGATAGACGACAAATTTCTTGCTTGCCGTATAGGCGGATTTAACCACCTTCAGCCTGATTTCGCCCAGTTCCTTTTCTTCCCGCTGCTTTTCTTTTTCCTTCACCTCTTTCACCGGCGAGGAACGCAATTGCGATTTGCCGAAATCAGCGACCTGCTGTTCCCGGGATGGCGTGGCCTCCTTCACCGGCGGGGCGGCGATCTCATCGGTATTTTTCGCCGCCGCATCGAAACAAATCAGGCGTCGCAGATCATCGGTAATTTCGGCGCATTTGAGAAAGGACTGCAACTGGTCCGCCCGGGCGGGGGCGCCGCCAAACACTATCCCGCCAAGAACAACTGAAATCATCACAGATTTTTTGATCATCATTTTCCCTTTTTAAATCAAAAGCCGGTTTAACTCCATAACCGGCGCTCCCGGTCAAACCGCCCCGGAATACCGGCGCTGTATCTGCGCCCTGTTATGGCCTTCAGTGTAGTTTGCGCCGGTCAAATTTGCCAAGTATTTTATGGCGCGGCGTCTTACATCAACAGAATATTCGATTTCCGGGGATATTTTCCGCAATAAAATATCGACAAATAGCCATAAAATGATATTTAACATATAGTGATGATCCGGGGCGGCGACCCCCCTTCGATGATCACCTTTAATATTGATCTGCTGTCACAAGGATTAGACCATGCCTTCCTATCGCTCAAAAACCTCGACCCACGGCCGCAACATGGCGGGCGCCCGGGCGCTATGGCGCGCCACCGGCGTCAAGGACGGTGATTTCGGCAAGCCGATCATTGCGGTCGTCAACAGCTTTACCCAGTTCGTGCCCGGCCATGTCCATCTCAAGGACCTGGGCCAGATCGTCGCCCGCGAGATTGAGCAGCACGGCGGCATCGCCAAGGAATTCAACACCATCGCCGTTGATGACGGCATCGCCATGGGCCATGACGGCATGCTCTATTCCCTGCCGAGCCGCGAAGTGATCGCCGACAGCGTCGAATATATGGTCGAGGCCCATTGCGCCGACGCCATGATCTGCATCTCCAACTGTGACAAGATCACCCCCGGCATGCTGATGGCGGCGCTGCGGCTCAATATCCCGACAATTTTCGTTTCCGGCGGCCCGATGGAGGCCGGCAAGACCGAAACCGTCGATCACAAGCTGGATCTGGTTGACGCGATCATCATGGGCGTTGACCCGACGGTCAGCGATGAACAGGTGGAACAGGTGGAGCGCTCCGCCTGCCCGACCTGCGGCTCCTGTTCCGGCATGTTCACCGCCAACAGCATGAACTGTCTGACCGAGGCCCTCGGTCTCGCCCTGCCGGGCAATGGCTCCCTGCTCGCGACCCACGCCGACCGCAAGGAGCTGTTCCTGCGCGCCGCCCGCGCCATCGTCCGCAACACCAAAGCCTATTACGAGACGGAAGACGCCTCTGTTCTGCCGCGCAATGTGGCGAGCTTCGAGGCGTTTGAAAACGCCATGACCCTGGACATCGCCATGGGCGGCTCGACCAATACGGTGCTGCATCTGCTGGCCGCCGCCCAGGAAGGTGACGTTGATTTCACCATGGCCGACATCGACCGGCTGTCAAAGAAAGTGCCCAACATCTGCAAAGTCGCCCCGGCGACCCAGAAATATCATATGGAGGACGTCCATCGCGCCGGCGGCATCATGGCGATCCTCGGCGAGCTCGACAAGGGCGGCCTGCTCAATCGCGATTGCCCCACTGCCCACGGCGGCACCCTGGCCGAGGTGATCGCGGAATTCGACGTGGCCCGCAGCCCCAGTGACGCGATCCGCGAATATTACAAGGCCGCCCCCGGCGGCGTGCGAACCACGGAAGCCTTTTCGCAAAGCAAGCGCTATGTCTCCCTCGACCTCGACCGGGAAGAGGGCTGCATCCGCACCGTGGACAACGCCTATAGCCAGGACGGCGGCCTCGCGGTGTTGCACGGCGACATCGCGCTCGACGGCTGCATCGTCAAGACCGCCGGCGTCGATGACGACAATCTGACTTTCACCGGCCCGGCCCGGGTTTACGAAAGCCAGGACGCGGCGGTCAAAGGCATCACCGGCAGGGAGGTCCAGGCCGGCGACGTGGTCGTCATCCGCTATGAAGGCCCCAAAGGCGGCCCCGGCATGCAGGAAATGCTCTATCCGACGTCCTATCTGAAAAGCATGGGGCTCGGCGCCAAATGCGCCCTGGTCACCGACGGGCGCTTTTCCGGCGGCACCTCGGGCCTCAGCATCGGTCATGTCTCGCCCGAAGCGGCATCGGGCGGCGCCATCGCCCTGATCGAAGACGGCGACATCATCGACATCGACATTCCGAACCGCATCATCCGCAGCCGCCTGTCTGAGGCGGAACGCGAAGAACGGCGCGCCCGCATGGACGCCAAAGGGGCCGACGGCTGGAAACCGGCCGCCCCCCGCGCCCGCAAGGTCTCCAAGGCCCTGAAGGCTTACGGCCTGATGGCGACAAGCGCCGACAAGGGCGCAGTGCGGGATATTTCAAAACTGGGATAAATAACCGGGATAAATAACCGGGCAGCCGGGTTGACAAGGTCCGTTTCCAGCGAAACTAAGCCCCTTGCCCCCCTTCCGTGCGACCCCTGCCATGTTGCATACCGCCTTATATTAGATTATGGTTATAGACCAAGTTCCGAGTCTGAAGTATTTCCGAAGCAACCCGCTATAAAAGGAGAGAACCATGGGCGGAAAATCAAAGGAAGTCGGCGCATCCCCCGAAAAATCAACCTACCCCGGTGAAGTCTATTTTCGCACGCCCCAGGCCAAATACGGCGTCGAGGTGCCCTTGGGCGACAATATGGATGATGTCATGGACGACTGGTCCTCAAGCTGGGTCGATCAGAGTTACGGGCCGGACGGCGATGGCTTTAGCAAAGGAGAAGGCTGTGAATGGACCGATGAACGAACCATCGAATATGAGGTCCATATCGACAATAAATCCTGGCGGGCGCTGTGGGCCAACCTGAACACCATTCTGCAACGCATGTATCGGGAAGTCCAGGATGATATGAACCGCCGGATCTGCGCACCCCCCTGCCATTCCGACGGCATCACCTGGCAAAAGGTTAGTTCCGGGGCTTATTATCAACGGCGCGCCAAACTGCGTCCTTATCCCGGTGGCGACGTGCCCCATGACTGGCGCATGTATGACCATTACTGGCATCTGGTTTACACCATCACCTATAAATACACCCGCAAATGCGAGCGCAATTAGACATTGCAGAATGCACCCTGAGCCAGCAACAGATGGATCTCGCCGGGTTGCGGCGGGGTGGCCTATGTTGCCTTTTTGGCGTTAAACGATCGAAAACTGTCGGCCGAATAAATCAGCAGCGCTGCCCAGATAAGACCAAAAGCGATCATATGGGTCATGGTAAAGGGTTCATGCCATAAAAATACCGCCAACAGAAGATGGGTCGTCGGCGCGATATACTGCAGCAGGCCAATGGTCGACAGCGGCAGGCGCTTCGCCCCGGCGGCAAAAAGCATCAGGGGAATTGTCGTGACCGCGCCGCTGATTATCAGCATGAATAAGGTATAATTGTCGAAACCGGCGCTCTCTGCCGGCGCCGTCATATCCAGATAAAGCAGATAACCCGCAGCCGCCGGCAGCAAAACCAGCATTTCCACCCATAGCCCCAGAATGGCGCCGATCAATATCTTCTTGCGGATCAGGCCGTATAAGGCAAAGGATGTCGCAAGATAAAGAGAAACCCAGGGGAATTCACCCGCCTGCACAACCATATAAAGCACGCCCAAAGCGGACAGACCGACGGCCATCAGCTTGACCCGGCTCAGCCGTTCGCCCAGCAACAGCATGCCGATCACCACATTCATCAGGGGATTGATGAAATAGCCGAGGCTTGTTTGCAGAACATTGTCGTTGATCACCGCCCAGATGAAAACCAGCCAGTTTGAACTGATCAATACCGCCGACACAAACAACAGCAGCAGCAGTTTCCTATCGCCAAAGGTCTCGCGGATTTCCTGAAACAACACCGGTATTGTTCTTCTGAAAAACAACAGAAAAACCAGAAAAACAAACGAACAGATCATCCGGTAACCGAGGAATTCCAGCGCCGGGACATGGGATAATTCCTTGAAAAACACCGGCGCAAGCCCCCAGAATATGAAAGCTCCCAGCGCAAAGGCGACACCCGCCGCATTATTTTCCTGAGGGGAACTTGGAGGACTCACAGGCATTTTAATCACTTTCGTATGGCCAACCTATCACTGATAGCGGATATTAATTGAAAAATCAATTACCTCTTTGTCTATCACATCTTTTCGTTGCCCTGCGCCAGATTATTGGCCATACTATATTTCAAACGTATGATTTAATAACGACAGGGACCGGTCATGGCAGCATACTCCAAAGCATCAAAATTATGGGTTATCCTTTTCATTCTTATCGCAGTGTTGCTGGCGGTTTATTATATCGCCCTGCCGAAATATGCGGCGCAGATGGACGCCAAGATGAACAAGGCGGCCTATCCCGCCCCTTATCCGGTCAGCGCAGAGGCGCAAAGGCTGCATGACAGCCTGATCGTCGCCGACCTTCATGCGGATTTTCTGTTATGGAACAGGGACCTTCTGGAAAAGAATGACCGCGGCCTTGTGGACCTGCCGCGGATGCAGGAGGGTAATCTGTCGCTTCAGGCCTTCACCATCGTCAGCAAGGTGCCCAAAGGAATCAATATTCATAAAAACACCGGCGACACCGATCAGATCACCCTGCTCGCCCTGGCCCAGCACTGGCCGCTCGCCAGCCTGTCCAGCCTGAAGGAGCGCGCCCTCTATCAGTCAAAAAAACTCCATGATTTTGAGAAACAGTCCGACGGCCGTTTTCTGATTCTCAAGACCAAAAGGGATCTGGAGAAATATCTCGCGGCGCGGCGCAATGGCGACAGGCTGACCGCCGGCTTCCTCGGTATCGAAGGGGCCCAGGTGCTGGAAGGCGACATCGCCAATGTCAAGGCCATGTATGACGCCGGTTTTCGCATGATGGCGGCGACCCATTTTTTTGATACCGAACTTGGCGGTTCGGCCCACGGGGTCAGCCTGGGCGGCCTGACCGACTTTGGCCGGGCGGTGTTTCAGGACATGCAGCAACGCGGCATGATCATTGACATCGCCCACGCCTCCCCGGCGCTGATCGATGATATTCTGAGCTTCGCCACAACGCCTGTCGTATCCTCCCATACCGGGGTGCGCGGCACCTGCGACAATCAGCGCAACCTGAGCGATGAACATATCCGCGGCGTCGCCCGGACCGGCGGCGTTATCGGCATCGGTTTCTGGGATGTCGCCGTCTGTGAGCTCAGCCCAAAAGCCATCGTCAAGGCGATCAAATACACCGTTGACCTCGTCGGGGTTGATCATGTGGCGCTGGGCTCCGACTTTGACGGCGCCATTGAAGCGCCATTTGACGCCAGCGGCATGGCGCAGATCACCGAAGAACTTATGATACAGGGGTTTTCCGAAGAGGATATTCGCAAAATCATGGGTGAAAATACGGTCCGGGTTCTGGGCGCCGTCCTGCCGGATTAAGCCCGGATCAAGTCAAAAGCCTACCACTTCCCCGGGAAGCAGACGACATATTCCTGCAAACCCTTGATTGTTGTCTGTTCCGCCGGGCTGGCGGCGCTTTCCAGCTTCTTTTTCAGGCCGGCGCAGGCCACGGGAGAGACGACCTTGATCCGGTTGGCGATGGAGAGCGCCATATAGAGCTTCCGCTTGTACTCATCCCTGGTTTTAAATTCCGCCAGGGAGATTACCAGCGTTTCATCCCGGGCGATGATCTCGCCGACCTCTTGCCTGACAGCGTCGAAATATTCATTCATCCGCGCCGCTTCATCGCTTGCGACGCCATAGTCCCGCACATTGAACGCCACGGCCTTTTTGACAGCCGCCGCCTTTTGCCGCGGCGCATCCGGCCGGGGAACGCTCTTTTGTGCGGGCCTGTCCAGTTGCAGGTAATAATATATGCTGAACCCCAGGGTCAGCACCGCCGCCACGAACAGAAATTTTTGAAAATGTTGCACAGGATTTCCTTACCGCCAGACCGTCATGCCCCCTTATTGCCCGAACCGGCCGCAAGGTCAAGAACGGGGCCCCACCTGTGTGCTTTTTTGTCAAAAAATCAGGAGAAAATTATTTTCTCCCGATCAAGCCACAGAGGGTATTTTTGCACTTGTCGTTCAGGTCATACCCTTTTTTATTTCTGTGTTGTCACATAGCCGCCATCCATATAAACCAGCGGCGCGACACAATCGGCGCAGATCACCTCAGTGACTTCACCGATGAAAATGGTGTGGCTGCCAAAGGCGAAAGCCGCTTTCCGGGTCAAAAAGAAATTCGCTTGGGCGTTCTTAAGGAAAGGCCGCCCCGCCCAATCCCGCCAGTCGCCGGTGCTGAATAAATTTTTTTCCGATGCCGGGCGGCTGAATTTATCGGACAGTTCCTGCTGGTCGGCCCGCAGCAGATTAATGCAGAATTCATCGGCCTGGCGGATGATGTCGTGAAACAGCGACTGGTTATGGATACAGACCAGAAGCGACATGGGATCGAAACTGACCGATGTCACCGAACTGACCGTCGCCCCGGCCTTGCGGCCGTCATATTCGGCGGTGACAATCGAGACGCTGGCCGCCATACGGCGCATGGCGTTGCGAAATGTGTCCTTCAGGTCGAGTTGGTCAATTTTTTGCGATATGTTCATAACGGTCAGGAAAACTCCTTAATAGTCTGCACCGCGGCTTCCGGCTCCATAAACCAGGGGTAAAATGTCCGGGGGTCGTCAAAGCCGTCAACAATGCGGGTCGCCAGTTCCGGGCTATCCTGCGCGGCGGCGAAAATCTGCAGCACATGGTCCGGCGGCGGCAATAACATGCCGTTGGTCCATTGCACCACATATTTGGCGTACGCCCAGAACTGATCGAAGGTTTCCTGCATCCAGTCGGCGTCGAACACGCCCCGTTCATTGGCGATAATGCGGTCATAGAAAACCTTGGCGCATTTGGTGGCGTTATTGGAGCCCTGGCCGGTGATCGGGTCGTTCAGGCAGATGGCGTCCGCCAGGCCCATGACGACCTTGCCGGACGGCAGCTTGCCCACCGGCTTACGGGTTGTCGGCGGAAAACGCCCGGCCAGAATGCCGTTATCATCGGTGAGCTCGATATGCCGGCAGCGTTCGGCCTCCCACGGCAGGAATTTCTCCAGAATCGCCTTGCTCATCGCCAGATGTTCCGCCGGCGTCTTGACATCGCCCCAGCAGTCCATCGGGCCGCCGGGGACGCCTTCAAACACCATGATCTCACAGGCCCCGGTGGTGGTGATCGCCGGGAAGACGAAATATTCGCCGACCCCGGGAATAATATTGAAGCAGACCGCGCTATGCTCGGGCCGCGGCGTCATATTCTTGACATAGGTGAGCCCCAGAGCGCGCATCGGCTTGTCAAACGGGCTTTTTTCCGCATCCCGTTCAAACATCTTGCCAATATCCCCCTTGCCCGAAGCGACGAGAACCAGATCCGACGTCGCGGCGTATCCTTCAAGGTCGCTCATATCGACATCCTTGATCACCAGATGGCCGCCAATCTTTTCAAACTCCCCCATCCAGAGGGGCATTTTGACCCGCTGATCAACGGAATTGGCGTTGCCGGTGGTCAGGCGCGCCGCCCAGCTGATGGCCTTGCCGCCATCCGGTCCTGCGACCGTCACGGAAATGCCCTCGATCGGCTCGACAATGCCGTCCCACTGGTTGAGGCCGAATTCCCGCTCCACATCAAGCGACCCGTTGAACATGGCCTGGCTCGACAGAATGCGGCCGTTTTTCACTTCTTCCGCAGTCCTGTTGGTGACGATGGTGACGTCATAGCCTTTCTTTTTCAAGGCGATGCCGAGCAGCAACCCGGACTGGCCGGCGCCGATAATGACAATTTTACGCATAAATTTCTCCTACTGATATTCTGGTCTTTATTCTGCCAGTTTCCCAAGCGCGTCGGTCTGCTGTTCGGGGCCGAGCGCGGTATAGCCGCCGTCCACCGGAAGGTCGGTGCCGGTAATAAAGCTCGCATGATCGGAACAGAGGAACATCACCGCGTCCGCCACTTCCCGCTGATCACCGACCCGGCCCGTCATATGAAACGGAGCCGCGACCCGATCGGTTTTCGCCCGGTCACCGCCACTGACCTCATCCATGATCGAACACCAGGTCCAGCCCGGCGATACCGTATTGACCCGGATGCCGTCCCCGGCCAGCAACAGGGCTTCATTACGGGTCAGTTGATGAATGGCGCCTTTGGTCATGGGATAAAGACACCGCCCCGGCTGGGCAACCTTGGCGCTGATGCTGCCGAAATTGACCACCGCGCCCTTGTTCTTTTTCAGATGGGGCCGGGCGAATTGCACCAGCATGAAGCCGCCGGCGGCATTGACGTTCAGGGCCTGAAGAAAATCTTCCCGGCTCGATTCCATGCCGTTGTCCAGATAGGTGCAGGCTACATTGACGACAAAATCCAGCCGGCCGAACTTGCCGACTGTGGCCGCGACACAGTTCTTCAGGTCGTCGTCGCTGCTGACATCGGTTTTCTGAAACAGCGCCCTGCCGCCCAGATCACGGGCGAGCGCCTGACCGGCCTCCGTCGCAATATCCGCAATGACCACATTCGTCCCCTGCTCGACGAATGCCCGGGCCACTTCGGCACCAATACTGGTCGCGCCGCCGGTGATGATAGCGACCTTGTCTGTCAATCCTTTCATGTCACGTCCCTTTGATCTTGATGCGATTTTGATGAATTATTTCACTCATTAAACAAAATCAGCCGCAACACGACTATTCATTGACTGCATGTATTATCCGAATAATGCCCCTTTATCGGACTTTGCTTATTCAAACTTGTTTATTATTGGGAAAGATCATCACAACGACCGGACGGAGCAGACTGCGGCGCACCGCTAATTCAGGGATTTCAACAGATTGACCAGGGCGTCATCGGCCCGGCTGCGATCAATATCAATCGTCAATTGACCGGCCTTCAGCCAATATTGGCCATATCCGGTGAAATTACATCGTCGGGGGTTTTTCATCTTGCAGCCCTGCCGTATGTCCCGCACCGGGTTAAGCGGCATTGGCGCGATTTCACGGTAAAGCTGCCGGCCGGAATATTCCGACCGTCGCAGCATATTGTCCGGATCATCCGTGAGGCGCCTTTTTTGCCGAAGAATGCGGCCGATGTCTGAGTTGACGGCATAACCATATTGCTTTAACTGCACCGCGTCCTGATCGCCCGACAGGAAGCGGTGATCCAGAATATCGCGCCATTTGAAATCCAGGGCATTTTTATCGATTCGCCGCCGAAGGTCCGGCGGGATCAGCGGTTTTTCCGTTGTTTTTTTGCGCTGCCGCGGCCGGATGACCACCCTGAGCGGCTTCGTCTTGACCGCCCCATCACGGGCGGCGGGCCGGATCGCGTCTGTGGCCTCCCTTGCCGCAGAAGCAGCAGATGAAAAGCCGATTATACAGAGCGCCATTGCGGCATACGCCAATACCCGGATCATGCCGAAAACGCCTTTCTGTTTTTTCCGCCGTCAAATTTTCTGCACAAAATATTATCGCAAAACATGAATTTATCAACATAAAAGCTAAATTTCATTGCGTCATGCCGTCCCATAACGGCAGATGCGCGCCTCATTCGGTCAACCGGAAAATATGCGCGAAAAGCACAGCATTTGCGGAATCTGCATAGTTCCAAGACCGTTTTCTTATTAAAGTAATTAAATAAAATAATGCAGGATGGTTTTCATGAGCAAATCTGATTTTGTCATTGTCGGCAGCGGCATCAATTCGCTGGTCGCCGCCTGCCTGTTGTCGCGCAAGGGCCACAAGGTCTGTGTTCTTGAAAGAAACGACTGGCTGGGCGGCTGCATCAAGACGGCGGAGATCACCCTGCCCGGCTTTCGCCACGATGTCTTTTCCGGCTTTCACCCGCTGTTCGTCACCTCGCCCGCCTATGCCGAACTTGGCGAAGAACTTCACGCCCTGGGCCTCGACTATGTCAATACATTGAAGCCGACCGCCGCCATCCTGCCCGATGGCCGGAATTTCATCCTGCGAGCGTCGCGGGCGGACAATCTTGCCGCCCTGAAGCGTCTGAATGACAGCGACGCCATGGCCTATGAAAGGTCGATGGCCGATATTGAACAGCATACGGATCTGATCTTCGGTCTGCTGGGGGCAGATTTATGGCGATTTTCGACCCTGAAGCTGATGATCAAATCCGCCTGGAAAATGGGTCTCCATAAACTGGCGGCCTTTATCGGCCTGTCCCTCGACAATTGCCGCAAATGGCTGGACAGCCGCTTTGCCGCCGACGAGGTCAAGGCCTGCATCGCGCCCTGGATCCTCCATACCGGCCTCGGGCCTGACAGCCCGCTATCGGGGCTGATGGGCAAACTGATCTGCTTCACGCTGGAGGTCGCCGGCATGCCGATTGTCCGCGGCGGCAGTGAAAATCTGGTCCGCGCCATGACGGCTTTGATTGAGAGAAACGGCGGCCGGCTGCTGACCGGCCAGGACGTGGCGAAGGTGATGGTTGAAAATGGCCGCGCCACCGGAGTCAAAACCCGCACCGGTGAAATCTATAGCGCAACCAAAGCCGTGATCTGCAACGTCACCCCGACCCAGCTTTATCAGAATTTGCTTGATCCCGCCCATGTGCCGGAAACCATCGCCCGCGAAAGCGCGGAGTATCATTATGGCTGCGGCGATATGCAGATTCATCTGGCGCTGGACAGGATGCCTGAGTGGAGCGATCCCGCCCTGAATGATGTGGCGATGATCCACCTGACGTCGGGCCTTGATTCCGTCTCCCGAGCGCTCAATCAGGCACAACGGGGACTGTTGCCCGAAGAAGCCACCGTCGTCGTCGCCCAGCCAACGGCGCTGGACCCCGGCCGGGCGCCCGAGGGCAAGGCCATCCTGTGGATTCAGTTGCAGGAATTGCCCTATCACATCCGGGGCGACGCCGCCGGCAGGATCACGCCGCCCGCCGACGGCCTGTGGGATGAGGCGACCAAGGATGCCTATGCCGACCGGATCATTGACCGGCTGACCCGCCATATTCCCGACCTGAAGGATATCATCCTCGCCCGCAGCATCCTGTCACCGAAGGATCTGGAAGCCAGCAACATCAACCTGGTCCGGGGCGATCCCTATTCCGGCTCCTGCGGCATCGACCAATTCATGCTCTGGCGGCCGCTCAGGTCCACCAAAAACCATGAGACGCCGATAAAGAGCCTCTATCATATCGGCGCCGCGACCCATCCCGGCCCCGGTCTTGGCGGAACCTCCGGCTATCTGGTCAGCCAGCTTTTCTGATCAAAACCCGCATAAAGATGATTTAATAAATATTCTTTAACTTTAACCGGCTATAGATTATTTTAAATGAAGCTCAACGGTTTAATTTTCCGGTGTTTTTGATCATATGAAACTGTTCCTTGTCGCTATTTCCGCTGTAATGGCCGGATTTTTTATTTCGGCCCAGGGCGCCTGTGCCGGTGTTGTAAAATCATCGAACCATCCGGAAAGCAATTTTGACATGCACCTCAGGATCGTCACCCACAATGACACGTCAGGAACGGTCTATCCGACCCAAAGCCGCCTCAGCCTGTCGCAAGAAAACCGCCTGATCTTTTTTGAGGATGGCAATATCACCAGCCCCGGCAATGACAGGGATCCGGACCAGAACAGCTTTACCCGAATTTCGATCAATGACGGCGGATTGCAGGATATTTACGCCGCCAGTCTTCTGCCGCGCAATAACATTATCCTCTCCCGGGAGCAGCAAGGCGATTTTGTCGAGGGCTCGGTCGGCACGTTCCTCGACAGTTTTAGTGACGAGCCCACATTGCGCACCATATATTTCACCTCGAAGGAACTGACCTTCCATTATAAAAGAAGGATGGCGAATCTGCTTCAGGACAGTTTTGACAGCGAGGCTGAAAACCGGATTGATTTTGACCGGCCATGGCATAAAAATACTGAGGACTTCAGACCGCTGACCGAGCAGGAAAAACAGGCGCTCAAACGGGAAACCCACCTGCTTTTTGGCCTTATTTCCGAATCATACAAAAATATTTTCCTGGTGCTGCTCGGCATGATCGGCGCGTTATATTTAAGCTTCCACTATATCCTCAACAAATATATCTGACCTTCTGAGGGCTTACTTCCGCTGCCCCTGAGGCCGGATTGACGACACATCCGCATCAAGGATTTTCCCCGCCATCGCGCCAAGCCAGTCCAGCCCCGCCCGCAGCCGGACATTTTCCCCGAGGACAATCATCGCCGGCGCCTCAAGCTTCGCCCGGGCGGCATCCTCGGCGGCGGCGGCGAGCGTCGTCTCCAGCACGACCTGATCTCTGGTTGTCGCCTTGCTGACAATGGCCAGCGCCTCATCCGGCCGCCGTCCCGACTCAAGCAATTGCCGCGTCATCAGCTCAATCCGGCTCAACGCCATGTAAATGACGATCACCGGCGATGATTTTGCCAGCGCGTCCCAGTCAATATCCTTCGACAGGCCGCCGTCCTTGTCATGCCCGGTCAGGAAGGTCACCGCGGAATTGGTATGGCGGTCGGTCAGCGGAATCCCGGCATAGGCCAGACCGCCGATACCGGCCGTGATTCCCGGCACCACCCGAAAAGGCACCCGGGCGCCGACCAGAAAGCGGGCTTCCTCCCCGCCCCGGCCGAAGACCAGCGGATCGCCGCCTTTCAGACGCAGAACCCTCTTGCCCGCTCTGGCGTGTTTGACCAGCCGTTCGGATATATCGGCCTGCTTGAGGGACGGCTTGCCGCCGCGCTTGCCGGCAAATTCAAGCTCCGCCGCGCCGTTCGCCAGGGCGAGGACCCCGTCGCTGACCAGGGCGTCATAGACAATCACATCCGCCTGATCCAGGCCCTTCAGCGTCAGCAGGGACACCAGCCCCGGATCACCCGGTCCCGCCCCCGCCAGCCAGACCCAACCGGGCTCGAGATCCGGCAACGCGTCAAATATTTTCTTTAAATTCATACTCAACTCTGCTCTCTTTGACTTTTCACCCCCCCATTGATCCGGCGCTCTGTTCTTCCTACGCTTTGTCGCATATACATTCATGTTATATTAATTTAGTCTATTATATATGGGATATTAGCAAAAAATTTATTTTATTTATTTAAAATTAACCTTGTTTTTTATGAACATGTTAATGCCTGCAAGGCTAAATAATAAGAGAATGATGTTTTTAGGTCTGGATAATAGGGACCGGCTGGGGTAGCAATTGGCATTGGCATGAGATCGGGTTCATGGAATTAAAATATAAGATATTAGCGGTTGTCAGCACAGTTGCGTTGAGTACATGGGTTTATAACGACCTTATCGACAATAACGCCACGCAAAAAGTCCTGCAGGACCAGGTCGACCTGTTGACCGTGGACGAAAAGGCCGGACTGGATGATTCCGCCTCGTCCGGCAAGGACGGCATTATTGTCCTGCCGCCGCCGGAAGATTTAATGACCCAGGGCGGCAAGGCCGCCGCAGAACCGTCAGGACCCCGCAAGACGGCGCTCAATCCCCAGGGGCTGACCTATTCAGACCCGGCCATTGAGGCCCTGCCCAACAGTTCGGCCACATTGATCAGGAAAAGCGCAACGCCGCGGCCGGACGCTACGGGCGATGGACATCAACTGGCGCTCCAGAAACTTGAGGCCATCAGTCGCGAGGAAGCCCTCGCGGCGGCCATTGACGGCACCATAGAATCCCTAAAGATCCTCCAGCGGTATTTTGACAGCTCCGCCGGACAGCCTGACAAAATAACCGATCTTGCCTCCGGCCTGCTGAAAGATCTCGGCGAATCCGGGCTGGTGACCAACAGTCACAGCATGCAGGAGCCGGCCGCCAGAATCATTGACGCCGCGGCCCGCGCCGCGACAACCGCTTACGCCATACCCTTTTCGTCCCTGTCCGACTTTGGCCTGAATTTTGGCGATGCCGGGTGGGATTTCGGCCCAACCAAAAAAATTCCCCACCGGGGTTTCATCCGCATCACCCCCGCAAGCCCGGAGATTGAAGGTGAGGGACTGATCGCCCTCGAGGCCTCACAGGAAAATGACTTCCTGAAGGACGGCATTCTCAATGTCAGCGCCTTCGGCATTCCCGAAGTTGAAAAAGGCGGTTACCGGATTTATGTCTTTACCGCGCCCCTGCCGTCCGGCATGACGATCGCCCACCCCTTTGGCCAAAAATTCGGCGTCAACGGCAACCAGCTTCGGGTTGTCGACACGGCAAAATCCGGCAGCCCGCAATGGGCCAGGCTTTCAACAAATGGGGTGAGCCTGACCGGCCAGGAAGGTGCCAAGGAATATGCCGCCGCTGTGGACTATCAGCCGGTTTCACTGGGCAAAACCGAAAAGCAGGATATTGATGGCTGGCTTCTGACCTCTCTGGTCAAAAGCGGCGGCGAGCCCATCAATATGAGGTTTGAATCCGAGGGTTCGTCAGAAACCTATATCGTCGGTGTTATTTTATCGCCGACCGACATCAGCGGCATGGAAGAAAAGCTTAATGAGCAATTGCTGGCAATGCTCGAAAATCTGGCCCCGGGTGGGACGGACACCGCCGGGCGCACCTTCAATAATGACTTCACCGCCGATGTCTTCAGCCAGTTTTTCGCCAACCCCAATACCCGCTCCGCCCCCGGCCCCAATGCCCAGGCGCTGGATGGATTTGGCGATGGCGGCGGCATAACAGGTGGTGGAATTACAGGCGGTGGCGGTACACCAACAACACCAACTGATCCAACGGATCCGACTGATCCAACCGATCCGACTGATCCAACCGATCCGACTGATCCGACTGATCCGACTGATCCAACGGACCCAACCGATCCGACTGATCCGACTGATCCGACTGACCCGACAGATCCGACTGATCCGACCGACCCAACCGATCCGACTGATCCAACCGATCCAACTGATCCGACTGATCCGACAGATCCGACTGATCCGACCGACCCAACCGATCCGACGGACCCAACCGATCCGACCGACCCGACTGATCCGACAGATCCGACTGATCCGACCGACCCAACCGATCCGACGGACCCAACCGATCCGACCGACCCGACTGATCCAACGGACCCGACTGATCCGACCGATCCGACTGACCCAACTGATCCAAAGGATCCAACCGATCCGACTGATCCGACTGATCCGACTGATCCGACTGACCCGACTGATCCGACTGACCCAACCGATCCGACTGATCCAACCGATCCGACCGATCCGACCGATCCAACCGATCCAACCGATCCAACCGATCCAACCAATACAACACCCCTGATTGCCGAGGCCGGACCGGATCAGACCATTTATCTCCGCAATGACTTTAATCTGGACGGCTGTTCCTTCAGTTCATCGGCGCTGGCGTCAATTTCCCTGTGCGATATTGAGGGCGAGATCGGCGGCGCCGCCTTTGATGAGCTTTTTGATGTCAGTTGGCAATTACAGCTTGAGGATGGCGGGACGATCACCCTTGGCGATGAGCTGCAACTGTTCAATGTCATGGCCGGCAACATCGGCCTGTTTCCGGCCAGCGGCAGCAATTTCCCCGGTCTCGGCAGCTATATCATTGAACTGATTATTGCTTACACCGGCGATCCGTTTAATTACGGCGGCGCAACCCTGAGCAATAATGGAATGACTCTGTCGGCAACGGATGAAATGACGCTCTATATTGTCAATATCGCGACGCCGCCCATGCTTGGCCTGTTTGGCCTTGGCTGGGGGTTCACCGCCTGGCGGCGGCGCAACGGTAAAGTATAAGGCTATAAGGTTCAACAGCTTAAAATAAAGGCGCCGGCATATAAAACCGGCGCCTTTTTTGCGCTCTGACGGCCAGTCTCTCATGGATCACAAATCCGCCATAGCCTTCTCCCGCAAGATAATCTATACTTAACCACAACCCAAAATAATAAATCCTGTTCCAGATATATCATCAATTCAATTGATCGCGGGGGGACATATCCATTTTGGTTCTATTCACAAGCTATCTGTTTTTTCTCAAACTGGCTTTTATGCTGATCGCCTTGCTGATCCTGATCAGCAATGTCGATGACGCCTTTGTCGATCTCTATTATCTTATCCACAAATTCAGGCGCCGAATATTTGTCTATCGGAAACATCGCCGTTTTCGGGCCCAGGACCTGCTTTTAAAGGATGAACAGCCTTTCGCCCTGATGATTCCCGCCTGGCGCGAAGCCCGGGTGATCGGCGCCATGCTGGAAAATACCCTGTCCAGCTATAATTACACAAATTATCATATATTTATCGGCTGCTATCCCAATGATCCGGAGACATGCCAGGCGGTCACCCGGCTGTTGCCCGGCCATAAAAAGCTGCATTGTCTGGTGCTGGAGCGCCCCGGCCCGACCAGCAAGGCCGATTGCCTGAACCAGCTCTATCGGGAAATTACCACCTTCGAGCAGCGCAGCGGGCTACAATTTGCCGGTTATATCCTGCATGATGCGGAGGACATCGTCCATCCGCTGGAATTAAAGCTCTACAACCACCTGATCCCGCGCAAGGATATGGTGCAGATCCCGGTGATTCCCCTTGAGCGGCCGTGGCGTGACCTGACCGGCGGCCATTATCAGGATGAATTCGCCGAAAACCATATCAAGGAACTGGTGGTACGGGAAAGCCTGACCGGCCATGTGCCGTCGGCCGGGGTCGGCACCGCCCTCAGCCGCCGGGCGCTGGCCACCCTCAGCACCAACTATCGCGCCGCCCCCTTTGATCCGTCCAACCTGACCGAGGATTACGACCTGGCGCTGCGGCTTAAGCAACAGGGCCTGCGGCTGATTTTCGCCCGCTTCAGGGCCGCCCCCCATGACATCATCGCCACCCGCGAATTTTTTCCCGATCGCATCCCGGCCGTCATCCGGCAAAAAAGCCGCTGGCTGACCGGAATCGCCCTTCAGGGATGGCGCCGTCAGAAATGGCGGGGATCGCCGGCGATGAAATACGCCCTGTTTCGCGACCGCAAAGGCATCCTCACCGCTCATTTATCGATGGCGGCCTATTTCATTGTCCTCAATATCCTGCTGGTCTGGCTGATCGAAGGACTGTTCCCTGACGGCTGGCGCTATCCGCCTCTGGTCCGCAGGGGCGAGCCGCTGGAATATCTGTTGTGGGCCAATCTTGTCTTTCTGGTCAACCGGGCCCTGCACCGGGTATTTTTCACCGGCCGGATTTATGGCGGGTTGAGCGGCCTTTTATCCCTGCCCCGCCAACTCTGGGGCAATATGCTCAATTTTTGCGCCGCCTTAAGAGCGATCTATCTCTATAGCGGGCATATCCTGTTCGACCATCCGCTGGTCTGGGACAAAACCGATCACAGCTTTCCCGATCAGCGGCAATTATCCCCGTATCGCAAACGGTTGGGCGAGCTGTTGATCGACCGCAGGCTGATCACCCTCGACCAGCTTGACGCCGCCCTGCGCCAGCAGGCCGGAAGGGCGATAAAGCTTGGCCAAATTCTCGTGGAACAGGGAAATATCAGCGACCGGGATCTTACGGAGCTCCTCAGCCTTCAGGGAATTGGCCATGAGCCCCAAGACTAAATTCCTGCTGTTGATATTCGGGGGGAACACCAGCCTTACCGCCGCCCTGTGGTTATTTTTACAAACCGATTACGCCCAAAGAGAATGGGCCTATTTCCGCAATTATCCCCATCAGGAAATGGCCGCGCGCAGCAGAAAGACTGCGGTTGCCGTTGCGGTTGCAATTCCGGTTTCGATTCCGGTTGCGGTTCCGCGCACAGTACTCCTTGTTCCGCCGCCGCGAAGGGCAGTCGCCCGATCCGGCCTTTTCCTCCACTCTGATTTTGTCCCGCCCGTCACGTTGGTCGCCTATAGGACGCCAATAGACAGACGCCCGGCGCCAGGGAAATCCGCCCCAGGGAAATCACCGCAGAAAAAATCCGCACCCCTGTCGCTTTCATCCGTTGCGCGCCCTGCGGACTGGCGTCATGCCGCCAATCTGGGCTATGCCGCTTATCAAAAGGGCGACTATAAGACGGCCATCGGTTATTTTGAACGGGCGCTGGCCCTGTCGCCGGCGCAGCGACATATCCGCCTGCAACTGGCCTACGCCTATAAGATCATCGGCCGGAACCCGCAGGCGGTCCGCCATTTCAAGGTCGCCCTTGATCAATATGCTGACATGGACGCCCCCTTTGCCCTTCGGCGGGAGGTGGAGCAACTGGAAAATCGTTTTGACGTAACGGGTTACATTATTCATCGGGATAAATCGAGTCTTTCCAGCCCCCTGACCGGACCCGACCTCAGCCAGTCGCAGGTCGGTCTCGAGCTCAGCTATCAACCGCCCCGGGTCGGCTTTCGGAACGGCCGCCGGTTGCAGATTTACGGCCGGTTCTTGTCCGCCATGCCCCGGGATGACTTCGTCGCCGAACCGGACAGCTTTCAGGCCGGCTTTGGCGCACGGATCAAACCTTTTTCGGCTCATAATCTGATCCTGTCCGCTGAACGCCTGGTCAAGATCGGCGATTTCGCCCGCAATGACTGGATGATCCGGGCGGGATACTCCCGCGACCATCAGACAGATTATCAGGCGGGAGCGCACCGCTGGTGGAGCTACAGCCTCTATCTCGACGCGGCGCTGATCGATCCCGCCGATCCGGATATTTATCTGACCGGCCAGTTGACGGCGGGCCTCAACTGGCGGCTCGCGGAGGGGCTTGTCCTGCAGCCGCGCCTGACGGGACAGGCCAGCTGGCAACAGGACAGTTTTCAACAGGCGGATCTGCTGGAGGCCGGACCGGGACTCAACCTGCGCATCTATTTCAATGAGACAAAATATGAGGCCTATCGTTCCTATATCGACCTGACCGCCGAATATCGCATAAAGCTGTCGGGCAACAGCGTCAGCGGCTCCGGCTGGGTCGCGAGCCTGATTGTCCATTTCTAGCAGGCGGCTGAAAAAGGTCTGATTTTTTATCATTGCCAGGAATGATGCCCCAACTTGTCATATCGGGTGGTGATCCGCCGGAAGCGTTTGATTTTATTGAAGAACCTCTCCACACGATTTCGCTCCCTGTAAAGCTGCTAATCAAAAGGATAGGAATCCTTTCGATTGGATTTGTGGGGTATATTGGCAATGGCCCCCTGATCTTTTATTTGTCGCCGGAGCCCATCGGGTGAAACGTTTGTGCACCGTTTTATATTTGCCATAATGTTCGGGAAGGTCACACCAGCGGGCACCGCTGCATAATACCCACAAAACACCATTGGCAAAATTGTGGTTATCGACGCCGCGCCGACCCGGATCACGGACCTTTCCATGAATGTCGATACGACCTAGTAGTGCGCACCATTTAAATTGTTAAGTTATATCTTTGGGGGTTGCAGTGGGTTGTGATTAGTGATTCAATC